>NZ_AP023027.1:1367500-1967500 GCF_014467075.1 Anaerostipes caccae L1-92
AGCCCCGTATCCGAAGTCTGAAGTACCCTAGCAGGATCCAGAGTACCACGAGACACGAGAAACCTTGTGGGAATGAGCGGGGACCACCCCGTAAGGCTAAATACTCCTTAGTGACCGATAGCGCATAGTACTGTGAAGGAAAGGTGAAAAGGACCCCGGGAGGGGAGTGAAAGAGAACCTGAAACCCTATGTTTACAAGCTGTGGAACCCCTTTAGATGGGGAACTGCGTACTTTTTGTAGAACGGTCCGGCGAGTTGCCCGTACTGGCAAGGTTAAGGACTTAAGGTCCGGAGCCGAAGTGAAAGCAAGCGTTAAGAGCGCGAAAATAGTCAGTGAGGGCAGACCCGAAACCGGGTGACCTATCCATGTCCAGGTTGAAGCTTCCGTAAGAGGAAGTGGAGGACCGAACCCACATCCGTTGAAAAGGGTGGGGATGAGGTGTGGATAGCGGAGAAATTCCAATCGAACCCGGAGATAGCTGGTTCTCCTCGAAATAGCTTTAGGGCTAGCCTCATCAAAGTCTGCTGGAGGTAGAGCACTGAATTGTCTAGGGGGCGTCAAAGCTTACCAAAACATATCAAACTCCGAATGCCAGCCAGATGATTGATGGGAGTCAGACTGTACGAGATAAGTTGGACAGTCGAAAGGGAAACAGCCCAGACCACCAGCTAAGGTCCCAAAGTACGTGTTAAGTGGAAAAGGATGTGGGATTTCAAAGACAACTAGGACGTTGGCTTAGAAGCAGCCATACATTGAAAGAGTGCGTAATAGCTCACTAGTCGAGAGATCCTGCGCCGAAAATGTCCGGGGCTAAAACACGACACCGAAGCTGTGGAATGTAGTAATACATTGGTAGAGGAGCATTGTAAGCGGGATGAAGCCATACCGTAAGGAGTGGTGGACTGCTTAGAAGAGAGAATGCCGGAATGAGTAGCGAGAGGAAGGTGAGAATCCTTCCGGCCGAATATCTAAGGTTTCCAGAGTAAAGCTGATCTGCTCTGGGTAAGTCGGGACCTAAGGCGAGGGCGAGAGCCGTAGTCGATGGATAACTGGTTGAAATTCCAGTACCACATAAAAACAGAACTGTGGGGACACAGAAGGGAAATGGGAGCCAGGAATGGAAACACTGGTGCAAGCGAAGTAGCCGTATGGGAGGCAAATCCCTCATGCAAGGCAAAGGCGTTACGCGGACCGAACAAAAGTAGGGAAGCCCAGGCCCCCAGCTGTCAAGAAAAGCCGCTATTGTTTTTTATGTGCCCGTACCGTAAACCGACACAGGTGGATGAGGAGAGAATCCTAAGGCCGACGGGAGAAGTGTTGTTAAGGAACTCGGCAAAATGACTCCGTAACTTCGGGAGAAGGAGTGCCATAGCGATATGGCCGCAGAGAATTGGCCCAAGCAACTGTTTAGCAAAAACACAGGTCTATGCAAAACCGCAAGGTGAAGTATATGGGCTGACGCCTGCCCGGTGCTGGAAGGTTAAGGGGAGGGCTTAGCGCATTAGCGCGAAGGTCTGAACTTAAGCCCCAGTAAACGGCGGCCGTAACTATAACGGTCCTAAGGTAGCGAAATTCCTTGTCGGGTAAGTTCCGACCCGCACGAAAGGCGTAATGATTTGGGCACTGTCTCAACAACACACCCGGTGAAATTGAAATACCAGTGAAGATGCTGGTTACCTGCGCCAGGACGGAAAGACCCCATGGAGCTTTACTCCAGCTTGATACTGGGATTCGGTACTGCATGTACAGGATAGGTGGGAGACTGAGAATTAAGGACGCCAGTCCTTAAGGAGTCACTGTTGGGATACCACCCTTGCAGTATTGGATTTCTAACCAACAGCCATGATCTGGTTGGGGGACAATGTCAGGTGGGGAGTTTGACTGGGGCGGTCGCCTCCGAAAGGGTATCGGAGGCGCTCAAAGGTCTTCTCAGAATGGACGGAAACCATTCGCAGAGTGCAAAGGCAGAAGAAGGCTTGACTGTGACACCGACGGGTGGAGCAGGTACGAAAGTAGGACTTAGTGATCCGGTGGTATAACGTGGGATTGCCATCGCTCAACGGATAAAAGCTACCCTGGGGATAACAGGCTTATCACTCCCAAGAGTTCACATCGACGGAGTGGTTTGGCACCTCGATGTCGGCTCATCGCATCCTGGAGCTGTAGCAGGTTCCAAGGGTTGGGCTGTTCGCCCATTAAAGCGGTACGCGAGCTGGGTTCAGAACGTCGTGAGACAGTTCGGTCCCTATCCGGCGCAGGCGGAGGAAATTTGATAGGAGCTGTCCTTAGTACGAGAGGACCGGGATGGACGGACCACTGGTGGATCTGTTGTATTACCAAATGCATAGCAGAGTAGCCAAGTCTGGAAGGGATAAACGCTGAAGGCATCTAAGCGTGAAGCCCCCCTAAAGATAAGATTTCCCATAGAGTAATCTAGTAAGACCCCTTGAAGACGACGAGGTAGATAGGGCAGAGGTGGAAGTGCGGCAACGTATGGAGCTGACTGTTACTAATCGGTCGAGGCTTTAACCAAGGAAAGGTAAGGAAGAAAGTTTGATGGAACGTTCTGTATGTAGTTTTGAAGGTACATAAAATGAAAAAGCGGGATAAAAAATAAAAGTATTTTTTATCTTTTTGCTGTATATAGGGGCATAGTTCAGTTGGTAGAATAACGGTCTCCAAAACCGCAGGTCGAGGGTTCAAGTCCTTCTGCCCCTGTTAAAAAGTCTAGGAAATTAACTTTCCTAGACTTTTTCTTTTACTTATTATCACAGTCAGTTTTTTTATCCGTAGGATATCCGTTTCCCTGTGCATCTGTTCCGGGATCAGCTGATGCCGTGTCATTGCTTTTTTTAAGCGCATGATTTGTGATACCGGCCTCATAGGACCCTTTTGGAATTGTATTGATTTCTTTATCGCCTCTTGCTTTTTTCATATCGGCCTCCTTTTTCTGCATTTATATTATCTCCAAATCAGAAGAAAAGATGAAAGATTTTCAAATTAACAGAGTGTCTTTGAAAAGATAAAAAACTCATGCTATTGACAAAACAACAAAAAGGGCTGAAGATGAGATAGTGTTCGGTGAATAGGAAATTGGAAAGGATCTAAAATATGAGAAGAAAAGACAGAGAAATTACAGATTTTAATGAAATGCTTGAGATCATGAAAAAATGTGATGTTTGCAGGATTGCATTGAATGATGAAGAATTTCCCTATATTGTTCCGCTGAACTTTGGACTAGATATACAAGAAGATAAAGTTTTACTCTATTTTCATTCCGCCATGAAAGGGAAAAAACTAGATTTGATTACAAAAGACAATCGTGCGGCATTTGAAATGGACTGTGACCACAACTTTATCCTCTATGAAGAGAGAATGAGCTGTACTATGGGGTATGCAAGTATTACCGGACATGGAATCATAGAATTTGTACCTAAAGAAGATAAATATGAAGCGCTGAAGATATTAATGAGACATTACCATGCAGAGGATTTTAAATTTAATACAGATATGATAAAAGTAACGACTGTTTTAAAAATGACAGTTACAGATATGGTCGGAAAGAGGCGAAATAATATCCATTAGAAACTGCATTGCAGAGCCGGGGATCAGCCCTCTGACTCTGCAACAATTTCCTCCAGAACACGGATGAGGTCGTGAATTGTATTTAACTCCACGTTGCGTTCCAGGATCATATCCTTTAATTCGATACTGAGCGTTTCAAATTTTGGACGAAGCTCAGGAGAAACATAAGACATCTTTATCACCTCATAGAATAGTATGGGCAAACATAACGATTCTTATTAAATAAATAACTCATAAATACCTAAAATCAAGATTAAAAGGCCGGAAATTAAAGCAGCATAGTTTCCGAAAATATCAGACAGAAATCTTTTTCCTGCGGCCATACCTGTTGTGAGAAAGAATAAACTGAAAAAAAATGTGAAGGCTGAGGTAAGATATGGATTTAATCCGGTAATTCCGGCACCAAAGCCAAGACCAAGGTTATTTAAGGTCAGCGCCATTGAAAGAGCAATTAAAGAAGCAATCGGCATGGCGTGCCGCTTGGTGCGGCCAGTAGCCAAGGCCTTTTTTTCTTTTTCAGAAAGATCATCCGGTACATTCTTTTTAAAAAAGTAATCCATCATCATCCAGATACCGAGAAAAATAATAATCAGGCAGCCAAAGGTATTTGCTGTGGAAATTGATAGGATGCTCACCAGCCATTCCCCCAGGAACATAGATAGTAAGGTTCCTATGGAAGTGAGAAAAGAAATTGTAATATTATCTACAATATGATACCGGCATCCCTTAGTGCCATAGGCGGCGCCAAGAAAAAAAGCATCGATATTCGCTGAGATCGAAAATAAAATGACAGATATTAGATGCATATGAAATCCTTTTATTTTGTTGTTTTATATATAATATGGCAAAAGTAAAAATCAGTTCTAAATAAAAATATTATTACAACTGGTAATATATTTATATTACCAGTTGTAATATGGTTGGAAATATAGTATAATAATAATATCAAAAAAGTAAGATCAAGGAGGATAAAAATGGTCGGTATTTTAATTGCTACTCATGGAGGATTTGCTGAGGGCCTGTTAAGCGCAGTGGAACTGATTGCCGGAAAGCAGGAAAAGGTCGAGACTGTCGGCTTATATCACGGAGACGGAGTCGATGAATTTGAAGGTAAGATTACAGCTGCAATGGACAAGCTGGATGATGGAGACGGTGTGCTGGTATTCGTAGACATCCTTGGAGGAACACCATCCAATACCGTTATGAGGTGCTTCTCGAAAAAGGATCATATGAAAGCCATTGCAGGTATGAATATGGCGATGGTAGTTCAGGCGGTCATGATGAGAGAAGGAATGGATCTGGATTCTTTATGTGACGAGTGTGTTGAGGTTGGCAATCAGCCGCCGATTCTGCTGCATGACATGTATGCGGACATGGTAAAACAGCAGAGTGAGGATACAGAAGAAGACGAAATTTAAATTAGCTTTATGGATGCAGCCGGAAAAACCAGCTGCATTTTTTATTCTTCAGGAAAGACTTTCACGCAAAGTTGTCAAGCCCTTCAAAGAATCAGGAGTTGGGGAGATGAGGCGGCTTGCCTACTTTGCCCATCCATAAAACAAAATGGATCAGTTTAATTAAAAAGGGCACCCACAAAAAGCGGATGCCCAACCAACAAAAATGAGTTAGAGTTACCAAATTTAATCTAAGATACTGCTTGCAAAAACTTTCATAGCAGCCTTTACGTTCTCTTTCATGGCAGATTTGCCGGCAGCAATGATGTCATGGAAGAATACCTTCTCATCTCCGGCAGCGTTGATGAATTCACGAACTTTGTTTCCGCCAGCCATGGCGCTGTATGTATAGTAGTTGATCTTAGTAATTCCGTTCTGGATGGAAGTCTTGAAGTCTTCATCAGAAACACCGGAACCTCCATGCATTACGAATGGAATATCGATCTTATTTTTGATTTCTGTGATACGGTTTAAGTCAAGTTTTGGCTCTGTCAGGTAAACACCGTGAGTGGTACCGAAAGAGATGGCAAGTGCGTCAACACCAGTTCCCTCTACGAATGCCTTTGCTGTATCAGGATCTGTATAGCAGTCTTCCAAAGACGCAAAGTCTTCGGCTCCCACAGCTCCGCGTCCTTCTCCGCCTCCTACGGCTGAAGTAAAGATATGCCCTAATTCGGCTTCAACGGACACGCCGGCGGCATGTGCGATCTTGACCATTTCTTTTGTCTCTTCAAAGTTTTCTTCATAACTCTTTGCAGAAGCGTCATACATAACAGATGTAAATCCAAGGCGGATTGCCTGAACGCATAAGTCAAAGGAAGCACCGTGATCCAGATGAACACATACAGGAACAGAAGCGCGTCTTGCATAGTCCAGCATGATTGGCCCAATTTCCTGCATAGTGATTAAGTTTTCATGCACCTCTGCATGCTGGATAATGACAGGAACATTGAGTTCTTCAGCGGCAGAGATCACTGCCTGTATAGATTCCAGATTAGGAACATTGAATGCGCCGACAGCATACTTTTTCTCTTTTGCATCTTCTAAAATTTCTTTCATTGTTACTAGCATATCTTATACCTCCGTGAATCATTCATTACTTGGCTATAACAAAATTATAACCGATGGTAATAATAAAGTCAAATGCAAAATTACCAATGGTAATACTGATTGGTTTGAGAGTGAAGAACGGACAGCAGGATCTCTTTATTCTCCTTGACTGTATGCCCGGATTTAAACAGACCGGAAGTACCACCGGTAAATATGTCGGCCCCGGCCTGGTAAAGGGTATTTACCGTTGAGGGATTGACATTTCCATCAGCCTGGATGGAGACAGACATCCCGGCTTCTGACAGTCTGTGTCTCATCTCTTTAATATGTCCGAGACTGTTTTGCTGCATGGTTTGACCGGAAAAGCCCGGATTGACAGTAAGCTTTAAGATCCAGGGAACTTCTTTTGCCAAAGCAAGGAAATCGTCCGGAGGAGCAGTATCACATTTAAAGGCTAATACAGGCTGGGCACCAAATTTCCTTATCAGATCAAAGGTTTTCAGCGGATGCTCCATAGCTTCGTAGTGCACGGCTATATAATCTGCACCCAGTTTCGCAAAGCGCTCAATATAAGCATCGGGATTGTATGCGGCCAGGTGCGCCTCGATGGGCAGGGTTACCTCCGAACGCATCATTTCTAATAATGTATCCCCTAAAATGAAGCATTTGTTAAACTTTCCGTCTACCATATCATAGTGGAAAAATGATATGCCGGACTGTTCGGTTTCCACAATCTGTTCCTTTAAATGAAGTAAATCCATACAGGATACAGAAGCAGAAACACAGGGTGGATTTAATATAAGCTGTCTCATGGATGAAACCTTCCTTTCTTCTATATAAAATGAGAATAAGTTGTTTCTTACTGTTCAGTATAAGAAAGAAAATACAGGAATGCAATAAATATAACCGATGGTCATGAAGTTTGTATAATGTTTATATATTTTTTATAAATTTAAGTCACTTTTCACAAAAAGAGCGAAATATCATAAAAAAAGTTGACATTTTAGTGAGTAGTGGTAATATAGAATATAACCAGTGGTTGTATTGAGGGGCAGCCAAAAAATGAGTAAGAGTTCATATTTTTCTAACGAAGGGAGCAGGCATTATGAAGATCGATGGTATTGTATTAGTGAGGATTGATGACAGACTGATTCATGGTCAGGTTATGACTTCCTGGCTGAATTACACCAGTGCAAACAAAATCATGATTATTGATGATGAAGTTGCAAATGACGCATTTATGAAGAGCGTGCTGAAAACATGCGTGCCGGCAAATGTAAAGCTGGCAACATTCACAGTGGAAAAGGCAGCAGCAAGATTAAAGAAAGGTTTTGCAGGAGACAAATGTATTATCCTTGTAAAATATCCAAAAACATTATATCGCCTGATGAGTGAGGGAATTGTTTTTGATCACGTCAATATCGGAGGCATGGGAGTAAGCGGTGACCGCACAAAGTTCTTCCGCAACATTTCCGCTTCAGAAGAAGAAAAGAAAATGCTGAAAGAATTAGTGGAGGCAGGATCTAAAATAGGTGTGAGGATCATTGCCGAAGACAGCGAAACCGACATTTCAAAGATGCTTTAGAGGGACAGACTACATAACCAACAAGAGAAACAGAACCATATGAGAAACTATCAATGAAAGCGACGAATAAAGGAGGTTAAGTATGAAAATTACATTAATTCAAGCGCTTTTGATTGGTATCGTTTATTACCTGGGTAATATCGGTACACCATGGCTATCACTGCTGGGAAGTATCTCGGTTGTATACAAACCGCTGGTAGCCGGAACTTTAGTAGGTTTTATCTTAGGAGACCCTGTACAAGGATGTATCATCGGCGCAGCAATCAACCTGCCGTATGTAGCATTTATCTCCGCAGGAGGAACCGCTCCTTAGGACCCGGGCCTTGCAGGTACAGTTGGAACCGCATGGGCAATGGCAGCAGGAGTAAACCCGGCAGCAGCAGTAACAATCGCTCTTCCGCTTGGACTGCTCGGAACGATGGTCTGGGTAGCACATATGACCTTGGACGTAACCTTTGTACATATGGCTGATAAAGCAGCAGAAGAAGGAAACCTTGAGAAAATTTGTTTCTGGCACGTAGTACCGCCGCAAATCCTGATGTTCCTGCTCTGTGTTGTACCGGCAACCGCAGCAACTTATTTTGGATCAACGGCTGTAAAAGGAATTATTGATTCACTGACAGGACGCCCGCTGACGGTATTAACCGTAATCGGAGGACTGCTTCCGGCTCTTGGTATTGCCATGAACCTTCGTGCAATCGGAAGACCTGGTACACTCCTGTTCTTCCTTGTAGGATTTATTCTGGTCGTATATCTGAAACTGCCGGTAATCGCTGTAGCAGTATTAGCCGGAGTTATCGGATATTTCTACACAATGTTAAGTAACCAGACACCGCAGGCTGCAGCCGCCGGGGATTCCGGAGGAGCAGCACCTATAGAAGACGATGAGGAGGATTTTTAATATGGCTGAAGAAACAAAAAGAAGTTTAACAAAAAAAGAAGTCGTAAAAGCCTTCTGGAGATGGACCTTCTTCTCTCATGCAAACTACAACTATGAGCGCTTGGAGGCAACAGGTCTCGTATTTGCCATGAAGCCGGTGATTAAAAAGCTTTATGGAGACAGACCGGATGAATATAAAGCATGTATTCAAAGACATATGCAGTTCTTTAACACAGAGCCTCATATCGGAGGTGTTATTCCCGGTATTGTTCTGGCTATGGAAGAAGAGCGCGCAAACGGCGCACCGATCACTGATGAGGCGATCAACGGTGTAAAGACCGGTCTGATGGGACCTTTTGCAGGTATTGGTGATACATTATGGCAGGGTACACTGACACCGATCCTCTTAGCTTTCGGTATCAGCCTTGGATCTCAGGGAAATCTTCTGGGACCGGTTATCTACACATTGTTAATGTTCGGTATCATGTTCCCGGTAGCTTATATCTGCTGGATGAAGGGATACAGCTTAGGTAAAGAAGGTATTGAAAAGATTCTCGGCGGAAACCAGCTTCAGATGCTGATCACAGGTGCATCGGCCATGGGTGCTATCGTACTGGGTGCTCTGTCCGCACAGTTTGTAACTGTTAAGTGTTCTGCGATCATCAAGCTGGGCGCATTGAAGATGAATGTGCAGGAAACAGTATTTGATCAGTTATTCCAGGGAATCTTACCGCTGGCAGTGACGCTGTTCACCTTATATCTGCTGAAGAACAAGAAGATGAAAGCCACAACTGTTATGTTGATTCTGGTTGTCATCGGAGTTGTATTAGGTGCGGTCGGCTTCTTAGGTGCATAATATATTAAATTGTCAGAAACGTCGTGGAGGAAGAACAATGGGAGAAATGGCAAGAACCCTTGTGTTTACAGGGGAAAAGCAAATTGAGATACAGGAATATCCGATTCCTGAAGTCAGTGATGATATGGTTCTGGTAAAAACAGATGCGTGTGCAATCTGCACATGGGAGCAGAGGGTTTATACCGGAGTAAAAAAAGTAGATTTTCCGTTTATCGGCGGACATGAAATGGTCGGGAAGATTGTCAAGATGGGCAAAAATGTGGACCAGAGACAGTGGAGTGTCGGTGATTTTGTGGCAGTCGGAGTAACGCTGCCATGCAAAAACTGCTATCAGTGTAAGAGCGGAAATGAGCAGAACTGTGAACATTTTGATCACAGCAAACAGTTAGAGGGACTTCCGGAGAAAGGTATGGGCGGATTGAGTTCTCATCTCTTAGTACATCCGTCAAATCTGTTTCATTTACATGATATCACACCGGAAGAAGCAACGATCACAGAACCATTATCCTGTGTGCTGCACAGTGTAGAAACTGCTGATATTCAATTTGGCGACACCGTTGTTGTGATCGGATGCGGAATCATGGGACTGCTGCACACGATCCTTGCAACAAAACGGGGAGCCTCTGTCATTGTCTCCGACACGAATGAAGAAAGAACAAAGCTGGGCTTAGAGCTGGGCGCAAACTATGCGGTAAATCCGGCGAAGGAAAAACTGGAAGAACGCGTAAAGGAAATCACAGGCGGAAACATGGCACAGGTTGTGTTTGATACGACACCGATCTCTAAAGTTGCTGAGGACGCAGTGAAAGCTGTCGCTAACAACGGACGTCTGGTACTTTACAGTTCATTCTATCCGGATACTCCGATCTCTATCAGCCCGGATTGGCTTCACAAGAGCGGTGCAAAGCTGATGGGTACTGCAAACTCCAACACCGTAGATTTTACAAAAGCGACGAGACTGCTCTCAGAGGGAGTTGTGGATGTAAAACCGTTTGTCAGTGAAGTATATGATTTGAGTGATTATCAGAAAGCATTTGAATCTGCCATTAAGGGTGATAAGTTCAGAGTAGTATTAAAATTCTAAAGACGGGTGACCTTGTTGGTTGCCGCTGTCAGGATGCGGATGAAGCAGAGAGGGAGCCGGTTAAATAATGGCTTGCTCTCTGTTTTTCTAAACAAATGTATATTTAAAAAACCGCTTTTATCCAACAGGATTTATGGTGTATACTATAGGTATCTGGGGTAATATTCGTTAAGAACTGAGGTCTCTTATACAAAGGAGGGCGTATGAGTGAAGTGAAAAAAAAGCAGCTGCTGTATATGCAGCTGAGAGATTCCATTTTGGCAGACTATAAGGACAAGCCATACTATTCTCCTTTGCCGGGGGAGCGTGAACTGTGCGATATTTATTCTGTCAGCCGGCCTACAGTCAGAAAGGCACTTGAAATCCTTGAGGATGAAGGATGTATCATAAGGCTGACAGGAAAAGGAGCGTTTTTTATCGGCAATAAGGAGTTTGTGGATGCGAATAATGATATGAGGTTCTCAGATATTGCTTTCTACAATCAGGTTAGTCTGAGGGGAGACTATACGAGCAGTAAGGTTCTGCTGCAGAAGATTGAGATTGCAGATAAAGAGGTTGCTGTGATGCTGAGACTTCCCAAAAATGCCAAGGTGTTTCATCTGGAGCGTCTGAGGTATATCAACGGCAAATTGTATTCTCTGGCCAATGCATATATTCCCTATGAGCTTTGCCTTGAGCTTACGGAGTATGATTTTTCAGACCGTTCTCTGCACAACACACTTTGTCAGTACGGTCATGTGCCGTTTAAAGCGGACAAAACCATAGAAATTTCTAAAGCATCCGAGTATGATGCCATGCATTTGGATCTGAAACCAGGGGACCCGATCTCGATTTCTTCCACAGTGACGTACGATGAGCAGGGGAATATGCTGGAATATGCGGTGACGAGGGCTGATGCATATAAGACTCTGATACAGATGCAGGTATATAATCAGGATCACGTAAAAGACAAGGTTATGAGAGAGAAGCGCCAGTAGTACGCCGGCGCTTTTCAATTTCTTGTTGTATTATTTGTATATAAATCAAAATTTAGGGGGTTGACATCTGTCAAGCCTGCGGATATAATGAATGCATAAAGAAGAATAACTGGTGATATTTATTATTCGAGGATTGTCACTGTTCGGCAGGCAAAACCGGATTTTACGAGAAGGGAAAGTTTTTTGAGGGAAACTTGTACCGCTCTTGTAGAATTGGGTTTTTTTTCTTTTGTTCATGTTTATGAGGAGAGGCATTATGAAGATAACGAAGGTAATCAACAACAACGTAGTCAGTTCCACAGATGAAGCCGGTAATGAAGTCATTTTGATGGGAACCGGACTGGGATTTAAGGGAAAAGAAGGAAAGGTCGTTGACGAGAGCAAGATCCAGAAAATTTTTCATCTGGAAGATGCCGGAGTCAGTCAGAGGTTTAAGGAGCTGATCACAGATCTTCCGATGGAGCTTTTAAATACGTGCAGCAACATCATCATGTATGCGAAAGGAATTCTCGACACGAAACTCAATGAAAACATCTACATTACGCTGACAGACCATATCAACTTTGCGCTTCAGAGAATGGAGCAGGATATGATGTATCCGAATCCATTGAGCAGGGAAGTGAAAACGTTCTATGACCTGGAGTATAAGATCGGAGAGTATGCCCTGGGAATTGTGGAAAAAGACCTGGGAGTAAGACTTCCCAAGGATGAGGCAGTATCCATTGCACTCCATGTGGTCAGCGCGGAGTATGACACGAAGGTCCGGGATACGGTTCAGATTACCACCTTTATCAAAAATGTTATAGATAAAGTGAAAGATTATTTTCAGATGGAACTTACGGAAACTTCTCTGAACTATGAAAGATTTATCACACACCTCAAATTTTTGTCAAGAAAAGTTATGTCAGGAGGAGGGATGGACGAGATTGAACCAGAGCTCAGGAAGATGATCTCGGCGATGTATCCGGACGAATATCAGTGCAGCAGAGAGATTGCAGAGTATATTAAAAAGGAATACCGCAGAGAGATGTCGGAAGGTGAGATTGTATACTTGACAATGCATATTGAACGCATAAAAAGCAGCAATCAGACAAAGAACATCAGTAAATAGGAGGGAAATATGTTTGAGTCTTTTAAGAAAGCGTTTAAGCAGGAAGTGAGGTCGGCAGATGTACTGTCACCGATGAAAGGGACCGTGATCCCGATGAATGAAGTAAAAGATCCCACGTTTGCAGGAGAAATTCTGGGACCGGGGGTAGCCATTGTGCCGAAAGAGGGAAGAGTCGTATCCCCGGTGGACGGAAAAGTGGGAGTGATGTTTGAAACCAAACACGCGGTGAGTATTTCCGGTCCGGACGGCGTGGAGATGATCGTCCATGTGGGGATTGATACTGTCCAATTAAAGGGAAAGTATTTTACGTCACACAAGAATACCGGAGATCCGGTGAAAGCCGGGGATCTGCTGCTGACCTTCGATATGGATGCCATTAAGGAGGCAGGATATGATGTGACAGTTCCGGTGGTAATCTGTGAAAAAGGGAATTACACGGAGATTGAATGTTTCCACGGGAAAGAGACAGAAGCCGGGGAAGTGATCATCCGGTTAAGAGAAAAGTAAAGAGATGGATTTTAGTATAGAAAGGAAGATTATATTATGATGAAATATTTTCAGAAACTAGGCAAAGCGCTGATGCTTCCGGTTGCGGTTCTTCCGGCAGCGGCAATCCTGATGGGTATCGGATACCTGATCGATTCCAATGTTATGGCGGCTAACGCAGACAAAGCACCAATCGCAGTGGCAGTTTTCCTTGTGAAGGCCGGAGGGGCCATCATCGATAACCTGCCGATCCTCTTTGCAGTAGGTGTCGCACTTGGAATGACAAAGAAAAAGGACGGGGCTGCAGCACTTTCCGGCCTCGTAGCGTACTTAGTTGTCACAACCATTCTGAAAAGTGACAACATCGCCCTTCTGCTGAATATCCCGGTAGAAGAAGTAGCACCTGCATTCTCAAAGATTCAAAATGCATTTGTAGGTATTCTGTCCGGTCTGATCGCAGCGGGATGCTTTAACAAATTCGGAGAAGTACAGCTGCCGACCGCATTATCTTTCTTCAGCGGAAAACGCTGTGTGCCGATCATAACTTCAGCCCTTATGTTAGTGGTATCTGGTATATTGTATTTTGCATGGCCTCCACTGTATAATGTATTAGTCAAATTTGGGGAAAGTATCGTGGGATTGGGACCTGTGGGAGCAGGAATCTATGCATTCTTTAACAGACTGCTTATCCCGACAGGATTACATCACGCATTAAACTCTGTATTCTGGTTTGACGTTGCAGGAATCAATGATATCGGTAACTTCTGGGCTGGAACCGGAACAAAAGGTATTACAGGTATGTATCAGGCAGGATTCTTCCCGGTTATGATGTTCGGTCTTCCGGCAGGAGCACTGGCTATGTACCATACGGCAAAAGATAATAAGAAAAAGATTGCAGCAGGTTTACTGATTGCGGCAGCCTTTGCTTCCTTCTTTACCGGTGTTACAGAGCCATTGGAATTCTCCTTCATGTTCCTGGCTCCGGCACTTTATGTTGTCCATGCACTGCTGACCGGTATCTTTGTGGCAGTGGCTGCAATGCTCCATGCAACCGCAGGGTTCAGTTTTAGTGCAGGTTTGGTTGACTTTTTGTTAAGCTCCAGACTCCCTATGGCAAATAAACCGTGGATGCTTTTGATTCTCGGAGTCATCGCTTTTGTAGTATATTACGTACTGTTCCGTTTTATCATCGTGAAGTTCAACTTAAAGACTCCGGGACGTGAGGAAGATGACGATGTAGAAGAAGAGAAAAATGCAGTGCTGGCTGATAATGACTTTACAAAAGTAGCACAGATTATTTTGGAAGGTCTTGGCGGAAAAGAAAATCTGACTTCCATCGACAACTGTATTACAAGGCTCCGTCTGGAAATCAAAGACCAGGATCAGATCGATGAGAAGAAGATCAAATCTGCCGGAATTGCAGGAATCATCCGTCCGGGCAAAAACAGTATCCAGATTATTGTGGGAACGAAAGTCCAGTTTGTCGCAGATGAATTGATAAAACTTGCTGAAAAGTAAATTAAGCGTTATATTGTAAGTGATTAGGGATAACATATGGGGAGACAGCAGATACTGTTTCCCCGCATTATAGAAAGGAAGTACAAGATGAGAGTTATTAAGGGAAAAGATTACAAGGACATGAGCAGAAAAGCAGCAAATATTATTTCTGCGGAAATTATCACGAAGCCAGATTGTGTTTTGGGACTGGCTACAGGTTCCTCTCCGATCGGGATTTATGAAAATTTGGTGCACTGGTATGAGCAGGATGATCTGGATTTCAGTCAGGTAACCTCAGTGAATCTGGATGAGTACAAAGGGCTTCCAAAAGAAAATGACCAGAGCTATGATTATTTCATGCATGAATACCTTTTTAATAAGGTAAATATCAAGCCTGAAAACATCAACATTCCGAATGGTATGGAAGAAGATTCTGAAAAAGAGTGTGCAAGATATAATCAGGTGCTTGAGGACTTGGGAGGAGTTGACCTTCAGCTTCTGGGTATCGGACACAACGGCCATATCGGCTTCAATGAGCCGGGAGAAGCATTTGAGAAAGAGACTCACTGTGTGGACCTTACTGAAAGTACAATCAATGCCAATAAAAGATTCTTTGAGAAAGAAGAAGATGTGCCGAGACAGGCGTATACTATGGGAATCAAATCCATCATGAAAGCAAAGAAAATTCTTCTCATTATCAGTGGAAAAGAAAAAGCAGGCATTGTGAAAGAAGCATTTTTCGGACCGGTTACCCCGAAAGTTCCTGCATCTATCTTACAGCTTCACAATGATGTGATTCTGGTAGCAGATGCGGATGCGCTGTCAGAGGTTGAGGATTTATTATGATTATAAAGAACGCAGATGTTTTTTGTGAGGACGGAGTTTTCAGGACAAAAGATATTTGTACAGACGGTGAAAGGATCAGCAGTTCTTCAGAGAATGATGAGATTCTGGACGCCGAAGGCTGCTATGCGGTTCCCGGGCTGATCGATATTCATTTCCATGGCTGTGTAGGACACGATTTTTGTGACGGAACAGAGGAAGCTATAAGAGAAATTGCTTCTTATGAGGCAGAAAATGGAGTGCTTGCCATATGTCCTGCAACGATGACTCTGCCGGAAGAAACACTGATGACCATCGCCAAGGCGGCGGCAGCCTACAATGGGGACAGCGGAGCAGATCTGGTTGGAATCAATATGGAGGGGCCGTTTATCAATGAGGCCAAAAAAGGCGCACAGAATCCGGCCTATATCCATAAACCGGATGTGGCAATGTATGAAAGACTTCAAAAGGCATCCAATGGTCTGTTTAAGCTGGTGGACATTGCGCCGGAAAATGAGGGCGCAATGGAATTTATCCGTCAGGTTAAGGATGAGGCAGTGATTTCGATCGCACATACGGCTGCGGATTATGAAACCGCGGTCAAAGCGATTGAACATGGAGTCAGCCATGTGACGCATCTTTACAACGCCATGCCGGGGTACAGCCACAGGGCACCAGGGGTAATCGGAGCGGCATGTGATCACGGACTGGATGTCGAGCTGATCTGTGACGGTATCCACATCCATCCGAGCGCCGTGAGAACAACGTTTAAGATGTTCGGGGATGATAAGATCATTCTGATCAGTGACAGTATGATGGCTACCGGAATGGAAGACGGAACTTATCAGCTGGGAGGACAGGACGTGAAGGTGGTCGGCAATCTTGCTACTCTTGCCGAAGGAGGCGCGATTGCAGGCTCTGCAACCAATCTCATGGATTGTCTGAGAACTGCCGTTAAGACAATGGGAATCCCGCTGAACAGCGCAGTAAAATGCGCCACTGAAAATCCGGCCAGATCCATTGGCATTTATGACAGCTATGGAAGTATTTCAGAGGGGAAATATGCGAATGTTGTCCTGCTGGATAAAGATCTGGAGATCAAAGCGGTCATAAAAAAGGGAGAGATCCTGAATCACAAATAATAAAAGTTATCAGGTACCGGAGGTACGCAGAAAATGCGGACTCCGGTACTTTTTTTTCTTTCATAGGAAAGTTCTGCGACCTTCCCTATGAAAGAAAAACGCTCCGCGGGCTGTACACAGATGCGTAAGGAAATTATTTGACTGCGTCAAATCGCATCTGGCACGCAAAGTTGTCAAGCCCCTCAAAGATTGAGGGGTCTAAGAGCTTTAGTGGGCTTGCTCACTTTGTTCCTAAAATTATTAGGAGCAGTTATAAAATGAAATATAGTAAAATTAAACTATAGAAAGAGGATACAGGAAATTTTCAATGAGGAGAATGGAGGAGGCATATGTCAATTGTTCAGTGTCCGAAAGGACATAATTATGATAATGAAAAACATGCTCAGTGCCCTTACTGCAGCGGAAGTCAGGCCATTGGAATTACTGTGCCGCTTGACAATACCGGGCTGCAGGAGGAGATCCCTGCGGGGGCAGGAGAAGGGGGATTCCCGAAGACCATGCCTGTCAGCATGGAACCTGCACAGGGACAGGGGCCGGGAGTTACGGAACCTTATCAAAATGTGACTCAGGGCCTGGATATTAATGAAGAGGGAGTATCTGCAGTCACAGGATGGCTGGTATGTATCGAGGGCAAGAAAAAGGGGAAGGATTTTCGCCTTCACGGAGAACGGAATTTTGTGGGAAGGGCGGGCTCCAATGACGTTGTCCTGAACTTTGACGATAAAATCTCTTCTGTCGCCAATATTATTATTTCTTATGACGATGAGGAAAATGAATTTTACATACAGCCGGGAGAACATCAGAAAAATAACGTCAAATTAAACGGAAAACTTTTGCTGATTCCGGAAACTCTGAAGGACAATGACATTATAAAGCTGGGAGAGACAAAACTCTTGTTCCGGAAGTTCTGCAACAGTGATTTTTGTTGGGAGTGATGAAGGATGTTTGGGAGAAAGAAGAAAAAAAAGGCATCCAGGATCGGCAGGACTGTTGAAATCCCCAGGGAAAGCCAGGAGCCTGTCAAAGTCAGCTTTCCGGGCATGGAAGCGGAGTTTAAATTCGGCAATGCCCAGCACATCGGGACGAGAAAGCAGCAGGAAGACTCCTTTGGCTTTTCAGATCTGTCGGATGCAGAACTGCTGAGCAGGAGAGGGATCTGTGCGGTGCTTTCCGACGGCATGGGAGGACTTTCTTCCGGAAGAGAAGTGAGCGAATTGACGGTGCTGAGAACGCTTGAATTTTTTAAAACTATGAGTGACAAAGAGCCGGTCTGTTTACAGATGAAAGCGTTTGCTGCAAAGCTTTGTGAACAAGTCTTTGATTTATACGGAAAAGACGGGAGAGCCGGGGCGGGAGCAACACTGGTGGCCGTTTTCATATACGGGAACAGTCTTTACTGGTGTACAGCAGGAGACAGCCGCCTGTATTTGTTCCGGGGAGGACGTCTGTATCAGATGAATGAAGACCACGATTATAAAAACAGGCTTCTTGGGCGCTATATAAGGGGAGAGGGAAGCTTTCAGGAGGCGGTGAGTCATCCGCAGAAAGATGCACTCACCAGTTATATTGGCTGCCCTTTGATGGAAGAGACCGATGTAAGCCGCTTTGGATTTGTACTGCAGAACGGAGATAAGATTCTAATGGTGACGGACGGAGTGTACCATGCCCTCACCGAAGAAGAGATGGCGGGAAGAATGAGAAAAGATCCCCAGGAGGCCTGCCGGAGGATGATCATGGATGCCGTCTCAAAGAATCTTCCGGGACAGGACAATATGACTGCTATGGCGGTCAGCTACAATTAGAATGGAGGGAAGGATATGACAAAAAGGTTAAAAGTTTCAGTTCTTATTTTGTGTACGGCAGTATTTCTGTTTGCGGTACCGGTAATGGCTTCTACGCCGACAGAGGCCAAGGACAGCGTTGTATGCATCGCCATCAGGGACAGCAGGGGCAGTATGATCGGATGGGGGTCCGGATTTGCCATCGGGAAGCCGGGGAAAGATATCCAGTATATTGCCACCAATTGTCATGTGGCTCAGCCCACAGATAAATACGGAAATAAGATTCCGTGTACGCTTACGGTTTACTTTTCGGCGGCAGCACAGCGCTCTATGACTGCCGAGGTCTATTGGAAGAGTGAGGAGCATGATCTGGCGGTATTGAAGCTGCCGGAACCTACGGACCAGCGTGAGGCGATGGTACTCTGTCCGATGGAAAAGACGGATATGGACGATGACTTTGCGGCTCTGGGATACCCGGCGGCAAGTATGGCAGCCGATGTGGTCAAGTTTGATGAGAGTGACATTTCCATCACAAGAGGCGGAATATCCAAGCAGGTGCGGGTAAACGGAACAGACTGTTATCTTGTAGATGTCGAGATCAGTCAGGGCAATTCCGGCGGTCCCCTTGTGAACTCAAAAGGCCAGGTGGTGGGCGTCAATACGTTTATGATCGGTGAGAAAGCCAAATATGCCGTTGTGATCGACGAACTCATAAGAAACCTGGACCAAAATCAGGTGCCCTTTGCCGTGGCAGGGTCCAATGTTCTCCAAATGGTTCTGATCGCAGGCATTACTGCGGCAGTGATCCTTGTGGCTGTCATCATTCTTCTGGTCGTGAAAGGCAAGAAAAAGAAACAGGAACCGTCCCCACAGATTCCGGAAGGACATGAAATACCGCCGGAACCGGTAGCTTCTGCACCGGTGCCGGAACATAACAGCAGAGAGGCGTCGATCCTTGTAGCGGGAACCGGGGGAAAGCTGGCAAACCGGAAGTACAGAGTGACACAGGCCACAAAGATTGGACGGGACAGCTCAAAATGCGGTATCTCATTTCCGATAGATACAAAAGGAGTGAGTGCTGTGCACTGCGAGGTAGAACCCTCAGGCAGCGGAATCCTTCTGAGAGACCTTAACTCTACCTACGGAACATTTCTCGGCAACGGGACAAAGGTGGAACCTGGCGAAAACCGCCGGCTTAGTTCCGGAGATTCTTTTTATCTGGGAGGAGAAGACAATCGATTTGAGGTGAGATAATGGCAGAAATTGACGCATTTGTTTATACCAGTCCCGGAGGAAGGACGGTCAATGAAGATTACTGCAGTTTTGAATTGGGCAGCGGGCGGTCCTCTTTTGTGGTAGCCGACGGGCTGGGAGGTCATGAAAAAGGAGAGATAGCCTCAGAACTCGCAGGCAGGTTTATGATGGAACGGTTAATGTGTATGGATCAGATTACCGTTGAAAGCCTGAAAGAAGCGCTGAGGGAGACGAATCAGTGTGTATTGGACGGACAGAATCAATACCCCGGAATGCGGACTACAATGGCAGCAGTGATTGAAGAAAAAGGACAGTTGTGGGAGTGTCATACAGGGGACAGCAGGATTTACCTTTTTAAAAACAGGTGCCTTTATTTCCAGTCCAGGGACCACTCGGTCGTACAGCTCTCTG
This sequence comes from Anaerostipes caccae L1-92, assembly GCF_014467075.1. NCBI lineage: Bacteria > Bacillati > Bacillota > Clostridia > Lachnospirales > Lachnospiraceae > Anaerostipes > Anaerostipes caccae. Next base: position 1,387,477 of record NZ_AP023027.1, read on the forward strand.
CCGAGATGGGCGATATTTCACCGGAACAGATCCGGTTCCATCCGGACAGGAGCAAACTCTTAAAAGTTCTTGGGGACTCTCAGGAACTGAAGATTGCGCCGTCGCCGGAGAGTTTTGCTTTAGAACCGGGAGATGCTTTTCTTCTCTGTACCGATGGCTTTTGGGAATATGTGTGGGAGACAGAGATGGAGGCAGATCTGGTCAAATCGGAAACTCCCGAAGAGTGGATTGTCTTTATGGTGAAGCGGGTGCTGCTGAAGGCACCCTCAGACCATGATAATTTTACGGCAGCGGCAGGGATGGTCCGGTCTCTCTGAAAAAATGTGAAAGGATGATATATATGGTTTATGCAAATTTTGGCAAACGTCTGCTGGCCTATTTGATTGATGTTCTGATGCTCAATGTACTGTGCGGAATGATTATCATCTTCTATGGCTACTATGTATATATGGCCGTATTTTGGGTGGCTGGCGCGCTTTATTATATTTTATTTGAAGGGAGCAGCTGGCATGCGACACTGGGGAAAAGAGCCATGGGAATTTCAGTGGTGGACGGAAGCGGAAACGGAATAGAATATGGGACCGCGGCAGTCCGGTACCTGGGAAGGATACTTTCATCCCTGACGGTTTTTGTCGGATATTTGATGGCGGCATTCACGGAGAATTCTCAGGCACTGCACGATAAGGTGGCGGGAACTTTTGTCATCGATGGTTCTCCTGTGCCGGGTAGATATCAGACAGGAGCCGGGCAGGCAGGGAATTTTTCCGGAGGACAGAGCGGCAGGCAGATCGTGGGGATCAGCGGTGAATTTGCGGGCAGAGCGGCAGCGGTTTCCCCGGCGGGTACTATGATCGGCAGAGATCCAGTGGCATGTCAGATCGCCTTGTCAGCATCGGCACCGGGAGTGTCAAGACATCACTGTCAGGTGGACTATAACCCTCAGACAAGGATGTTTATACTGAATGATCTGGGGTCTACCTACGGAACATATTTATTAAACGGAACCAGATTAAAGAGCGGACAGCCGGCCGCGCTTAAGTCCGGGGAGCGCTTCTGTGTAGGCAGCAAAGCAAATATTTTTGAGGTGAGATAGGAGGCGGGACCATGCATCATGTAGAGGATTTGTATTTATGTGAATATTGTTTTGCGAAGTTAAGCGGCGGGGAAGATGTCTGTCCGGTGTGCGGCTTTCAAAAAGATACATATGAGCCAGAAGCAGGTGTACTGCCGGCAGGAGAGATTTTGGCGGGAAAATATTTAATTGGGAAAATGCTGGGCCGTGGAGGCTTCGGTGTTACGTATCTCGGATTCGATATTCCCGGGAAGAAAAAAGTAGCCATAAAAGAATATCTCCCGGATGGTCTCGCCGCAAGACAGCCTGGACAGACGATGATCTCTGTCTATACCGGAGAAAAAGAAAATCTGTTTAAAAAAGGGGCCGAACGGTTTTTTGAAGAGGCAAAAATGGTTTCCAGGTTTAATGGAAATCCAAACATTGTATCTGTCTATGAGTTCTTTTATGAAAATCAGACGGCCTATTTTGTCATGGAATACCTGGACGGAATGGATCTGAAAAAATATACGGCAAAAAATGGCGGAAAGCTGGAAGTCGATGAGGCCGTGCGGATCATAGAGCCTATCATGGATGCGCTGACGGTTGTACACAGTGCCGGAGTCCTGCACCGGGATATTTCTCCGGACAATATTTTTCTCACAAATGACAATGAGGTAAAATTGATCGACTTCGGCGCTGCCAGACAGGTGATCGGGGAACAGAGCAAAAGCCTTTCCATCGTATTGAAACAGGGGTTTGCTCCGATCGAACAGTATCAGACCCATGGACATTTCGGGCCCTGGTCAGATATCTATGCCTTGTGTGCTGCCTTTTATTTTATGATTACAGGCAAGGTTCCGGAGGCCGCCATGGACCGGATGGAATTAGATCAGCTTATGCCTCCGTCTGCCATGGGGATTGAGATTCCCATCTCTTTAGAACAGATATTGATGAGAGGGCTTTCGTATAAAGCTGCCGACCGGCCCCAGAGTGTGATCGAACTGAAAGCCGGGTTCATGGAGGCGCTTCCAAAGCAGGAAGAGGAGCCGGGGGAAACGCCGGTCTACATAAATCCGTATTCTGTTCAGGAGTCTAGCAAAGAGGAACCGTTTACCGAAGAAAAGACGCAGGAGAGCAAAGGATTTCTGTTTGACAAAAATGAAGATTATTATCAGAGAGAATTCTCAAAGATCAGGGAAGGGAAACGGGCAGGATTTCACGTACCGGCTTTTTTCCTGACATTCTTTTGGATGTTTTACCGTAAAATGTTTCTTGGGGGAGGGATTGTTTTAGGTTTCCTTATAGTTTTTCAGGTCATAGCTGCGGGCGCGGCAGGGACATTTGCAGGTTCTGATGCCAGTATGATATTTATGGTCCTGTGCTGCGCGGCAGGCTTAGGAGCGGGTATCCTGTGCGGGCTCATGGGCAATTCCTTCTATTATAAATATTATGAGAAGGTCAATCTTCAGGCCAAGATACAGGGAGAGCAGATCTACCGAAAGAAGAGCGGTGTCTTAACCGGAGCGCCTATGGCGGGAGTGATGGTTGGAGCTTTTATTGTAAATGGACTGTTTGCAGTGATTTCCTCCCAGGTTCTCGGAAACCTGACCAATTCATATCCTTCTTCCTCACGGGCAGGAACCGGAAATACCGGCAGTTCTGTATCCACCACATCCCAGGGCGATCTTCACAAGGCGGTTGTGCAGGATATCAGAAATCAATATTATAACGATGAAGAAAAAGGTGCAACGGTCGGCCAGGTATTTGATCTTTATTTTGACAACGGAAGATGGGATGCAGTAGGCACCGACTCCTCCAGCTATCATGTGACCTTTCAGGGGCAGGCGTATTATGCCAACCGTCTCAGGAGTTTTCAGTTTGAGTTTGCCATGGAAGGGCAGGAGATGACGTGTAAAAAGATCCTGATCGGCGGCACGGAGATCGCGTCTGACAAATGGAGTTCTCTTTTAAAGGTCATTGAAATGTATTATAAGGGCATGTCTGCAAAATCAGTGGATGCGGCGCTGAATCTCATGTTTGTCAACCAGAGGGTATATACGACTCTTCCGGAAGCACAGTATCTGCTGAGAAAGTCCGGACTTACTTACCAGATGAAAACCAACCGCAGCGGGGAAAGGAAAGAATTGTCTGTGGCGGGAGGGAAAGCGTCGCTCAGGTTTTATAAAACGGTGCGCACTATGGATACAGTTCCGTATGGAAGTTATCTCTTGATCGTCAAGGACCAGAAGGCAGATGCCACAGCGTTTCTTACTTATTGTATGGGGTGGAGCACTTCTTCCGCCACTCAATTTTATTCAGGCACTGACCGGTACCGCCTCAGCGAGAGCGGGCTGAAAAACAAATCGGAGACCGAACTTATGATCATGAGAAACGAGATTTTTGCAAGACACTACCGGAAATTTGAAGATCCGCTGCTTCAGGCTGTTTTTCTTACAAAAAACTGGTATCGCGCCGTATATTCCGATAGCCAGTTTAAAGAAAACTGGAATGATGCGGAGGAATATAACTTAAAATTAATCGTGAAAGTAGAAGAGGATCTGGGATATCGATGAAAAACAGGATGAAAATTTTAGCCGCGTCAGTGTTGATTTTATGTGCGGCAGTGATTGGATTTGCAGTGCTTTATTTTGTTCGGGGAGACGGAAAAAATAAGAACGGTTTATCCGGTACAAAAAGGACTGCATCGAAAAAGACAACTCAAAAGCCAACCCAAAAGCCTGAGAAAAAGACCTATATTGTAGTCATTGATCCGGGGCATCAGAGAGAACAGGATACGTCAGAGGAGCCGATCGGGCCGGGAGCCAGTGAGACAAAGCCGAAAGTCTCCTCGGGTACGAGCGGAGTTTCATCAGGGCTTCAGGAACATGAGCTGACTCTTCAGGTCTCAAAGAAACTAAAAAAGGAACTGAAAAAGAGGGGCTATACTGTATATATGACCCGGACAACAGCGGATGTGAACATAAGCAATGCAGAACGGGCGGGCTACGCAAAGAAAATGGGAGCGGACATTTTTATAAGGATTCATGCAAATGGTTCAGAGAGCCATGCGGTCAGAGGAGCACTTTCCATGGCACCGTCTAAGAAGAATCCATATGCAGCTTCCCTGGCGGTCAAATCTCAAAAGCTTTCCAGAATGGTTCTGGACGAATATTGTAAGGCCACGGGGATGAAAAACAGGGGAGTCATGCTGACAGACCAGATGAGCGGCATTAACTGGGCTTCTATGCCGGTTACAATCCTGGAAATGGGCTTTATGAGCAATCCAAAAGATGATATGGCCATGAAAGAGAAAGAATTTCAAGAGAAAATGGCAGCAGGAGCGGCAGCCGGCATTGATCGTTATGTACAGGAACTTGAGAGTGAGGAGGACCGGTAACAGGTCCTCTTTGTTTAACATTTTTCTGAAAAAATATGGACTAATTCTTTTTGGCTTTTCAGACCCAGCTTTTTTAGAACAGAGGTCTTTTGGTTGGCGATCGTCTTAGATGAGGACTGCAGGTCCACCGATTTGCCAAGCATCAGATCGAAAACCGACTTTTCAGCGGGAGAAAGGCAGGAAAGAATTGCGGCATGGATCAGATACTTTTGAGGGGTGCTGCCGCAGGCGGTATTTCGGATCGTGTCTGTGAGAAGTTCAAACTGACTTTTAAAAACATAGGCAGAGGCAAACGATCCGACACAGGCATCGATGACAATTTCTGGATCTTCAAAGGCAGTCAGAATGATAATTTTTGCATCAGTTGCAAGCCGGATCTGCCTCCCTGCTTCGATGCCGTCTAAGTCTGTGGAGGACAGATTTAAGTCCATCAGTACGATATCAGGCTGAAGTTCCATGGCCAAAGCCAAGGCATGGGAAGCATCCTGACACTCGCCCAGAACAGAAAAACCATCCAGTGTACTCAGTGTATTTTTTATGAGATAACAAAAGTCAAGATCATCTTCAACAATTAAAATTCGAATAGTGTTAGTTTTCATGGCTCAGTCCTCTCTTCTGGCGAACCAGACGGTACTTTAGGGGAAAATAGAGAAAGAAGATGGTGCCTTTCCCCGGGATACTCTTTACTTTGATCGCTCCATGGTGTTCTTTCATCACTTTCGTGCAGTAGTAAAGGCCGAGACCCAGGTGATGATTGGTAGTCTTTGTCGTATGATACGGTTCGAATAAATAAGGAAGTTCCTCTTTCGGGATGCCGCATCCCTTATCTTCAACAGAGATGACGGTTTGTCTGCGCCCTGCCTGTTCGACACATGTCAGCTTGATTTCGCCTTTGGAAGCCGAGGCCTCGATGGCGTTGTTGAGCAGATTATTCATGACCTCCAGGACGTGGGAACTGTCGCAGAGCAGATACAGATCCCGGGGACAGCTGACGGAAAACCGGATGCCCTTCCGCATATCTGTTGGGATATTTTGAATGCTTTGTTCCAGCAGGGGACGGACGGGAGTTTCTTTCAGATCCAATGAAATTCTGTCGGAATAAATTTTTGTCTTGTTGACGAAATTCGTCAGATGGGAGACGGACCGGGAGAGGATATCGAGTTCTTCCCGGATTCCTTCCGGATGTTTCTGCTGCATGATGCGCAGACACCACTGAATTTTTGAAAGCTCATTTTTTAGTGCATGTCCCACATATTGGGCATTCTTCTGAATCACGGCCTCACTGCCAGTCCAGTCATAAGTTTCCCGTTTCAGTCTGGTACCGAGAATCCCATCTTCAAATAAATTTTTGACGTAGTAGAGCAGAAGAAGGAAAATGATGAAGATATTGCCCTGCCATACTTTAAACAGGCCCCTGAGTCCCAGCAGATGAATGGCAAACGCGCTGAACAGCCAGTACCAAAGGGGTGTCAGCACAACGACTGCAGCCATTTTCCGCTGCCGGTAATTAGCCTGGAGCCGTTCACGGACGAGGGTGCTCAGCAGAAGAAATGTCATGAAAATACCGCAGCTCCAGTTATATATGGCGGCCAGGAGATAATAAGTACGGTCGTTCAGCTGGTAAAATCGCGTGTCTGCAATCGGATATACAACGGAGAAAATGACCGCAGGGACAAAGGTAATAAATCTTAAAAGGCGGAATGATTTCGGATGCCTCTGGTCAAAATTACTGAAATAGAAACTGAACATGATGGAACACGGCATGGCCAGATAGTAAAGAACTCCGGTGAGCACAGAGTAAATATGATAAGAAAGTTCCGGACTATAAAAAGAGAGATCCGCAGTCAGGGAGGGGTCCAGGGAAAAATAAAGATATTCTTTAAATACGCCCATACTGAAACAGAATCCCGCAAAAGCACACCACTGATTAGACTTGTTTCTCCTGTTGGAGAGATAAACAAGCAAAAACAATGCCCATACAAGAATAGTGAACAATAACAGGGCAGTTCCGGGCATGCCCCTGGATGTGCCGACTCCCATAATTTTTTCCTCCCATAAATTTCATCAATTCTATACTAATATAATCTAAAAAAATCGTCTACATCCTGTCTGGAATTTCTTCCTAAAGTTTATAGGAAGATAATATTTAGCGAATGAATTGTTTGCGTACAAATAAAATTTCTCAAAACTCTTTTTTTCTTTGGAATATTTGTGTATAATAACCCGGGAGGGGAATAGAATAATGGTGAAAAAAAGATGGATGGCAATCGTTCTTATGGCAGTGCTCATTTGGAATATGGCAGGAACAAATTTAGAAACCCGAACGGCCTATGCAGCGTCTAAACAGACAATATGGCAAAAAAAGTTCAGTCAGTACCGGTATAACAAGTCAGTAAACCAGCTGATTTTTGTGAAATACAAAAAGAAATCAAAAGCAACTGTCTATATGTATCAAAAAAGAGATCATAAATGGAAGCGCATTTTGAAATGTAAAGGTTATGTAGGGAAAAAAGGAATCCACAAGAAGAGGGAAGGAGATCTGAAGACACCTTCCGGCACTTTTGGATTCACAGGTGCTTTTGGGATCAAAAAAAATCCGGGTGCAAAGATGAATTATACCAGAGTCAATAAGTACCTCTACTGGTGCGGGGATAAAAAATATTATAATCGGCTGATAGACGTGAGAAAAAAGAAGCACCGCTGCCGCGGAGAGCATCTGATTGACTATAAACCACATTATTATTATGGAATGTTTCTTAATTATAATCCAAAACATAAATATAAAAAAGGATCTGCAATATTTCTCCACTGTAAAGGAAAGAAGCCGTACACGGCAGGATGTATTGCAGTAAGCCGGAAGAACATGAAGAAGATCATAAAAAATGCGGAATCTGGGGCAAGGATCTGCATTTACCGAAAATAAAACTGAAAGTTACCAGGAGGAAAGACAAATGGAATATGAAGGAATGGTGTACAGACCGCCCAGTGAGGCATACAGTCTGATCATACAAGTGACCATCGGATGCAGCCAGAATGACTGTATCTTCTGTAATATGTACAAAGAAAAAAGATTCAGGATGAGGCCGCTTCAGGATGTTCTGGCCGATTTCAGGGAGGCAAGAGAGTACTACAATTCAATCGGAAAGATTTTTCTCGCAGACGGAGATGCCCTGATTTGTAAAAATGAATATCTGAACGAGATTCTTAAATATATTCGTGAAGAAATTCCGGAATGCCGGCAGGTCACCTGCTATGCTTCCCCTAAGAGTGTCATGATTAAAACAAAGGAGGAACTTCGGGAACTGAGAGAAAACGGCCTGGATATGGTATACATGGGCCTGGAATCGGGAAATGCCCAGGTGCTTAAGTTCATGAAAAAGGGAGCCACGCCGGATGAGATGATACAGTCTGCATCCAAGATAAAACAGGCGGGTATCCGGCTGTCAGTGACGGCTATTTCGGGGCTGGGAGGAAAAAAGCTGTGGATGGAGCATGCGGTTGATACAGGGAAAGTTTTTTCTGCAATGAAACCGGATTATATAGGCCTGCTGACATTGATGATAGAACCCGGACTTCCGCTGGAAGAAAAGATCAGAAGCGGAGAGTTTGAACTGATCACTCCCTATGATAATCTGAAAGAGACAAAATTGATGCTGGAACATATGGACTGTCCGGGATGTATCTTCCGGTCCAACCATGCGTCCAATTATGTCAATTTGAGAGGAACCTTGAATGAAGACAGGGATAAAATGATCGCGAAGCTAGATGAGGCGATACAGGGCAATCTGCATTTGAAAGAAGAATGGATGAGAGGATTTTAAATTCTTCAGTGACAGAAAAAAGAAGGAAAGTGTAATTACATGTACATTTTCCTTCTTTTTTTATATTAAAGCTCAATAAATTCCGGTGACTGGTTCTGGAAAACGGTATAGAACCGGAAGCCGAGAGAAGTGAGGAGTTCCCGGAGCTTTGGAAAGTCGTATGCCATATGCTCCGGACAGTGTCCGTCAGAGCCGATCGTCAGAATCTCTCCCCCCAGTTCCAAATAGCGTTTGAGAATATCTGGATGGGGGTTCGGATATCCAAGACCATACTTATATCCGCCGGTGTTGACCTCGATCCCTTTTCCGTCTTCTATGATGGTTTTTAAAATTTCTTCGATCAAATCGGCGTAATCCTGATAGATAAACTGATAGTTTTTATCGGGACAATAGCGCACGGCATAGTCCAGATGACCATATACGCAGTAGTCATGATAGACTTTGACATTCTGGAGTATCACCTCTAAATATCTTAAAAGACCTTTTTTTCCAGGATATGTTTCAAAATATATAGGTTCATATGGATCCATTTGGTCAACAATATGAGTAGAACCGATGATGAAATCAAAATCATCAGAGCGGGCAAAATCCCGGCATTTGTCATAAGTTGTCGGCATCAGTCCGATTTCGGCGCCGAATAAAATCTTTATCCGGTCATTGTATTTGTCTTTTAATGATAATAATTCAGATTTATATGAGGGTAGATCCACCAGAAAATCAAAATTTTCTTTATTTTCAGGATAACCGTAATCCTGATGTTCTGTAAAACAGATTTTGGTGAGACCAAGGTCTATGGCTTTTAAGATCATGGATTCCATTGAAGCCTGTGAGTCAGAAGAGTGACTGGTATGTAAATGAAAGTCTGAATGAATCATGGCGTCTCCTTTATATTTAAAAATATGATTGGTTTTAATCTTATTATATATAATTATTAAAAAAAATACATGAAAATCAGATAAGTTACAAAAGTTTTACTTTAAATGAACAATTACCTTATGTTAAACTAAAGATGTTTAATACAGGAGGAAAAAAAATGAGTACATTAGATCATCTGGGGAACCTGTTTGCCTTTGCCGGCGGATTAGGTATGTTTCTCTATGGAATGAATGTGATGGCGGACGGACTGCAGAAGACTGCCGGCAATAAGATGCGGCAGCTGCTGGGATATCTGACCAACAACCGCTTCTTAGGAGTTTTAGTGGGAGCTTTGGTCACTGCCATCATCCAGAGCAGTTCGGCAACTACCGTTATGGTCGTAGGTTTTGTGAATGCAGGCATCATGAACCTTACCCAGGCAGCAGGCGTTATTATGGGTGCGAACGTCGGAACTACGATCACCGCATGGCTTGTATCGGCAAATGAATGGGCAGGGGCGCTGAAACCTGAATTTTTTGCACCGCTGATTTTAGCCATCGGAGCATTTATTGTAACTTTTTCAAATAAACAAAAGTTAAACCAGAAGGCAGAGATTGCCGTAGGTTTCGGTGTTCTCTTCATCGGACTCTCTTTTATGTCCAGTTCCATCGGGGTATATCAGAGCAGCCCTATTTTCGCAAAGGCTTTTGAAGTTCTCGGGGGGAATCCTATTTTAGGAATTCTTGTAGGAGCTGTCGTTACAGCGATCATTCAGAGTTCTTCCGCATCCGTGGGTATTCTCCAGACACTTGCCATGAAGGGCATTGTAAACTGGCGCTCCGCCGTTTTTATTACGCTGGGGCAGAATATCGGTACATGTATCACGGCTCTTTTATCCAGTGCGGGAGCAAATAAAACCGCAAAAAGGGCGGCGGTGATCCATTTATCTTTTAACATCATCGGAGCTGCTATCTATGGAATTATCATGACCATTTTCTTCGGCGTGTTTGACCATTTGGCCATGCAGCATATTTCGAGTACGGAGATCTCTATTTTCCATTCTATCTTCAATGTATCAGTTACCGTACTGCTGTTCCCGTTCGCCAATGTATTGGTGAAACTGTCAGGACTGATTATCCATGAAGAGCCGGAAGATGAGGAAGACGAGGAAGTAGAAGAGATGGTGCTGCGCCACCTGGATCCGCGTATCTTAGAAACTCCTTCTTTTGCGGTGGAAAACGCAGTCAAAGAAGTAGTGCGCATGGGTGACATCGTTCTGAAGAATATGAAGCGTGTTACAAAGGAAGCTATGAATCCGCAGCCGAGTGAGAAACAGCTGGACAAGGTGTTCAGGGATGAAAAGGTCATCAATCATTTAGAAACTATGATCACCGGATATCTTGTGAAGATCAGCAATCTGGCGCTGACGGAGAAACAGAGTAAAATTGTCACGGATTTATTCTACACTATATCGGATATTGAAAGAGCGGGAGATCACGTAGAGAATATTGCTGAATTTATGCAGACGAAGCATGACGACAAAATTGCATTTTCTGATCTGGCAAAGGACGAATTGCACAAAATGACGGCACAGGTCATTAAAACATTTGATTATGCCATCAGAGCGATTGAGAAAGATGATGTGGAAATTGCAAAACAGGCCATTCAGGGAGAGGAAGAAGTAGACAGAATAGAAAAACAGTACCGGAAACAGCATATTAAACGGCTGGAACGGGAATCCTGCCTGCCGGAGGCTGGTGTGATCTATATTGATATGATGACAAGTCTGGAGCGTATTTCTGACTATGCAGACAATATTGCCAATTATATCATTGATGAGAATGAGAAATAAAGCTTTTGGTAATCTTGTACAAAGATATGATTTTGTATACATGAGAGAAATGCTAAAATAGACTTGATATTTTTGGACATATTGTTTAAAATAAAAAGGAAGTTTGTCAATAGATTGACAATTGACAGACAACATTAAATTATTCATTCAAGACTTAGGAGGAATTGAGATGGCAGTAAAAGTAGCGATTAATGGATTTGGACGTATTGGACGTCTTGCATTCAGACAGATGTTCGGAGCTGAAGGTTATGAAGTTGTAGCAATCAACGATTTAACAAATCCTAAGATGTTAGCACACTTATTAAAGTATGATTCTGCACAGGGAAGATACGCATTAGGCGACAAAGTAGAAGCAAAAGAATCTTCTATCGTAGTAGACGGAAAAGAAATCGAAATCTATGCAGAAGCAGACGCAACAAAACTTCCTTGGGGAGAATTAGACGTAGACGTTGTATTAGAATGTACAGGATTCTACACATCTAAAGACAAAGCATCTGCACACGTTCAGGCAGGAGCTAAAAAGGTTGTTATTTCTGCACCGGCTGGAAACGATCTTCCAACTATCGTATACAATGTAAACCATGATACACTGACAAAAGAAGATACAGTCATCTCAGCAGCTTCTTGTACAACAAACTGCTTAGCACCTATGGCTGATGCACTTAACAAGTATGCAGCAATCCAGTCTGGTATCATGTTAACAGTACATGCTTACACAGGAGATCAGATGACTCTTGACGGACCTCAGAGAAAAGGTGACTTAAGAAGAGCACGTGCAGCTGCAGTGAACATCGTTCCTAACTCTACAGGAGCTGCAAAAGCTATCGGATTAGTTATTCCGGAATTAAACGGAAAATTAATCGGATCTGCTCAGCGTGTACCGGTTCCTACAGGATCTACAACACTTTTAACAGCAGTTGTTAAAGGTGACAATGTAACTGTAGAAGGAATCAACGCAGCTATGAAAGCAGCAGCTACAGAGTCTTTCGGATATACAGAAGAAGAATTAGTATCTTCTGACATCATCGGAATCAAATATGGTTCATTATTCGATGCAACTCAGACAATGGTTACTGAAGTTGGTGACGGATTATACGAAGTTCAGGTTGTTTCTTGGTATGACAATGAAAACTCTTACACAAGCCAGATGGTAAGAACAATCAAATACTTTGCAGAATTAGCATAATTATCAGCACTGTGGATGCGGACAAGCTTCGCGATTCAGTGCAGTTATAAAGACTCAAACGGGTCCGGTCTTTTTGGACCGGACCCGTTTCTTGTATTTTAAGAAAGCGATCCGACAGGATAGGCATTCGATTTAATCCTATAAGAAATCCCAGGAGGAAAGAACATGTTAAACAAAAAATCAGTAGATGATATCAACGTAAAAGGAAAGAAAGTCTTAGTGCGCTGTGACTTCAACGTTCCGCTTCAGGACGGGAAGATCACAGATGAAAACCGTTTGGTTGCGGCCCTTCCTACATTAAAGAAGTTAATCGCAGACGGCGGAAAACTCATTCTCTGCTCTCATTTAGGAAAGCCGAAAGGAGAGCCAAAACCGGAATTATCTCTTGCACCGGTAGCAGCACGTTTGAGTGAGTTATTAGGTCAGGAAGTAAAGTTTGCAGCAGACGATAACGTTGTAGGACCGAATGCGAAAGCAGCGGCAGATGCAATGCAGGACGGAGATGTCATTTTACTCCAGAATACACGTTACAGAGCAGAAGAGACAAAGAATGGGGAAGAATTCAGCAAAGAACTTGCAGGCCTCTGCGATGTATTTGTAAATGATGCTTTTGGAACTGCTCACAGAGCTCACTGTTCTAACGTGGGAGTTACACAGTTCGTAGACACTGCAGTTGTAGGATACTTAATGCAGAAAGAGATCGATTTCTTAGGAAATGCAGTCAACAATCCGGAACGCCCTATGGTAGCGATTTTAGGAGGAGCCAAGGTTTCCTCTAAAATTTCTGTTATCAACAATCTTTTAGACAAGGTTGATACACTGATCATTGGCGGCGGTATGGCTTATACATTCATGAAAGCATTGGGAGAAGAAGTCGGAGATTCCTTACTGGAAGCTGACTACTTAGACTATGCAAAAGAAATGATGGATAAAGCAAAAGAAAAAGGTGTGAACCTGCTGATCCCTGTTGATACCGTAGTTGCTGATGACTTCTCCAATGACGCCAACATCAAGACCGTAGAGAGAGGCGGAATTGAAGCAGGATGGCAGGGACTTGACATCGGACCGAAGACAAGAGCATTATTTGCGGATGCCTTAAAAGATGCAAAGACAGTTGTATGGAACGGACCTATGGGATGTTTCGAGATGCCGAACTTTGCGGCAGGAACTGTGGCAGTTGCAGAGGCACTGGCTGAGATTGATGCTACAACGATCATCGGCGGAGGAGATTCCGCAGCAGCAGTAAACCAGCTTGGTTTCGGTGATAAGATGACACATATTTCCACAGGCGGCGGAGCATCTCTGGAATTCCTGGAAGGAAAAGAATTACCGGGTGTTGCAGCGGCAAATGATAAATAAGCTTTTTAACTATCAAGGAAAGTAATCGGAGGGTATACCATTATGCGTAAAACAATCGTAGCAGGAAACTGGAAAATGAACAAAACACCTAGCGAGACAGTAGCTTTAGTAAATGAATTAAAGCCATTGGTAGCGAGTGAAACATCTGATGTAGTATTCTGCGTACCGGCAATCTGTATTCCGGCAGCGATCGAAGCTGCAAAAGGAAGCAACATCAACATCGGTGCTGAGAACATGTACTATGAAGAGAGCGGTGCTTACACAGGAGAGATCGCTCCAAACATGCTGACGGACTTAGGTGTAAAATATGTCATCATCGGACATTCAGAGAGAAGAGAATATTTCGCTGAGACAGATGAGACGGTTAATAAAAAAGTTTTAAAAGCTTTTGAACACGGAATCACTCCGATCGTTTGCTGCGGAGAAACTCTTGCTCAGAGAGAACAGGGCGTAACCATTGACTTTGTTCGCCAGCAGATCAAGATTGCATTCCAGGGTGTGACTGCAGATCAGGCAAAGACTGCTGTTATCGCTTACGAGCCAATCTGGGCAATCGGTACAGGAAAAGTTGCAACAACAGAGCAGGCTCAGGAAGTTTGTAAAGCGATCCGTGAGTGTATCGCAGAAGTGTATGATCAGGCTACTGCTGACGCCATCCGCATCCAGTACGGCGGTTCAGTGTCTGCTGCAAGCGCACCGGAATTATTCGCACAGGACGACATCGACGGAGGATTAGTCGGAGGAGCTTCTTTAAAACCGGACTTTGGTAAGATCGTAAATTATAAGTAGAGAGATAAAGCTGCTGCAGAAATTATTTGCAGCAGCTTTTTGCTTTAAATTGGTTTAGAGAAAAGGGGAGTAAGATTATGAAAAAGAGATATATAATAATGACATTTTTTTTGATGGCAGGCTTATTTAGTTGTCCTTCAATTTATGTCAAGAAAGTTGAAGCAAAGGGAAAGACTTATACAATCAGCCCAAATAAAATTCCAAAGTCCGTTAAAAAATCTTCTGCCTACAATAAAAACACCAGGAATTCTCTTCAGATACAATATTATTTAAAGAAACTGCAAAAAGGAGGTGGCAGACTGGTTCTGAAAAAGGGGACATATAAGATCTGTTCGACTCTCTTTGTACCATCGAATACAACAATAGAACTTAAAGAAGGTGCAGTACTAAAGAAAATAAACAAAGGTAAAAGCAATTATAAGCCTACGAAAAATATGTTTTTGCTCTGTTCCTATAAAAACAGAAATAAAACAAATGCATATAAAAAGTTTAACGGGCCCAAAAATATTAAATTTATAGGTCACGGAAGTAAGTCGGTTATCGATTTATCTTATATAAAGGGGGCACATGGAGTATCTGGTTCACATAATCAGAATGTGACTTTTCAAAATATAACCTTCAAGGGACAGAATGGAGGACATTATATTGAGATCGCCGGAGTGAAAAATGTAACAGTAAAAGATAACAGATTTCTTTCTGCTAAATCCAGTACAAGGAGTTCTGCATACAATAAAGAAGCAATTAATATCGATACACCAGATAAAGCCACCGGTGGATTTACACTTAAGTGGAGCAAAAAAGACCAGACTCCGAATGTAAATGTCATGATCACTAATAATGTATTTGACGGAGTGAATCGTGCAATCGGAACGCATAAATATTCACAAAAGAAAGACAAAAAAGGAAAATATTCGAAGTCTTCGGTAAATGTTTATCATCAGAACATACAGATTAGAAATAATCAGTTTAAAAATATTTACGATAATGCTGTCTTTATGATGAATTGGGAAAATACGACGATAGATTCAAATCAGTTTTCAAAAATTGGTATGAAAAATAAAAGAAATACGAATACGGCAAAACACGGTGTAGCAGGAGGAGGCGTCAAAAAGCTGACATTGACAAATAATCGTTTTATACAAGTGAGAAGCAGCGTTGTATATCTGAGGAGAACTGCGAATAACGGCTCAGGAAGTAAATATTATCCTCTTCTTGTTTATGTGACAAGTGCTGAACTGCAGAAGATGGGGAGCAATTCTGTTTTAAACTGCAGCAGAGATCCTATTTATCCGTCTTATGATATTCTGATGTTTAAAGGGGATGGTAATCGCTCCAGAGACAATGCTTACGGGATGAATTTAAAGAGTGGAAAAATAATAGCTGGGATAAAATAGTCTATAGTCAGATTCAATCTGTTATTGAATTTATAAAAAATAATCGTTATAATATTAACGGATTATAAATTGACAGCCAATGAAGATAAAGGAGATTATAATGAGCAAGAAACCTACCGTTTTAATGATTTTAGATGGTTACGGATTGAATGATAAGAAAGAAGGCAACGCGATTGCGGCAGCCAATACACCGGTCATGGACGAACTGATGAAGACATGCCCGTTTGTTCCGGGAAATGCATCCGGCATGGCAGTAGGCCTTCCGGAAGGGCAGATGGGAAATTCTGAAGTGGGACACTTGAATATGGGTGCCGGAAGAATCGTATATCAGGAGCTGACAAGAATCACAAAAGAGATCCAGGATGGAGATTTCTTTGAGAACGAAGCGCTGCTCCAGGCAGTAGAAAACTGTAAGAAGAATGGAAGTGCACTTCATGCAATGGGATTAGTATCTGATGGCGGGGTACATAGCCACAATACACATCTGTATGGATTATTAGAACTCGCAAAGAGAAATAATATTGAAAAAGTCTATGTACATGCATTCTTAGACGGACGTGATACAGCACCTACTTCCGGAAAAGGATTTGTAGAAGAGCTGGAAGCAAAGATGAAAGAGATCGGTGTAGGAAAGGTTGCCACTGTCTCCGGACGTTACTATGCAATGGACCGTGACAATCGCTGGGACCGTGTGGAGAAAGCATACAAAGCTCTTGTCATGGGAGAAGGTGTAATGAAAGACTCCGCCGTGGATGCCATCGCAGATTCCTACAAAGAAGAAGTGAACGATGAGTTCGTTCTGCCGACTGTTATTACTGAAAATGGAGAACCGACTGCCACGATCAAAGAAAATGATTCTGTCATCTTCTTTAACTTCCGCCCGGACCGGGCAAGAGAAATCACCAGGGCAATCTGTGATGACAAATTTGACAGCTTTGAGCGTCCAAATGGTTACTTTAAGACAACTTATGTATGCTTTACAGAATACGATGCTACAATTCCAAATAAGCTGGTGGCATTCCACAAAGTAGAGATTAAGAATACATTTGGTGAATTCCTGGCAGAACAGGGGTTAAAACAGCTTCGTCTGGCCGAGACAGAGAAGTATGCACACGTTACCTTCTTCTTCAACGGAGGCGTAGAAGTTCCGAATGAAGGAGAGGAGAGAATCCTTGTGAAGTCACCGTCTGTGGCAACTTATGACCTGCAGCCGGAGATGAGCGCCATGGAAGTGGGCAGCAAACTTGTGGAAGCTATCGAGTCTGACCAGTATGATGTGATCATCGTTAACTTTGCAAACCCGGATATGGTTGGACACACCGGCATCTGTGATGCGGCAGTAAAAGCGATTGAGACTGTGGACGGATGTGTGGGCAGAGCGGTAGAAGCCATCAAAAAGACAGACGGACAGATGTTTATCTGTGCTGACCACGGGAATGCAGAGCAGCTGGTGGATTATGTGACAGGAGCTCCGTTTACAGCCCATACAATCAACCAGGTACCGTTTATTTTAGTAAATTATAAGGACGGTGTGAAATTGAGAGAGGGCGGATGCCTGGCGGATATCGCGCCGACGCTGATCGAAATGATGGGACTTGAGCAGCCGGAAGATATGACCGGAAAATCTTTGTTAGTAAAATAAATATTGATATAACGGAAAGCAGTATGTATTGAAAGCATACTGCTTTCTTTTTGTATTTCAATGTATGGATTTTCATCAATCTGGATAAAATACTACTAATTACTTGTAAAGGATGTGAATGTGTTGAAATATGGCTTGTCAATAGAAGATGTGATAGGAAGAGAAGTTTTAGACTCAAGAGGAAACCCTACGGTGGAAGTGGAGGTATTGCTGTCCAATGGACATTTTGGAACCGCACTGGTGCCGTCCGGAGCCTCCACGGGTAAATTTGAGGCGATAGAGCTTCGTGACCGTGAAAAACGCTATGGAGGAATGGGAGTAGAAACAGCTGTGAATCACGTGAATCATCGTATCGCAGACCGTCTGGTAGGAAAAAATGCATTGAACCAGATTGAGATCGATCAGATTATGATTGAAGCGGATGGAACAGAAAATAAGGAAAAGTTTGGGGCAAATGCCATCCTTGGAGCCTCACTGGCCACTGCCAGAGCTGCCGCAAACGGATTGGGCATTCCGCTGTATCAGTATTTAGGGGGAAGTTTCGCGTGTAAGCTGCCGGTTCCGATGATGAATATCTTAAACGGAGGAAAGCATGCAGATAACACGGTAGATTTTCAGGAATTTATGATTGCTCCGGTTGGAGCAGAGACCTTCAAAGAAGCGCTGATGATGGGAACAGAGATTTATCATAAGTTAAAGAGTATTCTAAAAGAAAATCATCTGAGCACCGGGGTTGGAGATGAGGGCGGTTTCGCACCGAATCTGGAAAGCTCGGAGGCGGCATTGGACCTGCTGGTAAAAGCCATTGAAAATGCGGGCTATAAGGCAGGGGAACAGATCATGATTGCTATGGACTGTGCTGCGTCAGAAATTTATGATGAAGATGAGGATGTTTATTATTTCCCGGGTGAGAGCCAGATGACCGGAAAAGAGATTCGGAGAAATTCTGAAGAAATGGTTCAATATTATGAACAGCTCACCGAACATTATCCGATCTTTTCCATTGAAGACGGATTAAATGAGGAAGACGCGCCCGGATGGAAAGTACTCACATACCGTCTGGGAGAAAAAATACTTCTGGTAGGCGACGACTTATTTGTTACAAATAAGAAACGTCTGACAGATGGTATTGAGAATGATATGGCAAACAGTATCCTGATCAAGCCGAATCAGATCGGGACACTGACAGAAACCCTGGATGCCATAGAGACTGCAAAAAGGGCAGGATATAAAACAATCATTTCTCATCGGTCCGGAGAGACAGAGGATACAACAATCGCGGATATCGCAGTGGCGACAAACAGCGGACTGATCAAAACAGGAGCACCCTGCCGTTCTGACCGAACAGCAAAATACAACCGGCTGCTGAGAATTGAGGAAGAATTGGGAGCCTGCAAGCGATATGGATTGTATTTATAGAACAACAATAGTATACCCGCAGGGCACACCGTATTTTATACTCTTCGGGTGGACGCGCTTCGCGCGATAAGGTATAATAAAAGAAAAAAATATTTCATTGCGGGAGGGGCGGAAGATGAGAAATTATAAAAAAGTTTTATCGTGGATCATGGCAGTCTGCCTGCTTCTTACTTGGAATATTTCTGTATATGGAGAACAGACCTCAGAGAAAACAGGACAGCGGAGCAACGTTGTCCTGTTTGTACAGTTTCCGGAGGATGAAACAGCAGATTTTTTTAACACTCATCAGGAAAGACTGACTTATGACAAAGGCTCAGAACTACTGACAGGGTTTGCGGCATATGAGCGGATTTTAAATGGCAGGGGAGAACGCAACCGCTCCTCCCTGGCTACTTACATAGACGCAGTTTCAGAAGGAAAATTGAAAATTAAAAATGTGTTTCCCCAGTATAATGGTGCCAAAATTGTTCCCATTACGATGGAACACAGCGTGGATTATTATGACAGCTATGAGGGAGAAGCCAGATTTTTAGAAGAGGCGGTCAGCAAAGCGGGGAAGTTGATCAGCCCTTCAGAGAAAGTAGATCAGGATGGTGATCAGGTTGTCGATAATCTGTTGATTTTAGTCCATCACCGAGAAAATTCCAGCAGAGATTCTGTATTCTATCCACACAAGGCAGACAGTCCGGGCGGTTTGAGTCTGAGTGGAAAATATGTGGGTCCGTATGTGCTGATTAACACAGGAAATTTGTGGAACACAGTGGAGAAACAGGGGCTGGTCTGCCATGAATTTCTTCATACCCTTGGCCTTCCGGATTTATACCGGAACCAGAATAGTGCGGGAACTATAAACTATCCGGTGGAGAGCTGGGATATCATGGCGAGATCATCCATGTATCTGCAGTATCCTCTGAGCTGGCAGAGGAAGCAGCTTGGATGGATTGATCTTCCGGAACAAAATAAATCAGGAACTTATAAGCTGTATGCCCCTGGAACAGAGGGAAAAGATTATTCTTTTGTCATAAAAAGTCCTATGTCAGATACAGAATTTTTTGTAGTGGAATACAGGAAAAAAGGGGAATCAATTTCAGAGGAACTGGATGTAAAGATTCCAGGCAGCGGTCTGATTATTTATCGGGTGGATACTACAAAGGAGGAAGTGGGAAATATAGCAGGAGACGATTATCTGTATGTATTTCGTCCAGAGAACAGGGATAATGTGAGTGAATCATTTTTATCAAAAAATAGCGGGAGAACGAGTTTCGGTACTTCTGATTGGTCAAAAGGAGTGAAAGATAATGCAATCACCTATTCTGACGGGAGCAACAGCGGTATTGTGATCGATCAGGTCGGAGAAGCGGCTGATTCTATTACCTTTCGGATGACAATGCCTGATTATGAAGAATTATCACTGTGGAACCGTACTTTTGCGAAAGCGGGTACGGGAAGATATGATACTATCTCTTCTAAAAATGAGGATGTATATTTTGCTGCAGAGAACCAACAGGGAATAGAAGTTAAAAAAAGAGCCGGGAATGTCTGGACAGAAGTAGGAAGCACGATTCCTAATGCTTATTCTCCGAAGCTTGCAGCTGTGGGAAATGATATTTATCTTGTATATACAGAAGGAAGAGAATTCCACACGGTAATCAGTAAATTTAAGGATGGCTCATGGAATCCGATTTTTACATCAGCAGGCACAGGAAATGGAAAGATAGCTGTGGCTGCTGATAACCATAGCATTTATGTCGCTTTCGATGAAGGAGATAAGTTAATAGCCAAAAGGATAACAGATACATTAGTTGAAGATTTCGGTACTGTTTCAGAGGGACTGACAGCGATTGCTGATCCAGGGATGACGCTGTATCAGGGAGAGCCTGTGCTGGTGTTCAGGGACATATTCGGCGATACAGGCCTTCAGATAAAGAACTATGTGGATGGGAAATGGTCGCTTTTGAGAAAAATAACTACAGATGCAAATTCTTTCAGCTGCTGTTCAGATGACAACCGACTCTATATTAGCGGTGTAGATAGAACTGGAGTTAACTTATATGAATATGATAAAAAACAGTGGAAAGATATTGATACATCACCGCTTCCGAAAGGAAGTGGGGGCGCTCTTTCGATGTATCAGGGGCAGCTGCTGATCGGAAGATTGGAAGACGGACAAAAAACAGCAAAATGTTATGTCAGAAAAAATGAAACATGGTCTCAGTTGGGGAATTATATAACGAAAGCCGCCGAAGATTCAGAATGTAAATTTGCGGTGGCCGGTACAGCTGTTTATGGGGCTGTCAACTGCAGTAATGGTTTGGGGATTTTTTTAAAAAATTCAGAAGGACCCGAATCAGGGAATACAGGAAACCCTTCTACAGTAACAACAGCTGTCCAGACAACCACATCAACTGTTGCGTCTACAGAACATGGCAGTACAATGAAACCAACCAATACGGCAGGTACAACAAGCACGACAAGTACAACGGAATCAAGCAGTACAATAGCCACAGTCAATACCTCTAAACCAGACGGAACATATTCATCCACAGCTATAACGAGTTCGCAAAAAAATACATCTGCAAAGCCGAAACCAACAAAACCTATGACTTATTATATAGTAAAAGAAGCGAAAATCCGGGTTTCATGGAAAAAATCAAAAGGACGTTCGGGTTACGTCATTTACGCCAAAAGAGGGAAAAAGGGCAGATATAAAAGAGTAAAAACCGTAAAAAAACAGACTAAGGCAACGCTTCTTCTTGAATCCGGAAGTAAATATTATTTTAAAGTAAAACCGTACCGGGTGAAGAATAAAAAACGCCGGTATGATAAGATGCGAAAGGCAAAAGGAGGGAAACCGTTAAATAGTATACGGGTCACATACTCAAATATCAGCGGATACCAGGGCTATGTGGTGGAGATGAAAACAGGGTCAGGGAAATATAAAAAAGTGAAGGAGACATCCCGAGGAGGAACAATCCGCTTTGAGAAGAAAAAAATCAATCCAAAAAAGAAGTATCAGTTCCGGCTGAAAGGCTTTCGCAAAGTCAGAGGAAAGCGCATCTATACACAGATTTCCGTTAAGAAAAAGTGAGATTTAAACGGATCCTTGCATTTTATGGTAAGGTGTGCTAGAATAATCAGCAGTGAGCAGAAACATTAGGAGGAAGAAGCAATGAAGACGGCATTAACTATATTATTTTTAATATCGTGCGTTGTTCTAATCATATTAGTATTGATGCAAGAAGGAAAAGAAGCTGGATTGGGATCGCTGACAGGATCTACAACCTCCGGCACATATTGGAGCAAAAACAAAGGCCGTTCCAGAGAAGGGAACATTATAAAAGCGACAACCCTGTTTACCGTCATCTTTTTTGTGACAGCAGCGCTCCTTTGTTCCAGATTTCTTTAGAATGGAAACACTTCTTTAAGCAGATAATGTTTAAGAAGTGTTTTTTTATTCCGCAGCAAAGTTCTGCGTACCTTCCTGTGGAATGAGAAATGCTCCGAATCGTACAGCATTTTTGCAGAAAGTAAAGGAAAGATAATGGAAAAGGAATTATTTGATAAAAGAAAAAAAAGAATCAGAGATCTGATTTATGATAAACACTATCAGCCTATGAAACAAAAAGAGATCGGCTATTTACTGCAGGTAGAACCGGAAGACAGAAAAGAGTTTGTTCAGATTCTTCATGAACTCGTTGATGAGGGAGTCGTGGAAGTCTCTAAGAGAGGAAAATACAGCCCGGTGTCAAAGAAGCTATTGAACGGAACGTTTGTATGCACCCAGAAAGGGTTTGGATTTGTTTCGGTGGAAGGTGAAGAAGACGATTTTTATATCAATGAGAATGATATGAACGGAGCCTTCCACGAAGATACAGTGCAGATCGAAGTGACTGAGGAACGGGCCAGGAACGGCAGGCGCAAAGAAGCCAAAATTGTAAAGATTCTGGAACGGGGAATGACGGAAATAGTCGGTACATTTGAAAAATGTAAAAGTTATGGATTTGTGGTTCCGGATAACTTGAGATTTGACAGTGACATTTTTATTCCGAAAGAAGAATGTGGAAATCTTACCGATGGATTTAAGGTTCTGGTAAAGATTGTTGACTACGGAGATTTAGGAAAGAGCCCGGAAGGAAGGATACTGGAAGTATTAGGCCACAGGGATGATCCCAGAGTGGACATCTTATCGATTGTGAAGGCATACAATATTCCAACGGAGTTTGAGGAAGATGTCAAAAAAGAAGTGGGAGCAGTGCCTTCGGCCATAGAAAAATCTTCGCTGGAAGGGCGGCTGGATCTGAGAGACTGGCAGACAGTGACCATAGACGGAGAGGATGCCAAGGACCTTGACGATGCGATCACGCTGACCAAAACACCCGGAGGCTATCAGCTGGGCGTCCATATCGCAGATGTCTCCGAGTATGTGAAGGAAAACTCTGCACTGGATAAGGAAGCACTGAAAAGAGGGACCAGTGTCTATCTGGTGGACCGGGTCATACCGATGCTTCCTCATCAGCTTTCCAACGGCATATGTTCTCTGAATGCAGGTACAGACCGGCTGGCACTGAGCTGTATCATGGATCTTGACAGGGAAGGAAATTTAAAAGGGCATCGTATTGCCGAGACAGTTATCCATGTGGATGAACGCATGACCTACACGAGCGTGGCACTAATTTTGGACGGTGATGAAAAAGAGCGGAAAAGATACGAAAAACTTGTTCCGATGTTTGAGCAGATGAAAGAGCTCTCTGACATTCTGCGGGAAGTGAGACATGAACGGGGAAGTGTGGACTTTGATTTCCCTGAATCAAAGATTGTGCTGAATGAAGACGGAAAGGCCATTGACGTGATTCCTGCCCAGAGAAATAAAGCGACCAAAATTATTGAAGATTTCATGCTCCTTGCAAATGAGACGGTTGCAGAGAATTTTTACTGGCAGGAAATACCGTTTGTATACCGTACCCATGACAATCCGGACGGGGAAAAAGTCAGGAAACTCAGGACGTTTCTCGAAAATTTCGGAATCATACTGAAACTTAAAAAGGATGAAATCCATCCGAAAGAGATACAGAAACTTTTGACCAAGGTAGAAGGCACTCCGGAGGAGGCTCTGATCAGCAGGCTCACTCTGAGATCTATGAAACAGGCCAGGTATACAACTGAGAGCACGGGACATTTCGGATTATCTACAAGTTATTACTGTCATTTCACTTCACCGATCCGCCGGTATCCGGACCTGCAGATTCACAGGATCATCAAAGAAACTCTTAGGGGAAAGCTCAATGCCAAAAGAATCCGGCATTACGAGTCTATACTCACAAAAGTCTCAGAGCAGTCGTCCAAGATGGAACGGCGGGCAGATGAAGTGGAGCGGGAAGTAGAAAAACTGAAAAAAGCAGAGTATATGGAACGCCATATCGGACAGCAGTACAAAGGCGTGATCTCGGGAGTGACCGGATGGGGCATTTATGTGGAACTTCCGAACACGATCGAGGGAATGGTCCATGTGTCCAAGCTGCCCGGGGATTATTACAATTATGATGAGTCGTCCTATTCTATGACAGGAGAGAGGACAGGGCGTAAGTGGAAGCTGGGACAGCCGGTAGAGATCGTTGTAGCCGGAGTCGATAAGATTTTGAAGAATATTGATTTTGAGATGATTGAGGAGGATGAACATGGCGAAGACGGGCGGAACAAAGCTGATTGCGAATAACAAAAAGGCACGTCATGATTACTTTGTCGAGGAGACGGTTGAGGCAGGCATCGTATTGTTTGGGACAGAAGTAAAATCTATGAGGCAGGGACACTGCAGTATCAAGGAAGCCTTTATCAGCATTGACAATGGAGAAGTTTTTGTGAAACAGATGCATATCAGCCCTTATGAGAAGGGAAATATCTTCAACAAAGACCCTCTCAGAGAGAGGAAGCTTTTAATGCACAGTTCCGAGATTACAAGGATGATGTCGGAAGTAAACAGAAAAGGCTATACATTGATTCCTCTGCGGGTTTATTTTAAAGGAAGTCTGGTCAAAGTTGAGATCGGACTGTGCCGCGGTAAGAAATTGTATGATAAACGACAGGATATCGCAAAGAAAGATCAGCAGAGAGAAGCGATGAGAGACTTTAAGGTCAGAAATCTGGGTTAGGACAATGGAACGGCACTTTCTTTGGAGCATACTATAATTACAAAAAGACAGGAGGACAGTATGCACAGAAGGAAGGGTATTGACGTAAGCTATGCCGACGGCCGGATTGACTGGAGAAGAGTCAGAGAAGACAGGATAGAATTTGCAATGGTCAGGGCCGGATTCGGCGATGGAAATATAGATCAGGAGTTTGAACGGAATGCAAGAGAGTGCAATCGTGAGAGAATCCCACTCGGAATCTATTGGTTCAGTTATGCATATACAAGAGAGATGGCCAGAAGAGAGGCGAAACAATGTGTAGAGATCATCAGAAGATATCGGGTTGAATACCCAGTAGCTTTTGATTTTGAAGAAGATTCCATTGATTATGCGAGAGAACATGGTGTTACGATCACAAAAGATCTTGCAACAGACTTTACAAGAGAGTTCTGTGATGAGATCCGAAGATCCGGATACAGACCGATGTTTTATACAAATCTCTCTGATTTAGAGGATTATTTTGACATACGGCGTCTCAGAGAATATGAACTTTGGCTGGCGAAATACCAGCATGTTCTTGGAGTGGATGATGTTGATATGTGGCAGTATTCCGATTCCGGAAGGGTCAGAGGCATCCGGGGCGAAGTGGACATGGATTATAGTTTTAAAGATTATGAAAAGAGAAATCCAACGGATAGGCACAGCCTGTGTCCGGAGACAAGACGAGAAGAAGAATAAAAGATCCCCATTCTGTATATGCCGGAGACGGCATGCTGCAGAATGGGGTATTTTTTTAGCAAACCTTCCCCATATTTACAGTGATCCATGGTATAATATTTTATAGTGAAGCGGTGTGGAAATTGTCGGGAGGACTGAGAAAATGAAGAGATATCTTGCGGCGGTTTTGTCCTTGATTCTGCTGACGGCAGGACTGATCGGCTGCTCTGCCAAACATCCCAAAAATGATTCGGATGCTGCGGTATCCTGCTTCAGAGAGCCGCAGTACAAGCTGAAGGGGGAAGGCAGGCAGACACTGGTCTTGTGGTCTCAGGAACCGGAGGCAGAACGTGTCTATATACAGAGAGCTATTAAGAATTTTGAGGAAGCAACGGGAAACCGCGTAAAGGTGAAGTCTTATCCTAAAGATGAATTTCAAAAACAGATCAGGCAGGCCTTTGCCGGAAAGCAAAAGAAGCCCGACCTGCTTCTGACTTATGGAGGGACCAATATCGATAAAATTGATCCGGACAAAAATCTATATGACTTTACAGAGGCCGTATGGGTGGATGATCTGACAGACACGTCTGTCAATCAGGCGATCTACCACGGCAAAGTCATCGGCCTTCCTCACTGGGAAGCATCTGTATCCGGAACGGTCTACAACAAAGAAATTTTTCAGGATCTTCATCTGAAAGTCCCAAAAACACAAGAAGAGTTTATGAAAGTATGCGAAGTCCTGAAGAAGAATCATATTACACCTGTATATCTCCCGTTTAAAGAGCCATCCATGATGCTATACCAATTTCCGCTCGACACCATTGTCAGTGATTCGGAAGTTTTGGAAAATCTGAATAGCGGAAAAATCGGCTATGCAGATATTCCCGAGATGAAGACTATTGTAAAATGGTATAAAACAATGATGAAAAAAGAGTATTTCGGAAAGGATTATGCATTAAATAACTGGGACGGTATGAATGATGCCATGAAGAGCGGGAAATACGGCATGATGTTCTGCTGGGATACATGGCTTTACACGGACTTTGACGGAGATCCATCCAGGTTTGGCCTTATGCCGGCCTTCATCGGGGTCCCTGAACACGGAACATTTGAAGGGCCTAACCTGGCATTATTCACTGTAAATAAACATAGTTCTAAATTAACTGCTGCCGTTGATTTCGTTACTTTTTTAGCAGACCCGTATAATTACAATAAAGCATTCGAGGGGATTTATACTGCACCGGTATTTAAAAATCAGACGGCGAGTATTTCAACTCCTCAGTATATGCAGGCAGAGCGTCTGATTGACCGAAATTATCATGATTCTGCAGCATGGCTGAGGATCAGAGGATTTTCACAGACAGACGCCTTGTGTATTCAGGAATATATGGTTTCAGGCCGTAATATAACACCGGAGCAGTGCTTGGAAAAGATGGACCGGCTGCGAAGACAGAGGATAAGGCAGGAAAAGTGACGATGTGAGTTGGGAGCTGGATATATGAAAAGATTGAGAGAATCCATACATAATAAAAAGTTAATCTGCTTTCTTGGCGCAGCCATTGTATTGCTGGCCGTATCCTTCTTTATTATGCTGGCAGCATACTTTAAAAAGTTTGACAGGACACTGGCAAAGGAAAATGAAAATCGGCTTTCTGAGACAGCTCAGCAGACGGCATCTCATGCGCTGACGATCATAAAGGATACAGGGGTATCCCTGAGGATGACGGCAGATGCATTATCGTTTATCCCAAGTTCCAGCAAAAAAATATCCTATCTTCAAAGTACTTTGAAGAAACCGGGGGTTGCCTTTATCGGTTATGCAGGCAGGGATGGAATTCTGCGGTCCCCCAATATGCATAAAACAGAAGATATATCAAAAGAGGACTATTTTCTTTCTGCATGCGGAGGGAAAACAGAGGTGACCAATGTTCAGAGAAAAATACTGGAGGACAAAGCAGTTTCGGGTATTATTTTTTCCATGCCGGTTTATGACGGATCAGGACACGCAGAGGGTGTCCTGATTGCTATGATGGATATAAAGAATTTACAGGATGCGCTGAATATGACCAGTTTCAGCGGAAATGGATATGCATACCTGATCGACATGGACGGGGAACTGATACTGCGTACAAAAAGTATGGACTATAATAATTACTTTACTGTGCTGGAGAATGTTTCTTTTAGTGACGGATATAGTTTTCAAAAAACAAAGTCTGATATAAATGCTCATAAAAAGGGGATGACACTTTATGATCATCTCGGCACAGAGCAGTATGCCTATTATCAGCCTCTGGGATTTAACGGCTGGACAATCATCAGCATTGTGGCAAAAGATACGGTTTCTGCCAATACCGCGGCTTTGACAAAGGAATTATCAATCCTGGTCACAGCGTGTGCCGGAGTTTTTGTTTTTCTCTTAACCTGCGTGGCAGTCTCATTTATCAGTTCTAAAAACCAACGGCGCATTGCAGAGATGAAGTCCGCTTTTTTGGCAAATATGAGCCATGAAATACGTACTCCCATGAATGCTGTCACTGGGGTCAGCGAATTATTATTAAGGGAGGATCTTTCGGCAAAACAAAGGGAGTATGTCAATACGATTGCCCATTCATCCAATAGTCTCCTCTCTGTCATCAATGATATTCTGGACTTTTCAAAGATTGAATCCGGAAAATTTACGCTGATCGAGGAAGAGTACAGTCTGAGAAGTCTGATCACAGATATAACTGCACTGACGGTTTTGAAGATCGGTGCAAAGCCTGTGTGCTTTTATATAGATTTAGATGAGAAGCTTCCGGCTTTTTTGTATGGAGATATGACGAGAGTCAAACAGATTATGGTAAACCTGCTTGGAAATGCGGTGAAATTTACAGAGCAGGGGCATATCTGCCTTCGACTCAGCGGCAGAATTGAAAACGGGGATTTCTGGCTGGTCATGACTGTGGAGGATACAGGGATCGGCATCAGGAAACAGGATATGGACCGTCTGTTTCACAGCTTTGAGCAAGTTGATACTCATCACAGTCACAGTACCGGGGGAACCGGTCTGGGACTGGCTATTTCCAGGAATCTGGCGGAGATGATGGAAGGAAGCATTGACGTGGAGAGTGTCTATGGTGAGGGAAGTTCTTTTACGGCGGCTGTCCGCCAAAGGCCGCAGGGAGAAGACAAGCTTGTTCATATCACCTGGCCTCGTGAACAGGTTTTGGCTGTATATGAGCCGAACAGGGATCTCTGTGCTCTGTATCAGAAGTCACTAGAAGAATACAAGGTTTCCCATTGGATTGAGTCTGATCAGAAAAAATTTATCGATGCTGTAAGCCGGGGGAGTTATGATTTTATTCTTGCGGATGAGAAAACGCTGTCAATGGCAGAGAGTGCAATAGACCGTCCGGTGAAAGGTATCGTACTTCTGCGTCAGGAAGAAGACGCTTATGGGGTTCAGGAGCCGGCTGTTTATTCTCCGCTGTTTTGTTTTGGCCTGGAAAGTCTGATGTCTTCTGAAAAGAAGGTCTTTCGGACAGCCGGTCAATTTGATATTTCCATGATACGGCCGGTTCCGGAGGCAAAAATATTGCTTGTCGACGATAACCAGATCAATCTGGGAGTGGCGGAGGCACTGATGGCTCCGTACCAGATGCAGATTGATTGTGCAGACTCCGGGAAGCAGGCTGTGCAGGCGGTGACGGAAGTGGACTATGATCTTATTTTTTTAGATCATATGATGCCTGAGATGGACGGTGTCGAAACATTAAAAGTGATCCGTTCATTGCCGAATAAAAAAAAGAGGGCGGTTCCGGTCATAGCGTTAACAGCCAATGTGACGAAAGAAGCACAGGAGTTGTTTAAGAAAGAGGGGTTTGACGGGTTTATGCCAAAACCCATTGACATCAGGCTGTTAGATCAAATTCTGATGCGGTATTTGAGGATGCATAACCGGTGATTCTGCCAGTGTGAGAAGGAATCGTTATTATGATAATACATAAAGAACATACAGCATTTCAACTTAAAACTTTTGGGGCCATCACGATGTTTTTGGACCATGCATATAAAATATGTTTCTTTTGGATCGTAAGTGGACTGAGCGTATGGCTTCATTTGGGGGAAGAAATATGTTATAACATTGTCACTCTGCTGTTCGGCGTTACCTCTATGTCATTTTTTATTTTTGCATTTTTCTGTGCAGAGTCTTGTGGGTATACAAAGCATAGATTCCGCTATCTAAGAAACCTTTTGGTATTTGCAGTTCTGTCAGAGATTCCATTTCAGTATCTTGTAGATACTATAGAAGGAGAACCCCTGAAACTGCAGTTTGGATTTACCAATGTTTTATTTACACTGCTGCTGGGGACATGTGCTTGCTTTGCATATGAAGAGATGAAGAAGCGGGGCAAAGGATGGATTGGTCTGTTGGCCGCTGTACTCTGTGCGGGAATCGCTTGGGTGCTGCACACGGATTATGATATGTACGGGGTTATGGCTGTATTTGCGTGTTATTTTTTTAGAGAGAAAAAGCAGAAATTTACCGCCCTCGGAATCATCATTTTCTTGCTTTATGGCATACGGATTCCCGCAGAAGATATCTTATCTTATGGGTTTGATTTATATATGCTTCCCTCTTATTTCATTAAATTATTTTTTTGCCTTGGCACAATACTGGTTCTCCAAACATACCATGGAGTGAAAGGAAAAGGGATGAAATACTTTTTTTATTTGTTTTATCCTGTTCATATTTCACTGTTGGTCTTCGTTTATGCGGTGTTTTTGGCCTAATCCATTTCTTTTTATTGACTTTTTCACAAAAAATGGGTTATACTATATAAGGAAATATTCGGGCTAGTACTGGTTTCGACAGGGATTCTGAAGCTCGGGAAGCCATTCGGAGAGACCACGTTACGGTGTAAACTTAAATTAAACGCAGATAATAAATTAGCGTACGCTGCAGCCTAAGGGCAGCAGTAGTCTGTGACAGGTCATCTACAGCCTGTCATTAGGCTTCAAATAATGTAGAACCCTCGTCTGTTTAAGCTTTGCGGCAGATGAAGTATTTATGAAGCTACTGAAGTACTGATCCTGTCTCTGGGAGCAGTATGGAGGGAATGTCAATACAGAGACTGTAATGGGAGATGCCTGAGGGGATGGGTTTTTGGACGCGGGTTCGATTCCCGCCTAGTCCATCGCAAAGAGCGCGTGTTTACGTGCTCTTTTTTTGAATGATACTAGGGAAGACTTTCACGCATTAGCGTGACAAGGTATTTTCTAAGTAATAAAAAAAGAATGGCTTAGATATGTTTGAAACACATAAATAAGCCATTTTTTTATTTTCTTCTTTTTGTATGAGAAGCTTGTTAGTAGCAGACTTTGCAGGGCCTGCTCTTAGGACAGGAAGACAGGGAGCCATGATAAATCGTCCTGGAACGGCCCAGAGTCGGGCAGTCTATGGTGCTGTGGTATACAGAACCTCCGGGAGTCCAGTAAACTGTTTCTGTATGTTTCTTTTTTGAAGACTTCTTTTTAGGAGAAACCTTAATCCGGCAGGTTGCTTTTTTGCCGGACTTCATAGTCACTGTGATCTTGGCAGTGCCTTTTCTTTTTGCTTTTACTTTTCCCTTTTTTGAGACAGTGGCAATCTTCTTATTGCTGGATTTCCATTTCTTTACGGAATCACCTTTTGCATATTTTATTTTCAGTTTGTAGGTTTTAGAGACTTTTAATTTTACGGTTTTCTTCGTAAACTTTACATACGGTTTTAATTTTGCAGTTTTCTTTGACTGTCTTTTATAACATTCAAGACACTCGCGCTGTTTCAGACCTGTTTTATGGATGGTTGGTTTTTTTACGGTATACCAGTCATCCCATAAATGATCACCTGTTGCAGGGATAGTTTTAGTCTGGCTTTCATAGCAAAGATAACACCAGCGGGATTTTTCTCCGGTATCACTGCATGTAGGTTCAGTCGTAGTATCCCATTCACTCCACTCATGCTGACAAGACTCGGCTGCCGGGATCGCAAGTGTTGGTATTATCATAGAGAATACCAGAATCATACAAAACAATTTCTTTTTCATAAATACCTCCTCTTTGTTAAATATAAAGTTACCTTCCATTTGTGCATACAATTGATGGCAATATATATTAATATACCACAATTTATACCAAAAACACTATAACATATGACATTTTCTACACGATTTCCGTTCGACTCTTAGAATGCGGACATATTATCTGCTGGAGCAGGCACCGTTTGTTTTTAAGCAGCCTGCTCCAGCAGATATTACGTCCATTTTGACCAATTTGGAGGCCTTGCATTCGAAGAGATGTTAGTTTTTCTTCTTTCAGCAAAGGCTTGGAGGCGGTGCGCAGTGCGCAGTGAGGCTGTTTGAGCGTCAGCGAGTTCCGAACGGGCCGCCGGAGAGGCTTTGCTGAAAGTTAGAAAATCTTACATCTCTGAGACAGCAAGCCGGAAAACTGGTCAAAATGTTATACAAAATAATTTGGAACTTTACCAAACTTATATTATACTTACAGCATGTAAAAAATAAATTATAAAAAATGAAAGGATTCCCTTCGGTCATTCGTATTATTGATAGAACGTTAAAAAATATAGAAAGAGAAGGTGGATCAAATGAAAGTATCAGCAGCGATTATTACGACAGGAATTTTATGTTTAGGAGGATTATCTTCTTTTACCGGAAGCGGGACAGAAAAATATGTGTCAGCCAGGAAACCTGCCGTTCAGGCAGTCTGTTCTGTAAAATCATGCAGAAAAACAGGTGCACATAAACATCACACAACTGTAAAGCATCATACTAAGAAAAAGCACCATACGAAAGCTAAACGTTATAACTGCGGTGTTTCAAGTTGTAAAATAACAAAGAAACATACCCATAAACGATACAGCGGACATCATAGAAAAAGCCACAGAAGCAGTCATCACGGAAGACATCACAGATAAGATAAAAGCTGAAAAAAGTGACGCCTGGGAGGGCAGAGATGAGAAGTGAAGCAGACCTGACAAATACAATAGAGATATATTCTGATATGCTCAGGAAAATATGTTTTATGCATTTAAAGAATTATAGTGATGTGGAAGATGTATTTCAGGATGTATTTTTAAAGTATATGCAGAGTGACATCAGCTTTGAGAGTGAAGAACACAAAAAAGCCTGGCTGATCAGGGTCACAGTAAACAGATGTAAAGATGTGCTGAAGAATTTTTTTCGGAGGAATGCAGTCTCTTATGACTGCATCAGCAAAGAACCCATTTTTTTGCAGGAGAGGGATCTGGATGTTTTTGATGCAGTAACAAAGCTGCCGACTAAATTTAAAAATGTAGTTTATCTTTTTTATTATGAAGAATATACAGTGCCGGAAATTGCACAGATTCTTCATAAAAAAGAGAACACGATTTATACCTGGCTTGGAAGGGCAAGAAAAAAGCTCAAGGAAGATTTAGGAGGTGACTTTTTTGAAGAATGATATACGCAGATCCTTTGAAAAAATCAAGGCGGAAGAAGGATTAAAGCAAAGCACCAGAGAATCAGTTTTAAATAAGCTAAACGAAAAGCCAAAGCCAAGGAGAAATTTTCAGAGATTATCTCTTGCTGTGGCGGCAGCGGCATTTTTACTTTTTATTGGAGCCGGTTCTTTTCAGATATATTTCTCGGAGAGCAGTTATATTGATATGGATGTAAATCCCTCCATTGAACTGTCTGTAAACAGATTTGACCGGGTCATCCGGATGTCTGCATATAACAAAGATGGAAAGGAAGTACTCTCTGAGCTGAATCTTAAACATAAAAGCTACAAAGATGCGGTAGCTCTCATTTTGAAGAAGATAAAAGAAAAAGGTTATTTAAAGCAGAACGGAATGATCTCTGTGACAGTACAGGGAAAAGACCGTGAGAAAGCCTCAGAAATTAAAACTTTGCAGACCGAGATTGACCAATGCATCAGTGAACATGGCGGCAGGCAGAATGTGGAGGTGTATGCCGTATCAAAACGACTGAAGAAAAAATCACACCATCTGAACGTAACGCCGGCTAAGTATCTTGCCATTAAGGAACTTCAAAAGGTGGACCAGACGGCAACGGTAGAAAAGTGCAGGGACCATTCCATCAGTGAGATAAAGGATTATACAAAACAGTGTGAAGAAGGTCATGAAAACAGCCATGGAAACAGCCAGGACCGGCAGCAGGGAGGACATCACGGCAGCGGGGGACACCATGGGGAACATTAATTTAAAATGAGCTTTTAAAAACGGCTGTAACAGACAGGACATTTCCATCGACCGAAGCTTCGACAGTACCGTGCAGTTTATTAACCAGAATTTTTACAACAGAAAGGCCCAGTCCCGTACTTTCATTATGACGTGACTGGTCCTTTGTGTAGAAGCGTTCAAACAATCTGCTCACCTGAATCTTTTCAGGGTCAGATACCGCATTTGATATTCGAAAAACCACATTGCGGCTTTTGGTCAGAGAAAGACAAATACAAATTTCTCCTGACGTATAGCGGACTGCATTGGACAGCAGATTCTGAAGAATACGTTCCAGCATGCTGCGGTCCGCCTTTACAAAGACAGAAGATTCGGGCATTGTGATTTGGGGAGAGAGCTGTCTGCTTTGAAATAATGGGGCACTGTCTGCCAGAAAATCGATCAGAAAGTTAGAAAAATTGAGATCTTCCCAATCAGGTTCTGTATGGTCTGCCTCCAAAATGGACAGATCATAAAACACATCGATCAGCTCCCTTAAACGGCAGGTTTTTCGCAGGGCAGTTTCAATGCGGTCCTTTTGATCAGGCAATAGCCGGCTCTTTTGCAGGATTTGGAGGTGGCCGTTGATCACAGTCAGAGGAGTGCGCAGATCATGGGATATATTGGCTATGGAATTTTTCAGTTCTTCTTCATGCTGTAAGGCTTTTGCAGCCGACTTGCGCTGACAGTCAAAAAAGAGGTTTATTTTTGCCGCCAGCAGTTCCAGGTCCTGATCTGCCAGAGACAAGTCCAGCATTTTTTCGGTTTTGCCGCAGGTTACCTGGTCAATCTGAAGGGACATGTGGTTTATCTGCCGTTTCAGCGCAAAATATTTGAAAGATATAATGACAGATAATATGAGGAGAAAGAATAGAACGAGGTTCATATGATTTTCCTTTCTTTTATTTCA
Organism: Anaerostipes caccae L1-92; assembly: GCF_014467075.1. Classification (NCBI taxonomy): domain Bacteria; kingdom Bacillati; phylum Bacillota; class Clostridia; order Lachnospirales; family Lachnospiraceae; genus Anaerostipes; species Anaerostipes caccae. Next base: position 1,422,254 of record NZ_AP023027.1, read on the forward strand.
GTTCACAGCTTCTGAATGTTTTCCAGGATGCCAGGAGAAGAACGGTACTCCAGCACAGCGAAACAGCAAGACTCCCGAAGGTAAGTATTTCGGTACCGCTGATCACTTGACGGATCTGGAAGGATGGCAGAAAGCGGACCGGCAGGTCCAGCATCATTCCGTATCCCAGATACAGACTTAACACAAAGGTGAGGAGAGCGGCGGCACAGATTGCCCTGGGCATATTTCTCAGAACAAAACACAAAAAGATTGGAATCAGCAGGACAGGACTGTTAAACAGAAAGGAATCAGCCGCAGCCCTGACAAAATCTGATAAGAAACCGATCAGATCATGAATACCAAAATAAATAGATTCTCTGATGCAGCCTGCAGCCGGAAACACCAACGCCAGAAGATTAAAGGCGGTGAGATATACGATGATTTTGCTTATAAATACTGTGAGACGGGAATGTCCCGCGGCGATTTCCTGCTGGATAGTGCGCCAGGAAAATTCCTGGCCGAGGACCAGTGCCAGGATACAGGAGACGATAATCAGCAGGAAGGTAGAGTCATACACCATGCCGTTTAGTATATCTGTAAGATTTTCGGCAATTTTTTCTTTGGGGCCGAAGATTTCTGACCTGTAAGCCGGCGCAGTGATGAAGCCAAGCATAAAGATCATGATCACGCTCCACCAGTAGGTACGGTTGTGTAAAAAATAATACCGTTCAGTCTTTAATAAATTGATCAATGCTTTCACCTCTTTCATTTCAAATCTGTTCGGGAAAAATTCCAATAAGCCCAAATACAGCAGATAAAGATCCATAAAAAGTTCGTTAAAAAGACATTTAAACTTGTCAGCTGATCGAAACACAGCAGCCTTAGCTGCCCCATCGGAAGAACCGCTGCCACAAGGGGATAGTGCCGGCCGTTTAAAAGAAAGAGCATGACAAAAAAGAGGACCAGCGGCAGAGTCAGCGCCTTTCCAACGCCTTGGAAAAGAAATCCGCAAAGACAGGGAAGCATGGCCATTGCGCATATGATCCAGATAGCCAGCACTGATTTGAGGAAAAGAGCCGATAAAGAGGCACTGGTGATTCCAAACAGCATACATCCTGCCGCTGCCCCTGCAAACAGAGGAAGACAGAGGATAGAAATACATCCGGTAAGGTGTACGATGATCTTGACCAGCAGGATGTGCCCCCTTTTATGACCTGCCGAAATATAGCTTTGTATTGTCCGGTTTTCAAAATCCGACCCGATGAACAGCGCACCGAAGATCATGATTAAGACGTAGAGCAGGGGAGCGGTGTACAGGATATGATTGAAAACATCCAGTGATTTTGCGGGCGGCGATCCGTCGAGCAGAAGAATACAGCTCAGGACACAGGAAATGACCAAAAGTCCCCAAAAACTTTTCATTCGCCATAGTTTATAAAACTCAGCTTTTAAGATTCTGCGCATGGGATACTGCACCAACCTTTCTCAAAAAATAATCTTCCAAAGTATCTCCGGATACATTCAGGGTGGTAACGAGGATGCCGGAATCCGACAGGGTCCGGGCAACCGTTTCTATATCATCCAGATACTCATACAGGCGGATGGTGCCGTCGGGCATGAGGCGCAGATGCTCTGTGTGCAGGTGTTTTTCCAGTGACAGAAGTGCGTTCTGCGGCTGATTTGTTTTGATGGCTATATGCCTTTTGCACTGTTCATCCAGTTCTCGGCCTGACAGTTCATCAATGATCCTTCCTTTATGGATCAGGATGAACTGTGAAGCGGTCTGGTATAATTCCTCCAGTATATGGCTGGAGACTAAGATTGTCATCCCGTATTTTTGGTTCAGGTCTTTGAGGAGTCTGCGGATTTCAACGATACCGTTAGGATCAAGACCGTTGATAGGTTCATCCAAAATAAGAAATTCAGGATTGTTTAACAGGGCGGCAGCGATTCCGAGGCGCTGCCTCATTCCCAGGGAAAAGTTTCTGACCGGTTTTTTTGCGGTATCTGTAAGACCGGTCATGCGAAGACAGTCTGAAATGACAGATTTTCCGGGAATGCCTCTCTGAAGCCTCTGCACCTCAAGATTTTGAACTGCTGTCAGGTTGGGATAAAGAGCGGGAGACTCGATCAGACATCCCATCCTTTTTCGCTGCTCCTGGAGACCGGTTCTGTTCCTCTGTCCCCAAAGTTCAAGAGTACCGTCCGTGGGAAAGGACAGCCCGGCAGTCAAGCGGAGGAATGTGGTCTTTCCGGCGCCGTTCTGTCCGATAAATCCGTAAATTTTGCCTTTCTCGATCCTTAAATTTATGTGGTCTATAACCAAAGAATGCTTATATTTTTTCGTTAAATTATGTGCTTCTAATACAGTAGAATTCATATAAACTGCTCCTTTCTTCTCAGACCAGTATAAGACACAATATTAAAGAATTTCTTAATTAGGAACAGAAAATTATAAAATTAAGATAAAGATGAGAACAATGGATCGTCTATTTTTCAGTCTTTGTGCAGCCGGTAGCCGATGCCCCAGACAGTATCAATATATTCGTTTTCGGAAGAAACAGCTTTGAGCTTGTTTCTCAGATGACTGATATGTACGTTCAGTGTATTGTCCTCACTTAAATATTCACTGCCCCAGATGCTTTGAAACAGATTTGCTTTGGAAAATATTTTGTCCGGATATCTCATCAGCAGCTCAAGAATCCTGAATTCCTTTGCTGTTAAGGAAAGTTCCACGCCTTTGAGATATGCAGTAAGAGAACCGGTATCCAAAGTCAGCTCCTGAAATTTAAGGACCTTTTTTTGGAATGTCTGAAGCTTCGATCTTCGGAGGTTGCTTTCAATCCTTGCAAGGGTTTCATCCAGATCAAAAGGCTTTGTAATATAATCATCCGCGCCGAGACGAAGCAGATCAATTTTATTCTGAGTCGTTACCCGGGCAGAAATGACAATCACGGGAAGATCAGAACAGGAACGTATTTCTTTCAGGAGCTGATCGCCGCTTTTATATGGAAGCATGAGATCCAGAAGTACCAGATCGATGTTTTGGTGTCTGATGATTTGACAAATACAGCGGCCGTCAGTTTTGCCAACGGCTTCAAAGCCGTATCCGGATAAAAAGTCTGACAGAATTTTCAGGATTTCTTTGTCGTCTTCGATGATTAATATTCTTGACATATACAGTACTTGTCCTTTCACTAAGTTTTTAAATAGTATATCATATTTTTAGGTTGCATATCTTTTGCTGTTTATTTAAAATATTCATAAGGAACAAATAACCGGGAGGATAAATTTATGAAATTTACAAAGAGACTGCTTTCTCTGCTGCTCTCATTGCTGCTGGCGTTTTCACTGAGCGGCTGCAAAACATCAACAGAGCAGGGGAAAAGCGGACAAACCAGCCAGAAGACCGGCCAGGAACAGTCAAAAATCGAGGAACAAAAACAGTTTGACAAATTTTTAGACCGGCAGGTAAAAGAGACGTTGTCTCAAAATACACTGAATCTTCATTATCAGCTGAAAGATCCTGAGAAGTACGGCATCAAACAGGAGAAGGTTTCCATCGGACATATTTCTCCCGGACAGGATAAGAAAGCACTGAAGGAAAATAAGAAGACAGCAGAAGAACTTTCCGGATTTAAAAGGAGCAGTCTGACAGGAAAACAAAAACTTACGTATGATATATTGGAAGACTATCTGAGTATGCTCATAGAGGAAAGCCAATATCCATTATATGATAATATTATCGGGGAGGTTTCCGGCATCCAGTCCAATCTTCCGGTGACACTGGCAGAGTATCAGTTTTACAGAGAGAAGGATATTCAAGACTATCTCACCCTGCTGTCTCAGGTTACGGGATATCTTCAGGAGGCAGGAGAGTATCTGAAAGCACAGTCTAAAGCGGGACTGTATGTAACCGATGGGGCGGCAGATACTGCGGCGAAACAGATTGATGATTTTTTGAAAGAAAGCGGCGAAAAAAATATATTAAGTGCTACATTTAAAGAACGTGTCAATGACTTTTCGGGTATCAGCAAGGAACAGAAAACAACCTATAATAAACAAAATAAGAAACTGCTGAAGCAGTCTGTATATCCTGCATTCCGCAGCTTTAAAAAGACGATTCTGTCACTGAAGGGAACCGGAAAAAACAGCGGAGGTGTCTGCAATTTAAAAAACGGGAAAAAATACTATCGGCTTGTCTTGAAGGAGCAGACAGGAACAAACAAAACAGTCAGCCAGCTGCTCTCAAGTGTGACAGGCCGCCTCCAGAGCTCAGTGAAACAGATGGTGAATCTGATCCAGGGCGATGAGAGCCTCCAGAAAAAGTTTTATAATTTTGATCCGGTGATGACCAGTCCTAAAAAGGTATTGGCCGATCTGGAGAAGAAGGCTAAAACAGATTATCCACCCCTGAAAAAAGTCCATTATAAGATCAAATATGTTCCAAAAGCGCTGGAAGATACTTTAAGTCCGGCATTTTATATGATCCCGCCGATCGATGATGAGACAGAAAATACCATCTATATCAACAAAGGCTCCACCGATAAGAGCGGAATTTACAATACTCTGGCTCATGAAGGGTATCCGGGGCATCTTTATCAAAACAATTATTTTCTCAGCACAGATCCGGACGATATCCGTTTAATCATGGATTTTCCTGGTTACTCGGAAGGCTGGGCCTCCTATGTGGAGATGCATGCCTTTGACTATGCTCCGTATGATAAGTCTGTGGCCAAATTGAAACGCATCAATGACGAGATCAATATGGCCATCGGAAGTGCTGTCGATATCAATGTCAACTACCGGGGATGGACCCTGGATCAGATCAAGGATATGCTGAAAGAGATGGGATATGGAAGTTCTGCGGCAGACCAGCTTTACAGGCTCGTATCTTCGGAACCGGGATACTATCTGAAATATTATTCCGGAGCCCTGGAATTTCAGGAATTGAGAAACAAGGCGTCCAAGGAGCTTGGCAAGAAGTTCCAGACGAAAGAGTTCCACAAGGTGATTCTTGAAAACGGTCCGAGCAATTTTTTACAAGTGAGAAAAGCCGTAGAGGCATATATCGAAGAAAACAAATAGGAAGGAATACAGTTTATTATGGAAGATATATTACAGGTAGGAGCGATCGCTTCCACCCACGGTGTCCGCGGAGAGGTCAAGGTGTATCCGATGACCGATGATGTGGAGCGCTTTAAGGATTTGAAGGAGGTGCTGCTGGATACGGGCAGGGAAATGAAGCTTCTGCATGTGAAGTCCTGTAAGTTTTTTAAAAACCAGCCGATTCTTAAGTTTGAGGAGTTTGACAATATCAATGATATCGAACAGTATAAACGCTGCGGGCTGTTTGTCACAAGAGAGAATGCAGTCAAGCTTGAAGAGAATGAGTTTTTCATTGCCGATATCATTGGGTTCGATGTTTACCGGGAGACCGGAAAGAAGCTGGGAATATTGGATGACGTGCTTCAGACAGGGGCAAACGATGTGTATGTGGTAAAAATGGATGATGGAAAGGAAGTACTGCTTCCGGCCATAAGAGACTGTATCAAAAAGGTCTCTCTGGAAGAAAAGAGAATCGATGTTTTTGTAATGAAAGGACTGCTGGATGAATAAGTTTCACGTTTTGACTTTATTTCCCGAGATGATCGAGAGCGGATGCAGCACGAGTATTTTAGGCCGTGCAAAAGAGGCGGGACATATCGGTGTGGAAGCCGTAAACATCAGGGATTTTACGAGGGACAAGCATAAAAAAGTGGACGATTATCCATACGGCGGCGGTGCCGGAATGGTCATGCAGGCGGAGCCGATCTATCTGGCATATCAGCATATTGAGCAAAAGATGGAGAAGAAGCCCCGGGTGATTTATGTGACTCCTCAGGGAAAGGTGTTCCACCAGGAGATGGCTAAGGAGCTTGCAGAGGAAGAAGAACTTGTTTTTCTGTGCGGCCATTATGAGGGCGTGGATGAACGTGTCTTAGAAGAGATTGTCACGGATTATGTCTCCATTGGGGATTACGTTTTGACGGGAGGAGAGCTTCCGGCTATGGTGATGATCGACGCCATATCCAGACTGGTTCCGGGAGTACTGAATAACGGAGACTCGGCGGAGTACGAGTCTTTTGAAAACGGGATGCTGGAATATCCCCAGTACACAAGACCGCCGGAGTTTTTGGGGAGAAAAGTACCGGAGGTGCTGCTTTCAGGTCACCACGGAAGGATCGAAGAGTGGAGGAAAGAGCAGTCTTATTTGAGGACAAAGGAGAGAAGGCCGGATCTGCTCGATAAAAATAAATAATTCTTGCAAAAGCAGTCTTGTTGTGATATTATATAGCAGTTGTTATAAATAGGATGGTCCTCTGTTACACAAGGTATTATGAACATCTAAAAAGATTTAAGGAGGAACAACATGAACGATATCATTAAAAGTATTGAAGATGCACAGTTAAGAGAAGTTGCAGATTTCAGAACAGGTGACACTGTAAAAGTATACGGAAAAGTAAAAGAGGGAAACCGCGAGAGAATTCAGGTATTTGAAGGAACTGTCATCAAAAGACAGAATGGCGGAGCACGCGAGACATTTACCGTGCGCAAAAATTCCAACGGCATCGGCGTAGAAAAAACCTGGCCGGTACACTCTCCGATCATCGAGAAGATCGAAGTTGTGCGCAAAGGTAAGGTTAGACGCGCGAAATTATACTACTTACGTGACCGTGTAGGTAAGGCTGCGAAAGTGAAAGAAAGAGTATAATATTTTTCAAAAAAACACAGGGACGAGCCGGAGCTTGTCCCTGTTTTGTTTAAAGAAAGGGTGTGAGATCTGTGAGCGGATATACGGTTACTTATCAGATGAGGAAGAAAAAAAGACAGAGGCGGGATAAGATCGCGGCATATGTGCTGACTTTTGTGGCCGTGATTTTTGCGGCTTTTATCATTGTCCGTTTTCTGTGTGCCGGTTATACGGTACAGGGGGATTCCATGCTTCCCACCTATGAGAGCGGAGAAAAGCGGCTGGTCAACCGGCTGATTTATAAAGTGAAAAGTCCGGCGCGATATGATATAATATTGTTCGAGTCAGAGGACGAGACAAACAAGCAGTATTATGTAAAGAGAGTGGTCGGACTCCCAGGAGAGACGGTTCAGGTCAGGGACGGGAACGTCTATGTAGACGGCAGGAAGGCCAAAAGCTTCGGAAAAGAACAGATCCTGTCTCCCGGACTGGCAGCAGACGGCGTAAAACTATCCAAGAATCAATATTTTGTCATGGGAGATAATTACAATAACAGCGAAGATTCCAGGAGTGCCGTAGTCGGCAATGTAAAAAAGACACAGATCATAGGCAAGGTCGGGATCAAATATTGGCCTTTTGGATAAAGAAGGAGGACACATGCAGTTTCAGTGGTACCCGGGTCATATGACCAAGGCAAAACGAATGATGCAGGAAAATATAAAGCTGATCGATATTGTGATCGAACTGGTGGATGCGAGAATTCCATTCGGAAGCAGGAATCCCGATATCGACCAGCTGGCACAGAACAAATCCAGACTGATTTTATTAAACAAGACGGATCTTGCAGACAGCAGGAAGACAGAACTCTGGGAACAGTATTTTAAAGACAGGGGATTCTTTGTCGGGAAAGTCAATTCCCAAAAGGGAACCGGAGTCAAAGCTGTCCAGGGCATTGTCATGGAGGCGTGCAGAGAAAAGATCGAGCGGGACCGGAAGAGGGGAATTAAGAACCGGCCTGTCCGCGCCATGATCGCGGGAATCCCGAATGTAGGGAAATCTACATTTATCAACAGTCTGGCCGGAAAAGCCTGTACGAAAACCGGAAATAAACCGGGTGTGACAAAGGGCAAACAGTGGATTAAACTGAATAAAAATATCGAGTTATTAGATACACCGGGGATTTTGTGGCCCAAATTTGAGGATCAGACCGTAGGCCTTCATCTGGCATTGATCGGTTCTATTAAAGAAGAAATATTAAATCAGGAAGAGATGGCCATGGAACTGATCCCATTTCTGGTAAAAGAATATCCGGGTATTTTAGCGGCACGCTACCGGGTTGAAGAGGACAAGAATACACTGAAAATCCTTGAACAGATCGCGGCTAACCGAAATTGTAAAGAAAAAGGCAATCAGCTGGACTATGAAAAGGCCGCACATATCCTGCTGGAGGAGTACAGGAACGGAAAGCTTGGAAAGATCACGCTGGAAGTACCTGCTGACTATGAGGGGTAATCAAACACATGTCGTTTCGAATAAGGCGCAGGGCGCATCGTTTTTATTCTGAATTATGCTTCTGGGGATCCACTGTTTTTATCGCAGTTTTTGTCTCCTTTCTTATCATTACCTTTATAGGAGAGAGGACCGGGGTTTCCGGCCATTCTATGGAGCCGACGCTCCACCATATGGACAGCGTACTGGTTGACAAGCTGACTTATCGGTTCCGGGACCCGAAGCGCTTTGAAGTCGTGGTATTTCCAAATCCCGCAGACAGAAAAGAAAAGCTGGTAAAGAGAGTCATCGGAATGCCCGGGGAGACAGTGGAGATCCGCAGCGGCACAGTCTACATCGACGGCCGGATAATATCCAGGGATTATTCCAAAGATCATATGACATTTCCCATCAATGTGGAGGGCAGCATTACCCTAAAAAAAGACGAATATTTTGTACTGGGAGATAACCGGAATAACAGCATGGACAGCAGGGACATCCGCGTGGGTCCCATATACAGGAAAGAGATACAGGGAAGGGTTGTTTTCAGGCTGTTTCCGCTCAAAGATGCGGGAAGAATCTTATAGAGAGGCACTTATGACAAAACAGGAAGAAAAACGGATAGAAAAACTGAAGAAAGAAAAGCAGCGCATGTATGAGATGTTTTCTTATGAGAGAGAATATGAAAGGTATTCTCATATATGCGGGATTGACGAGGTGGGCCGGGGACCCTTTGCGGGACCCGTGGTGGCGGCGGCCGTCATTCTGCCGAGAGACTGTGATATTTTATACCTGAACGATTCCAAGAAGGTTTCACCGAAAAAGAGAGAAGCATTGTATGATGAAATTTACGAGAAAGCTCTCGCTGTCGGAATCGGGATGGCTTCGGAAAAAGTCATAGATGAGATCAATATTTTAAATGCTACCTATGAAGCGATGAGGACGGCGGTTTCAAATCTTCCGGTCAAGCCGGATCTGCTGCTAAACGATGCGGTTACGATCCCGGGGATCGGAACAGAGCAGGTTCCGATCATCAAGGGGGATGCAAAGAGCGCTTCGATTGCGGCGGCAAGCATTGTGGCAAAGGTGACCAGAGACCGGATGATGGAAGAATACGATCAGCTTTATCCTCAATATCAGTTCGCAAAGAATAAAGGCTATGGAACAAAGGCTCATATCGAGGCGATCAAAGAGTATGGTATCTGCACACTTCACCGGAAGAGTTTTGTAAGGAAATACATATGAAAAATCATAGAAAGACCGGTATGGAGAAGGAAGAGACTGCGTGCCGGTTTTTATTGACTCAGGGGTATGAAGTTATTGAGAGAAATTTTTATTCCCGCTATGGGGAAATTGATATTATTGCGCGGGATGGGCAGTATCTTGTGTTTGCCGAGGTGAAATACCGGCGGTCAACAGCCTTCGGATATCCAGGAGAGGCTGTTGACCGCAGAAAACAGCAGAAGATTCATAAGACGGCGGAATATTATTTGTTTTGCCGCGGCATGTTTGACAGGCCGGCAAGATTTGATGTGGTAGAAATCATAGGAAAGAAGATCAGGGTGATAAAAAATGCATTTTAAGAGATCAAACGATAATCATTCCACGGTGCTGCACGAAGGGCAGGTGCCGTATCTAACGTTTAGAAAACTGGATCAGGCCGGAGTCCGCCATGGATTTTCCACCAGGATGGGAGGCATCAGTCAAGGGATGTTCTCCTCTATGAATTTAAGCTATACAAGGGGAGACGATGAAGCCTCTGTGGATGAAAATTTCCGCAGGATCGGGCAGGCAATAGGGTTTGACGAGAAACAGCTTGTATTCTCCAATCAGATCCATGACACGAAGATCAGGAGAGTCAGGAAAGAAGACTGCGGAAAAGTCATGACCGGAATGGACGGACTGGTGACCGATGTGCCTGGAGTCCCTCTGTATACGGGATATGCGGACTGTGTACCCCTGTTCTTCTTTGATCCTGTCAAAAAAGTGGCGGCTCTGGCCCATTCCGGCTGGAAGGGTACAGTCGGACGGATCGGAGAAAAGATGGTAAAACAGATGAAAGACGGATATGGATGCCGTCCTGAGGATATTGTGGCGGCTGTCGGCCCGTCAATCTGCAGAGACTGCTATGAGGTCAGCGAAGATGTGGCAGAGCAGTTCATAAAGGAATTTTCAGCACACCCGAAAGAAGAATTTTTGGACAGGAAGGAAAATGACAAGTATCAGCTGGACCTGTGGAAGGCCAATGAGATTATATTGACGGAAGCAGGAATTTTACAGGAGAATCTGGACATCACCGATCTCTGTACCTGCTGCAACAGCGATTACTTATTTTCTCATCGGGCAACAAAAGGAAAACGGGGGAATTTAGGGGCATTCATTGTGCTTTGAATGTGATATAATCTTTACAATAGGGAAAGATTATCATATAATCAAACGGAAGTTTTAGGAAGAAAGATTCCATACAGAGAGGAAATAAACATGAGTAAACCGATAGTAGCAATCGTGGGAAGGCCGAACGTGGGGAAATCCACACTGTTCAACGCACTTGCGGGAGAGAATATTTCAATCGTAAAAGATACACCGGGAGTGACAAGGGACAGGATCTATGCGGACATTTCCTGGCTGAATTATAATTTTACGCTGATCGACACCGGCGGGATCGAGCCGGATTCGGGAGATGTCATCCTTTCCAGGATGAGAGAGCAGGCACAGATTGCCATTGAGACTGCAGACGTGATCATTTTTCTTGTAGATGTGAGGCAGGGACTGGTGGATGCGGACTTCCAGGTGGCGGACATGCTGAGACGGTCTCAGAAGCCGGTGGTCCTGGCAGTGAATAAAGCAGACAATTATGAGAAGTTTCTGCCGGATACCTATGAGTTTTATAATCTGGGACTGGGTGATCCACATCCGGTTTCCGCAAATTCCAAGCTTGGATTCGGTGATCTGCTGGATGAGGTCGTGGAAAACTGTGATCCAAAGGCTCTGGAAGAGGAAGAAGATGAAAGGCCTAAGATTGCCATCATTGGAAAGCCCAATGCAGGAAAGTCTTCGATCATCAACAAAATGCTTGGTGAGGAGAGAGTCATTGTATCGGATGTTGCGGGAACGACGAGAGATGCCATTGACACGGTCATCCAGAAAAACGGAAAAGAATACGTGTTTATTGACACCGCAGGGCTCCGCCGGAAAAATAAAATCAAAGAAGATCTGGAACGTTACAGTGTCATCCGTACAGTTTCCGCAGTGGAACGGTGTGATGTGGCGGTTCTGGTCATTGACGCCACAGAAGGCATCACCGAGCAGGACGCAAAGATCGCAGGCATTGCCCATGAGAGAGGCAAGGGGATGATCATTGCGGTCAACAAATGGGATCTGGTGGAGAAAGACGACAAGACGATCTATAAGTTCACAAACAAAATCCGCGAGGTTTTGGCTTATATGTCCTATGCGGAATTGGTTTTTATTTCGGCAAAGACCGGACAGCGTTTTCCTAAGATCTTTGATATGCTGGATGCCGTTATTGAAAATCACGCTATGCGTGTCCAGACCGGAGTGCTCAACGAGATTCTGACAGAAGCAGTAGCGATGAAACAGCCGCCGTCTGACAAAGGAAAACGCCTGAAGCTCTACTATATGACACAGGTATCGGTGAAGCCCCCCACATTTGTGGTGTTTATCAATGACAGGCAGCTGATGCACTTTTCCTATACCAGATATATTGAAAACCAGATACGGAATACGTTCGGATTCCGGGGAACCCCGATCCACATCATTGCGCGGGAAAGGAAGGAGAAGTAATGGTCCTTTGTGTTTTTCTCTGCCTGGCCATGGGATATCTGCTGGGCTGTATTCAGACAGGATTTATTATCGGAAAAATCAATCATATCGACATCAGAGATTACGGAAGCGGTAATTCCGGAACGACAAATACACTGAGAACCCTTGGAAAGACAGCGGCACTGCTGACCTTCCTTGGGGATTCCTCAAAGGGACTCATCGCAGTCAACATTGCCAGATACATATTAATTCCCCAGTTCGGAGGAATGGCCCATGAAGCCACACTCTGGCTGGTGACCGGGTTTGCCGTGGTCATCGGGCACAATTTTCCTTTTTACCTGCATTTTAAAGGAGGGAAAGGGATCGCTACAACAGGCGGCGTGATCTTTGCATTCGACTGGAGACTGGGACTTCTCTGTCTGCTTATTTTTTCTGTTGTGACAGGGATCAGTAAATATGTATCACTGGGTTCTATTTGCATGGTACTGGTAATCCCGTTTATTTTATATTTCAGCAGTCCCCACGACTGGCAGCTTGTGGCGGTGGGGTGTGTGTTTACGGCTATGGCGGTCTGGCGCCACAGGGCAAACATTGGCCGGCTCATTCACGGGACGGAAAACAAACTCGGACAGAAGGTAAAACGTTAGGAGGAAACTATGAAAAAGGTTAGCGTAATCGGTGCAGGAAGCTGGGGAAGTGCCCTGGCAGTTTTGCTGGCGAACAATGGACATGAAGTGACACTGTGGTCTCACGATTCCAAGGAGATCGAGATGCTTCAGAAGGAAAGAGAGCAGAAAGACAAGCTTCCTGGAGTGAAGCTTCCGGAGAATATAAAGGTCAGCGCCGATCTTGAAGAAACTCTCACAGGCAGAGATGTCATCGTCATGGCTGTGCCGTCTCCGGTGGTCCGTTCTATGGCAACTCGCATGGCTCCATTTATAAAAGAAGGCCAGGTCATCGTCAATGTGGCGAAAGGGATTGAGGATGAAACCTATAAGACACTGACAGAGATCATCGAGGAGGAGATTCCGGGCGCTGTTGTCTGTGTACTCTCCGGCCCGAGCCATGCAGAGGAAGTGGGAAGAAAACTCCCGACGACCTGTGTTGTCGGTGCAAAGAAGGAAAGTGTAGCTGTAATGCTTCAGGATCTGTTTATGAATGAGGTGTTCCGTGTCTACACAAGCCCTGATATCATGGGAATTGAGCTCGGAGGAGCATTGAAGAATGTCATTGCCCTGGCTGCCGGCGTCACAGACGGCCTCGGATACGGCGACAATACAAAAGCCGCACTGATGACCAGAGGAATCGCGGAACTTACCAGACTGGGAGCCGCTCTCGGGGGACAGATCGAGACATTTACCGGTCTGACCGGCATCGGTGACCTGATCGTTACCTGTACGAGCGTTCACAGCCGGAACAGGAAAGCCGGACTCCTGATGGGACAGGGATATTCTCCGAAAGAGGCTATGGATGAAGTCAAGATGGTCGTGGAAGGTGTCTATTCCGCCAAAGCGGCTCTCGGACTCGCAAAGCGGAATAATGTCAATGTTCCGATCATTGAGGAAGTAAACAAAGTACTCTTTGAGGAGAAAGATCCGAAAGAGGCAGTGGCAGATCTGCTCTTAAGGGAGCGCAAGAAAGAACATACAAACCTTAAATGGGAAGAAGAATAAGAAAGGACAAAGCTATGGCAGAATTCGCGGAAATGTCAAAGGAAGAATTGGAACAGGCAAAGGAAGCAGCAGACAGGGATTACGAGGAACTGAAGGCCAGGAATTTAAGCCTTGATATGTCAAGGGGAAAGCCTGCGCCGTCGCAGATTGATCACGCCAACGGCATGCTGAAAGAAATGACGGACTATCACACAAAGGCAGGCATGGATGTGAGAAATTACGGCGTTTTGGACGGGATTCCTGAGATGAAGGAACTTTTCAGTGAACTGCTCGATATTCCGGCCGGCCAGCTGATCGTCGGAGGAAATGCAAGCCTTAACTTAATGTTTGACGCAGTGATGCGTTTGTTTGTGTTCGGAACGATGGGAGAGAAACCGTGGGGCCGGCTTGACAAGGTGAAGTTTCTCTGCCCAAGTCCCGGCTATGATCGTCATTTTACCATCTGCGAGACTCTGGGTATCGAAATGATCCCGGTTCCTATGACCAAAGAAGGCCCGGATATGGATATGGTGGAAGAGCTTGTGGGAAGTGATACGTCCATCAAAGGTATCTGGTGCGTTCCCAAGTATTCCAATCCGCAGGGCATCTGTTACAGCGATGAAACAGTAGACCGACTGGCTTCCATGAAGACTGCCGCGAAAGACTTCAAAATATTTTGGGACAATGCCTACGGTGTGCATCCGGTCTTTGAGGATGTGAAAGTTAAGAATATCATCGACGCATGTGAAGAAGCCGGTACAAAGAATCGTCCGTATTATTTCTTCTCTACCTCAAAGATCACCTTCCCGGGAGCCGGTGTCAGCCTGATCGCTTCCAGTGAAGAGAATATAAATGAAATCAAAAAGATCATGGGTGTCCAGACGATCGGATATGACAAAGTCAACCAGCTGCGCCACGTACAGTTCTTTCAAAATGCAGAGGGACTGAGAGCGCATATGCAGGTTTTGGCTGAGTGCATGAGGCCGAAGTTTGAAACGGTTCTCAAATACCTGAACAAAGAGCTTGCAGGAACAGGGCTCGCTGTATGGGAGGAGCCGAAAGGCGGATATTTTGTGTCCGTGGATGTATATCCGGGATGTGCAAAAGAAGTTGTACGCCTGGCAAAAGAGGCGGGAGTTGTACTCACCGGCGCAGGAGCGACTTATCCATACAAGAAGGACCCGAAGGACAGCAATTTAAGGATTGCGCCTACATACCCTACAGTGGAAGAACTGGAACAGGCGATGGAACTGTTCTGTGTCTGTGTAAAGAAGGCAGCGCTGCATAAACTGGTCAGAGAATAGAACATAAGGACTCCGGAGACGAGCATTTAAGCTTGTTCCCCGGAGTCTTTCAGTTTGCGGTAGACAGTGAGCAGCATTGTGACATAGCAGGCGGTTCCTCCGATGAAATTGGAGATGGGCTCTGCGATAAAAACACCGTTGACACCGAGACCGAACAGCATTGGCAGGCAGACGGTCAGGGGAAGAACAATGACGACCTTCCGGAAGATAGAAAAGAAGATAGCCTGTCTGGACCTGTTCAGCGCGATATAGGTGGACTGGCCCGAAAACTGCAGGGACATCATGAAGATTCCAAAGAAATAAAGCTTTAAGGCGGGGACACCTTTTGCTATGATCTCCGGACTGCTGTTGAAAATATGGATAAAAAAGTGCGGTGCAAGAAGCAGGATACCCCATACAATAAAGGTGTAGCCGATGCAGGCAAGAGTCATAAACCGAATGGCTGCCTTGACTCTTTCGTACTGTTCAGCTCCGTAATTATATCCCAGAACCGGCTGGGCGCCGTTGGTAATACCGGTAACCGGCATCGTGATGACTTCCCGGATCGAATTTAAAATCGTCATGACGGTCACATAGAGATCTCCTCCATAGACCTGCAGGGTTGCGTTGCAGGCGATCTGTACGATACTGTTTGTGACCGACATCGTAAAACCGGAAAGACCGAGGGTTACGATCTGCCTGACCAGACGGAACCTTAACCTAAAGTTTTCCTTTTTCAGTTTTAGTATTGTTTTTCTGCCGGCGAGAAAGAGGAGGACCCATACAGAGGAAACAAACTGGGAAATGACGGTTGCGAGAGCCGCTCCCCTGACACCCAGCTGCAGGATAAAGATAAAAACAGGATCTAATATAATATTTAAGACGGCGCCGATTAAAACTGTCAGCATCCCGGTTCTTGCAAAACCCTGAGAGTTTATGAAGCTGTTCATACCAAGGCCGATCATCACAAAAACAGATCCCAGAAGATAGATCGTGATGTAGCTGTCTGCATAGGGAAATGTAGCTTCGCTCGCTCCGAATGCATAAATAATCGGTTTTTTAAAAATGAGGATTACAGCCGTGAGCAGAAGGCCCAGGAGAATCAGAAGGAAAAAAGAATTTCCCATGATCTCCTCGGCCTTTTTTTGATTTCCTTTTCCGCGTTCTATGGAACAAAGAGGAGCACCTCCCATGCCGATCAGATTGGCAAATGCCATGATGATCGTAATAATCGGAAAGGTAATGCCCACACCTCCCAGGGCGAGAGCGGCATCTGTTCCCATTCTTCCGATATAGATACGGTCAACAATACTGTACAGTACGTTGATCAGCTGAGCCAGAGTCATAGGTACAGCAAGGTTTATGATGTTTTTTGTGACGCTTCCTTTTGTAAAATCATTCTTAGTTTTTTCCATACTCGGATACAGCCTCGTTTCTCCAAACAATCTTTGGTAAAAAGTATAGCATGTTTTCCGGATAAATAGAATCTTGAATAAAATAACATTTGGATATATTTATATAAAATATTTACCTATAAAAATAATTGAAAGAGAAATATAAATCACAACACTTGTATACAGAAATGCATAAATACAGGGGGAAAACAAAATATTCTTTTGTTAAAAGTGTCAAATAAATGACATTTGGACATATTCTGCACACAAAATTGGCTAGAAAAAGTATGTCCGAATGTTATAATTTAGATAACATCGATGGAAGAAAAAGAAATGATCAGGAGGTAAGAAAATGGCATTATTTTCAAAAGGGAAAGAAGTGTTTGGATGTCCGATGGACGGTGAAGTGAGACCTTTGGATGAAACACCGGACAGGGCATTCGCAGACGGACTCCTTGGAGATGGGGTGGTTATTTTTCCATCGGGAGATAAAGTGTTTGCACCGTCGGCAGCAAAAGTAAATTTTACATTCCCGACACGCCATGCAGTCGGGCTGGAGACAAAGTCTGGATATGAATATCTAATCCATGTAGGGATTAACACGAATCAGCTGAAAGGAGAGGGATTTCATATATATGTGGAGCCAGGAGATTATGTGAATAAAGGACAGCTTTTGCTGGAATTTGATCAAAAACTATTAAAAGAAAAAAATTTATCAGAAGCAACCCCTATCGTATTTGCCAATGTAGAAAATGACAACATTGAAGTGCTGAAGGCAGGCCGGGTTAAAGCTAATGAAGATCTAATGGTCGTGAAAAAATAGGAGGATGAATAGAATGAAGCTATCAGCGCGTGAAAAATATAGCTATGGAATCGGTGCCCTGGGAAAAGATATGATCTGCGGAGTCATATTTACCTATGCAATGGTCTATTTTACAGATGTACTGAAAATTTCAGCGGCATTTGTAGGGACACTCTTTTTCTTTGCAAAGTTCTGGGATGCGGTAAATGATCTCGGAATGGGAATGGTCGTTGACAATACGAAAACAAGATGGGGAAAATTCAGGCCGTGGCTGGCTGTTGGAACATTGATCAATGCCGTTGTTTTTGCCTGTTTATTTACGGACTGGGGATTATCCGGAACCGCACTTTATGTTTTTGCTGCCGTTATGTATATTTTGTGGGGAATGACTTATACCATTATGGATATCCCATACTGGTCTATGCTCCCCAATCTGACCAGTGACAAATCAGAGCGCGACCGGGTGGCTGTAGTTCCCAGGATCTTCGCATCTGTGGGAGGATCCCTGATCGTCGGAGGATTTGGGCTTCAGATCATGGACTTTTTGGGAAAAGGTGATGCGCAGAAAGGATTTTCTTATTTCGCATACATAATTACGGCTGTATTTATTATCACCATTTACGGTCACAAATGTAAAATCAGCGGATCATGTAAGAGCAGTGAAGGAAGAGAAGACATCCTTTAAGAAATTGCTGCATATCATTTCAAAAAATGATCAGCTTCTTGTAGCCATTGCAGTAATCCTTACATTTAATTTTGCGATGCAGGTTATGACAGGGGTATCTCTATACTACTTCTTATATGTGGCAGGCAGCAAATCAATGTTTTCAATCTTTACGATGTTTGCAGGGATTGCAGAGATCTCCGGCTTGTTTCTGTTTCCATGGATCGCGAAACATCTGAACAGAAACCAGGTTTATCTTTTGGCAAGCCTGATACCGACAATTGGACTGGGGCTGTTATTCGTCATCGGATATCTGGCACCGACGAATTTTGTATTGACAGCCATCGCCGGCTATGGTGTTAAATTCGGTTCCGGGCTTCAGCTTGGGATTGTGACGGTTGTGCTGGCAGATGTTGTCGACTATGGTGAATATAAATTCGGAACAAGAAATGAGTCTGTTACCTTTTCTATCCAAACACTGCTCGTAAAGTTTACTTCGGCTATGGGTGCGCTTCTTACCGGATTTGCACTGAATGCCACGGGGTATATTCCAAATGCAGTACAGACAGCATCAACACAGAACGGTATCCGTTTTGTTATGATCGGTGTCCCGATTGTTTTTGTAGCCCTCAGTTTTATGATCTACAAGACAAAATTTAAACTTCATGGGGCGTATTACGACAAAATCATGAATGTTCTGGCATTGAGAAAAGAGAAACTGGACGAGCGTCTGGCAAACAATTCATAATAATTATAGAAAAGACGGAGGAATCTATATGTCAATTATTTTTCATGAGAGATCTAAAACATTTCATCTATATAATGATAAGATCAGTTATATTTTTAAAATCTTAAGAAACGGTCAGCTTGGTCAGCTTTACTGCGGAGCGGCAATACGGGACAGAGAAGAATATGAGCATTTATTTGAGGCAAGGCAGCGTCCCATGGCGCCGTGTACCTATGAAGGGGATCTGACGTTTTCTATGGAGCATATCAAGCAGGAATATCCGGCTTATGGATCAGGGGATATGAGATATCCGGCTTTTCAGATTCTGCAGAGCAATGGAAGCAGAATCACAGATTTTACATATATATCCCATAAGATCATGGAAGGAAAACCAGAGCTTCCAGGGCTTCCCGCAACCTATACAGAGGATCCGAAAGAGGCACAGACGCTGGAGATTCTTCTTCGGGATGAATTGATCCAGGTGGATCTGCTGTTATCGTATTCCATATTTGCACATTATGGAGCTGTTGCGCGTAGTGTACGGTTTGTGAATCGGGGAACAGAGTCTGTGATCCTGGATCAGGCAATGAGTCTGTGTCTGGATCTTCCGGATTCAGACTACGAAATGATCGAACTGACCGGAGCGTGGTCCAGAGAGAGGCATATAAAGGAGCGCAGACTGTGCCATGGCATCCAGTCCGTGTACAGTATGAGAGGCTGCAGTTCTAATAATTATAATCCGTTTATTGCACTGAAACGGGAAAACACCACAGAACATGACGGAGAAGTTTACGGTTTTTCCTTTGTGTACAGCGGAAACTTTCTTGCGCAGGTGGAAGTGGATACTTATGATGTCTCAAGGGTCACCATGGGAATCAACCCTAACACGTTTACGTGGGAATTAAAACCGGGAGAGAACTTTCAGACACCGGAAGCGGTGATGGTCTACAGCAGTGAGGGCTTAAACGGTATGAGCCAGACTTACCATGAGCTGTATCAGAAACGGCTGGCCAGAGGAGAATGGAGGGATCAAGTCCGTCCGATTCTTGTGAATAACTGGGAAGCCACATACTTTGATTTTGATGAAGATAAAATTCTTCTAATCGCAGATACGGCGAAACGTCTCGGCATCGAATTATTTGTCCTGGATGACGGCTGGTTCGGCAGAAGAGATGACGATACAAGTTCTCTGGGAGACTGGTACCCGGACCTTAACAAACTTCCGGAAGGAATCAAGGGCATTGCGGAAAAAATTGAAAAGAAAGGTTTGAAATTCGGACTTTGGTTTGAACCGGAGATGGTCAACAAAGACAGTGACCTGTATCGGGCTCATCCGGACTGGATGCTTGCGGCTCCGGGCAGAAACAGCTGTCACGGAAGAAATCAGTTTGTCCTGGATTTTTCCAGAAAAGAAGTGGTAGATTATATATACCGGCTCATGGAAAAAGTTTTGCTGGATGCTCCTGTGTCCTATATAAAATGGGATATGAACCGCTGTATGTCAGAGGTGTATTCAGCAGGATGCGGTGCATCGGATCAAGGGAAAGTTACACATAAATATATCCTTGGGGTATATGATCTTTATGAACGGTTGACAAAGAAGTTTCCGCATATCCTGTTTGAATCCTGCGCCAGCGGAGGTGCCAGATTTGATCCCGGAATGATGTATTATGCGCCCCAGTGCTGGACCAGTGATGATACGGATGCAATAGAAAGAATTAAAATCCAATACGGCACCAGTATGGTTTATCCGGTCAGCAGTATGGGAGCTCACGTATCAGCGGTGCCGAATCATCAGGTGCTGAGGAATACTCCGATTGAGACGCGGGCGAATGTTGCCTGTTTCGGGACTTTTGGATATGAACTTGATTTGAATCAGTTGTCAGCAGAGGAACAGGAAAAAATAAAAGAACAGGTGGAATTTATGAAGACATACCGGGAGGTCCTTCAGTTTGGAACCTTCTACCGCCTTCAGAGCCCTTTTAAACACAATACAAGTGCATGGATGTCGGTCTCACAAGACAGACGGACGGCGGTCGTCGGATACTTCCGCACGCTGGAACCGGTGAATTCAGGATATACAAGACTGAAGCTCCGGGGGCTCGATGAAAATTTATGCTATCATGTGACAATCAATGAAACCAGCCACTACGGCGATGAACTAATGAAAGCCGGACTGGTGACTTCGGATGCCTCCAGCGGTGAAAACCGTGAGACATATAACGGAGCCAACGGAGATTACCAGTCTCGCCTATATATCTTAACTGCGGAGGACGAATTGCGAGCGCCTTCCGTACGTTCCTAATGAAGGAAAGACTCCTGCTGTTTACAGTATGGAGCCTTTCCTTTTTATCTATTCAGAATGCTTTTGGTTTTCTGCTTTGTGAGGGTCGAAAGCCCGTATAATATTCGGAACATTCCGGTTTTCTTTGCGGTAGGCCGTGGGACTTAAACCGGTAATTTTTTTTAAATGCCTTGGAAAAGGCAAGCTGATTGGCATAACCGCAGGAGTATGAGATATTCTTAACCGGAAGATCCGTATCTGAAAGAAGTTCTGTGGCTTTGGTAACGCGGAATCTTAAGAGGAACTGCTGGGGTGACATATGAAGGTTTTCCTGGAACATGCTGCAGAGATAACTCCGGTTTAAAGAAACATAATCAGCAATGTCCCTGACGGTAATGACATTCTGGTAATTTTTCTGTATAAATTCAATGGCCTTGCTGATATGTATGTTTTCACTTGTAAAATCAGACTTGTATTTAATATCAGCGGACCGGCTGAAGGAGGCAAAGATCAGAAAGAGTATGCCCTGAATATAAATCTCATTGCTGTAGCTTAAGGTATTATGTCTGAGGATATCTTCAATATAAGATACAAGAAGTTCTTTCTCCTCACAGTGACAGATCAGATGTTCACTGTCCAGACCGCAGCGCTGAAGATAGTCATTGACTTGATTTCCGGAAAAACCGACCCAGAGATAGGTCCAGGGATCTTGTTCGTCTGCCTGGTAAAAGGTTACTTCATCCGGGAGGATCAAGAAAGCGTCTCCCGGCTCAATGGTGTACTGTTTGTCCCCGGCATAGTAATATCCTTTTCCGCTGACACAGTAGTGAAGCAGGTGGTGGCTCCGGACAGCAGGACCGAAGGAATAAAGAGGTGTGCACTCCTGTATGCCGCAGAAAAGGAGATAAAAGTCAGAAAACATTTGGTTCTTGATTTCCAAAAATGAATACATAGTCTCTCCTTTCCCTGTTTTTTACTTTTATTTTATAATACAAAGCGGTAAAACACAACCGGGAAACGGCAGAAAACACTTTGTGTTTCTATATTGATTATGGTAGAATAAATAAAATATTAAAAACACTATGAAAACGAGGAGTGATTCCATGAAATTTACAAAGATGCATGGCTGCGGCAATGATTATGTATACGTGAACTGTTTTGAAGAAACGATAGAAAATCCCAATGAGACGGCAAAGTTTGTCAGTGACCGCCATTTTGGAATCGGGTCAGACGGTATGATCTGTATTCATCCTTCTGACAAAGCGGATTTCCGGATGGCCATGTACAACAGTGACGGTACAGAGGGAGCCATGTGCGGAAACGGAGTCCGCTGTATCGCAAAGTATGTATACGACTATGGATTAACGGACAAAACAACGATCACCATCGAGACCAAAGGCGGGATCAAAGAACTGGACCTTACAGTGGAAGACGGAAAGGTCACATGGGTCAATGTAGACATGGAGGCCCCTGTGCTGGAGGCCGATAAAATACCGGTGATTTATGATGAGGAGAAAAAAGTCATCGACAAGCCTGTCATCGTAGACGGCAGAGAGTACAGGATCACCTGTGTATCTATGGGAAATCCCCATGGAGTCGTGTTTGTAGACTCTGTGGATGATCTTGATATTGAAAAGCTCGGGCCGATGTTTGAACATCACCCGATGTTTCCGGACAGAGTCAACACAGAATTTATCCAGGTGGTCGACGACCATACGATCAGGATGCGTGTTTGGGAGCGCGGAGCAGGGGAGACTCTAGCCTGCGGAACCGGTGCATGTGCAAGTGCCTATGCAAGCTATCTGAATCAGAAGACCGGCAATAAAGTCCTGGTCCACCTTCTGGGAGGAGATCTTCAGATTGAATATGACGAAGAGAAACATACCATCTTCATGAAAGGACCGGCCACAAAAGTATTTGACGGGGAGATTGACCTTTAAAAAGTTTTGGCTTAGGAGGAATCTATGAAATTATCAAAATTATTAGAACGCTCAGAATACACTCTCGTACAGGGCACGGAAGATACAGAGATTTCGACTCTCGTATATGACTCAAGAAAAGTGGAGGAGAACAGTGTTTTTGTCTGCATTTCCGGGGCAGCCTTTGACGGACATAAGTTTATTGGGCAGGTAATCGAAAAGGGTGCCAAAGTTATCGTTGTACAACAGGATGTGGAAGCTCCGAAGGGCGTAACGGTGATCCGTTTTGACGACACGAGAAAGGCGCTTGCAGAGATGTCCGCAGCTTACTTCGGATATCCGGCAGAGGAACTGATGACCATTGGGATAACCGGAACCAAAGGCAAGACAACGATCACTTACATGATCCAGTCGGTGCTTGAGCACGCGGGGCAGAAGACCGGGCTGATCGGAACCATTGAGACTGTCATCGGGGATGAAAGAATCCCTTCGGTCAATACGACGCCGGAATCTTACGTGATTCAGGAATCTTTCCGGAAGATGGCGGATGCGGGATGCAAAAATGTCGTCATGGAAGTTTCTTCACAGGGACTGATGCTCCACAGGGTGAGCGGCTTTACCTTTGACTATGGTATTTTTACGAATCTGGCCGAAGACCATATCGGAGAAAATGAACACAAGGATATGGATGACTATATCCGCTGCAAGTCTCTTTTGTTTCAGCAGTGCAGGCAGGGCATTGTAAACGGGGATGATGACTATGTAGAAAGAATCATCAAGGGGCATACATGTTCTTTAGAGACCTTTGGCATGAAGCCGGGCAGCGATGTGTATGCCGACCATATAGAGCGTATCCAGGAACCCGGTTATCTTGGCGTTTCTTACGATTTAAAAGGAAAAGAAGAGTATAACGTTCATGTGGACATTCCAGGAGACTTTACGGTCTATAATTCGCTGGCAGCCATTTCATTGTGCCGCCATATGGGAATTCAAAAGAAAGATGTTCTGGACGCACTGAATACGATTCAGGTAAAAGGCCGTTTAGAGATCATAAAAACACCGGGCGAATACACCCTGATGATTGATTACGCCCACAATGCCATGAGTCTCGAAAGCCTGCTCACGACGATACGGAAGTATGATCCGAAAAAGATCTACTGTCTGTTCGGCTGCGGAGGCAACAGGGCCAAAGCCAGACGGTATGAGATGGGCGAGGTATCTTCAAAACTTGCGGATCTTACGGTGGTGACATCAGACAATCCGAGAAATGAAGAACCGATGGACATTATCAATGATATTTTGGTGGGAGTCCATAAGGGACCGGGAGAATATGTCACGATCCCTGACAGGAAAGAAGCCATCCGCTACTGCATGGAACATGCAGGAAAGGGCGATATCGTCATTCTGGCGGGCAAAGGACATGAAGATTATCAGGAGATCAGAGGAGTGAAACATCATATGGATGAAAGAGACTTGATCCGGGAGATCATCGCAGAATCCATTTAAATTCAGAACACAAAAACCGAAAGCATCACACATGTTTCCGGGAGGAGATTAGGAGGAACTATGGACAGCAGAATTAAAGGAACAACAAGATTATTGGGACTGATCGGGTCACCGGTGGGACATTCAGGATCACCGGCTATGCACAATTATGGATTTCAGGCGCTCGGGATTGACGCGGCTTACCTGGCTTTTGATATCAAAGAAGACCAGGTAAAAGATGCCATCAGCGCAGTGCGAACACTGAATATGCAGGGGCTCAATGTGACCATGCCGTGCAAGACAGAGGCAGCAAAATATATGGATGAATTGTCTCCGGCAGCCAGGCTGATCGGTGCGGTAAACACTGTGGTAAACAGAGACGGAAAACTTTACGGACATATCACAGACGGTGAAGGATTTGTGGCAAATCTTAAGGATCATGGGGTTTCAATCGGGAAAAAAGATATTGTGATCTTTGGGGCCGGAGGTGCTGCGACAGCGATTTTGGTACAGTGTGCTCTGGATGGCGCAAATTCCGTCACGGTCATTAACCCAAGGGATGATTTCTTCGGACGGGCGGAAGAGATGCATAAAAAGCTCCGGGAAGAAACTCCGGACTGTGACATCACTTTGATCGATCTGGCTGACGAAGCTGCTGTCAAAGAAGCGGTATCAAAAACCGATATTCTCATCAACGGAACTCTTCTTGGGATGAAACCAAAAGAAGACACTTCCGTGATCCGGGATACGAGCCTGTTCCGCAAAGATATGGTTGTTGCAGATGTGGTCTATAATCCGAAAGAGACAAAGCTGTTAAGAGAGGCTAAAGCAGCGGGCTGCAGGACTGTCCAGGGAGACGGAATGCTCTTATGGCAGGGAGTGGCTGCATTTAAACTGTTCACCGGACAGGATATGCCGGTAAAAGAAGTAAAGGAAAAGTTCTTTTCTTAAAACAGAATACATAATCAACCAGTGATATAAGAGAAAAAGGATTGCCCGGGCAGTCCTTTTTTCTTTCTTACAGTCATATCCTGGCAGAATACTGCATATACTTTAACAGTCTATCGTAGGAGGATATTATGGATTACTTTAATGTATATAAGGATATTATGGCCAGGACCGACGGAGAGATCTACATCGGCGTGGTAGGTCCGGTTAGGACCGGAAAGAGTACGTTTATCAAGCGGTTTATGAACCTGATGGTTCTTCCGAACATGGAAAATGAGAACGAAAGAAGCCGTGCCAACGACGAGCTGCCTCAGTCATCCAGCGGAAAAACCATCATGACGACGGAACCCAAGTTTGTGCCGAATGAAGCGGTGGAGATCAACGTGGATGACGGCATCAGCATGAAAGTCCGCCTCATCGACTGTGTGGGTTACATGGTAAACGGAGCTGTGGGCCATATTGAGGGAGAAGAAGAACGGCTGGTGAAGACACCGTGGTTTGATTATGAGATTCCATTTACAAAAGCGGCCAGCATCGGGACAAAAAAAGTCATCACGGAACATTCCACGATCGGGATCGTAGTGACTACAGACGGTTCCTTCGGCGACATAGAGGCGGCCAATTATCAGGAGCCGGAGGAAGAGACGATCAAACAGCTCAAAGCATTACATAAACCATTTGTGGTACTTTTAAATACGAGCCGTCCATATTCTGAAGAAACTGTGAACCTTGCCAAAGAAAAGGAAGCAAAATACGGGGCAAAAGTGCTCCCGATGAACTGTGAACAGCTTAAGAAGGATGATATTTATTATATACTCAAGAGTGTACTGATGGAATTCCCAATTTCTTCGATTGGCTTTTTTGTACCGAAATGGGTGGAGGTACTTCCGCACGATCACAAGATCAAACAGGAAATCATGGAGACTGCCCGGAAGATGCTCATAGAGAAGGATACCATGAAAGACATCTATGAGGAGGAAGATTACGAAAATCAATACATAAAACAGTGGAAACTGGATTCTGTCGCTATGGATACCGGAGTGATCCGTATCGCAGTGGATATGGATGATTCCTATTATTATGAATTTTTAAGTGATACGATTGGACTTCCGATCAAGAATGAATACGAATTCATCTCGATCATGAGAGATCTTGCAAGACAGAAAAAGGAATACGAAGAAGTGGCCGATGCCCTGAACGCAGTGAAACAGAGGGGATACGGTGTTGTGACCCCGACAAAGGGAGATATTGTCCTGGAAGAACCTAAGATCGTGAAGCATGGGAACAAATACGGGGTGAAGATCAAGGCCAGTGCTCCGTCCATTCATATGATACGGGCCAATATTTCCACGGAGATCGCACCGATCGTCGGAGAAGAGTATCAGGCCAAGGATCTGATGGAGTACTTTGACAAGGGAAAGAGTGATCCTCAGGAAAGTATATGGGATATCAATATTTTTGGAAAAACACTGGAGCAGCTTGTCGGAGAAGGCATGCAGTCAAAAGCGCAGAAGATGACAGAAGAAAGCCAGCAGAAACTGCAGGATACTATGGAAAAGATCGTCAATGAGAGCAACGGCGGACTGGTCTGCATCATCATCTGACAATAGCTGGGTGGCATTGACAAATTACGAAAAAAAGAATATACTTTGGTAAACAAAATATTAGGAAAGCGCAGGATAAATGATAAGATGTCGATTAGAATATTAGGTACAGGAAGTTATCTTCCGGAGACGATTGTTACAAATGATGATTTAGCAAAAGTGATGGATACCAGCGATGAGTGGATTGCCAGCAGAACCGGTATCCGGGCACGTCATATTTCTGTGGACGATACAACATCCGGCATGGCAGTGAAAGCTGCAAAAGAAGCCCTGAAGGAAAGCGGAGTCGCTCCGGAGGAGCTGGACTGTATCTTTTTAGCGACATTGTCCGGTGACCGGGCCACTCCCAACGGGGCCTGTGACGTTCAAAAAGCCATCGGAGCAAGGAATGCGGTCTGTATGGACTTAAATGCGGCGTGTTCCGGGTTTGTCTATGCTCTGACCACTGCGGTAGCCTATGCAAAAGCAGCATTGGCAAAAAAGATGCTCGTCATCGGTGTGGAAACCTTATCAAAGGTCGTGGATTGGAGCGACCGCAGTTCCTGTGTCTTGTTCGGAGACGGGGCAGGGTGTGCAGTGGTGGAAGCGGATGATTCCAGAGAAGTATTTATCGATTACGGATCTAACGGGGAACTCGGGGAAGCGCTGACCTGCGGGGAGAGAAAATTAAATAACTTATTGGTAGAGAACCATGAGCCTTTGGAACAAGTCTTTATGGACGGACAGGAAGTTTACCGGTTTGCGGTAAAGACGGTTCCCAGGACGATTGAAAATGTATTGGAGAAAGCAGGAGTTTCAAAAGATGAGATCAAATATTACGTCCTGCATCAGGCCAACAAACGGATCATCGATTCGGCTGCAAAACGTCTGAAGCTTGACATAGAAAAGTTTCCGATGAACCTGGACCGGTGCAGCAATACTTCTTCTGCAAGTGTCCCGATCTTATTGGACGAGATCAATAAAAAGGGTTTGCTTGAGAGAGGAGATAAGATTGTCATGTGCGGATTTGGAGGAGGTCTGACCTGGGGAACGATTTATTTAGAATGGTAAGAAACGGCCGGAGACGATTCCGGTGTCACCTGAGAAAAAAGTAGGGCTTTCCTGCTTTTTTTGTTTATTTCACAGGAAAGTTTCAGGACTTCCCTGTGGAATAAAAACGCTCCGCCGATTGAGCACAGATGCGTGAGGATGAACGTGCTTCAAATGTTAAAGTATGCTATAATATAAGAATATAGATTAAAGGAGGTGTTGGCAATGGAATTACAGATGTGGAGAGAGATCCTTTGCCCTTACGACTTAGCTGTGGAAGAATTAAAGCTGAAGTTCGTACACATCATGAACGAGTACAGGACCGCAGGCCGCTATTCACCGATCGAACAGGTGGATGGGAGAGTCAAGAGTATTTCCAGCATTCTTGACAAGATGCAGAGGAAAAAGATCAATATCAATGAAATCGAGACCGATCTGGAGGATATTGCGGGCATCAGAGTCATTTGTCAGTTTGTGGAAG
The DNA here is from genome assembly GCF_014467075.1 of Anaerostipes caccae L1-92. Classification (NCBI taxonomy): domain Bacteria; kingdom Bacillati; phylum Bacillota; class Clostridia; order Lachnospirales; family Lachnospiraceae; genus Anaerostipes; species Anaerostipes caccae. The sequence continues at coordinate 1,450,509 of NZ_AP023027.1, forward strand.
ATATCGACCGTGTTGTGGAGATTATTGAACAGCGGTCTGACATGGAGATCAAGACAAAAAAAGATTATATAACAAAAGCAAAGGACAGCGGATACCGGAGTTTTCATGTCATCATCTATTACGATGTGGATACGATCTACGGAAAAAAACGAATCCAGGCGGAGATACAGATCCGCACACTGGCCATGAATTTCTGGGCAACAGTGGAGCACTCCCTTCAGTACAAATATAAGGAAAATATCCCAGAGCATATCACGGAAAAGCTCATGAATGCGGCGGATGCCATCGTGGTCCTTGACAAGGAGATGTCCATTGTCAGAGATGAGATCATGGATGCACAGAATTCTTTCAGGAAGAAGGCAAATATCGTTTCTGAGATCTTGTCAACGATGCAGAATTTATATAAAGTTGCCAACAAACAGGAAGTCATCAAGATACAGGATGAGTTTTACAAAATATATGAGACAGGAGATATGGAGCAGCTGATCCATTTCAATAAGCAGCTGGACATCATTGCGGAAGGCTACCGCGCACAGAGCCTGTCATAGGAGAAGTTATGGAATTACCACAATTATTCGTTGAGAAGATGAAATCCCTTCTGGGAGAAGAATACAGCGATTATGAGGCATGTTTAAAGCGGCCGAAGCAGAATGGCATCCGGGTCAATACATCAAAGATATCGGTGGAAGAATTTCAAAAGATCGCACCATTTGAGACCGAGCCGGTGCCGTGGACGAAAAACGGGTTTTTTGTCGGACCAAAAGAGCAGCCTGCGAAGCATCCCTTTTATCATGCGGGTCTGTACTATATTCAGGAACCGAGCGCCATGGCACCCGCGGCATTTCTTCCGGTAGAGCCCGGGGACAAGGTACTGGATCTCTGTGCGGCGCCCGGAGGCAAGTCCACAGAACTCGGGGCAAAGCTTCGGGGAGAGGGAATTCTGGTGTCCAATGACATCAGCATTACAAGGACAAAAGCCCTCTTGAAAAATTTAGAGATGTTCGGCATCAGCAACAGCGTGATCGTAAGCGAGGAACCTAAAAATCTTGTTCCGGTCTTTTATGAGTATTTCGATAAAGTGCTTGTGGACGCGCCCTGTTCGGGGGAAGGAATGTTCCGCAAAGGCAGCAGCGAGATTAAAAACTGGGCCGAATACGGCATTGAACCTTATGTAAAAATCCAGAGGGAAATCATCCTTGACGCGGTAAAGATGCTCAAGCCCGGAGGATATCTTTTATATTCTACCTGTACCTTCTCTCCGGAAGAGGACGAGCAGCTGATTGAGTACCTGCTGGAACAGGAGCCCGGGCTGTCCCTGGCCGATCTGCCGGACTGTGAAGGGTTTGACAGAGGACACGCCGAATGGACGGTGTCAGGGCTTCAGGATGTAAAGAAATGCATCAGGCTTTGGCCCCACAGAATCAAAGGAGAAGGCCACTTTCTGGCTCTTTTGAAAAAGGACGGCTCTCCGGCTTCGGACAGGAAGGAGTCAGGAAATGCCCGTGCGGTGATCTCTGAGGAGGCGGAAGCCTTTTTGTCCGGGTGCAGGATGGACCTTGACAGAGACAGGATCAAAGAACATAAGGGGAGACTGATCCTTATGCCGAAAGAACTGCCTGACCTTGGCAGGCTCCGGGTTTTAAGACACGGACTGCTTTTGGGAGAGATGAAGAAGAAACGGTTTGAGCCAAGCCAGGTTCTGGCTATGGCGCTTTCCGGCAGCGGATATGTGAGAACCCTGGATCTAAGCCTTTCAGATGACAGGCTCATGAAATATCTGAAATGTGAAACGATACTTGCAGACGAAAAAGAAGACGGTGTGTATCTGATCACTGTCTGCGGATACCCTCTCGGATGGGGGAAACTTTCAAAGGGACGGATGAAAAATAAATATGCGCCGTCATGGAGATGGATGTGATGAAGACACTGCGTTTGGACAAGTTTTTATGCGATGTCCTGGGATGCACCAGGAGCGAGGCCAGGAAAATGATCCGCCAGGGCAGAGTCCTGGCAGGAGACGAGATCATTAAGAAACCGGAATATAAAGTAAACCCGGAAGAAGATGAGATTACAGCGGACGGGCAGAGACTGAACTTCCGGAAATATGAGTATCTGATGATGAACAAGCCAAAGGGCGTGGTGACGGCAACAAAAGATGGAAGAGATAAAACGGTCATGGATCTGCTCACTGGAAGACACAGGAAGGGGCTGTTCCCGGCAGGCAGGCTGGACAAGGACACCGAAGGCCTGCTGCTCATCACAAATGACGGAGAACTGGCTCACCGTCTGCTGTCTCCGAAGCATCATGTCACGAAATGCTACTCTGTCACTGTAACAGGGGAAATTGGCAGAGAGCAGCAGGAGATTTTTGAGTCAGGCATGGATATCGGAGATGACAAGCCTTTGAAGCCGGCGAAACTTGTCATACTGACTTCAGGAGAAGTATCGCAGGCAGAGGTGTTTATCACAGAGGGGAGATTCCATCAGATCAAACGGATGTTTGAGGCGGTAGGCAGCAAAGTTTTAGAACTGAAAAGACTTTCCATGGGAAGCCTTGTTCTGGACCCGGAACTTCTCCCGGGACAGGTCAGAGAGCTTACGGAAGAAGAAATCAAATGTTTAAAGGAGAACTAATGCTAAAAGATAAACGAGCAGTTATTTTTGACCTGGACGGAACCCTTGTGGATTCCATGTGGATCTGGCGGGAGATCGACGAACGGTTTTTGGGACAGTATGGCCTGCAGGTACCGGATGGGCTGAACGATTTCCTGGAAGGCTTCAGTTTTAATGAGACGGCGGAGTATTTTAAAAACAATTTTCCGCTGCCGCTCTCCGTACAGGAGATCAAGGACACATGGAACCGTATGGCCTGTGAGATGTATATGAATGAGATCCCTCTCAAGGAGGGGGCAAAGGAGTTTCTGGATATCCTGAAGGAGAAAAAGCTTCCGCTTGGAATCGCTACAAGCAATTCCAGGGAACTGACAAATGCATGTCTCGATGCCCATGGGATCGGGGAATATTTTCAGTATATCTGTACCTCCAATGAAGTGCCGAAAGGGAAACCGGCGCCGGATGTGTATCTGAAGACCGCGGAGGAGCTCTCTGTTTCTCCGGAACATATTTTAGTGTTTGAAGATATTCCATACGGCATCATGGCCGGAAACAGCGCGAATATGACGACCTGTGCCGTCCGGGATTCCTACTCCCAGGCGGTGACGGAAAAGAAGAAGGAATTGGCGGACTATTACATTGACACTTACTTTGATATCATAAACGGAACCTATCAATCAGTTTAAGCGATACGAGAGGTGATAACATGAAGAAAGTAGCGATTATTACAGGTGCTTCCTCAGGGCTGGGAAGGCAGTTTGTCATTCAGACGGCAAAGAGTCATGGATTTTTAGATGAGATCTGGGTGGTGGCGCGAAGGGCAGACCGCTTATTTGAACTTGGGGTGCTGGTTTCCAACATCGTGATCCGGCCGATTCCTCTGGATCTTGCGAAAAAGGACAGCGCCGAACGGATCAGAAATATCCTGGCAAAAGAAAAGCCGAAAGTTTATGTGCTGGTGAACTGTTCCGGGCTCGGACTGGCCGGGAAGTTTGACCGGCAGGAGGAAGAGATGCTGGATCAGATGGTGAAAGTGAACTGTCTCGCTCTCACGAGGATCACCAGAGCCGTGCTGCCGTATATGCCAAGAAAGGCACGTATCGTACAAGTGGCATCTTCTGCGGCATTTGTACCTCAGCCGGGATTTGCAGTCTATGCGGCGACAAAGTCCTATGTACTGAATCTGAGCCTGGCATTGAGACAGGAGCTGAAAAAGAGAGGAATTATTGTGACGGCCGTCTGTCCGGGACCGGTAAAGACCGAGTTCTTTGATACGGCCTATCAAAAAAAAGAAATGAAACTATATAAAAAGCTTGCGATGGCAAAGCCTGAAAAAGTGGTAAAGAAGGCTCTGAGGGATGTAAAGAGAGGCCGGGCGGTCTCTGTCTACGGGCTTTCCATGAAGGCGGTGAGAGTTTTGTGCAAGCTGCTGCCGAGCGGTCTGATCGTCAGACTGATAGGCTAGAAGGGAACCCGAATGAAAGAAATCAGAATCTCAGACCGGGAAGAAGAACAGCGGCTGGACAAACTGCTGGCAAAATATCTGAATAAGGCTCCGAAAAGCTTTCTCTATAAGATGCTCCGTAAAAAGAATATTAAACTGAACGGAAAAAAGGCATCGGGAAGTGAAAAGCTGAAATCCGGCGATGTGGTGTGTGTTTATATGGCGGATGCGACCATTGCTTCTTTCCGGGAAGAACCGAGGGCGGAGAGGAGGAAGGCAGATCTTTCTGTGATTTATCAGGATTCCAATGTGCTCATCATCAATAAGCCTTACGGGATGCTGTCACAGAAAGCAAAGCCGTCGGATATATCGGTGAATGAGCTGATCGTTCCCTATTGCCTGGAACACGGCATTTTAAAAGAGTCTGACCTGGAATTGGTCCGTCCGTCTGTCTGCAACCGTTTAGACAGGAATACGACGGGTCTGCTGATCGCGGGGATCTCTCTGGAGGGGCTTCAGACGATGGCGGAAGTGCTGAGAGACCGCTCTGTGAGAAAATATTACTACTGTATTGTGAAGGGCATGGTGAACAAAAAAACAAGAATTTCCGGTTATATATGTAAAGACCACAGAGAAAACAAAGTTTCTTTTTCGGAGCGAAAGATCAGCGGAGGAAGCCGGATTGAGACAGCCTATGAGCCGATGGCAGCCGGGCACGGCTTTACGCTCCTGAGGGTGGAACTGATCACCGGAAAGACCCATCAGATCCGGGCCCATTTAGCCGGGATGGGATTTCCTCTGGCAGGGGATACCAAGTACGGAGACAGGGGTGTCAATCTGCAGATGAAGCAGAAGTTCGGAGTAAAGCACCAGCTGCTGCACTGCGGCTGCCTCGAGTTTCCCGAAGGGATGAAAAGGTGCGGGGAGCTGTCCGGCAGGACCGTTGCCGCAGAGCCTCCGGAAACATTTTTAAGGACAGCAAATGAATTGTTTGGGAGAGTCGTATGGGAACCTGGAATTTAAAAGGATTGAGGGGATCGGTCCTTGAAGAACTGGTCAACCACACAAATGAAAAGTATAAGGAACAGGGGCTGGCTCTGATCCAGAAGATCCCCACATCCATAAAGCCGGTCCGGTTTGACAAGACCACCCGGCAGATCACTTTAGCATATTTTGACCAGAAAAGTACGGTGGACTATATGGGGGCTGTCCAGGGATATCCTGTTTGTTTTGACGCCAAAGAGTGCGGAAACGACGTATTTCCCTTACATAATATCCATGAACACCAAATAGAATTTATGGAGAGGTTTGAAAAACAGGGTGGCATAAGCTTTCTGCTGATCTATTTTACCCACAGGCAGGCCTGTTACTTCATGTCTTTTGAGGAGACAATGAAATACTGGAACAGGCAGTTAAACGGCGGTCCCAAGCATTTTAAATTTGAGGAACTGGATGCAGGATTCTTTGTTCCTATGAAAAAAGGTATGATCCTGCATTATTTAGAGTGCCTGAATAAACTATTGGCCGGGAGGCGTTGACTTAGCCTGCTGTTTTTCGTATAATAAAACATTGAAACAGCCGTTACGTCCGGCAAGTGAATACACAGAAAGAAGATAGACCAATGATTAGAAGTATGACAGGATTTGGGCGCAGCGTCGTATCCAATGACAACAATCAGACGATCACCGTTGAGGTGAAATCAGTCAATCACAGATACTGTGATATCTCATTAAAGATACCGAAAAAATTTACTATGTTTGAGGCGGATGTCCGGAACCTGTTTAAACAGTATGCGAACAGGGGAAAGATCGATCTGTCCATATCATATGAAGACTTGTCCGAGACCAGCGTAGGTCTCCACTATAACCGCGCGGTGGCAAAAGAGTATATGGATGCCTTTCATCAGATGGAAGAAGAGTTTGGAATTCCGGTGTCGGCCACGGCAGAACGCCTGGCTCAGTTTCCAGAGGTGCTCTCTCTCACAGAAGAGACTTTTGACGAGAGCCGGTGGTGGAGCCTGATCGAAACAGCGGTTAAGGAAGCCGGCAAAAAATTTGTGGAATCCAGGACAGTGGAAGGGAAAAGACTTTTGGAGGATATGGAAGGAAAGCTCGCCCGGATGGAAGACGATATTGAGTTTATCGCCGAGCGTTCTCCGTCTATTATTCAGGAATACCGTACGAAACTGGAAGATAAAGTAAAAGAATTTTTAGAAAATGCTGGGATCGATGAAAACAGGATTGCGGCAGAGGTCACCTTATATGCAGACAAAATATCCGTGGATGAAGAGATCGTCCGCTTTAAGAGCCATATCAAGGCCATGCAGGAAGAGCTCTATGAGAAAGAAAGCGTCGGAAGAAAACTGGATTTCCTTGCCCAGGAAATGAACCGGGAGGCCAACACGATCTTGTCCAAGTCCAGTGACGTGGAGCTTTCCAACCACGCCATCGAGCTGAAGACCAATGTGGAAAAGGTCAGGGAACAGGTTCAGAATATCGAGTAGGGAGGATAAAACGATGAAAAAAGGTGCGTTGGTCATCTTATCCGGATTTTCCGGCGTTGGAAAAGGCACAGTGGCAAAGCGCCTGGTGGAGAAGTACGGATACAGTCTGTCGGTCTCCGCGACGACCAGGCAGCCCCGGGAAGGGGAAGTGGACGGAAGAGACTATTTTTTCAAGACGGAAGAAGAGTTTCGAAACCTGATTGACTACAACGGATTTATAGAATATGCTAGATATGTAGAAAATTTTTACGGCACGCCGCGGAAGTTCGTGGAAGATGAGCTCAACGCGGGGCATAATGTCATACTGGAGATTGAAGTACAGGGGGCGTTTGCCATCAGGGAACAGTACGAGGATGCTCTTTTGATCTTCATCACGGCTCCCAGTGCCGGGGAGATCAAAAACCGCCTGATCGGAAGGGGAACGGAGTCTGAGGAAGTCATAGCAAAGCGGCTTTCAAGGGCGGTGGAAGAGTCCGAGGACATGTGCCAGTATGATTATATTATCGTCAATGACGATCTGGAAGTGTGCGTCGGCCAGGTGCATGCGGTGGTCACCGCACAGTCCTGTGAGCGCAGACACAACATGGATCTGGTAAAAGAAACAATGGAAGGATTAAAAACCTTATAGGAGGAATCATATTTATGCTACACCCATCATATTCAGAATTAATGCAGGTCATCAATGGAGATGACGAAGACAAGAATATCATCACCAGCCGCTACTCACTTGTCATTGCCAGTGCCAAGAGAGCCAGACAGCTGATCGGAGGAGATATGCCGCTTACGGAAGATGCAGACGAACAGAAGCCTCTTTCCACGGCAGTCGAGGAGATACGGAGCAATAAAGTAAAGATTCTTCAGGATGGAGAAGACGAAGAATAGAGAAAGCACGAAGGGTGAATAGGATTTTTTCTAGTCACCCTTTTCAAATATCATCTTGAAAGGAACAGACATGGATCTTATATTAATCTTAAAAACAATCATTTTAGGAATTGTGGAGGGCATCACGGAATGGCTCCCAATCAGCAGCACCGGACACCTGATCTTAGTGGATGAGTTCATAAACTTAAACGTCTCGGCGGCATTTAAAGAGATGTTTGACGTGGTGATCCAGCTGGGCGCCATCATGGCGGTGGTCGTGCTCTATTTTCACAAGCTGAATCCGCTCTCTCCAAAAAAGAACCGGAAGCAGAAACATGAGACCATGGTACTCTGGTATAAAGTGATCTTTGCGGTCCTTCCGGCGGCAGTCATCGGCATACTGTTTGACGATGCTATTCATGACAGATTTTTTAACCCGGTGGTTGTTGCGGCAACGCTGATCATCTATGGTGTCTTATTTATCGTCATTGAAAATCATAACGAGAGAAGCAGGAGAAGAGGCATGGATTCTCTCTCGGGGCTTACATACCGGATGGCCTTTATCATTGGAGTGTTTCAGGTATTGTCTCTGATTCCGGGCACATCCCGTTCCGGAGCTACCATTGTGGGAGGTATTCTGATCGGATGTTCCAGGACCGTGGCGGCAGAGTTTTCATTTTTTCTTGGAATTCCGGTCATGTTCGGAGCCAGCCTTTTAAAGATCTTAAAATTCGGGCTTTCCTTTACCGGAACAGAGCTTGTGGTGCTGGCCATAGGAATGATCGTTTCGTTCCTTGTATCCATTGTTTCGATTAAGTTTTTGATGGGATATGTAAAACGGCATGATTTTAAGGCGTTTGGGGTGTACAGGATCATACTTGGTATTCTGGTCATCGGATATTTTATGTTTTTTAAATAGGAGAATTACATGGAGAAAGAGTTGTTTTTAAAAGGGATGCAGGAGCTTTTAGAGGTCGCAAAGGCCGGGGGCGATAAGATCCGGAAGGAAGATATTTTATCATATTTCGGAGGAATGGACATCACGGATGAGATCGAGACCATGCTCTGCGACTACTTTGTGGAAGCCGGGGTGCAGGTGGAGGGGTATGAAAAAAGCCCGAAAAAGGAATTACAGAAAGAAGAGACAGATCCGGGAGTGATCCGGTTTTATGAGGAGGAGCTCGAAGAGCTGGGAGGCTCCGATCCCAAAAAAGTACGGGAATTGATTGTAAGGCTGGCAGACGGGGAAGACGTCCAAAATGAACTGATTGAGAGTATGCTTGCCGACGTGGCACTGGATGCCAGGAACTACACAGGGCACGGTGTTTTGCTTGGAGATCTGATCCAGGAGGGTAATATGGGCCTTATAGAGGCTGTATTTGAACTTGGAGACAGAGAGCCAAAGGAGGCTGAAAAGTTTTTACGGGAAGCAGCGGAGTCGGCAATGAAGAAAGCCGTTTCCGAGCAGATGAATACGGACTCGGTGGGAGAACAGATGGCAAGAAAGGCCAACCGCCTGGACGAGGCAGCCCGATTTCTGGCAGAAGACCTTGGAAGAGAGGCAACTGCAGGAGAACTTGCGGATCATCTCAAGATGACGGAAGAGGAAGTAAAGGAGATCATGAAGATGTCCCTTGATGCGATCTCTGTCGTTGAGACAGACATTACCCGGAAATAGGCCGGATGTTCCGGCCGCCCATATGCAGGAAGAGGTGGGGCAATGAACATCAGAGAAAAGCAGGAACAGACAGAGCTTAAGCTGCTGAGTCCATATGCGACACAGAGCAGCCGGACAAAAGGGAGAGAAAAGCCTGAAGTGGAGTGCGAACTTCGGACCTGTTTCCAGAGAGACAGGGACCGGATCGTCCACTGCAAGGCTTTTCGGCGTTTAAAGGACAAAACACAGGTGTTTTTGTCTCCAAAAGGAGACCACTACCGGACGAGACTTACGCATACACTGGAGGTGGCGCAGAATGCCAGGACCATAGCCAGGGCCCTGAACTTAAATGAACTGCTGACGGAAGCCATTGCCCTGGGACATGACCTGGGACATACGCCGTTCGGCCATGCGGGGGAGAGAACGCTGAACGAATTAAATCCCGAAGGATTCCGCCATAATCTGCAGAGCGTCAGGGTTGTGGAGTTTTTGGAGAAGAACGGAAATGGGCTGAATCTTACCTGGGAAGTCCGGGAGGGGATGAAAAACCACTCTACTCACAGCATTTCGTCTACCCTGGAAGGAAAGATTGTGCGCCTGGCTGACAAGATCGCCTACATCAACCATGATATAGATGATTCTATACGGGCAGGAGTCATGAAAGAATCGGATCTTCCGGCAGAGTACACAGACGTGCTTGGTAATACGGTGCGGGAGCGGATCAATACAATCATTCATGACATTGTAAAGCACAGCGAGGACCGGGACGATATTTTAATGTCTGATGAAATCCACACTGCGATGTTCGGTCTCAGAAGATTCATGTTTGATCATGTATATTTCAACCCTCAAACGAAAAAAGAAGAACGAAAGGTGCACCATATCATTGAGCCGCTGTTTGAATATTATCTTCACCATACCGACCTTCTTCCTGCTTACTCCAGAGAAAGGATTGGTGTCACAGAGTCCAAAGAACAGGCTGCCTGTGACTATATTGCGGGAATGACGGACCATTTTGCTATCGAGACATACAAAGAAATCTTCATTCCGAAGTTCTGGCTGGAAAAGTGAGAAAAATAAAAAGGAATGAATCAGTTTATGTAGAATAATATATATAGAGGACATTTATCACACAGATAGGAGGACAGGCTGTTGTTATACGGAGATGACATTATTGAAGAGGTCAGAAGCCGCAATGACATCGTGGATTTGATCTCTTCCTATGTACCGCTCAAGCGGAAAGGAAGTTCTTATTTCGGACTCTGTCCTTTCCATAATGAAAAATCACCGTCGTTTTCTGTCAGCAGGGACAAGCAGATGTATTACTGTTTCGGATGCGGGGCCGGCGGCAATGTCTTTACTTTTATTATGGAATATGAGAACTTTACATTTCCGGAAGCCGTGCGGTATCTGGCGGAGCGGGCCGGGATGGAACTTCCGGAACAGGAACTCAGCGCAGAAGCAAAGCAGCAGGCAGACGCCAAGGTACAATTAAAAGAGATGAATAAGATGGCAGCCAATTATTTTTATATCCTCCTTCACAGCAAAAGAGGGGAAAAAGGACTTGCCTATCTTACAAAACGCGGGATTACCGGGGAGACAATCAAAAAGTTCGGCCTTGGATACGCAGATATTTATCAGGATGACCTCTACCGGTTTTTAAAGAGCAAGGGCTTTTCCGACGAAGAACTGAAGGATTCTGCACTGGTCACTATTGACGAGGCCAGAGGAGGCAGTGACAAATTCTGGAACAGGGTCATGTTTCCGATTCAGGATGTCAACAGCCGTGTCATAGGATTCGGGGGACGGGTCATGGGAGACGGAAGCCCTAAGTATTTAAATTCCAGGGAGACGAAACTGTTTGACAAGAGCAGGAATCTTTACGGACTGAATTTTGCCCGGAGTTCCAGAGAGAAGTTTATCATTTTATGCGAAGGATATATGGACGTCATTTCCATGCATCAGGCCGGATTCACAAATGCGGTGGCGGCTTTGGGAACGGCGTTTACCGAGGGGCACGGGATGCTTCTCAAACGTTATACGAACGAAGTGATCCTTTCTTTTGACAGCGATGAGGCCGGTCAGAGGGCGATTTTAAGGGCGATACCCATTCTCAAAGGGGCAGGCCTCACGGTCAGGGTTCTCGATCTCACTCCGTACAAAGACCCTGATGAATTTATAAAGGAACTGGGAAGCGAAGAACTGAAAAACCGCATACAGAAAGCCAGGAGCAGTTTCATGTTCCAGATATCGGTGGCAGCGGGAAAGTACAATCAGGATGATCCGGAGGAAAAAACTAAGTTCCAGCATGAGGCGGCAAAACTTTTGTCTGGTATAAGGGAACCTCTGGAGAGGAACAACTACTGCGAAGCCGTGTCCAGGGAATATTTTATGGGTGTGAAGGAACTGAAAGATCTGGTGGAGTATTACGGCACCAGCGGATATGTACAGGAGAAACCAAAGGAACAGGAGCGGAGACCGGCGGAAGTAAAAAAAGAAGAAAAAAGGCAGGAGCCTCAGAAGCTGCTGCTCACCTGGCTGGTCAACGAGCCGGTACTTTTTCAGAAGCTTGCCGGGATCATCGGACCGGATGATTTTATTGAGCCGATCTATCACGGCGCTGCTATGCTGCTCTTTGAAGAATACGAGAGGGACGGCAAAGTGATGCCGGCTAAGATACTGAATCAGTATACGGATATGGAAGACCAGAAGAAAATTGCGGAGCTGTTCAATACGACGCTGAAATTAAAGCCTCTGCCCGAGGACAATGACAAGGCGCTGACCGACATTGTCCGGAAGGTAAAGGAAGACAGCATTGAACACAAGATGAATGAATCCAACGACATTATGAAATGGCAGGAGCTGATCCAGGAAAAAGGCAGACTGGCAAAGCTGCATATTTCGATTTAGGTTGGTTAAAATAGGTATGAGAGGAAGGAAATCAATGGACGAAACAATGTTACAATTCAGCGAGAAGCTGGCAGGTTTAGTAGAACTGGGGAAGAAAAATAAAAATTTTCTGGAGTATGCCCAGATTGAGACATATTTTAAAGATTTTAAGCTGACATCGGATATGATGGAGGCAATTTTTGATTACCTGGAACAAAACGGAGTCGATGTGCTCACGATCCCCGAGGGAGAGGACGACGAAGATCTGGAGATCAAGGAAGAGATCGAGGAAGAAGCGGACCTGACGATCCCGGACGGAGTCAGCATCGAGGACCCGGTGCGCATGTATTTAAAGGAAATCGGAAAGGTACCTCTGCTGAGCGCGGATGAGGAGATCCGTCTGGCCCAGAGGATGGAGGAAGGTGATGAGGAAGCCAAGAAAAAGCTTGCGGAAGCCAACCTGCGTCTCGTAGTCAGCATTGCGAAGCGCTATGTGGGACGTGGGATGCTGTTTTTGGATCTGATCCAGGAGGGAAATCTGGGTCTTATCAAGGCAGTAGAAAAATTCGATTACAGGAAGGGATATAAGTTCAGTACGTATGCCACATGGTGGATCCGCCAGGCTATCACCAGAGCCATTGCCGACCAGGCAAGAACGATCCGTATCCCTGTCCATATGGTGGAGACCATCAACAAGCTGATCCGTGTGTCCAGGCAGCTCCTTCAGGAACTCGGCAGAGAGCCGCTTCCGGAAGAGATCGCCGAGGAGATGGATATTCCAGTGGACCGTGTGAGGGAGATTTTAAAGATTTCCCAGGAACCGGTATCTTTAGAGACACCGATCGGAGAGGAAGAAGACAGCCACCTCGGAGACTTTATTCAGGATGACAATGTTCCGGTGCCGGCGGATGCGGCGGCATTTACACTGCTGAAAGAACAGCTGAGCGAAGTGCTCGGAACTTTGACGGAGAGAGAGCAGAAGGTGTTAAGACTGCGCTTCGGACTGGATGACAGCCGTGCAAGGACGCTGGAAGAGGTAGGAAAAGAGTTCAACGTCACCAGGGAAAGAATCCGCCAGATCGAGGCCAAGGCTCTGAGAAAGCTGAGACATCCGAGCCGCAGCAGAAAATTAAAAGACTATTTAGACTGATCGGGTGAAATATGGAATTGTCATCAAGGTTAAAAATAATTGCTTCTTTTGTGTCCGAAGGGATGTGTGTCGCCGATATAGGGACAGATCATGGATACATACCCATTTATCTGACCTCCGAAGGGATGACGGACAAAGCATATGCCATGGATGTCAATCGGGGACCGCTTGAAAGGGCCTCGGAGAACATAAGGAAAGAAGGACTGAACGGAAAGATCCGGTGCATCCTATCGGACGGTATGGAGAAACTCCCGATGGATGCAGACAGTGCAGTGATTGCCGGAATGGGCGGAGACCTGATGGAACAGATCTTAATGAGGGGAGAGGACAGGCTTTTCAGGCTTTCAGAACTGGTTCTTTCCCCCCAGTCCCACTGGGAGAAAGTCAGGAGATTCCTGCACAGCCATGGGTTTGCCATCGAAAAAGAAGCATTGATAAAGGAAGACGGGAAATATTATATTGTCATAAAAGCTGTCAGGGGCCGGCAATCTTACGGCGAGTCCTGGCAGTATTCTTACGGCACTTATCTTACAGGATTAAAAGATCCCCTGATGAAGGAGTACCTGACGAAAGAGCTGAATGACAAACAGAAGATCCTTGACTCTTTTGAGGGAAAGGATTCAGAACATCTAAGGCGCAGGGCAGGAGAACTGTCCTGTATTCTCAGAGAGATAAAGGAGGCACTGAAAAACTATGAAATGCAGTGAACTGATGAAGATATTGGAAGATTATGTGCCGGCGCGTTATGCCATGGAGTGGGATAACGTGGGACTTCTTACAGGGAGAAGAGACAGAGAGATCCATAAAATCATGGTCGCATTGGACGCGGATAAAGGGGTGGTGGAAGAAGCAGTCAGACAAAAGGTGGACTTTCTGCTGACTCACCACCCTGTTATTTTTTCTCCCCAAAAGAGCATTACCGATGAGCCGGGCACACCGGAAAAACTTCTGAAGCTGATAGAAAACGGTGTGAATTGTTTTGCCATGCACACGAATTTCGACGTGGTGCATATGGGGAGGATCGTCTGTGAGGCGATGGGACTCAAGAGTCTGGCTCCGGTAGAAATGACATGTACAGAAGACGGTATTTTGAAGGGCATCGGAACAGTATCAGAACTTGAGCGCCCCATGTCAGCAGGGGATTTTGCGGAAGTGGTAAAAAATACGTTCGGTATAGAACATGTTTTGCTGTTTGGAAATAAAAGAAAAATAATCCAAAAGATTGCGGTTGTTCCGGGGTCCGGAAGACATATGGAACAGCAGGCGGCCGGAACAGGAGCAGATTTGTTTTTAACCGGGGATATCGGACATCATGAAGGGCTGGATGCCATGGAACTGGGCCTTACAGTCATCGACGCAGGCCATCACGGTCTGGAAAAGATTTTTGTAGATTTTATGGGACAATTTCTCGAAAAAAATGTACCGGAGTGTGAGATCATCCTGAGTCATACAAAGTGTCCGTTTGACGTAAAATAGAGCAGAGAGGAGTTGATGGCTGAATATGCTGAATGTAACAGTAGAAGGAACAAAGATCAGTGTAAAAGAGGGCACGGCCCTGGAGGAACTTGCGAAAAGATTTCAGAGACCGGGCGCCCCAGTTATTTTGCTTGCCTATACGGGAGAGAAGCTTAGAGAGCTTCACCATACGATTGATGAAGACTGTGATATCCGGTTTGTGACGAATGAGGAGCAGACCGGATATATGACTTATAAGAGGACGGTAAATTTCGTATTTTTAAAGGCCTGTGAGGAAGTGCTGGGAGAAGGGTGCACAAACCGCATCACAATGAATTACTCCATCGGCAACAGTACCTTCTGTGAATTTTCTCTCGATGATCTAAAAGTGGACGACGATCTGGCGAGAAAAATCCAGAATAAAATGCGGGAATTGGTGAGACAGGATTTAAAGATCAAAAAAATTTCCTACAATACGTTTGAGGCAAGAAAAAGATTTGCACAGCAGGGGATGAAAGAGAAAGTGAGGCTCTTCCGGTTCCGCAGGGTTTCCAGAACCAATGTATATTCTCTGGACGGATATGAGAATTATTTTTATGGGTATATGGCACCCAGTACGGGATATATCCAGGATTTTTATGTAGATGCGTATCAGGGAGGAATTGTTCTTCAGATCCCGAGACGGGATCATCTCCATTCCGTCTCAAGATTTACGCCTCAGCCAAAGCTGTTTCATGTGATGCAGAGGTCCAGATCCTGGAGCAAGCTTATGAGAGTGGACACGGTCGGGGCTCTCAACGAAGAGATCACCAACGGCGATATCAATAACCTGATTCTCGTGCAGGAGGCCCTTCAGGAAAAGCTTCTGGCTGATATTGCTTCAAAGATCGTGGACGACGGGAAAAAGGTTGTCCTGATCGCAGGTCCGTCTTCTTCCGGGAAGACGACATTCTCCCACCGCCTTGCCATTCAGCTTCAGATCGACGGGCTCACTCCGCACCCAATTTCTCTGGATGATTATTTCTTAGACAGAGAGCTGTCTCCCAGGGACGAGGAGGGCAACTATAATTTCGAGACGATCGCATCTCTTGACCTGGAATTGTTCAACGAAGATATCAACTGTCTTTTGGCAGGGAAGCAGGTACAGCTCCCAACCTATAATTTCGTTTCAGGAAAACGGGAATACAAAGGGAATTATAAAAAGATCGGACCGGATGATGTGCTGGTCATCGAGGGAATCCATGGCTTGAACGGGATGCTGTCCAGTGAGATTTCGGAAGAAGACAAATATAAGATTTATGTCAGCGCGCTGAGTCAGATCAATATAGATGAACACAACCGGATACCCAGCTCCGACGGCCGTCTGTTGAGAAGGATCGTGAGGGATGCAAGGCACAGGGGAACGGATGCAAAGACGACCATCGGACGGTGGGAATCTGTGCGCAGGGGTGAGGAACTGAATATTTTCCCTTACCAGGAGGAAGCGGACATCATGTTTAACTCTGCCCAGATTTACGAGCTGGCTGTATTAAAACAGTATGCGGAGCCGCTTTTATTTCAGATCAGCCCTGGATGTCCGGAATATCAGGAATCCAAGCGTCTGCTGAAGTTCTTGGATTATTTCCTGAGTGTGAAAAGTGAGGATATACCGAAGACGTCTCTTTTGAGAGAGTTCATTGGGGGAAGCTGCTTTGAGACTTGACGGTTCCGTTTTTTTATCTAACTAATCGGGATGAAACTCTATCTTAATTTATGAGAGAGATTTTTTATGGGGAATTAGGATAGCGGGGAATCAAGATTAGGGGGATAATGAATAATGTATAACTGGAAACGCAGATTGATGAGTCTGGCACTTGCTGCCGCCGTGTCGTGTACGGCTTTGACTTCCTTTGATGTTCATGCTGATGAGATTAACACAGAAGATCTGGAGTTTGATCTCATTGGAAAAACGGCAGTGCGCAGCGGGAGAAGAATTATAGAATATGAGGATGCAGCTTTGCTGCAGCCGCAGACGGATAAGAGCAGAAAACGGGCGGCACAGCTGCCGGACTCATATACGGCAGAGCATACCAGAGTAAAAACCCAGGAGAATACCGGTATCTGCTGGACTTTTGGTGCTATGGCTTCCCTGGAATCTGTGATGATGACGGCAGGAACCGCTTCTTCATCGATTAATTTATCGGAGAGACAACTTGCTTATTTTACCTTTCATGGACAGAATAAAGACCGGGACAAGAGCAAATACGCGGGAAATGACAGTTTTTTGAATCAGTCCGGAGAAAGCGACTACACGATTGGAGGAAGCCGCTGGTTCTCAGTGCCGACACTGGCCAGATGGTATGGAGCGGTGGATGAATCGGTACTCCCGTTCAGTCAGATATGGGCAGCTGATCCGTCGGAAAAGTATCAGACGGAATCTTATATCCATCTTAAAAATGCACTGTATCTGCCGGAGATCAATCTGGAAAACAGCAATGATGAAACTGTGCACAGTGACGCAGGGGTGCAGGCAGTGAAGCGGGCTGTATATGAAAAAGGCGCTGTCAGTGCCGGATATTACACGGGCAATTCATATTCGGGATATTATCGTTTCGGCAGTAAAACCGGATCTTCAAGAACTACAACATCGTATTATTATAATGGGGAAAGATACGCAGATCATGAGATTACCATTGTCGGCTGGGATGACAATTACAGCAAAGATAATTTCAGTGTTACGCCTCCCGGAAACGGTGCGTTCCTTGTGAAAAACAGCTGGGACGTTGACTGGGGTGACAGCGGATATTTCTATATTTCGTATTATGACAAATCCCTTTCTGAACCTACGGTTTTTGAAGCTGAGAATGTGAACTATAACGGAAGTAAGACCGCGCATACTTATCAGAATATTTATCAATATGACGGGGCAGGATTTGGAGACGCTTTGTTTACGGCAGGCACCAGTCCCGTGGTTGGAGTCAATAAATTTACGGCCAGAGACAATGAAAAGCTAACCGCATGCGGAGTTTATGTTCCAGCAGCAAACTGCAGCGTCAAAGTTCGGGTTTATCAGGACCAGGGTAATAAGTCGTTGGTTTCCAAAGAATATACGGCACAGAATGCCGGATTTTACACGATTCCTTTCGGTTCCTCCTCGTTTGATATGGAGAAAGGCAAAGTATACCGTGCGGAGCTTCAGATTTCTTTCAAAAAAGAAGGAAGGACCGAATATTTTTATCCGTTTGAACTGCAGGAGGATCAGTCAGATGAATTTCAAATGGATTGTACGGCGGGACAAACCCAGATAAAATATAATTTTGGCGGTTCGGGCAGAGATGTAACATCATTGGAGCCGTTAAATGGGGTATATCAAACGGGCAACGCATTGGTTAAATTATTTTCCAACGATAAGGTGAAGGCCGGAAACAGCGGGACAACTGCTTCAAAACCGGCAGATACACCGGTCGTTTCTGTTCCGCAGACGCCGCCTGCAACGGCTGCACCAAAACCGACGGCAACTACGGCAAAACCGGCTGTGACTTATATCAAACCATCAGTTTCAAAGAGTTCACTCAGTATTTATAAAGGAAACAGTTCATCTATTACAGTAAAGAACAAAGTGAAAGGTGCAAAGGTCACGTTTTCCAGTTCTAAAAAGTCTGTGGCAGCAGTGAATTCTTCCGGCAGAGTTACCGGTAAAAAAGCAGGGACTGCGGTTATCACGGCAAAGGTTACGCAGCAGGGTAAAAATTACAGCTTAAAATGTAAGGTTAAGGTGAGTAAGAAGCGTTTGGCTTTTTCTAAGAAAAAAGCAAGGATAAAGAAAAAGAAATCTTATACCTTTAAAGTGAAAAAATACGGTATCTCCGGAAAAGTGAGATGGAAAGTCAGCAATAAAAAGCTGGCATCGATCGGAAAGACAAGCGGTAAATTCAAGGCCAAAAAGAAAAAAGGCAAAGTGAAAGTCACCGCTTACTGCGGAAAATACAAGGTATCTTATACCGTGAAAATTTATTAAGCCATATCTTTTTAACTTCATAATCCTTTAGGGCAGGAAGTCAAGCAGGCAGTGCAGGTTGTCAGTGTGACTTCCTGTTTTGTCTGTATATTTACATTGGCATATTTTAAATGTTTTTCTAACCTATCTTTCCACAGGAAACACTTATAAAGTCAAATACTATATTATTTAACATTTGCCTGCAAAAGGTGCACTTGTCAGGCAGGAAAGGTAGGGAAAAAGAATGAAGAAACAATGGAAGAGGTGTATGGCGGCGGCTGCGCTTACACTGGCACTGGGTATTGGTTCCGGTTCAGAGATGCTGAGAGCATTAGGAATGAAACAGGAAATATCCGGAAAATCCGGAGGGGGGTATTTCCGGTTTAACTGAAGAAAATACAGAGGAACAGCCCGAAACAGAAGCTGTGGAACAGACAGAAGCAGAGGGTGACACTGTAAAAACACCTGCATTAAAACCGGATGAAGAAGAGAGTAAGCCAAAAGCGACAAAGCCGGCTGAAAAAAAGAAGTCGGTGAAAACTTCTGCAGATACTGCGGAAAATGGACAGACGATTCTCGATATCAGTGAAGGCGATGTGCGGATCACCAAGACAGGTGCCACAGTAGGAGGAGTATCAAAGGATGACGGAAGCCTGAATCCGAAAGGCTACTGGATCACCGGCACTACAACGGATTATAATGTTGTGGTGGAGAAAGAGGTAAAAACAGAAATTACTCTCTGCGATGTAAATATTACCAGCGACACATCTAAGATGGAGTGTATCGATGTGTCCCATGCAGATGTTGTCATTACACTAATTGGAAAGAATGAACTGCTCTGTAAAGCTGGAAGGGCGAGTGACGGAGCACCGGCAGGAGACGAAGGAACGGCCCTTGCCAAGAACGGAATGGACGGAACGCTGGTGATCAGGTGTCAAAAGGCCGGGGAGACGGGACACCAGTGTGATGAAAACTGCGGAACTTTGATTGCCAAAGGGCAGGAAACTTTATATCATGCGGGTGCGATCGGAAACAGTTACAGAAAGGTACAGGCAGACGAAGAAAGCGGTTTCTGTAATTTGACGATTGAAGGCGGAAACATTGAGGCAAAAGGAGGACAGCACAGTCCGGGAATAGGCGGATCATGTCTGACCAGCCATAAAATCGTTTTTCCGGGCGATTCTTTGGGGAATAACAAGCAGACGTCCAATCTGCGGATTACCGGCGGTAATGTAAAAGCAGAAGGAAACTATGCCTGTGCGGGAATCGGCGCAGTAGGGGCTACATCGCTGAAAAACATCGTGATCAGCGGCGGAGATACAACAGTCATAGCGAAGGGAGATCAAACCAGTGATACTCCTGGTATTGGCGTGGGAAAATATCCCGGCGTTGACGTTGAAACTACTTTTGAGCATGTGGCAGCTTCTCCGGATAATGGATACCAGGGATATGTGCAGGACGGAGAATCCATGGACAACTATACGTTTATGGAAGGCAGCCCTTTTAAGGAGGAAACGGAAATTAGGGTCGGAAAGTTCTATACAGCCGTTTACTTTGGACCGTTCCGCGATGAAAATACAGTGGAGCCTTTAACCAACGAGCAGATCGGAGCCAATAACGTGATCAGCAAAACCGGCGGGAAAGAGTTTACAAAGGAGCAGTTAAAAAAATTTACAAAAGTCAATGCCAGAGACAAGTCCGGGAATCCTCTTTCTCTGGGGCAGATCAGCTTTGTCCATGAAAAGCAGATCGAGGCGGTCAATAAGGCAAAGGCGGCCGGGAAGACCGGAGACTATCCGCTAACCTTCTGTACGGCCAATAAGACAGAAGTGAAGGTGCATATTTTCCTGAGAAAAGATGGAACGGATACAGTGAAGATGGACCCGGAGCATCCGGAGCCAATGATCGGAGCCAATGATTTTTTGAAAGACACCGGAGGAGAGGAATTCACAGAAGAACAGCTGAAATTATACGGGGAACTGAAAGGGAAGGACAAAGACGGGACAACCATTGATCTGAAAGGATTCACGATCGATGCAGAACAGATGAAGAAGCTGAATCAGGCAAAGACAGCGGGGCAGCCCGGAACCTTCAATCTGACCTATACATCCAGTGAAGGCGCGAAGGCCACAGTACAGGTAATATTGGTGAAATATGATGCGGTCGCAGAGAATCAGGACCCTGACAACGACGAGGTGATCAGAGGGATGGATATTGTCAGCGGAACTGGAGGAGACGGCTTTACCGGAGAACAGCTGAAAGAGCTGTCTGCTGTCAAAGCATTTGATAAAGACGGGGAGTTAGTGGAAAAAGACAGAATTACATTTCCCGAGCCGGACCAGATGAAAAGGATCAATGAGGCAAAGGCAGCAAAAGAAAGCGGCAACTTTCTGCTGACGATGAAGGCACCGGGTGGAACAGAGGTGACTGTTCAAGTTTATTTAAGAGATAAAGGGAAGGACAGTGCCAAAGTCAATCCGGACCAAACAGAAGCGTTTTTAGCTGCGAATGATGGAACCTATCTAACAGGAGGAACAGAGTTTTCAGAGGAAGTTATCCTGGAACTTTGCAAGGCAAAGGCGAAAGACCAGGGCAAAAACACAGTAGAACCATCGATCAGAAACAGCTGAAAACATTGAATGAAGCGAAGACTTCCGGTAAGACGGGAAAATATACTTTGACTTTTTTCATAGATGATCATACAAAAGCTGAAGTAAAGATGACTCTGACCGGAGACCACAAAGTGAAGTTTGACTCTAACGGAAGCTATGATGCTGCGGAGACTCAGACAGTCAGAGGAGGCAGTCAGGTGCTTGAGCCGGAGGAACCAAAGAGAGACGGATATGAATTCGCGGGCTGGTATTATACAGATGAGAACGGAAAAGAAATCAAATGGAATTTTTCAGATCCGGTGCACCAGAACATGACGTTGACAGCAAAATGGAAGAAAGAACCCAAAACAGAGCCAAATATAGAGAAAGAAAAAGAGAAAACAAATAAAAAAGAGCCTTCATCAGAAAAAGATACAAAATGGAATTATCGGGAGATCCAGAGGAGAGAGGATCAGCTGCGGCGGGAAAAAGCAGCAAGAACAGGAGAGACATCATCGGCAGAAGCGAAAAAAGCAGCAGGAACAGGAGAGACATCAAAAGCTGGCTGGGTATTTATAAGTCTTCTGGGTGCCGCAGGAATCATGTTCGGTATTAAAACGAAGAAAAGGAATCTCTAAATCGTTTGACGGGACACATGAGAACATGGTATAATTCCACTCGGAATTTAGTTAACCGAATGATCGCGCCAAAGTCTTTTGGTGAGGAAAGTCCGGGCTTCGCAGGGCAGGATGCCGGATAACGTCCGGTAGGGGTGACCCTCAGGCTAGTGCAACAGAAATAAACCGCCGGTATTAGCCGGTAAGGGTGGAAAGGCGGGGTAAGAGCCCACCGCTTGGCTGGTAACAGGCAAGGCACATGTAAACCCCATCCGAAGCAAGGCAGGAGAAAAGCTATGGGCTTGCCCGGTCCGCTTTTCGGTGTGCCGCTGGAGCTTGCTGGCAACAGCAAGTCGAGATAGATGATCATTTAAGACAGAACCCGGCTTATAGATTAGCTAAATTCCATTTTTATGAAAGTATAAAAATACAAGACACTTTGGTTTAAGATTGAGTGTCTTGTATTTTTTTATCAAAATCTTTTAAAGAGTTAAAAATTATTGTTTACATAAAGTAAGTTTACTTTTATTAAATCTGATGGTTCAGTATCCATTGTAAAATTCTTCAAAAGAAAGTTCCTTTGAAGCTATTATTAAAATTGTGTCCGATAGTTCTTCCTGTGTGTATTTCAGTTCTATTCGGTTGAGGGCAAGAAATACGAGTGTGGCATGAGCGCCAATTCGTTCGTTTCCATCAATGAAAGCGTGGTTTTTAATAAGCCCAAAACCAAGACACGCTGCTTTCTGTTGAATGGATGGAAAATTATCTGTATTGGCATAACTTTAGAATGGTGCATATAAAGCAGAATCCAAAAGCCCTTCGTCGCGGATTCCACCGCTGCCGCCTGTTTCCTGAATGAGTTGATCATGGAGCAGAATAATCTGTTCTTTGGTTACTTTTATCATTTGGAAAGTAACTCATATGCCTGCTTGTTTTGATCAATCAGTCTTTTGGAAACAGAAAGAATATCTTCATTGTCTGCAAGTTGTTCCGCTTCTGCGGCATTAAATTCAATAACAAGGTAACGAGGTGTGTTGTTCTTAAGAATAACCACAGAACCATTTTCATCCACCATCCTTGCAATGCGGGAAAAATTTTGATTTGCTTCGGTAATAGAAACGAGATTGTTTATATTTACATTCATGTGTGTGACCTCCTTTCATAGTTTTTTTATTATTAAGCCCAAATAATAGGATAAATTCAACCTAAAAAAGTGAGGATGTCGAATGAGAGACATTAAAAGATAAAATTTGCTGTTTTTTTGTGTCTAACTTATTTTCCAGAAATAAGGTCTTATAAAGTCAAAAACCATTTGTCTGCAAAAAGTGCACATTTCAGACAGGAAAGGAAGGGAAAGAATGAAGAAACAATGGAAAAGGTGTATGGCTGCCGCCGCTCTTACACTGGCGCTGGGCATCGGTTCCGGGCCGGAAATGCTGAGAGCAATGGGTACGGAACAGGAAATGCCTGGAAAATCCGGGGGGGGGTATTTCTGGATTAACTGAAGAAGCTCCGGGGAAACAGGCAGAGGCGGGAACTGAAAAAGTAATGGAGAAAACAGAGACATCAGAAAACAGAAAAACAGTCCAAAACCAGACGCTGGAACCGGATGAGAAGGAATTAAAAGGGGATCAGACGAAGACGAAGAAAAAGACGGCGAAAACATCCGGAGACACTGCGGAGAATGGACAGACCATTCTGGATGTCAGTGAAGGAGACGTAAAGATTACAAAAACAGGCGCCACAGTAGGAGGAGTATCCAAGGACGACGGAAGTCTGAACCCGAAAGGCTACTGGATCACCGGTACCACAACTGCTTACAATGTTGTGGTGGAGAAAGGGGTAAAAACAGAAATTACCCTTTGTGATGTTAATATTACCTGTGATAAGACTAAGATGGATTGTATCAATGTTTCCCATTCAGATGTCACAATCACTCTGAAAGGGCAAAATGAACTGCTCTGTAAATCAGGGAATTCACAGGACGGAACTTATACGAAAGAGGGTGCAGCTCTCGCAAAAGACGGAGAGGACGGACAGCTGACGATCCAATGTGAATTCAGCAAAGAATCAGGACACAAGTGTGATAACAGATGCGGCAGGCTGATCGCCAAAGGAAAGGAAGATCTGTATCATGGAGGTGCCATTGGAAATACTTTCAGAAATGCCAATGGGTCAAAGGGAAGTGAAGCAGGTTTTTCAAACTTTACCATTAAAGGCGGTAATATTGAGGCAAAAGGTGGATATCATAGTCCCGGGATCGGAGGGACGTGTAATACGAGCAATAAACTTATAAACGGTGGAAACCGTCCTGATGGTATGAGTGGGAAGACTTCCAATATAAGGATCATGGGAGGAAACATTAAGGCAGAAGGAAACTACGGATGTGCAGGGATCGGAGGCGGTGTATGGAACATCATCGACGGACTTTATATTACTGGAGGAAAGGTAGAGGCCACTGGGGGTAAAAAGGGACCGGGAATCGGATCTGTCAGTACTTCGCTTTTAAAGGATATCGTGATCAGCGGCGGGGACACTGTCGTCATAGCCAAAGGAGATGAAGAGAGCGGCGCCCCTGGAATCGGAAAAACAAACTATTCGGCTTCAACAAATGTAGAGAATACTGTTTTTCAGCATGTAGCAGCTTCTCCGGACAATGGATACCAGGGATATGTGCAGGACGGAGAATCCATGGATAGCTATACCTTTATGGAAGGAACGCCGTTTAAAAAAGAAACAGATATCCGGGTCGGAAAGTTTTATACGGCCGTTTACTTCGGACCATTCCGTGATGAAAATACAGTGGAATCTTCAACCAATGAGCAGATCGGAGCCAATCATGTGATCAGCAAGACCGGAGGGAAGGGATTTACAAAGGACCAATTAAAAGAACTCACAAAAGTCAATGCCAGGGACAAGTCCGGGAACCCGTTTTCCGTGGATCAGATCCGCTTTGTCCATGAAGAGCAGATCGAAGCCATCAACAAAGCAAAGACTGCGGGGAAGACCGGGGACTACCCTCTGACCTTCTGTACGGCAAATGGGACGGAAGTGACGGTACAGATCTACTTGAGAAAAGACGGAACGGATGCGGTGGTGATCGATCCGGATGATCCTGTGCCGACGATCGGAGCCAACGATTTTGAGAAAGATACCGGAGGAGATGGATTTACTGAAGAACAGTTAAAGATATACGGAGAATTAAAAGGAAAAGACAAGGACGGAACGACCATCGATCTGGACGGATTCACCGTGGACCCGGAGCAGATGGAACAGCTGAACCAGGCAAAGACAGCGGGAAAGTCCGGTACCTTTGATCTGACCTATACATCCAATGAAGGAGCAAAGGTTACGGTGCAGGTAACGCTGGTAAAATATGATGCGGTCGAGGAGAATCAGGATCCGGATAATCCGGAAATGATCAAAGGGATGGACGTGATAAGCAGGACCGGAGGAAGTGCGTTCAGCGAGGCGAAGTTAAAAGAACTGACGATGGTAAAAGCCTTCGATAAAGATGGAAGAGAGATCCTTCCGGAAGACTTAAAATTTTCAGAATCGGATCAGCTCCAAAGAATCAATGGGGCAAAAACGAAAGGGGAGACCGGAAACTTTGATCTGACGATGGAGACACCGGATGGGACAAAGGTGACAGTAAAGGTATGTCTTAGAGACAGCGGATCAGACGGTGCCGGGTATGATCCGGAAAAATTATCTTCATTTATTGGAGCCAATGATGCAGTCCATGAGACTGGGGGAGAGGCCTTTACCAAAGATGAACTGAGAGACCTGTGCCGGGTCAAGGCAAAAGATCCTTCCAGGAACAATGTGGAAGCTGAGGTGCAAAATAATCAGTGGGAAACACTGAATAAGGCAAAGGAGAGCGGTAAGACCGGGACATATCCGCTGACGTTTTATCTGGAAGATGGGACAAAAGCCCAGGTAAAGATTACACTGACAGGAGACCACAAAGTGAAGTTTGACTCTAATGGAGGCTATGATACTCCGGTGACTCAGACGGTCAGGGGAGGAAATCAGGTGGTCGAGCCGAAAGATCCGAAGAGAGACGGTTATGAATTTATGGGCTGGTATTATACCGATGAGAACGGAAAAGAAGTCAAATGGGATTTTTCAGATCCGGTGCACCAGAATATGACGTTAAAGGCAAAATGGAAAAAGTCTGAGACTGAGAAAGCAGATAACGGAACTTCTGAAAAAGTTTCGAAAAAAAAGACGGACCAGAAAAAAATGAGAACTGGAAATACCAAGAGATTCAGAAGAAAGACGGATCAGCAAAGACAGCAAAAACAGGAGAGAAATCGAACGCTGGATGGATATGGATCAGTCTTCTGAGTGCCTCAGGAATTATCTTAAGTTATAGACTGAAAAAAAGAACATACTAATATCAAATAAGAGACATCAGAATTCAAAGGCTGGTGTCTTTTGCTGTCTAACCTATTCTTTTGAAGAAAGGTCTTATAAAGTCAAAAACCATTTGTCTGCAAAAAGTGCACATGACAGACAGGAAAGGAAGGGAAAGAATGAAGAAACAATGGAAGAGGTGTATGGCTGCTGCCGCGCTTACACTGGCACTGGGCATCGGTTCCGGGCCGGAAATGCTGAGAGCATTGGGCACAGAACAGGAAATGCCTGGAAAATCCGGGGGGGGGTATTTCCGGATTAACTGAAGAAGCACCGGAAAAAGCAACGGAGGAAACAGAGAAATCGGAAGACAGAAAAACAGTCCAAAATCAGACTTTAGAAGCAGCTGAGAATGAATTAAAAGGGGATCATCCGAAAAAGAAAACGATAAAAACATCCGGAGATACTGCGGAAAACGGACAGATCATTCTGGATGTCAGTGAGGGAGACGTAAAGATTACAAAAACAGGCGTCACAGTAGGCGGAGTGTCTAAGGATGATGGAAGCCTGAATCCGAAAGGATACTGGATCACAGGGACCACGACAAAGTACAACGTGATTGTGGAAAAAGGTGTCAGGACAGAGATTACTCTGAGTGATGTCGATATTACTTGTGATAAAACAAAGATGGACTGTATCAATGTCTCCCACGCCACTGTGACTATGACACTAAAAGGAAATAATACATTGCTTTGTAAGTCTGGAACTGCTAAGGATGGATATGCAGGACATGAAGGAAATGCCATTACAAAAGACGGGATGGACGGAGAACTGATCATCCAGTGTGAGAAGGCGAATGAAAAAGGACATCGCTGTGACAGCAGCTGCGGAAGCCTTACAGTAGCAGGACAAGATGACCAGTATCACGCAGGAGCCATCGGAAACAGCGTGCGGGGAACAAAAATAGACGGTGAGTGCGGTCTGGCAAATCTTATCATCAAAGGCGGGAATATTGTGGCAAAAGGCGGATATCACAGCCCCGGTATCGGGGGAGCCTGTCTGACAAGTTATAAATTTACACATGATGCTGTGTACGGCAGCAGCAGTATGCCGGCTGCCAATCAAAAGGTAAGCAATCTTTCTATATCAGGAGGGAACATTAAGGCTGAAGGCAATTATGGATGTGCCGGGCTCGGAGGAGGCGTATGGGTCAATATAGACGGCCTTTCGATCACCGGAGGAAAGGTAGAAGCAGTCGGCGGAAGCTATGGTCCCGGCATTGGAGCGGTCTGTACCTCCTCCCTTGATAATATCGTGATCAGCGGAGGGGATACTTTAGTCATCGCAAAAGGAGATGAGAACAGCAATGCCCCGGGGATTGGGGCAACCAATTATCCGGGATATACAATTCCTACGAAATTCGGCAGGTTCGTGTCATCTCCTCAGGAAGGTTATCAGGGCTATGTCCAGGACGGAGACTCTATGGACAGCTATACCTTTATGGAAGGAACACCGTTTAAATCTGAGACACAGATCCATGTAGGAAAATTTTATACAGTGGCCTATTTTGGGCCGTTCCGGGATGAAAATACCGTGGAGTCAAAAACAAATGAGCAGATCGGAGCCAATCATATCATCAGTAAGACCGGGGGAAACGGGTTTACAAAGGAGCAGTTAAAACAGTTTACGAAGGTGACGGCAAAAGATAAGACAGGAAATGACCTGCCGGAGGGCCAGATCCGTTTTTCTGATGAAAAGCAGATCCAGGAATTAAATGAGGCAAAACAGGCGGGAAAGGTCGGGGATTACCCGCTGACGTTTGAGACCTCAAACGGAACGAAAGTGACGGTCAATGTCTGCCTGAGAGATGACGGAACAGATGCCGCCGGAATGGACCCGGGGAATCCGGACCCAGCGATCGGAGCCAATGATTTTGAGAAGGATACCGGAGGAGATGCGTTTACCGAAGAGGAACTCAAGATCTATGGGGAGCTGAAAGGAAAAGACAAAGATGGGACGACCATTGACCTGGATGGTTTTACTGTGGATACAGAACAGTTTGAAAAGATCAACAAGGCAAAGACAGCCGGGGAAGCCGGTGTGTTTGAGCTGACTTATACGTCAAAAGCCGGGGCAAAAGTCACGGTCACAGTGTCTTTGATGAAATATGATGAGACGGGGACAAGCACAGATCCGGACAGCAAAGAGACGATCAAAGGGATGAATATTATCAGCCGGACCGGAGGAGACGGTTTTACTGAAGAACAGCTGAAGGACCTTTCTGTTGTCAAAGCGTTTGATCACGATGGAAGATCAGTGGAAAGAGAGCGCATCCTCTTTTCCGAACCGGATCAGATCGAGAGGATCAATGAGGCAAAGAAGGCAGGAGAGACCGGAAACTTTCCGCTGACGATGAAGGCGCCGGGAGGAGCAGAGGTGACGGTCCAGGTGTATTTACGGGATCAGGGGACGGACAGTGCCAAATCTGATCCGGACCATGGAAAAGCGTTCCTGGCTGCGAATAACGGGACCCATCCAACCGGAGGAGAGGCGTTTGCAAAAGAAGAGCTTCTGGAACTCTGCAGGGCAAAAGCGAAAGACCAGAGCAAGAATACCGTGGAGCCATCCATCGATCCGAAACAATGGGAAGTACTGAACGAAGCTAAGACGGCGGGCAGGACCGGAGAATTTTCTCTGACCTTTTTTATAGAGGACGGGACAAAAGTTCAGGTAAAGATCACGCTGACCGGAGACCACAAAGTGAAGTTTGACTCCAACGGAGGCTATGATACTCCGGTGACTCAGACGGTCAGAGGAGGAAATCAGGTGATCGAGCCGAAAGATCCAAAGAGAGACGGCTATGAATTTATGGGCTGGTATTATACCGATGAGAATGGAAAAGAAGCCAAGTGGAATTTTTCAGATCCGGTGCATCAGAATATGACTTTAAGAGCGAAATGGAAGAAAGCTGAAATTGAGAAGGCAGACAAGGGTACTTCAGGGAAAGAAAACAAAAAAGGTACATCAGAAAAAAATAAGAATTGGAAATATAAAGAGATCCGGAAGAACGAACAGACAGCGAAGACAGGAGAAGAATCTAAAACTGTATGGGCGGTGTTGGGCCTTTTGGGAGGAACAGGTATTTTATGTTGTCTTAGAAAGAAGAGAAAAATTAGTTAAACTATCGCAGGTGCCACCTTTGATATCTAAGCAGCCTGCTCCAGCAGATAAAATGTCATTAGTTATTTACCACTATTTCCGTCGCGCTTTTGAAATGCGCTCCTCCAATAGCGATAAATAACTTTCGAAAAGTGGCGCCTTTTTTTGACGGAAGCCCTTCTCCAACAGACATTCCGTCCGTTTTCTATACGATTGGAGTGAGGCTTTCTAAGAATCGAAGGAAAATCGTGTGAAAAATGTCATTAGTTATTTACCACTATTTCCGTCGCGCTTTTGAAATGTGCTCCTCCAATAGCGATAAATAACTTTCGAAGAGTGGCACCTTTTTCGACGGAAGCCCTTCTCCAACAGACATTCCGTCCATTTTCCACATGATTGGAGTGAGGCATTCTAAGAGCCGAACGGAAATCATGTGGAAAATGTCATAGTATCATTCCCTTTATTTATGTTTTATAATGTAGATAAGGGGAATTTTTTATTACCCAGGAAATACCCTGTCACGGCAGTGATAGAAAATGTTTTCTGAGAGATAAAACATACTCCGTGTATTGTGTACAGATGCGTGTTGTCTTTTAACGAATGTATATGCAGGAGGAAATGAGTATGCTGAATCTAAGAACAATGAATGCGGAAGATCTCCCTGTCTTTAAAAAATGGCTTAGGATGCCGCATGTTGCAAAGTGGTATCATGAGCCATTGGATTGGATCGAAGAAGTCGAAAAGCAGGACAGTGCTTTCTGCTGGATTCATCATTTTATCGCTGAGTATGAAAATAAACCAATCGGCTTCTGTCAATACTATGCATGTAAAGACAGTGATGAACTATGGGGAGGATACACGGAAATGGGCGGATCTTACAGCGTCGATTATATGATTGGTGAGTTGGACTGCATCCGCAAAGGATTTGGGAAAGAAATTGTAAAACAGCTGATAGAAAAGATCAGATGCCATGGTGATGCTGAGAGGATTGTTGTACAGCCTGAACAGGAGAATGCAGCGTCCTGCGGTTTGCTGCTGTCCTGTGGATTTGTTTTAAATACGGAAAATGATATTTATGTCATGACGATATAAAATTTATGATGTAAAAACATGCAGATGTCTCTGAAATTGGACGTAAATTTTACAAAAGTGTGAATAATGTTTCAAAAATGTCATACACTATATTAAAGGAGTGTATATGACATTGAAGAAAAAATGGAAAGTAGCAGCCATATCTTGTGCGATTGGCTTATGCAGCGTAGGGCAGCAGGTCTTTGCAAGTGATACTTTATTTCAGCCGCCGCAGGGCGAAAATGGCGTTGATCAGCTTATCCAGAGGAAACTGTTGGAAGAACAGAAGCAGTTTAAAGAGAGAAAAGCACTGATTAAAAAGTTAAATATAGAACGTCAGATTGAAAAAGTACAGGATGTCAAAGGCCTCAAAGGAAAAATATCTACAAGAGAGAAAGCAATTCTTACCAGGATTGTGGAAGCAGAAGCTACTGACAAAGACATGAAGAGTAAAATCTTAGTCGCAAATGTGATATTAAACAGGGTCCGTTCCAAGGAATTTCCAAACACCATCGAACAGGTCGTGTTCCAGAGGACCAATGGCAGTGTGCAGTTTTCTCCGACAGCCGACGGACGGTATAACTCGGTGACGATCAAAGCGTCTACACGGGAAAGTGTGGAGCGGGCACTTGAAGGAGAAGACTACTCAGAGGGGGCTCTGTATTTTGTGGAAAAGACAATGGCGAATCCAAGAAATGTGTCCTGGTTTGACAGGGCGCTGACGAAACTGTTCACTTATCAGGGACATTCTTTTTATAAATAAGAGTGAAAATTCGGGGTTGACACGTAAAAAGAAAAGTATTATCATTCTATCATATAGTGATAAACCGATGAGAAAGAGTAGTAGTCAGGATCAGAAGGATTATAAGAGAGCTGCAGATGGTGGGATTGCAGCATGAATTCCCTGATGAATGGACTTTCGAGGGCAGTTCTGAACCACAGTAGGAGTTGCCGGGCACCCGACCCGTTACACAACAGGGCATATATGATGGTATATGAAAAGAGTGGGCATTTTTTATGATGCCAATTTGAGTGGTACCGCGGATATCCGCCTCAAGCGTTAGCTTGGGGCGTTTTTTATTCCATAGGAAAGTTCTATGACCTTCCCTATGAAATAAAAAACTCCGGACCACAGTATTTGTTTATCTCTATAAGTGCAAAAAATTGATTGTAGAGAAAAGGAGAAAAAGTTATGAAAAAGAGATTATTAGCAGCAGGATGCAGCGCAGTATTGGCGGCAACATTATTATTTGCAGGATGTTCAAAAAAAAGTGAGGACAAAAGCTATCAAATCGGAATTCAGCAGTTTGCAGAGCATGAATCTTTAAATAACTGCCGCAAAGGTTTTATCCAGGGGTTAGAAAAAGAAGGAATCAAGGAAGGAAAAAATTTAAAGATCACTTATAAAAATGCTCAGGCTGATACCGCTGCAGATAACCAGATCGCTTCAAACTTTGCTTCCAAGAAGATGGACCTGATCTGTGCCATTGCGACACCAAGTGCCCAGAGCGCATACAATGCAGCTTCTGATTCTAAGACACCGGTTATCTACACTGCGGTTACATCACCGGAACTGGCAGGATTCGTAGACAAGGACGGAAAAAATGTAGGGGAAGTTACAGGAACTTCTGATCTGATCCTTGCAGATAAACAGTTGAAGCTGATCCGTAAAGTGCTTCCAAAGGCAAAAAATGTAGGAATTCTGTACAGCACTAACGAGGTTAACTCTAAAGCGGGAATTGAAGCCTATGAGAAAGTGGCTAAAAAGAACGGTTTTAAGATCATTACTCAGGGAATCAGCGCGGCGGCAGATATGCCGATGGCAGCCGACAGCCTGATCAAGAAAGTAGACTGTATCACAAACCTTACAGATAATCTGGTCGTAAGCTCAATGCCGACTTATCTGGAAAAAGCAAACAAGGCAAAGATCCCGGTATTCGGTTCAGAGATCGAACAGGTGAAATTAGGATGCATCGGATGTGTGGGGATTGACTTCATAAAACTTGGAGAACAGACGGGAAAAATGGCTGCCAAAGTGTTAAAGGGAGAGAAGAAAGCATCCGAAATTCCGTTTGAAACGTTTAATCAGGGAGACATCTATCTTAACGAAAAGGTGGCAAAAGATCTTGGAATTAAACTGCCTTCAGATGTTAAGAAAGAGGCAGTAGAGACATTCACAGAAATTAAAGCAAGCAAATAAATAGGAGCAAAAAATGGAACAACTGATCATTGGCGTCTTCGAGCAGGGATTCATCTATGCGGTGATGGCTTTGGGCGTATATATTACTTATAAAATACTGGACTTTCCGGATTTGTCTGTGGACAGTACCTTTCCATTAGGTGCCGCCATCACCACGGTACTGTTGATGAATGGGTTCAATCCGGTCCTCTCGCTGATCCTTTCAACGGCGGCGGGAGCGGCAGCAGGGGCTTTGACCGGGATCATCCACGTAAAGTTCAGAGTCAGGGATCTGCTGTCAGGTATCATCATGATGACGGGACTTTATACGATCAATCTGCGGATTACCGGGGGAAGTGCCAATGTGCCTCTGTTCAACTACCATACGATTTTCAACAATGATTTTATCAACAATTTATTTCCGGAGGCGCTTGAGCCGTATAAGACACTGATCATCATTGCGCTGATCATGCTGATCGCAAAACTCCTCCTGGACTTGTACTTAAAGACAAAATCCGGATTTCTGCTCAGAGCCGTAGGGGACAATGAAAAAATTGTCACATCACTTGCTAAAGACAGTGGGTTTGTAAAAATTGTCGGCCTTTCTATCGCCAACGGTCTGGTAGCTTTGGCGGGAAGTGTCATGTGTCAGCAGCAGAGATTTTTTGAAATCTCCATGGGTACCGGAACTATCGTCATTGGTCTCGCCAGCGTTATTATCGGGACGAACATTTTTAAAGGAAATCTGTTAAAGGCAACAACTGCTGTCATCATCGGCTCTGTTATATACAAAGCCTGTGTGGCGGCAGCCATCGAGATCGGACTGGACTCCCAGGACCTTAAACTGATCACTGCGATCCTGTTTCTTGTGATCCTGATCATCAGCATGGACCGGAAAAAGAAGGTGAAAGCATGATTGAACTTAAAAATATTGACAAATATTATAACATTGGAACGGTGAATGAAATCTGTCTGTTTAAGGATTTCAATTTAAAGATCCAGAACGGTGATTTTGTTTCTGTAATCGGCAGCAACGGATCAGGAAAAACGTCGATGCTGAATCTGATCTGCGGAAGTCTCCAGCCTGAAAAAGGATCCATCAGCCTGGGCGGTGAGGATATCACAAAGCAGAAGGAGTTTGTCCGCCAAAGAAAGATTGGAAGAGTTTATCAGGACCCGGCTATGGGAACCTGTCCTTCCATGACAATTCTTGAAAATATGTCTCTGGCAGACAATAAAGGCAGAGCGTATGGACTCGCTTTGGGAACAAATAAGAAAAGGATCAGCCATTACCGTGAAATGCTTTCCCAGCTGGGGCTGGGACTTGAAGACATGATGGGAACAAAGGTCGGTGCTCTGTCAGGGGGACAGCGGCAGGCGATGGCCCTTCTGATGACCACAATGACGCCGATTGAGTTCTTGATCCTGGATGAACATACGGCAGCGCTGGACCCAAAGACGGCGGAACTGATCATGCAGCTGACGGATAAGATCGTCAGAGAGAAAAACTTAACGACTGTTATGGTCACGCACAATCTCAGGTTTGCCGTGGAATATGGAAACCGTCTCATTATGATGCATCAGGGACAGGCGGTTTTAGACAAGGCAGGAAAAGAAAAAGAAGCACTTGCCATAGAAGACCTGTTGGATCAGTTTAATGAAATCAGCATAGAGACTGGGAATTAAGTGATCATATACGGGGATTTGGTGAGAATTAATATGGGTAAATTATCTTAAAAATCGGCATAGTCGTGGCTATCGGCTATACCGATTTTTCTTAACTTATCGGAAGAACAAGTGTTTTGTGTTGATTTGAAATTAAATATTGTAAAATATTAAAAAATAATGATAAAATGTAAAAAAACAGAAGAATAAATGGAGGTGCAATATGGAAAAGTAATGTTGAGATAAAGCTGTGAATCTTACTATTCTTAGGCGGATATATGATGTGTTGGACTATAGTTGTAGTGTATATTAAAGAAAGGGAAGGCTAAGTAATAATGGATAAAAGAAAAATTGAACAAATACGTCGACAATATGATATGTTTATCCATAATGTCGACGATGCTGATATTGAATTTTGGTATGCCCGTGAGTTAATGCAATTACTCGGATATGAGCGTTGGGAGAATTTTGATAAGGCAGTCAGCCGTGCAATGGAATCGTGTGCGACTTCCGATATAAAGATATCAGACCATTTTCGTGAGGTCACGAAAATGGTTGAACTGGGCAGTGGTGCAAAAAGAAGTATTAAAGATTATATGCTTACTCGCTATGCCTGCTATTTGATTGCTCAAAATGGTGATCCTAAAAAAGAAGAAATTGCATTTGCACAAAGTTATTTTGCGGTACAGACAAGAAAACAGGAATTGATTGAAGAACGTATTGCTTTAATTGAACGCACTGAGGCTCGTGGCAGACTTCGTGAATCTGAAAAGCGTCTGTCTCAAAATATTTACGAACGAGGTGTAGACGACGCAGGCTTTGGACGTATTCGTTCTAAAGGAGACAAAGCATTATTTGGTGGTTATTCTACACAAGAAATGAAAAAGAGACTTGGTGTGAAAGATAATCGACCTTTGGCAGACTTTCTTCCAACACTTACTATTGCAGCAAAAAACCTTGCAACAGAAATGACAAATTATAATGTTGAAGAAAAAGACTTACAGGGTGAAGTCTCTATTACAGGTGAACATATTCAAAATAATCATTCTGTCAGGGATATGCTTGAACAACGTGGAATTAAACCGGAAAGTCTGCCGCCTTCCGAGGACATAAAAAAATTAGAACGGCGTGTTAAGTCTCAGGAAAAGAAAATTGCTGAGCAGGCAGGAAAATTGTCTGAAGTACATGGTGATGAGCCTGTGGATTGATTGTGGGTGGTGCTAAGTTGTTTAAAGGTGTTCACTTGAAATTTACTTGTTTTCGTAAATTTCTAAATTACACGTTTTTATGACGGTCTCTTTTTTCGTGACAATTCACTGACCACAGCACCTCCCAGAATAAGAACGGCTCCCAGAAGCTGTACCGCCGACAGGCGCTCTCTGAGAAAAAATGCTGAGAATATGAGAGCCGACAGTGGTTCGAGATATCCGCAGACAGCCACTGACCCGGCGGGCAGCCGACCGATGGAAGAAAAATAAAAATAACAGCCGATGCCTGTGTTGACAATGCCTAAAAACAGCACAGGAAAAAGACTATGGAAAACAGACGAAGCATCAAGGCTTTGTTTTGTCTGCCTGAAGACAGCTACAGTCAGGAAACTTATGATCAGCTGAAATGCGGAATTTTCAAGACCGGTAATGCTCTTTGCTTTTTTGTTAAAGATAACCATTAGAGCATACATGGCAGCTGACAGGATGCCGAAGATCAGCCCGGCAGAGACATGGGTCTTAAATAAACCGTTTATATTGACCAGATACATACCGGCAATTACGGCGGCAAAACCTGAAAGTTTTTTTAGTGTCATGTGTTCTTGAAAGACAATAGGAGATACAGCCATCACGATGACCGGACCACAGTAGTATGCAAGGGTGGCAATACTGACTCCGACCGTTTTATATGCTTCATACAGAAGCATCCAGCTGATTCCCATCGCTATGCCGGATATGGTGATATAAAGAATATGTTTTTTATCGTGAAACCCCTGCGGCTTTCTTCCGGAAAATAAAAAAACTGCAATGAGAAACAGACTTCCGATAAGGGTTCTTAAAAATACGATTTCATAGCTGTTAAGCAGGATATAACTAGCAACGATTCCGTTGGAACCAAACAGAAGCAATGCGGTAAAGTATTTCAGATAAGCTTTTTTCACTGTGACACCTCGATTTTTCTTGAATCATTTGTGATACTACTGTAACATAAAACTATAAATTACAAAAACGAATATTTGTTATAATTTATATTACAATATCAGATGGATAGGAGAGGAATACCGGCATGGATATGAACATACAAAAGTATATGGCTTTCGTTGAAACCGTGGAATCCGGGAGTTTTACAAGGGCCGCCCAGGAACTGGATTATTCCCAGTCAGGGATCAGCCGTATGATCCATGATCTGGAAACAGAGTGGGGTATCTCCCTTCTGGAACGGGGACATTCAGGGGTGAGGCTGACTTCCGACGGATTGAAGCTGCTGCCGTATGCAAAGAGAGTGTGTGATGAGTTTCAGAATTTACAGACACAGGCCGATGAGTTAAAGGGATTGGAATCCGGTCTGATCCGAATCGGGACTTTTTCAAGTGTGGCGACACACTGGCTTCCGAATATCATTAAGAAGTTTCAGGAAGATTACCCCAACATTGATTATGAACTGCTGCTGGGAGACTATACGGAGATAGAAAGCTGGATCACAGAAGGCCGGGTGGACTGTGGATTTTTGAGACTGCCTACGCTTCCGGAGTTTGAAACTATTTTTTTAGAAGATGATCAGCTGATGGCTGTTCTTCCGGAACATCATCCTTTGGCCGGATGCAGTAAATTTCCTGTGGGTGCATTATGTGATGATCCTTTTATGCTGCTGGAAAAAGGGGCAAAAGCAGAGATATCGGAAATTTTTGAGCGGTGCGGCATCACTCCGAACGTTCATTTTACAACATGGGATGACTACGCCATCATGTCCATGGTGGAGAGCGGGCTGGGAATCAGTATCCTGCCGAAGCTCATCCTGCAGAGGATTCCTTACCGGATTGTCACGAAAGAATTAGAAGTGTCGGCCTGCCGAAAGATCGGGCTGGCTTTCCGTGACAGGAAAGGAATGTCTCTTGCGGTAAAACGGTTCCTGGATTACCTAGAATACAGATAAAATGGCTAAAAACCGTGGATGTTAACTTTAGTTGACACATTTCCAACAGCATTTGGTGGAAAAAGAGGTCCCGAATTTATATGATAAATAAAAACAGCATAGAGGAGAACATTTATGGAATTTTATAAAAATCTGAACCGTTTCAGAAAAGAGAAAGGCTGGTCACAGGAAGAATTGGGGAACCGCCTGAATGTGTCAAGACAGACCGTATCTAAGTGGGAGCTGGGGACTACAACACCGGAGATGAATAAACTGATGGAACTGAGCAGAATCTTTCAGGTCAGCATTGATGAGCTGGTTGGAAATTCTAATGCACCGGGAGAAAAAGAAGTGGTCTATGTGACTGTGAATCTCCACTATGAATACAAGAGCAGGCTGACCGTATTCGGGATTCCGCTGGTGCATATCAATTTTGGGCGGGGGATGTATAAAGCAAAAGGAGTCATAGCTATTGGAAACTTTGCTGTAGGTCTTTTCTCTATGGGTCTGCTCTCTGCGGGGCTGATATCTATAGGAACGGCATCTCTGGGACTGCTGGCCTTTGGGGGACTCGCCCTTGGCGGACTGGCCATTGGAGGCGCTGCTCTCGGTATTTTTGCCATAGGCGGACTGGCCGTAGGAGTGTACGCCGCAGGAGGATGTGCTTTGGCCGCCCGTATTGCTGTGGGAGGTTACGCCAATGCACACATAGCCATCGGAGGCGCTGCTGACGGAGCATTTGTTTTCACAGAAAAAGGGGCAGCAGCCTGTGAAGAAATCAGACAAACGATCCTGAGGGAATATCCCCGTACATGGAAATTCTTGATCCGGTTATTTTCAGCAGCCATGAGGTAAAACGGAAGACTGGGGAGAAAAACTTGGAATTTTTATTTCTTTTGAATGAAAATTGTGTTATACTCATTTAGTTATTGTAAATATATCAGACAGTTCATTCGTACCATCCTGTCTTTAAACAAAACTAGGACAAAATAAGAGAATATGATCAGACATATTTCTTATGTCTTAGAAGAATGCTTAGAGACACGGACACCGCGGGTGGCGTGTCTTTTGCTGTTTCATGTTTTTTTGGATGAGGCCTGAAACAGGAGAAATAGAAAACGAGAGAAAGGGATCAACATGTACCAGTTAAATACACATGCGTCTTTTGACTCCGCACATTTTCTGGCGGGATACGAGGGCAAGTGCAGAAATCTGCACGGACACCGGTGGAAACTGTCGGTGACGATCCAAAAGGAAAAAGTAGAAGAACAGGGCCAGACCAGGGGGATGGTTGTAGACTTCGGCGAATTAAAGGACAAGGTAAAAGAAATTGCAGACGAGTTTGACCATGCTCTGATCATGGAAAAAGACACACTGAAGGCCAAGACGATAGAGGCACTGAGAGAAGAAGAGTTCCGGATCATTGAAGTGAAATTCCGCCCTACGGCAGAGAATTTTGCCAGATATTTTTATGACCGGATCAAACAGGACGGTTATGACGTATCTTTTGTGGAAGTATATGAGACGCCGAATAACTGTGCCATTTACGGAGAATAGAGATGGAAGTTTTTAAGATAGCAGAAAGTTTTGTGAGTATCAACGGGGAGGGAAAGAAGGCAGGCAGGCTTTCTATGTTCATTCGCCTTAGGGGATGTAATTTAAACTGTTCCTACTGCGATACCAAATGGGCCATCAGTAAAAAAGGCGAGGCAGAACTCATGACGGCTGCGGAAGTGTCACAGATGGTAAAGGAGTCGGGAGTGGATCTGGTGACATTGACCGGGGGAGAACCTTTGCTGGATGAAAATATCAGCGGGCTGATCGGCAGTATTTTGTCACTTCCAAAGATGGAACTGGAAATCGAAACGAACGGAAGTATTCCCATCCGTCCATGGAGAGAGCGGGACGCGAGACTTTCCATGACCATGGATTATAAACTTCCCTCCAGCGGCATGGAGGAGTCCATGTGTCTTGAAAATATGGAAGAATTAAAACCTTGGGATGTGGTAAAGTTTGTGATAGGAACAAGAGAAGATCTGGAGAAAGCAAAAGAAGTCATCGAACGGTTTTCTCTCTGTGAAAAGGCGATTGTGTATTTCAGTCCGGTTTTCGGTGCCATACCTCCGGATGAGATCGTGGAGTTTATGAAAGAACACAGGATGAATAAAGTCAGGTTCCAGATCCAGATCCATAAAGTTGTCTGGGATCCGGAGCGGAAGGGAGTCTAAGAAGCTATGGCAATCGATAAAGAAGCAGTCAAAAAACATATCAGAGGAATTCTGGAAGCGCTGG
Source organism: Anaerostipes caccae L1-92 (assembly GCF_014467075.1). Classification (NCBI taxonomy): domain Bacteria; kingdom Bacillati; phylum Bacillota; class Clostridia; order Lachnospirales; family Lachnospiraceae; genus Anaerostipes; species Anaerostipes caccae. Next base: position 1,490,110 of record NZ_AP023027.1, read on the forward strand.
GGGATGACCCGGACCGGGAAGGCCTTAAGGAGACGCCGGACCGTGTGGCCAGGATGTATGAAGAAGTGTTTGAGGGAATGAATTACAGCAATGACCAGATTGCAGAAATGTACTCCAAAACCTTTGAAGATGATCTGTCTGTAAAAAATCATAAGGATATGGTCGTTGTAAAAGATATCGATATTTTCAGCTACTGCGAACACCATCTGGCTCTTATGTACAATATGAAAGTCACTGTGGCCTACCAGCCGAAGGAAAAGATTCTGGGACTGAGCAAAATTGCAAGGATCTGTGACATGGTCGGCAAGAGACTTCAGCTCCAGGAGCGGATCGGGTCGGATATTGCGGAGATCATTTCCAAAGTGGCGGGGACAGAGGATGTGGCAGTACTCATCGAAGGAAATCACAGCTGTATGAGCGCCAGGGGTATTAAGAAAAATCAGACAAAGACCATCACTTCCACACTGAGGGGACGGTTCGAAAGCGATCCTGCCATGGAAAACCGCTTTTATATGCTCGCAGACAGATAAGAGGAGGAATAAGATTATGTCAAAACCGACAAAAGCAGTCGTAGTATTCAGTGGGGGACAGGACAGTACCACCTGTCTGTTCTGGGCAAAGAAAAAATATGAAGAAGTCATTGCGCTTTCTTTTGATTACGGACAGAAGCATTCGGATGAATTGATCTGTGCCAAAGAAATCTGCAAAAAATATGGCGTAGAGCATCATATTCTGGATATGGCCCTCTTAAACCAGCTGGCTCCCAACTCATTGACGAGGGCGGATATAGAGGTGGACAAAGAGGCGCCTGAGACGGGTACGCCGAATTCTTTTGTAGACGGAAGAAATATGCTGTTTCTTACCTTTGCGGCAGTATTTGCAAAGCAGAGAGATATTCATGTACTGGTGACCGGCGTGTCCCAGAGCGATTTCAGCGGATATCCGGACTGCAGACACGTATTTATTACGTCTCTGGAGACGACGCTGACTCTGGCGATGGATTACGAATTTGAAGTGATTACGCCTCTTATGTGGATCGACAAAAAAGAAACGTGGAAAATGGCCGATGATCTGGGCGTATTTGATGTGATCAGACAGGAAACACTGACCTGCTATAACGGAGTCAGGGGGGACGGATGCGGAGACTGTCCTGCGTGCAGACTCAGAAGGCGGGGGATGGAAGCCTATCTTTCGGAGCGAAAGTAAGAAAGAACAAATGTCAATGTCATATGGTCAATATCAGAACATTTGTGTGAGTGTATTTTTGTTGCAGATTTTTATTGATAAAACATTAACAAAGCAGTACAATAAGAATGTAACCATTGGTCAGGGTTGTCAACATTTCAATCCTCTGCAGCAAAGGAGATAACGTATGGGAAGATTTACACTGCCTAGAGATTTATACTTTGGAAAAGGATCACTTGAGACACTGAAGACATTGGATGGAAAAAAAGCTGTTTTGGTACTCGGCGGCGGTTCTATGAAACGTTTTGGATTTGTAGATCAGGTTGTCGATTATTTAAAAGAAGCAGGTATTGAGACAAAATTAATCGAAGGTGTAGAACCGGACCCTTCTGTTGAGACTGTATTTAAAGGCGCGGAAGTCATGAGAGACTTTGAACCGGACTGGATCATTGCGATGGGCGGAGGATCTCCGATCGACGCTGCGAAAGCAATGTGGATCTTCTATGAGCATCCGGAGACAACATTTGACGATGTAAAAGATCCGTTTACGGTTCCGCCGCTCAGGAATAAAGCCAAATTCCTTGCGATCCCGTCAACCTCAGGGACAGCTACTGAAGTGACAGCATTTGCTGTTATCACAGACTACAGCTCAGGTATTAAATATCCGCTGGCAGACTTTGAGATCACACCGGATATTGCGATCGTAGATCCTGCGCTGGCAGAGACAATGCCTCCGAAACTGACTTCCTATACAGGAATGGATGCACTGACCCATGCGATTGAGGCATATGTGGCAGGCCTGCATTCCCCATTTTCTGATCCGCTGGCAATGGAAGCCATTGAGATGGTATTTGACAACTTGAAAGCTTCCTATGAGGGAGATATGACTGCACGTGAAAATATGCACTATGCGCAGTGCCTTGCAGGAATGTCATTCTCCAATGCGCTTTTAGGAATCGTGCACTCCCTGGCTCATAAGACCGGAGCTGTATTTGACACCGGACATATCACCCATGGATGTGCAAATGCCATTTATCTGCCATATGTGATCCAGTTCAACGCAAAGGTTTGTGAGGAGCGCTATGCGGCTATCGCAAGGAGAATCGGACTTCCTGGAAATTCCGATAAGGCATTGACTCTTTCACTGATTGAGGCGATCCGTGAGATGAATAAGAAATTAAATATTGTTTCCAATCTGAAAGATTTTGGAATCAATGAAGAAGAATTCAACCAGAAGAAGAGGATGATCGCAGAGCGCGCTGTGGCAGACGCATGTACGGGATCTAATCCTAGAGAAACTTCTGTAGATGACATGGAAAAAGTTTTAGAGTGCATCTACTATGGAAAAGATGTAACATTTTAAAGGAAATATTCAGAACATAATGGCGTTTGTAGCATATGGTTTATTCATACATATTCTATGGAAAGTAAAGCCGATGTTTAAACAACTCTTTCATATTATCTGTATCAGTTAAGGAATAGTCATTAGCTGATTTATAATTTCATATCCATAAACACAAAGCAGTTGGTCTTAGGATTGACTGCTTTTTTTACCTAAAATCCAGATTGGAGTGATGTGGTGAACGATATTTTTAATGATATGCAAGTAGAAGTCGGCTGTGAAAAATTGTTGCTGCTGACGGCGTATTTCTCTTTAAGGGACAGTCTGAAAATGGCTGTCCTTTTCCCATTTATAGACTTACGAAAGAACTGGAAAAAGATTAAAAGCTATTCGGGTATCTGGAATGTAGAAAAAGTCTTGTATATGTAAGTTCACTCCAGAGGGGTACCGTATCATAGAATATTTTCCGAAAATAAAATATGTTTTGAAATATTGAGCCTAAACATATAAAATATTCCACATAGGAGATGATAATAAAATGAAACTTAGAAAAAACTATACATGCCCATTAGAACTTGTTCATGATATGATAAAGGGAAAATGGAAAACGATAATTATTTTTCAACTTAGAAATGGAAAATGTTCTTTTTCTGAACTCTATCACAGTATAGCAGGAATAACTCAAAAAATGCTATTGGAACAACTGCGTGAATTGAAACACTTTGGCTTAATTGATAAAAAAACATATGATGGATATCCTTTAAAAGTGGAATACTTTTTAACTGGGCAGGGAGAAAAGATGCTATCAGCAATTAAGATAATGCAAGAAATTGGTATAGATTACATGGTAGAGCATTGTATGACGGAGATACTTGATGAAAAAGGAATTTGTTATTAAACTCTATTATATACGAAAAAGTAAGTAATTTACTTGGGGATTATTATCCTATATCATATGATTAGAATTAAGAAAGGATATGGGAATATGAAAAAAGCATTACTTATTATTGATGTGCAAAATGATTATTTTCCTAATGGAAAGTGCCAGTTGTATAAACCAGAGGTAGCGTTGAATGCAATAAAAGATTTATTGAAAGATTTTAGAAAACAAGACCTGCTAGTTATTTACATTCGCCATGAGTCTATAAATGGAACATTTTTTAATCCAAATACAGATGGTGTACAAATTCATAATGATATTAAACCATTAGATACAGAAACAGTTATTGTTAAGCATTATCCAAATAGTTTTTATGAAACGAATTTGCAAAACAAACTGGTGGAGAATGGGGTTACGGAATTGGTCATTTGTGGAATGATGACACATATGTGTATTGACACAACTATAAGAGCTGCCAAAGACTATGGCTATGAACTTACACTAATATCAGATGGTTGTGCAACCAAGGAATTAGAATGGAATGGAGACTATATCCCAGCAGATACTGTCCAAAGCATATTTATGGCTTCTTTAAATCAGAAATTTGCTAATGTTATTACAAGTACAGATTATTTGTTTTACCAATGTGACTTATAGGAGCTGATGTCCAATGAAATTAAGAGATGAATATACATGCCCTTTGGAATTAGTTCATGATATGATAAAGGGAAAATGGAAGCCAATTATTTTATGGCGTTTACGATTAGGGGCTACTTCTTTGTCTAAATTAGAGAGTGATATTGATGGAATTACACAAAAAATGCTTTTGGAACATTTAAAGGAACTTGTAGATTATGGATTTGTTGATAAAAAAACATTTGCTGGTTATCCACTTCATGTTGAGTATTTTTTGACAGAAGATATGGGGAATCAAATACTAGAAGCATTACGAATTATGCAACATATAGGGATTGAATATTTAAAGAAAAATGGAAAAGAAAATGAATTAACTGAGAAACACGTTATACCAGACTGATACCTACAAAAAAGTGGGTAATTTACGTTTTATTTCCCCCTTGTTATCATATATCTTAAATTAAATGATATACAAGGAGGAGAATTTATGTATATTTCAAGTGTAGGAATCTCTAATGGAATTATTGAAAAAAAATATGGTGGATATGGTACGAATTTTAATGAAAATAATATTCCAATGTATTCATTGCCTTTTAAAATTGAAGAAGCTCCCAAAAATACGATATCCTTTGCTTTTATACTTGAAGATAAGGACGCATATGCTGTTACTGGCTTTCAATGGATACATTGGTTGGGAGCAAATTTACTTCGCAATGAATTAAAAGAAAACGAAAGTCAGACGGCTACAGACTTTATACAAGGAGCCAATAGTTGGATAAGTATACAAGGAAACCAACAGAGCAGAAAACAATCCAGTTATTATGGGGGGATGACACCACCAGATAAATCACATACATATGAACTCCATGTGTTTGCATTGGATAAAAAATTATGTATAGAAAATGGTTTTTACCTAAACGAATTATGGAAACAGATGGACGGACATATTATTGAAGAAGCTGTTTTAAAAGGAATATATGAAAAAGTTCCCTTTTAAAATAGGGTTGAGAACTCTTTTGCAAACATATTAGATGTATTTATACAACATACATAATCAGGGCCGGGACAGTTGATGTCCCGGCTGTTTCTTTTTGTCATTGAATGGAGAAATTATCCTGTAAAATATTCTGATAATTATAAAAAAATATATAAATAATCAAATAATCAGATAACTTAAGAAAAAAACGCTTTACAAGACGAATATATTTTTGTATGATAGATTCCAACGTAGGAATTCTACAAAAAATAACATTTCCAAACTGCTGAATGAAAGGAAGAGATTTATGACGATCAAAAGAGACAACACACCCGGGCTATACGATTCCAGCTTTGAGCATGACAACTGCGGGATCGGTGCCTGTGTCAATATTAAGGGAATCAAAAGTCATACCACGGTCGATAACGCATTAAAGATTGTTGAGACCCTGGAACACCGGGCAGGAAAAGATGCGGCCGGGGAGACCGGAGACGGTGTCGGCATTATGCTCCAGATTTCCCACAAATTTTTTGAAAAGGCATGTAAAGAGTCTGGTATTGGAATCGGGGGAGAGAGAGAATACGGAGTCGGCATGTTTTTCTTTCCAAATGACGAGCTGAAAGTACAGCAGGCCAAAAAGATGTTTGAGATCATCGTGGAAAAGGAAGGCATGAAGTTCCTCGGATGGAGGGAAGTGCCGACCGACAGCACGGTTTTGGGCAAAAAAGCCATTGAATGTATGCCCAAGATTCTCCAGGCATTTATCGAAAAGCCGGAGGACGCAGAGAAAGGACTGGAATTTGACCGCAGGCTGTACATTGTCCGGAAAGTATTTGAACAGAGCAACGAAGAGACCTTTGTGATTTCCCTGTCCAGCAGGACGATCGTATATAAGGGAATGTTCCTTGTGGGACAGCTCAGAACATTTTTTAAAGACCTTCAGGACCCAAACTACGAATCTGCCATCGCCCTCGTTCATTCCCGTTTCAGTACGAATACGACTCCGAGCTGGGAGAAAGCGCATCCGTACCGGTTCATCGTACATAACGGTGAGATCAACACGATCCGCGGAAATGCAGATAAGATGCTGGCAAGGGAAGAAAATATGGAATCCAAGTACCTGAAAGGCCAGATGCATAAGGTGATCCCGGTGGTCAATCCGAACGGGTCCGACTCTGCACGGCTTGACAATACCCTGGAATTCCTTGTGATGAGCGGAATGGCCCTGCCGCACGCGATCATGATCACGATACCGGAACCGTGGGAAAACAATAAGGTCATCAGTCAGAAGAAAAGGGATTTTTACCAGTATTATGCGACGATGATGGAGCCGTGGGACGGACCGGCCTCTATTCTTTTCACCGACGGAGACCAGGTGGGAGCTGTGCTCGACCGAAACGGCCTGCGTCCTTCCAGGTATTATATTACAGATGACGACCAGCTGATCCTGTCCTCCGAGATCGGAGTTTTGGACATTGACCCTACCAAGATCCTCGTGAAAGAACGACTGCGTCCCGGGAAGATGCTCCTGGTGGATACGGTCAAAGGAGAAGTCATTGACGACGATGTGGTCAAAGAATCTTATGCGGGAAAAGAGCCGTACGGAGAATGGCTTGACAGCAATCTCACAGAACTCAAAGATTTAAAGATACCAAATATTCCGGTTCCGTCTTATGAGACAGAGCAGAGAGAAAAGCTCTTAAAGGCATTCGGATATTCTTATGAGGAAGTAAAAACCGCGATTCAGCCGATGGCGTTAAACGGCTCTGAGGCGATCGCGGCCATGGGTACAGATTCCCCGCTGGCGGTTCTCTCAAAGAAGCATCAGCCGCTGTTTAATTACTTTAAACAGCTGTTTGCACAGGTAACCAATCCGCCGATCGACGCGATCAGGGAAGAACTTGTGACTTCTACCACGATTTATGTCGGAAAAGACGGAAATATTCTGGAAGAGAAACCGGAGAACTGCCAGGTGCTGAAAGTCCACAATCCGATTCTCACGGACACAGATCTGCTGAAGATCAAGAATATGAAGACAGAAGGCTTCCAGGTTGCGGAGCTTCCGATCATTTATTATAAAAATACATCCCTTGAAAAGGCGCTGGACCGCCTGTTTGTGGAAGCAGACCGTGCTTACAGGGACGGAGCAAATATCATTATCCTGTCTGACAGGGGAGTGGATGAAAACCATGTGGCGATTCCGTCTCTGCTTGCGGTATCGGCCATGCACCAGCATCTGATTAAGACAAAGAAACGGACTTCCGTAGCTCTGATCCTGGAGAGCGGAGAGCCGAGAGAAGTCCATCATTTTGCCACGCTGCTTGGCTACGGAGCCTGTGCGGTAAATCCATATCTGGCACTGCAGGCGATTCAGAAACTGATCGACGATAACCTGCTGCACAAGGATTATTATGCGGCTGTGGAAGACTATACAAACGCAGTCCTTCACGGAATCATCAAAATTGCATCCAAGATGGGGATTTCCACGATCCAGTCATATCAGGGATCTCAGATTTTTGAGGCCATCGGCATTGATTCTAAGGTGATTGATCAGTATTTTACCAATACCGTCAGCCGTGTGGAAGGAATTACGTTAAAAGATATCGAAGAAGATGTGGACATCAGACATTCATCTGCATTTGATCCGCTGGGACTGGAAAATGACCTGATGCTGGAGAGCACAGGAAGCCACAAGTTTAGAAGCGGAAAGGAACAGCATCTTTATAATCCGCAGACGATCCATACGCTTCAGATGGCGGCGAGAACAGGAAATTACGAGACTTTTAAGAAGTATACCCATATGATCGATGAGGAATTAGAGCCCGGAAATTTAAGAGGCCTGATGGAGTTTAACTATCCTTCAAAGGGAATTCCTCTGGATAAGGTGGAAAGTGTGGATTCCATTGTAAAGAGATTTAAGACAGGAGCCATGTCTTACGGTTCCATCTCAGGAGAGGCTCATGAGACTCTTGCCATTGCCATGAATATGCTGGGCGGCAAGTCCAACAGCGGAGAGGGCGGAGAACGCCCGGAACGGCTGACGGTGGGAAGAGACGGAAAGAACCGCTGTTCTGCCATCAAACAGGTAGCATCCGGAAGGTTCGGTGTGACCAGCGAGTACCTTGTAAGTGCAAAAGAAATCCAGATCAAGATGGCCCAGGGAGCAAAACCTGGAGAAGGGGGGCACCTCCCCGGAAAGAAGGTTTACCCGTGGATTGCAAAGACCCGTCATTCAACGGCGGGAGTGGGGCTGATTTCGCCTCCCCCCCATCACGATATTTATTCAATCGAGGACTTGGCACAGCTGATCTATGACTGCAAAAATGCCAACAGAGACGCAAGGATTTCCGTGAAGCTTGTTTCCGAAGCGGGAGTCGGTACGGTGGCATCCGGTGTCGCAAAGGCCGGTGCCCAGGTTATTCTGATCTCCGGTTATGACGGAGGTACGGGAGCCGCACCGAGGAACTCTATTTACAACGCGGGACTTCCGTGGGAACTGGGGCTTGCTGAGGCGCACCAGAATCTGATCATGAACGATTTAAGGAACAAGGTTGTACTGGAAACCGATGGAAAACTTATGAGCGGACGGGATGTGGCCATTGCCGCCATGCTGGGTGCAGAGGAGTTCGGATTTGCGACGGCGCCGCTTGTGACGCTGGGATGTGTGATGATGCGTGTCTGCAATCTGGATACCTGCCCGGTGGGTGTTGCGACACAGAATCCGGAACTCCGCAAACGTTTTGCCGGAAAACCGGAATATGTGGTCAACTTCATGCGTTTTATAGCACAGGAGCTGAGAGAATATATGGCGAAGCTGGGCGTGGCCACCATCGATGAGCTGGTTGGACGCACCGATCTGTTAAAGCCGACAAAAGAGACACAAGACAGACACATTGATCTGTCAAGAATCCTTGATACTTCCTATGCCAAGGCAGAAAAGATTGATTATACCCATAAAAAAGTCTATGATTTTAAGCTGGATAAAGTAGCAGATGAGACGGTTCTCCTGAAACAATTAAAACCTGCACTTGAGAAAAAGCAGAGAAAGAGCATCGAGCTGGATGTCACAAACATCGACCGTACCTTTGGAACGATCTTCGGTTCCGAGATTACGAAGCGATGGGGAGAAAACACGCTGCCTGATGATATGTATACTGTAAAATGCAGCGGTGCAGGAGGGCAGAGCTTCGGGGCGTTTATTCCGAAAGGCCTCACGCTGGAGCTTGTCGGGGACAGCAACGACTACTTCGGAAAAGGACTGTCCGGAGGAAAGCTGGTAGTATATCCGCCGGCCGGCATCAAGTTTAAACCGGAAGAAAACATCATTGTCGGAAATGTGGCACTCTACGGGGCTACCAGCGGCAAAGCATTTATCAACGGAGTTGCGGGAGAGCGGTTCTGTGTCAGAAATTCCGGTGCTGCTGCCGTAGTGGAAGGCGTGGGTGATCACGGATGTGAATATATGACCGGAGGCCGTGTCTTAGTCCTGGGTGAGACAGGAAAGAATTTTGCGGCGGGCATGAGCGGAGGCATCGCTTACGTCTTAGATGAGGACAGTTCCCTTTATATGAATGTCAACAAGGAGATGGTGACCATCGAAACGATCACCTCCAAATACGACGTACTTGAAGTCAAAGAAATGCTGAAAGAACATGTGGCTTATACCAACTCCGAAAAAGGAAAGAAAATCCTTAGAAACTTTGAGGAATTTCTGCCGAAGTTTAAAAAGATCATGCCGGTAGACTATAAACGGATGCTGAACCTGATCGTACAGATGGAAGAGCGGGGACTCAGCAGTGAGCAGGCGCAGATCGAAGCATTTTATGAGAACGCTAAGTAGGAGGACAGACCAATGGGAAAACCAACCGGATTTATAGATTACGAGAGAAAAGACGCAAGGGCGGAGGAGCCTAAAGAGAGAATCAAACACTATAATGAATTCCATATTCCCCTCCCGACCGAAGAACAGCAGAGACAGGGAGCCAGATGCATGGACTGCGGCGTACCGTTCTGCCAGTCAGGACTGATGCTCGGCGGTATGGCGTCCGGGTGTCCGTTAAATAACCTGGTGCCGGAGTGGAACGACCTGATTTATACCGGAAACTGGGAACAGGCATTTGAGAGGCTGAAAAAAACCAATCCGTTTCCGGAGTTTACAGGCAGGGTCTGCCCTGCCCTGTGTGAGGCGGCCTGTACCTGCGGCCTCAACGGTGAACCGGTCTGCTCCAAGCAGAATGAGCTGAGCATTATTGAATACGGTTATGCCAACGGACTTGCGGATGCAAAACCGCCAAAGAGCCGGACCGGGAAAAAGGTCGCTGTTATCGGTTCCGGACCCGCCGGGCTTTCGGCGGCCAACTCGCTGAACAAGAGAGGACATCAGGTTACAGTCTATGAACGTTCCGACAGGGTCGGCGGACTGATGATGTATGGGATTCCAAACATGAAGCTGGAAAAGCAGATCGTGGACCGGAAGATAAAAATCATGGAAGAAGAAGGCATTTTATTTAAGACGAATGCAGATGTGGGAAAAGATATCAAGGCGGAACAGCTGAAAAAAGAATATGACAGCATTATCCTGGCATGCGGTTCCTCCCATCCGAGAGACATCGAAGTTCCGGGAAGGGATGCCAAAAACATTTATTTTGCCGTAGACTTCCTGAAATCCACCACGAAAGCCCTGCTGGACAGCGGACTGAAAGACAATACTTATATCAGTGCCAAGGGAAAGAATGTCATGGTCATCGGAGGAGGCGACACGGGAAATGACTGCGTGGGTACTTCTGTCCGCCACGGAGCCAAGAGTGTCATCCAGCTGGAAATGATGCCGAAGCTCCCGGATGAGCGCGCAGAGAATAATCCGTGGCCGGAGTGGCCGAGAGTCTGCAAGACAGACTACGGCCAGGAGGAAGCCATCGCCGTATTTGGTCATGATCCGAGAACCTATCAGACGACCGTAAAAGAATTTAAGAAAAACAAAAAGGGTGAGGTATCGAAAGCCGTTATCATAAAGCTTGAGAGCAAAAAGGATGAGAAAACCGGCCGGATGACAATGGCAGAGGTGCCGGGGACAGAGAAAGAAATTCCAGTGGATCTTGTGCTGATCGCTGCCGGATTCCTCGGAAGTGAATCCTATGTGACCGATGCATTTGGTGTGAAGGTAAATGAACGCACCAATGTAGCCACAGAGCCGGATTCTTTCCGCACCAACGTTAAAAACGTGTTTACCGCGGGAGATATGCACCGGGGCCAGTCATTGGTCGTGTGGGCAATCCGCGAAGGACGGGAAGCAGCGAGAGAAGTGGACCTTCAGATGATGGGATACACAAACCTGTAATATGTTTTCATTTCCGGAGACGAAGCCAGTTTGGTTTTGTCTCTGGTTTTTTTCGCATTTTTTCCGTATAATAAAAAGAAAACTTAATGGGAAGGACGGATCAGCGAGTTGAAAGAATATAAGGAACTGTTTTTAACCTTTTTTAAGATGGGTGCATTCACATTCGGCGGAGGCTATGCCATGCTCCCGATGATCGAACGGGAGGTTGTCCGGAACAAAGGCTGGGCGACGAGTGAAGAAGTCATGGATTATTTTGCGGTAGGGCAGTGTACGCCCGGAGTCATCGCTGTCAATACCTCCACGTTTATTGGATACAAACTGAAGGGAATCAGAGGAGGCATCACGGCTACTTTAGGATTTACGGCGCCCTCGCTGATCATTATCATGATCATAGCGGCTTTTATGACCAATTTCAGTGAACTGAAAGCGGTGCAGAGTGCGTTCTGGGGCATCCGGGTCTGTGTCTGCGTTCTGATGATCAACAGTATCAGGAAAATGGTAAAAGGCGGAGTCGTGGACTGGCTCACCGGCATGATATTTGCGGCCACATTTTTCGGCATGGTCTTTGTCATGAACAATCCTGTGATCTATGTGATCATCGGCGCTGTTTTAGGTCTTTTGCTCTGCGGGAAAGTGCGGAAAGGAGGAGACAGAAAATGATCCTTTTGAAGCTGTTTATTGAATTTTTTAAGACCGGACTGTTTGCGCTTGGGGGCGGGCTTGCCACGCTGCCGTTTCTATACAGCATGGCGGACCGTTTTCACTGGTTTACCCACGCAGATATTGTAAATATGCTGGCAATTTCCGAATCCACGCCGGGAGCCATCGGCGTCAACATGTCGACTTATTCGGGATTTCATATCGCAGGTATCCCCGGAAGCCTGATCGCCACATTCGGCCTTGTGCTGCCGTCGGTGGTCATTATTATCCTCGTTGCCAGAGTATTGGAAAGTTTTAAAAACAACCGTCATGTGGAGGCGGGATTTTACGGCATCCGTCCGGTGGTGGCCGGATTAATCTGTGCGGCGACTCTGTCTGTGTTTCAGGTGGCGTTTTTAAAAGACGGGGAACTTCATCTTCAAAAAATAGTTTCTTCCATTGACTTTAAATCTGTGATTCTTTTTGTTATATTATATATAATAAATAAAGTAGCAGAGAAACGGGGAAAATCCATACATCCGATTTTTCTGATCGTGCTGTCGGGATGTATCGGGATTGCTGTGCTGGGAGTTTGATTATGCATATTTTAGGACACTTTAAGACAATTACAAAACATAAAATCCTTGTGGCCAAAGGCTGTTTTAAGGTGGGACTTTACTGCCAGGGTATCATGCACGATATGTCAAAGTATTCTCCGACGGAATTTATTCCGGGGGCGAAATACTACCAGGGAAATCAAAGCCCTAACAACATTGAACGAAGGAAATACGGGATATCCAGGGCATGGCTGCACCATAAAGGAAGGAACAGGCATCATTTTGAGTATTGGATCGATTACAGCCTGAATCCTGATGCCAAGGGTCTGGTAGGGATGAAAATTCCGAAAAAATATATGGCGGAGATGTTAGTGGACAGAATCAGCGCCGGGAAAATCTACAAAAAAAATGATTTTACAAAAGAGAGCCCTCTGGAGTATTTTAATAACGGAATCGGGGCATCCATCATGCATGAGGCTTCCAAAGATTATCTGATGATGCTTTTGACAATGTATGCTGAAAAGGGAGAAAAGGAGACATTTCGCTATTTGAAAAGAGACTTAAAAGAGGATATCAGCGGTTATGACCGCATTTCTCCTTTTGAGAAAACAGGTCCTGTGGCGATTGGCTAGAATTTCATGTATGTACTTCTTGAAACTCTCACATACTTCATGTATAATAACTTGTAAAGAAACGGAATAAACGGCCTGGGGTGTTCGATAACGCCTGCTATTTTGAACCTACAACTATTTGAACGGGATTCCGAATATCCGGCTGGATACCAAGCCACAATACGGTGGAAGGTAGAAGGCAGGATGAGGAAACCCACCTAGCTGTGGCTAGGAGTCAAAATTGCGGGGAACGGCATCTTGGGCATAACAAAAGATAAGTTGAAGAGACTGTTGGCTGAGCCGGCAGTCTCTTTTGGTCTGCCTATATATTACAAAATGATTCCATTTTTTGCACTTGCTTTTCTAAAATAATTATTTTATAGTAACAATAAATCAAAGAGGAGTCGAAAAATGGAGAGAGAAAACACTTATGAGAAACTGTGTCCTTACGTAGAGAGGGCAAAAAAAGGGGATGAACAGGCTTTTGGGTACCTGTATCACAGTACATATGATATGACCAGAAATTTTGTATCCAATTTCTGCAAGGATCAAAACGAGGTGGAAGATATTATCCAGGAAGTATATTTGGAGGTCTATCATTCTCTCCCGATTTTAAAAAATAATATGGCTTTTTACGCATGGCTTAGGAGGATTACCTATCACTGCTGCCTCAAGTCTGTCAGAAAACAGAGACCGGACATCATCGGAGATGAAAAGATTGAGTTTGTCAAAAGCTTGATAGAAGACAGCATGCAGCCTCAGGATGTGGTTCTACAGAATGAGAAGGCGCAGATTCTGAATGAATGTATTCGGAAGCTTCCTGAAAAACAGAGAGCAGCCATGATTTTAAGCGTGATTCAGCAGCTGAAAATGAAAGAAGCCGCTGAGATTCTTGACTGTAATGTCAATGCAGTGAAAAATCTTTTGTACCACGGAAGAAAGAATTTAAAAAAACAGATTGAAGCCCTGCCAAAGGAAGACAGAGAGGCGTTAGGACTCCGCAGTTTCGGCTTTTTCTCTTTGTATCCGGTGCTCCGAGGTTCGCTGTCAGAGATGGGAAAAGCAGAATCTGCAAAACATGCGCTTATGGCAAAGAAGGTCATTGCCGGAGTAATGACAGCCTGCGGAGCCGGAGCCGCGGGAATTCTGCTGCTGAACAGGGATACACTGCCTTCCCACAGTTTTCAGTCTGTTCAGACCCCGAATATCATGCTGGAGACAAGCAGCTTAAAGGGTATCCGTATTCCGAAGCCTGAACCGGAGCCGGTCCGTAAAAGTCCAGGACCGTCGGTATCTCTGAAACATGTAGGGGAAGACAGAGAGTCCGGGCATATCGTGATCCGTGCGGGCGGCAGTATTGATTATCAAAAGACTTATCTGCTTGGGGAAGACGGGAAACGGGTATCAGCGCAGAGCTATGATCCCCAGAAAAAGATTTTATATTTTCCCTCACAAAAAAATACGTTTATATTGCATCTGGTCAGCAGAGACGGCAGTCAGAGGCTGTTTAGGTACCGGAAAGTTCCAAAATAAGAAACAAAAAATGTTTCTTATTTTTTTGTAAAGATTTCTAACCATCCTGTTTTTCGCCGGACCATCTAAGGTCGATATTGGGAAAATGCCTGTCATTGACTAAAAAATTAGGAGGGAGCAGAACCATGCAGAAAAAGAGAAAGGTTTGGAATACGGTTTTGATTTGTTTGCTGACGGCTGTCCTGGCAGCAGGATCAGGAGCCTTGTCTGCAAAAGAAAATACAGAGGAAGCGGAGCAAGAACAGCAGGACCAGTCTGCATCAGATGAGGAGCAGAAAACTGAAATGAGCAGTACGGCAGAAATAGAGCAGGAGGAAGAAACTAAACTTCCAAAGAAAAAAAAGAAAACTTTAAAATCCCTTGCGAAAGATTCAAGGACACTGCTGGATGTGAGTAAAAAAAGTGTCCGGATCAAAGCGACCGGAGCGGCAGGCGGAGGGCTGGCCCAGGAAGAGAGCCGTTTAAATACGAAGGGTTATCGAATCACGGGAACGACAGCAGTCAATAAAATTATCGTAGATCCAGGAGTTACTACAGATATCATCTTTGATCATCTGAGTATTACAAATAAAACCCGAAGTGAAAACTGTGTGACTGTATCCCGCGCCAATGTGACGATTACCTTGATTGGAGAAAATAAACTTTCCTGTGAGAAAAGAGATTATGGGGCTTTAGTAAAAGACGGAATGGATAATACGGCTTTAATTCTTCAGTGCGAACACAGCAAAGAACAAGGGCATAAATGCAGGAAGGAAACATGCGGGAGTCTGGAAGTCGGAGGTACTACGGTCCATGTAACCGCTATTGGAAGCACAGTTGTAAATCGAGAAAAGGCCGATTTAACCGGCTTTAGTAATTTATATATAAAAGGAGGAATTATTGCAGCACAGGCAGGAGAACATAATTGTGCTATTGGAAGTGCGTGTGCCAGTTGGTGTGTCGGAAAAGGGTATACAAAAAATATCCGGATTTCTGGAGGAATCGTGACAGCAAGCGGAGGTGTCAGCTGTGCAGGGATCGGGAGCGGATCCTGGACTCCGACAGATGGTATATATATTACAGGAGGGAATATTTATGCCAGTGGAGGAACCAATGCAGCGGGAATAGGATCCGGTGGACATACCGGAGCTGAAGATGGCACATATGGTGCAAATGTTAATGTGTCTAATGTTGTTATCAGCGGAGGAGATACTGTTGTTACAGCGTTGGGTGATAAGAGCACCAATATGCCGGGCATAGGCTGCGGAACGCCTCCGGACAATAAACCACAAGGAACTATAACAAATGTCATAGCCAGTCCGGATACCGGTTTTCAAGGGTATATACAGGATGGTACCTCAGAAACAGATTATAATTTTACAAAACATACGCCTTTTCCTTCAGCTTCTCCAATTTCTGTAGAAAAGTTTTATACGAAAATATATTTCGGTCCATTCAGAGATGAAAATACCATTGCGAATGACACAAAAGAACAGATTGGAGCTAATAATATTATCAGTAAAACTGGCGGAGCTGGCTTTAGTGAAAGCCAGCTGAAGGAGCTTGCCAAGGTCAATGGAAAGCGTGAGAACGGAACAAGCTTCATGGAAGGAGAACTGACTTTTACAGATGCCAGACAAATACAGAATATTAATCAGGCAAAAACTTCTGGGAAAATTGGAAATTTTCCATTGACGTTTAGAACACCAAATGGAACAAAGGTTACGGTGACCATCTTTCTAAGAGGTAATGGAACAGATTCCGCAGAATTTGAACCCAATAATCCAATTCCAACCATTGGAGCTAATGACTTTGAAACCAATACAGGAGGGGATCCTTTTACAGAAGAACAGCTGAAAAAATTAGGGGAAGTAAAAGGAAAAGATAAAGAGGGGAATACGATTTCACTCGACGATTTTACAGTAGATTTGGATCAGTTTCAAAAAATTAATGAAGCAAAAACCTCTGGAAAGACAGGCATATTTGATCTGTCTTATACATCCAAAGATGGAAAACAAGTGACAGTCAAAGTTTCTCTGGTCGGATATGATGAAATTACGGAAGATACAGACACTGGAGAAACGATCAAAGGAATGAATATCATTTCCAAAACCGGAGGAAAAGGATTTACGGAGAAACAGCTTAGAGAGTTGTCCAGAGTAAAGGCATTTGATGAAAATGGACAAGAAGTGCCGGCAGTAGATATTCTTTTTTCAGATCAGGATCAGCTGACAGCTATAAATAAAGCAAAAACCACCGGGGAAATCGGAAATTTTCCATTAACGTTTCAAACACTAAGTGGTACAGAAGTAACGGTGACCGTATTTTTAAGAGACCATGGAACAGATACATCTGAGATGGGTTCAGAAAATTCAATATCAACTATTGGAGCCAATGATTTTGAGAAAGATACAGGCGGAGATCCTTTTACCAAAGAACAGCTAAAAAAATATGGGGAAGTGAAAGGAAAAGACACAGAAGGAAATACGATATTACCGGATGATTTTACAGTAGATCTGGAGCAATTCCGGAAAATTAATCAAGCGAAGACTTCTGGAAAGTCCGGCGTATTTGATCTGACCTATTTCGCTAACGATGGGAGTGCAGTGACGGTCAAGGTATCTTTAGTTAAATATGATGAGACTTCGGAGGCTCCGGATCAAACCGAGAGTATGAAAGGAATGGATATCATCAGTAAAACAGGAGGAGAAGGATTTACTGGAAGTCAGCTGAAAGAGTTGTCCAGAGTCAAGGCATTTGACGAAAGCGGGAAAGAGTTGACAGCAGAAGAAATCGTTTTCTCAGACCCGGATCAGCTAACATCATTAAATAAAGCAAAAACAGCCGGGGAAACCGGAAACTTTTCATTGACTTTTCAAACTGCAAAGGGAACAGAAATTACCATTACAGTTCATCTAAGAGATCATGGGACAGATGGAGCTAAGAACCCGGAACCCGGAAAATTTGATGCCTCCATCGCTGCCAACAATGCGGTTCATAAAACTGGAGGTACTGCTTTTACCAAGGAAGATCTGATTAAACTTTGTGAAGCAAAAGGAAAAGATGAAACAAGGAGTGATGCAGAACTTAATATTAAAAATGAAGAGATGAACAAACTAAATGCTGCAAAACAAAAAGGAAGAACCGGAACATTCGATTTGACATTTTTTATTTCGGGAGGGAAAGAAGTAAGCGTTGTGGTTACCTTAACAGGTGAACATAAGGTGAGTTTTAACCCAAACGGAGGAGATTTTACCCCGAAAACTCAGACTGTTCCGGGCGGTAAATGTGCAGTAGAACCGAAAGAGCCGAAACGAAAAAGTTATATATTTGAAGGCTGGTACTATAAGGATGAGAATGGAAAAGAACAAAAATGGGATTTTGAGACGCCGGTTCACGCTGATCTCTCTTTAAAAGCGGCCTGGAAGAAGGATGCTGGAGAAGTAAATGGTACTGCACAGAAGGAGAACAATAAAACCAAGAAAAAAGAAACAGGAAATTATTCGTGGGAAGGAGAGGAAATACTGGAAAGTAATAAAAATGGAGAAGTGATCACAGGAAGCGGAAGCAGTAAAGAATCCACTGCTAAAACCGGTGACACTGCAGATTTCTCCATGGCCTTTGTGATGCTGGCGGCAGGCGGAGGAATACTGACTTTATTGTTACATAAAAATAGAAAGAACAAATAACAAAACAAGGACTTTTGCACTCTTATTTTAACAATGTGCAAAAGTCCTTGTTCTATTTGACAGACAAACTGGAAGAATTAACAGAAAAAAACGGATAAGTCTCCCTGCGGACATGGTCAAGATAAACCTGGCCGATTGGAACGGGAGTTTCGTGGCCTGTCAGGAAGATATTTTCTCTGTCCGCATCTGAAATATAGGAGAGGTTTACGATGTAAGAACGATGGACACGGATAAAACCTTTGTTTTTCACAGACTGTTCTATAATATTGAGTTTAGAATAAAATTCAAAACTCTGTTCTTTAAAATGTACAACTACGAGCCGCCCGAGAGTCTCAAAATGAGAAATATCGGAAAGCTGAATGCACTGGAACGTGGTCCGGTTTTTACAGACGATATACGGCTTCTTTTTCTGCTTGAAGACCGAGTAGGCGTTGAGAAAAACAGATTCACCCCTGATAAAGTTCAGCTTTGACTTGATAATGTAATTGAAAGGGTAAGCGGCAAAACAGTCACTGGCACATTCCGCGCGGACTCCGAGAAAAATCACAAGTCCCAACGGATCATGCTCGTGAATATGGAGAACCGTGTCAATTCCGTTAATGTCTTTCAGTCCGGCTTCAACAAAATAAAGATCAAAAAAGTGGTTTGGGTTCTCCATGTAAGCAAGAAGCTCCCTGCCCGAAGAAAATGCCCGAATACTGACAGGGATCTGATGTCTCTCGGCGATCAGCTCAAAAAGTTCTATGTATTTTTGCAGTGTCGCAGGAGTATCATCACAAAAGCAGATTGAAAACATAATATCACCTTCTTAATTCTTATAGGGTGTAGATTTTAAGCTGTGACAGCATTTTTCGTACCTGACTTAGATATGTGGTTCCTATGGGCAGAGTAAATCCATTCGTCAGCCGTACCGTGCGGTCAGTAATCTGGTCAATATGGCGCATATTTATAAGGAAAGACCTGTGAATGCGCAGAAATCCTTTCGGTGTTAATTCTTTTTCCAGCCTGGACATGGACATATAGAATGAAAAGCTGGTGTTGCTGTGGTATACAGTTGTAATTCTCTGAAAGATTTCAAAGTAGTAAATATCATTCAGAGGTATGTAATGTTCATCCGCGCCGCTGCCGCACTGAAACAGGTTGTTCCGCCTCCTTTCGGCCAGTGAGAGGGCTTTTAAATATACTGGTTCAAACTGTTCCAGAGTCAGATATTTGAGATAGAAAAAGTAAAAAGGAAACGTCGGGAAAGTATTTGCAGCCAGCTGTTTATTGGCAGAGATAAAAATGAGCAGTGCATGACAGCAAAGCTTGCGGAGACTTTTCGCTGCTTCGAGACCTGTAATCTCATCGTCCTTGCTTTTGGATATTCTCAGGAAAATAATATCCGCCCGTTCCGGGTGAGATGACAGATCAAATACTAATTCGTCTTTATTTGTATATTTAAATATATGAATGTTATAGTGGTGCTCTGAAGCGATGTCTTTTAATGTTTTTATATGATCTTCGGATGAGTTCCGATTATTGTTAAAAGTGTAAATGTTCATTGGCATATATTCTCCATTTCGCATTTTGTACATCTTTATTTTACCATGGAAAAAGTTAGAAGCACAACAAGAAACCGAATCTTTTTAAATATGTCTGGATATCTGTTTTTATTTTCGGTATAATTATTTAATATCTTTTAAAAGGAGCTGTATCATATGAAATTTTATAATAAAAACACGCAGGGTTTCTTTGGTCTTGTGGCGTTTGGAGTACTTCTTTATTTGGGTGTCAGCAATATAAGCTACATATTGAAGGCATTCTCCTATTTAGTCTCAGTAATCTTCCCGTTTATTATCGGGGGTTGTATGGCGTTTATTATTAATGTGCCGATGAGATTTTTTGAAACGAAACTGTTTTCGAAGGTGAAAAAAGGAAAGCGGGCACTGAGCCTGATTCTGGCCATTTTATGTATTATTGGCGTCCTGGCGCTGATCAGTTTTCTCATTCTTCCGGAGCTTGCCAATACGCTTTACAGCCTGGCATCCAGCATCCCCGGATTTGTGAACGAAATCAAAGATTTCTTACAGAATGTTTCCGACAATCCTCTGCTCACTAAACAGAATCTTATGAAGATCGATTTGGATTGGAATAAGATCAGTACAGAACTGATGGGATTCTTCCAGACCAGCGCCAGCAATATTCTGGGCTCTACGGTATCTGTCATCAGTTCAGCAGTTCAGACGGTAGTGACGTTTTTGCTCGGCACGGTTTTTGCAGTTAATGCACTGCTGAAAAAGGAGAAACTGGTACTTCAGACGAAGAAACTTTTATACTCTTATCTGAAAGAATCCTATGCGGACCGTATCGTATACATTGGAAATATGTGCAATCAGGCATTCTCAAGCTTTTTGTCCGGCCAGTGTACGGAAGCCGTGATTCTGGGCACGATCATTTTTATCAGCATGAATATTCTCCGCCTGCCGTATGCCATGCTGATCGCCATGTTTATCGGCGTGACTTCACTGATTCCTATTTTGGGAGGATTCATCGGAAGCACTTTGGGGGCGATTTTGATTTTTATGGTAAGTCCGTTTAAGATGGTTATTTTTGTTATCATGTTTGTCGTTGTGCAGCAAATCGAGGGAAATCTTATTTATCCACATGTGGTGGGGAATTCCGTAGGTCTTCCTGCTATCTGGGTATTAGTTGCGGTGACCGTCGGCGGCAATCTGGCCGGAGTAGCCGGAATGTTTATCAGTATCCCGGCCTGTTCCGTTATTTATGCACTTTTAAGGAATGCAGCCAACGAAAGACTGAGGAAAAAGGGACTGCTTGAGAAAGTTCAGAATAAATAGTGTATATTCCGCGAAGTTTATGCCCATAATATTCCTATCTTATTTATGGAGGTGGAAGGAATGGACCGTGACGATATTATCTGTCCATGTGTCGATGTGACCGTGGGAGAAATAATGGATGCCTATGAAGACGGTGCCACAACAGTGGACGCAGTCAAAGACGCAACCGGCGCAGGAAGCATCTGCGGGGCTTGTCTTGACAATATTGAAGAATTACTTACAGAATTAAAATCCAAATAGCATGAAAGGCCGGAGAATGATGAGATATCAGTTCTCCGGCCTTGACTTTTTTGACGAGAGATTCTAAAATGAAAGTAAATACTTGCATTACGGAGAGGGATGATACATATGGACGAGACTGGTCAAAAAATTATTGATGCGGCGATGTCTCTGGTAAGGGATAAAGGATACATGGCAACGACTACAAAAGACATCGCCAATTCCGCAGGGGTGAATGAATGTACTCTGTTTCGGAAGTTTCAGAATAAGAAAAGTATCGTTATGAGCGGTATTGAGCAGGAAAAGTGGCGGGCGGATTTTACGCCGGATGTATTTCAGGATGTCCGGTGGGAACTACGGCATGATCTGGAAATGTATATGAGAGAGTATATGAAGAGGATAACTCCTGACTTTGTGAGACTCTCCATTGGTCTGCGGGCTCCGCAGATTTATGAGGAAACAGCACCATTTATTATGAAAGTCCCCCAGACGTTCCTCTCATCGCTGATTTCTTACTTTGAACAGATGGCACAGAAAGGCAGGATTCCCAAGGCAGATTTTGAGGTTTTGGCTATGACGTTTTTTTCCAGCACGTTTGGTTATACATTTTTAAATGCGTCGTTCGAACAAAAACTTTCGGAGGTTGAGAGAGAAGACTTTATTAAAAAAACAGTTGCCGCATTCCTGTATGGAATTACGGCTGAGTAAAGGAGACGGCATTGTCTTTTGGCGGTGCCGTATAAATATAACTGATATGCAAGTGATTACTTGCTTTAAGATCCAATGGAGGAATATGATATGGAGATTACAGGAGCACAGCTGGTTGTGAAAGCATTGAAGGCGGAAAATACAGATACGTTGTTTGCGTATCCGGGAGGTCAGGCGATTGATTTATTTAACGAGCTTTATGATGAGAAGGAGATCAGAATCATTATGCCGCGCCATGAACAGGGATTAGTGCATGCGGCAGACGGATATGCCAGGGCCTCGGGAAAAACAGGAGTCTGTCTTGTGACCAGCGGACCGGGAACGACCAATCTTGTGACCGGCATTGCCACTGCAAATATAGACAGTGTTCCTCTCGTTTGTTTTACGGGCCAGGTTTCTTCAGGGCTGATCGGGCGAGAATCTTTCCAGGAAGTAAACACAGTTCAGATCATGAAAAGTATTTGTAAATATGCAGTGACCGTACGTGACAGAAGGGAACTGGGGGAAGCGGTCCGCAGCGCCTTTCAGGCAGCCCGGTCAGGAAGGCCCGGCGCGGCGGTCGTCGATCTGCCGAAGGATATTCAGCAGGAACTGGGTTCTGATTTTTATCCGCTGTGCACAGACGATAAAGCTGAAGTGCCTGTGCCGGAGGAAGTCACAGACCGTTGTCTGGAAGCGTTAAGGACAGCCCGAAAGCCTCTGTTTTTGATTGGAGGGGGTGTACATACTGCAGGAGCGGAAAAAGAAATGACCAGGCTGGCAGAGAAGACCGGGATACCGGTTGTCACGACCATCATGGGGAAAGGGGTTCTTCCCTCAGATCATCCGCTGTATATAGGAAATCTGGGTATTCACGGGAGCTTTGCGGCAAACATGGCTGTCAGCGAGTGTGATGTCCTGTTTGCCGTCGGAACCCGGTTTAATGACCGTATCACTGGAAACACGGACAGTTTTGCGGATAAGGCAGTCCTTATCCATGCAGACATAGAGCCGGATGTAATTTCGCAGAATGTACCGGCAGATATATCGGTTGCTTCGGATGCCGGGAAACTGATCCGGATTCTTCTTAAAAGAGCAAAACCGTCTGGGGCCGGGGAGTGGGTCAGCCGTCTGAACCTGTGGAAACAGCGGCATCCGGTCACTGTAAAGAAAAGCACATCTGAGGAAATCAGCGCACGGGACGTGACAGAACAGATCAATGACTTGTTTGACAGTGCCGTGATTACAACGGATGTAGGGCAAAATCAGATGTGGGCGTTACAGTTTTTACAGCTGTCGGAGAAGAAAAAAATGCTTACTTCCGGAGGCATGGGAACAATGGGATATGGTTTTCCTGCTGCCATAGGCGCTAAATTAGGAGATCCCCGGAAAGATGTCATAGCCATATGCGGAGACGGCGGATTTCAGATGAACATTCAGGAACTTGCCACGGCAGTGCTCTATGAACTCCCTATTATTATCTGCATCTTAAACAACGGTTATCTGGGCAATGTCCGCCAATGGCAGGAGATGTTTTATGAGAGGCGTTATTCTGCCACATGTACCTGCCGCAGGGAAAGCTGTATGAAAGAATGCAAAGGTCCGTCTGCACAATGTCCGTCCGGTTATATCCCTGACTTTGTCCGTTTGGCACGAAGTTACGGGGCAGAGGGTATCCGGGTCCGGGAAGTGAAAGACATCAGAAGCGCTCTCCTGAAAGCCAAAGAGAGAAAGGATGTCCCCACGGTTATTGAGTTTATCATAGGCAGAGAACAGAATGTCCTTCCGATGGTATCTCCGGGGAATTCACTGGAAAATATGATCGGCGGAGAATAAGGGGAGAGATGAAAAACTTGGGTTTTCTTGTTGACATTCCATGACAGAGATGATATTATATTCAAGGTCGTCAAGACAAGCCGGCGTGTCGGAATTGGCAGACGAGACAGACTCAAAATCTGTTGTCCTTACGGGCGTATGGGTTCGAGTCCCATTGCCGGCAGAGTGATAAAAACAGCTGAATTTTTTGATTTCAGCTGTTTTTTTATTACTTAAAAAAGCTTAATTTCTATATTTGACGGAAAGGAGTTTGACAGAAAGAGACGGATTCTTTACAATAGTCATATAACATAGTGAAAAAGTAGGAATGAGGAGGGAGTCCGTGAAAATTTCAACCAAAGGCAGATATGCGGTCCGCTTATTATATGATCTGGCGCAGCACAATACGGGAGAATGGATTTCACTGAAGGATGTGTCAAAGAGACAGGGGATCTCCATAAAATATCTGGAGCAGATCGTAAGGCAGCTGAGTGTGTGCGGATATTTGAAAAGTCTGAGAGGCCCGAGAGGAGGGTATCAGCTTTCTAAAAAACCTTCGGAATATACGATCGAAGATGTTCTGGAAATAACAGAAGGCAGCATTGCCCCGGTGGCGTGTCTGGACGATGAGACCAATCAGTGCGAACGCTATTATGACTGTCCGACCATTTTTATCTGGGAAGGGCTGGATAAAGTTGTGAGGGATTATCTGGGCAGTGTGACGATACAGGATATTTTGGACCGTGCCGCTTCAAAAGGCGGAAATGATTTTGTAATATAGACAGATTTGAAAGGCTTCCCGAGGTTTCGGGAAGCCTTTCAGCTTTTATCAGAATTTAATTTTCAGAAGATGCCTTTTGTGGCGTAATGCCCGTTTTCTTTCTCCAAAGGGCGCGTATCAGATACAGGAAGAACAGGACTCCCCATGAGCCTGCCTCCGCATAGGCAATGATCATGTTTCCGCATAGTCCGGCAAAAGCATAGGAAAATACAATACGGGAGAGCAGTGCGGCAATCCCTGATACACTGGAGAAGAGAACGTCTCCAATTCCTTCTATATAACCCCGGATGGACATGGCGATGCCGTATACTACATAAAACGCCGCAATTCTTTGGAAGAAATTTTTTCCGATCTCAGCCGATTCCGGACTGATTCCAAACATGGAAATCAAATATTCCCCGGTTCCCAGTACAAGCCATGTCAATAATAAGGAAACACCAATCATCATCACAGTTCCGGCGCAGACGATTTTAGAAATCTGCTCTCTTTTTCCTGCTCCGTGATTCTGTGCGACCATTGTAGATATGCCGGAGCCGAGATTGATGACCGGCAGGAGTATGATCGTATCGACGCGATAGGCTGTGGTAATGGCTGCAACAGTCTGTGTCCCGAAGCCGTTCATAAAATTTTGTAGGATAAGACCGCCGAAGGAGCTGATACAGGATTGGATCATCGGAGGTATGGCAAGATGAAGACCTTCTTTTAAAACGGCGTGATCCATAGTCCATTTTTTTATGGAAAAACACAGACAGGGATAATTTTTGACACTGTATAGAATGATGAATACAGTCATAATCATCTGAGAGATTACTGTTGCGGCTGCCGCGCCGGCAGCACCCCAGTGCATCATTCCCACAAAGATAAGATCCAGCACAACGTTTACGACAGACGAACAGAGGACAGAACCAAAAGGAGCCCGGCTGTTTCCGATGCCGCGGAGGGCCGAGGTGTAGACGTTATATACGGCAAGAAACGGTAAGCCGATCAGTATGATCTGAAGATAATTTTTTGCCATATGTATGGTTTCCGGTGTCGTATTCATGATTCGGAGCAATGGATAAGCGCCCGGAATGCCTGCTGCCGGGACAAGTAAAAAAATACACCCGAGTACAACGGTGAATACGGACAGAGTCTTTGAGATCTGATCTTTTTTTCCGCCGCCGAATTTTTGGGCAAATAAAATGGAAAGACCGAGGGTAAATCCTGTTATGGCAGTGAGGAACAGGTTAATGACCGTAGTTGTAGAACCGATGGCGGCCAGGGCGTTTTCTCCGGCTACATTTCCGACAATAAATGCATCCGCCCAGTTGTAGAGCTGCTGCAGAATACCGCTTAAGATAAGCGGTATGCAGAATTTGATCAATGTAATTGCAGTTTTTTCTCTTTTCATAATTTTTTATTCATTTCTCCATAGTAGAATAAAGCGGGCCAAATGCGAAACAACATAGAATATACCAAATAAATGAATCTTTTTCAAGGAAGAGGAGACAGGTGAAATTTTGTTTTTTCAAAAAGGTATTGACATAGAAAAAGGGATTGCATATAATCAATACATACTAAACACGTAGGAAATATAGGAATATAAAAAGGAGAAGAACTATGGCAGGAATCTATCAGAATGTGACAGAATTAATCGGAAACACCCCGTTGGTCCGTTTGAACCGTCTGGAAAAGGAATACGGAGCAGATGCAGAGATCATTGGGAAACTGGAATATTTTAATCCGGCAGGAAGCGTCAAAGACCGTGTGGCGGCACAGATGATCGAAGACGCTGAGGCGGCAGGAAAGCTGAAAGAAGGGTCCGTCATCATTGAGCCCACATCCGGAAATACAGGAATTGGACTGGCGGCGATCGCGGCATCCAGAGGATACCGCATCATTCTTACGATGCCGGAGACTATGAGCGTGGAACGGCGGAATCTGCTGAAGGCATACGGAGCGGAAGTCGTACTGACAGACGGTACGAAAGGAATGAACGGCGCCATCGCCAAGGCCGAAGAGCTGGCAAAGGAACTGGAAAACAGCTTTATTCCCGGACAGTTTGTCAATACATCTAATCCGAAGCGCCATAAGAAGACTACCGGACCTGAGATCTGGAACGATACGGAAGGAAAAGTCGATATTTTTGTATCAGGGATCGGAACCGGAGGTACGATAACCGGAACCGGAGAATATCTGAAAGAAAAAAATCCGGATATTCAGATCGTGGCAGTGGAGCCGAGCAGTTCCCCTGTACTTTCAAAAGGGCAGAGCGGACCTCATAAGATTCAGGGAATCGGGGCAGGCTTTGTTCCGGATGTACTGAATACAAAGATCTATGACGAGGTTATTGCTGTCGATGATGCGGATGCCTTCGAGCTTGGAAGAGCCATCGCCAGAAAAGAAGGGATTTTAGTGGGGATTTCTTCAGGGGCCGCCCTCTGGGCCGCCATTCAGCTTGCAAAACGTCCGGAGAATAAGGGTAAGAAGATCGTTGCCCTGCTTCCGGACACAGGAGACAGATACCTTTCAACACCGATGTTTTCATAATAAACTTACGGATGGGCCTGATATGTGCTTTTATAAGTACATATCAGGTTTTTTCTATGAGTATGCGCGGCGGAAGCGGGGAAATAATATAGAAGGAGAAAAGAAGATAACATGAAGTGGACTAGACTATTTTCTTTGTGTTACAATAATGATAATTGTTTAAAAAAGGAGAATGTCCATTATGGAAAAGAAATTAATGCTGATCGACGGCCACAGCATCTTAAACCGGGCCTTTTATGCGCTGCCGGATATGACTAACAGTAAGGGCCTCCATACCAATGCGATCCTTGGATTTTTAAATATCATGTTTAAATTTCTGGATGAGGAGAAGCCGACCCATTTTGCGGTGGCTTTCGACTTGAGTGCGCCTACTTTCCGGCATGAAATGTTCAAGGAATATAAAGGAACCAGAAAACCTATGCCCGAAGAATTGAGGGAACAGGTGCCTGTGATCAAAGAGGTTTTAAAAGCCATGGATATACCGCTGATGATGGAAGAAGGCTATGAGGCAGATGATTTGCTTGGCACTATGTCTGTGATCGGAGAAAAAGAGGGTTATCAGGTTCGGATCATTTCCGGAGACAGAGATCTTTTACAGCTGGCCACAGAAAATGTTCAGATTCGTATTCCAAAGACCAAGGGCGGCGGAAATGTAGTAGAAGATTATTTTGCCAAAGATGTCATGGAAACTTACGGTGTGACGCCGAGAGAATTCATTGACATGAAGGCTTTGATGGGAGATGCTTCCGACAATATTCCGGGTATTCCCGGAATCGGAGAAAAGACTGCGTCCAAGATCATCAAAGAGTTTAAGAGTATAGAAAATGCTTATGAGCACATTGAGGAAGTGATGCCGAAGCGGGCTAAAAATAAGCTGGAGGAATTTTATGACCAGGGAGTGCTGAGCAAAGAACTGGCGACGATTAAATTAGACTGTCCGATCGAGCTTTCTTTTGAAGATGCCAAGTTCAATGATATTTTTACAGGGGAGGCTTATCAGCTTTTAAAACAGCTGGAGTTTAAGTCAGTTTTAAAGAAATTTGACGGGGAACACGGAGAAGAATTTTCGGTAAATCTCAAAAAGGTTTTTGAGCTGGATGAGGCAGATCAGATATTTTCCAGAGCAAAAAAATGTGAGGCGGCAGGGCTTGCAGTCTATCATGAGCAGGAAAATACGTTTCTTGGGCTGTGTATAGAAGGAAAAGAGACATTTCTGTTTCAGACAGAGGGCTTTCTGACCAGGGATTATCTGATGGGGCAGGCAGGAGAACTTTACCGCACCGTACCAAGAGTCAGCATGCTGAATGTAAAGGAATTTCTGGACGAGTTGTCATTGAGTGAAGATGACAAGAGCATCTTTGACGCGGCTCTGGCGGCGTATCTTATCAATCCGTTAAAGAGCACTTATGAGTACGATGATATTTCCAGAGACTATCTGGGGATCATGCTGCCTTCCAAAAAAGAACTGCTGGACAAGAGGAAAAGTATTTTTGAAGAGGGGAAACTGCTGCCGGAAGGAGAGCAGATCATCGGCTATGAGGCCTATGTGGCATGCGCGTGCATCGAGCCTTTAAGAAAAAAACTTACAGAAACCGGGATGCTTTCCCTGTATGAGGAGATAGAGATCCCGACGATGGTAGCCCTCCACGACATGGAAGTCAGGGGCATCCACGTGGACCGGAAAGCATTAAAGGAATATGGGGATCAGCTGATCGGGCGTATTGAGGAACTCAGGGAACTGATTTATAAAGAAGCCGGGGAGGAGTTCAATATCAACTCTCCGAAACAGCTTGGTGTCGTTCTGTTCGAGCATATGAAGCTGGAGGGCGGGAAGAAGACCAAGACCGGCTACTCCACCAGTGTGGATGTTCTGGAAAAGATTGAGCATTTATATCCGATTATTTCCTACATTCTTGAGTACAGACAGCTCACCAAGCTGAAATCGACGTATGCGGACGGGCTGGCTAACTATATCGGCGATGACGAAAGAATCCACGGAAAATTCAACCAAACCATCACAGCTACCGGAAGGATCAGCAGCACCGAGCCTAACTTACAGAACATTCCTGCCAGAGTGGAACTCGGCCGGGCTATCCGGAAGGTGTTTCTGCCGGAGGAAGGATATACATTCGTGGATGCGGATTACTCTCAGATCGAACTGCGGGTGCTGGCCCATCTTTCCGGAGACAAGAATCTGATCCACGCCTATGAGATGGAACAGGACATTCATGCCAGAACAGCTTCCGAAGTGTTCGGCGTGCCGATTGATCAGGTGAGCAGTATCCAGAGGCGGGACGCCAAGGCGGTCAACTTCGGGATTGTCTATGGACTCAGCGCTTTTGGCCTGAGTCAGGATTTAAAGATCACCAGGAAACAGGCACAGGAATATATCGACAAATATTTTGAGACTTATCCTAAAGTAAAAGAATACCTGAACAGGGAAGTGGAAAAAGGAAAAGAAGAAGGTTTTGTCACTACGATGTTCCAGAGAATCCGGCCGATACCGGAATTAAAGTCCAGCAATTTTATGCAGAGAAATTTTGGCGAAAGAGTAGCCATGAACTCTCCGATCCAGGGATCAGCGGCTGATATTATAAAGATCGCCATGATCCGGGTCAATATGGAACTGAAGAAAAGAAAATTAAAATCCCGGCTGATCCTGCAGATCCATGATGAACTGCTCATAGAAGCCCATGACAGCGAAGTGGAAGAAGTGAAAGGAATACTAACCAGAGAAATGATGAGTGCCGCAAAGCTCTCTGTGCCGCTGAGCATTGACATTCACACCGGAAACAGCTGGTATGAGGCAAAATAAATGAAGAAAGTCATTGGAATCACCGGAGGCGTAGGCTCCGGGAAGAGTGAAGTATTGAACATTTTAAAAAAAGAATACGGGGCCGGTCTCATCGAGGCGGACCGGGTGGCCCATGAGCTCATGGAGCCGGGAGCCGAAAGTTATGAGGCTGTTGTGAAGAAATTTGGAAACAGCATTTTAACGGATGAGGGAACGATCGACCGTGCGGCTCTGGGTGCCATTGTGTTCAGGGACAAAGAAAAACTCGCGGTTTTAAACAGCCTTACCCATCCAAATGTGGAGAGAGAGATTCTGTGCCGGATGGACAGGATGGAGAGTGATCCGGATATCCGGCTGATCGTCTACGAGGCAGCCCTGCTCACAGGGGCAGAATTTGAACAGAGATTTGACCAGCTCTGGTATGTATTTGCCAGAGAAGATCTGAGATTTCAGAGACTGAAAGAGGGAAGAGGCTACTCGGATGAGAAGACGGCTTCTATGATCAAAAGCCAGCCGGGAGAAGAAAGCTTCCGAAAAGCGGCGACGCATATCATTGATAATTCCGGGAGCCTGAATGAGACAAAACAGCAGATTGCAGAAATATTGGGAGCAGAAGTTTAAAAGTTCTGCTCTATGAATTTTTCAAATTTTTTCTCGGACAGTATTTCATTTGTAATAAAACGGCCCTGATAAAACAGGCTGAAAGCAGTAAACGGAGCAGGAGCATTTTGTGCCTGCTCCGTTGTTTGAATTTTGTGGACGGAGAGGGGCAGGCTGTGGCTCTCTGCGATTTTTTGAAGCAGAGGGACATATTTTGCAGTGTGCGGACACTGACTGCTGTAATAAATAACCATTCCATCCTCCGGAATTCTCTCCTGTTTGACACAGTCTTTGAATGCCGGGACCGGTGCGTCATCGGAGAACGGAAGATATAACAGCTCGTAAAACGGATCTGCGGTATCGGCAGTCTTAAACCCTCTGTGCTTCAAGTATCCGGGATCAGACAAAAACGGTTTCTTCTTTGCGGAGGACAGGGCTGTGAGACCGGATTTTCCTGCCTTTTTTGCATCGTCAATGCACTGGTTTAAAAGCTGGTCAGAATAACCCTGGCCTTTATACTTTCCGGAGACCCAGAGACAGTTGATGTGCATATACTGTTCGGCCAGTATGGGAATCCATGCGTGTTCGGCAGGAATATACTCGATAAATACTTTTCCGCGGACATTTAGCTTTCTGAACACCAGCCCGTCCGGAAAACGTTCCTGCATCCAGGCTTTCTTGGAAGATACGCAGGTTTCACCTTTCTTGTCGGTGATAGCGCAGCAGATGTGTTCCTGATCAATATTGCTTTGGTCTACAGCGATTATTTTTAATTCATCCATTAATAAAACTCCTTTCCTGATAGTTCCATTATAGCAGAAAAAACCTGACAGCACTGTGTCAGGTTTTTGTTCCTTATTCCAAGATAGAAGAAAGCAGTTTCTTTGAAATTGTAAATTCAGGGGCGCCCATATATCCCGGAGCAACTTCATATTTATCAAATACGATCACCAGGTCCCCGGAAGATGTCAGATAGAAATTCTGTGAGCCGGAGATTTTTTTGAATTCATCTACCGGCACATCGTCTTTTTTCGTATCGATGAAATAAGACTTGTAAGGATCTGCTTTCATCTGCTGTCTCATCTGTCTGCGGATTTCTTTGGATATGACAGCCCGGTAGTCCGCTTTCTCCTGAAACAGGCTGCCAAGCTTCATGATCCTGCCGGTCTTCTTGCTGATATTATAAATACGGCTGAAAGAATCGGAGCTTGCCTCGGAAGTCTCGGTGCGGATTCGGATGGAAAGGAAAGAGTCATTGTTCAGAAGCACTTGGTAGTCTGTCGTGACACTCTTATGTCCGCCGCCGTTCTTTCGCAGATCTTTTGAAAATTCTTTTTTTATCATATCCGTATAACGGGCCATTTCCCTGTTTAATTCTTTCTGTGTTTTTTTGTCCTTAAGACCTGTCACTTTCGGAGTCTTGATCTCTGCTTCCATGTGATTTTTCTTCTCCTCATAAGAATGGAAGGTGACCACTCTGACGATGTTTTTTAACACGGGAACCTTTGTCATGGCGTAGGCCATGTTTTGATTGGCATTTGCCGCGACGGTGATGACAAAAAGTGCTGCTGCGGCAGATATTCCAAGCTTTGCGGCAGTGCCTGTGAACCGCGCTTTTTTCCTGCGGCTTTCGTTTTCAGATTTTCCTGCTTCGATTGAGCTTTTTACCTTTTGTTTCAGATCTTTCGGAATTTGAATGTCCTCATACTGATGTTTCAGATGATCCAATTTCTTTTTATTGTTCATAATGTTCTTCTCCTTCTGTCAGTTCGGTTTTTAATTTTTTGAGACTGCGGTAAAGCACTGATTTTACTGAGTTTAAGTTTTCGTTTAGTATCTCAGCGATTTCAGCAAGCTTCATGTCCTCGAAGAAACGGAGGACGATGACCTGCTTTTCCCTGGGACTCAATACATTTAATGCGTCCAGCGTATCAAAATCCTGGTAGGAATCCTCGGCACCGTATTCGTAGTCTTCGATTCCGATGACTTCCTTCTTATTTTTTCTGATCAGATCAATGGCCGTGTTGATGGTAATCCGGTAAATCCAGGTTTTCAGATACCGGGGCTTTACCGTCTGACATTTGGTGATCGCTTTATATGCGCTTTCCTGAACGATATCCATGGCGTCGCTTTCATTGCGGACATAAGTATAGGCCATGCGGTACAGGCTTTCATATTCATCGAGAATGATACCGGCTGTCAGATCTTCCATCTTCTGTGTCTTTTTCATGAATGGAACCTCCTTGTTTTGCAGCTACAAAAGTTAGACGGAGCAGGAAGAAAAATAGTTTCAAATTTTAAAGCGTGACGGAAATAGTGGCAAAAAACCTATACAATTTTTATTACCTTATGATATAATGGCAGATAGATTCGGCGCAAGTGTTTATGCGGACGAAGATGAATTGAGGTAGAAGAATGGAATTAACAAGTATTGCAAGCAGCAGCGAAGGCAACTCTATATTCGTAGGTTCAAAGGAAACCAAGCTTTTGGTGGACTGCGGCATCAGTGCCAAGAGGATTGAAAAGTCTCTGGATGAACTGGATACCAGGGCGTCTGAGCTTTCCGGCATACTGATCACCCATGAGCACTCCGACCACATCAAGGGGCTGGGAGTGATGCTGAGAAGATATGGACTTCCGGTCTTCGCCACGGCAAAGACCATCGACGCGGTTTTGGACAGCAGGTACATCGGAAAGGTAGACAAGGACTTGTTTCATCCGATTGAGGCGGATCACCCGTTTCAGCTCGACGATATCACAGTGGAGGCATCCCATGTCTGGCACGATGCGGCAGACCCGGTATGCTATTCCTTCTATTCAGAAGGGTTTAAGGCCAGTATTGCCACGGATCTTGGGGACTACGATGAATATCTGGTGGAAAAAATCAGAGATTCCCATATCCTGTTTGTGGAGGCAAACCATGATGTGAATATGCTCCAGGTGGGAAGTTATCCCTATTATCTGAAGAGGCGCATAC
Source organism: Anaerostipes caccae L1-92 (assembly GCF_014467075.1). Classification (NCBI taxonomy): domain Bacteria; kingdom Bacillati; phylum Bacillota; class Clostridia; order Lachnospirales; family Lachnospiraceae; genus Anaerostipes; species Anaerostipes caccae. Next base: position 1,523,716 of record NZ_AP023027.1, read on the forward strand.
TGGGAGACCACGGACACCTGTCCAATGAGCGGTGTGCCCAGCTTATAGAAGACACTGTGACAGAAAAGACTCAGAAAGTTTATCTGGGACATTTAAGCAAGGAGAACAATTTTGCAGAGCTCGCCTATGAGACGGTAAAGGTTGCGCTTACAGAGCCGGATTTCCTGATGGAGGTGGCAAAGAGAGACTGCATTTCATCCATCACAAAAGTCAGTTAAGATACATATTTTAGGAGGATTAAAAATGGATAAGACAGTAATTACAGTGGTAGGGAAAGATAATGTTGGTATTATCGCAAAGGTCTGTACCTATCTGGCCAACAATCACGTGAACATTCTGGATATTTCCCAGACGATCACAGGAGGATTTTTCAACATGATGATGGTTGTGGATTCTTCCGAGGCGACAAAAGATATCACCATATTCTCAGAGGAATTAAAACAGATCGGAGAAGAGTTAGGCGTTGTCATTCAGGCACAGAACGAAAAGATTTTTAATGTAATGCACAGGATTTAACGGGGGTCTGAAATGATAAATATTAATGAAGTAATCGAAACAAATAAGATGATCTCAGAGATGAATCTGGACGTCAGAACCATCACCATCGGGATCAGCCTGCTGGACTGTGTCGGCTCCACTCTCTCTGAAGTAAAAGAAAATATTTATAATAAAATCACAACAGTGGCGAAAGATCTTGTGAAAACCGGGAAGGATATTGAAAAGGAGTTTGGGATTCCTATCGTAAATAAAAGGATTTCCATTACTCCGATCGCACTGGTGGCGGGGAATGTCTGCAAGACATCGGATGACTTCGTAGAGCTTGCAAAGGTGCTTGACAAGGCCGCAAAGCAGGTGGGCGTCAATTTCCTCGGAGGATATTCCGCACTGGTGAGCAAAGGCATGACGAAAGCGGATGAACTGCTGATCCGTTCCATACCGAAAGCCATGGCAGAAACGGATTTTGTCTGCTCTTCTGTCAATGTCGGAAGCACAAAGACCGGCATCAACATGGACGCCGTAAAGCTGATCGGCGAGATGATCAAAGAGACTGCCGAACTGACCAAAGACAATGACTGTTTAGGATGCGGAAAGTTTGTCGTATTCTGCAACGCTCCGGATGACAATCCGTTTATGGCGGGCGCCTTCCACGGCGTGACAGAGACAGATTCCGTGATCAATGTGGGAGTCAGCGGCCCCGGCGTTGTGAAGCGTGCCATCGAGCTGGTGCACGGGGAGAATTTTGAAGTTCTCTGTGAGACTATCAAGAAGACAGCGTTTAAGATTACCCGTGTGGGACAGCTGGTTGCCAAGGAAGCATCCAAACGCCTTGGAATTCCGTTCGGCATCATCGACCTTTCCCTTGCGCCGACCCCGGCAGTGGGTGACAGCGTTGGAGAGATTTTAGAGGAGATCGGTCTGGAGTACACAGGTGCACCGGGAACTACGGCGGCTCTTGCCATGTTAAATGACCAGGTGAAGAAGGGCGGTGTCATGGCATCTTCTTACGTGGGAGGTTTAAGCGGAGCTTTTATTCCAGTCAGCGAAGACCAGAGGATGATCGATGCGGTCAATGCAGGCGCCCTGACTCTGGAGAAATTAGAGGCTATGACCTGTGTCTGCTCCGTGGGACTTGATATGATCGCTATTCCGGGAAAGACAAAAGCATCAACGATTGCTGGACTCATCGCCGATGAGATGGCTCTCGGAATGATCAACCAGAAGACTACCGCAGTCAGGATCATCCCGGCCATCGGAAAAGATGTGGGAGACCAGGTGGAATTCGGAGGTCTTTTGGGATATGCTCCGGTCATGCCGGTCAATGAATTTTCCTGTGATGATTTTATTAACCGCGGCGGAAGGATTCCTGCGCCGATCCACAGTTTTAAAAATTAGAGGTGAAGACTTTTGGGGTATTAGACCATTTAGAACCAAAAAAAGTATTTAAATATTTTGAAATCCTGACAAAGATTCCTCATGGCTCTTACAACTGTAAGGCCGTGAGTGATTTCTGCGTGGACTTTGCCAAAAAGAGAGGCCTTTTTGTGATTCAGGACGATCACTATAACGTGATCATCAAAAAGGAGGCCTCTCCTTCTTGTGCCCATAAACCTGCCCTGATCCTTCAGGGACATCTGGATATGGTATGCCAGAAGGACCAGGGCAGTCCGGTGGATTTTACAAAAGACGCGCTGGAACTTCAGATCGACGGAGACTTTGTCTCTGCCAAGGGAACGACGCTGGGAGGAGACGACGGTATCGCGGTGGCTTACTGCCTGGCGCTCCTGGATGATGATTCGATTCTGCACCCTCCTCTGGAAGTGGTGTTTACCACAGAGGAAGAGGTGGGCATGGAGGGAGCTACAGCCCTCGACACATCGGTCCTTGAGGGAAAGTACCTTTTGAATATTGACTCGGAAGAAGAAGGAATCCTGCTGGCGGGATGTGCCGGGGGAACGACAGTCAAGGTTTCTCTCCCGCTTAAATATAAAGAGATGCAGGGAAGCCTGTGCAGAGTCTCCATTACCGGTCTTTTAGGCGGGCATTCGGGAACCGAGATCGATAAAAACCGTGCGAATGCCCATATTCTGATGGGGCGGCTGCTCTGCTGCGTAAAGGGGATTCATATAAGCCGAATCTATGGGGCTTTGGAGCAGAAAGACAATGCCATTCCCAACGAGTGTTATGCAGAATTGATCTGTGAGGACAGAGAAGCGATAGAAGAGGCGGCGGCAAAGCTGTTTCAGAACTTTAAAGAGCAGTTTCAGGGTACAGATGACGGCATGGAAGTGAGACTGGAATTCTCTGAAATGGAAAAGAGGGACTGCCTGACTCAGGATGCGCAGGATGCAGTGCTTTATTTTCTTAACCATACGCCAAACGGCATTCACACGATGAGCCGGGATATCGAAGGTCTGGTGGAAAGTTCATTAAACCTGGGGATTCTTAAGATGGACGGAGAAGAAATCTCATTTTCTTTCGGTGTGCGCAGTTCGGCGCCTTTTTATAAAGAGGAGCTGGCAGGCTGCCTTGAGTCTCTGGCCCGGAAGCTTAACGGCAGTTATGAGCGGGTCAACGATTACCCTGCATGGGAATATAAGAAGGATTCGGTTTTAAGAGACGTATTTTTGAAGGCTTACCGGCAGATGTACGGAAAGGAAATGAAAGTGGAGATGATTCACGCAGGACTGGAGTGCGGCATTTTTGCATCCAGAATCGAGGGACTGGATATCGTGTCTTTCGGACCGGATATCTTTGATATTCACACGACTGATGAGAGGCTTTCTGTTCCTTCCGTTAAAAGGACATGGGAACTGCTGTTAAAGATCATCGAAGAGTTTCCGTAAAAGCCAGAATCTATTACACGGCTGAAATTGAAAATGAACAATTTAGATAAAGGAGTAGACCAATGAGTGAAAATGTATACGATATTTTGCAGGAAAGAGGATTTATCGCTCAGACGACCCACGAGGAACTGCGCGATCTGCTTGGAAAGGAAAAAGTAACGTTCTATATCGGGTTTGACGCTACCGCAGACAGCCTTACCGCAGGACATTTCCTCACGGTCATGGCCATGATGCATATGCAGAGAGCGGGGCACAGACCGATTGCTCTTTTAGGGGGCGGAACGACGATGATCGGAGATCCTTCCGGCAAGTCTGACATGCGCAATATCATGACAAAAGAAACCATTGAACACAATGCCATGCGATTTAAGGAGCAGCTGTCCCGGTTTATTTCATTTGACAACGACAAGGCAATCCTCGAAAATAACGCAGACTGGCTTTTGGACTTAAACTATGTAGACTTTTTAAGAGAGATCGGAGTCCATTTTTCTGTCAACAAGATGCTGACAGCTGAGTGCTACAAACAGCGCATGGAGAAGGGACTTACGTTTTTTGAATTCAACTATATGCTCATGCAGGCATATGATTTCTTAGAGCTGAACCGCAGATACGGTTGTACTCTGGAAATGGGCGGAAACGACCAGTGGAGCAATATTCTTGCGGGCGCGGATCTGATCCGCCGCAAGGAGCAGAAAAATGCGTTTGGGCTGACACTTACCCTGCTTACCAGAAGCGACGGCGTGAAGATGGGCAAAACGATGTCGGGAGCCGTCTGGCTGGACCCTGAAAAGACTTCTCCATATGAGTTTTATCAATACTGGAGAAATATCGAAGATGTGAAGGTAGAAGAGTGCCTCGGACTCTTAACGTTCCTTCCGATGGAAGAAGTGAGAAGACTTGGAGCGCTTCAGGATGCCGAGATCAATAAGGCAAAAGAAGTGCTGGCATATGAAGTGACGAAGATCGTTCACGGTGAAGAAGAGGCGAAGAAGGCACAGGCCGGAGCAAAAGCCTTGTTTGTACAGGGTGCGGCCAGTGAGGATGCGCCGGTGCATGAGTATTCCAAGGCACAGCTTGAGGAGGGACTTGATATCCTGACTCTGCTGGTAGATACGAAACTCTGTTCTACAAGATCTGATGCCAGAAGGACTGTGACCCAGGGCGGCGTATCCGTCAACGGGGAGAAAGTGACAGACTTTAAACAGGTGTTTACTTCGGCAGATTTTGACGACAAAGAACGTCTGCTCCTGAAAAAGGGAAAGAAGAAGTTCTGCCAGGTCAAAGAAGGAAATTAAAGAGAAGATTTGGAACAGGACATACAGCTGTCCTGTTCCTTTTGCTATTCTAAGGATGATGACAGGAGGTGAAGATATGGCTTCAAGTGTTGAATTTACAGAATATGTATGCGGTCAGGCCGAGGGTGCCGGAAAGGTTTCTTACAGAAGAATGTTTGGAGAGTATGGGATTTATCTGGACGGGAAATTTATAGGTGTTGTCTGTGACAATCAATTTTTTGTCAAGATCACAAAGGCCGGGGAAGAAATCCTGCCTGAATGCCCGAAAGAACCGCCCTATGACGGGGCAAAACCTTATTTTCTCATAGAAGAGCTGGAAGACCGGGAGCTGCTCTGCCGTTTTCTGAGAGCTTCTTTTGAGGAGCTTCCGGTGCCGAAACCAAAGAAAAGATAATCAGCAGACAGCCGCTTCCACATGAAAGAGGAAGCGGCTGTCTTAGGGTTAATGGAAATTTTTTTGGATTTCATTGAGAGCTTTTTGTGTATAAGGGTCTCTCTGGTCGATGTGCTGAATGACGGACTTGATTTTCTCGGCATCTCTGGATCCGGCTGTTTTAGAAAGGGACAGGACAAACAGCAGCAGAATGATAGAAAAAATCGTGCGCAGCTTCAGAAAAGACCAGTAGCTGGCGCTCTCCTCCGGCTCTGTGTGAAACGGATCGGAATGGGAGGCGTATTTTTGATTTAATTTCAGTTTTTCCTGCTCCATGCGAAGCCTTGTTAAATCTGTCATCTCATCATCTCCTTTGTTCATTATATGAGGCATGTATGTTTCTATGACACAAAAAGTTCAAAGATTTTATAATTTCTTTATGTTTTCCATCAAACGAAAATGCTATAATGTTATCTATGACATTTTCCACATGATTTCCGTTCGGCTCTTAGAATGCCTCACTCCAAGCATGTGGAAAATGGACGTAATATCTGCTGGAGCAGGCTGCTTAGAGACAAAAGGCACTATACTTCATGGGTGCATTTGAATGTTAAGAAAGGTGAGATGATGAGAGATAAGATTCAGAATTTTTTAAGAGGGCGTTACGGCACAGATTCTCTTTCAAAATTTTTGCTGATTTTGGCTTTGGCGGGGATGTTTCTTCCTATTTTTATAAAGAAGGCGTTTGTGTTTTATTATGCGGGACTTCTTTTGCTGATCTATTCCTATTTCAGGATTTTTTCCAGGAATATTGCGAAGAGATCGGCTGAAAATGCGGCATTCCTCAGGAAGACCAGCAAGATTACCGGGTTTTTCAGGAAGAAGAAGCTTCATTTTGAACAGCGGAAAACGCACAAGTTTTTCCGGTGTCCGGGCTGCGGTCAGGATATCAGAGTGCCGAAGGGTAAGGGGAATATCGTGATCACCTGTCCGAAATGCCGGAAAGAATTCCAGGCGAGATCGTAAAAGGAGGTTTGCATGTTTGGATATTTGATTGTCAATAAGCCTGAGATGAAGATCAAAGATTATGAACGGTACCGTGCCTATTACTGCGGACTGTGCCGGAGGCTCTATAAGCATTACGGAAAGAAAGGCCAGCTGACACTGAGCTTTGACATGACGTTTCTTACCATTTTATTAAACGGGCTTTATGAGCCGAAGCTTCATTCCGGCAAGCATTTCTGCGGACTCCATCCAGCAAAGAGGCAGAAGGTTATGTGCAATCAGCTGAGTGACTATGCGGCGGATATGGGAATTCTTCTTACTTATTATAATCTGCTGGATGACTGGCAGGACGAGAAGAAGCTTAAAAGTCTTCTGCTGGCGGATAGCCTCAGGAAATCATGTATGGAGATCACTCGGAGATATCCGAGACAGAGCCGGGCTGTCAGAGATTATATAAAGAAGCTTTCAGTCTGTGAGAAGGAAAACACGGATCAGCTGGATCGTGTGGCAGGCCTCACGGGAACGATGCTCGGAGAGATTTTTGTCTTCCGGGAGGATGAGTGGTCTGATGATCTGAGAACGATGGGATTCTTTCTTGGAAAGTTCATTTATCTGATGGATGCCTACGAAGATTTATCCGATGATCTGAAGAATGGACGGTACAATCCATGGAGTTTATATGCGGAGGGCAAAGAGTTTGATCAGAGAGCAGAGACGGTCCTGACCATGATGATGACGGAGTGTGCCGCTGTGTTTGAACGACTGCCGATCTTAAAGGATATTGAAATTCTCAGGAATATCATTTATTCTGGAGTATGGACGAAATTTGAGATCGCAAAGAACAGAAGAAAAGGCAGTGAGGAAGAATGAGATGGATGAAGCATATACAATCTTAGGCGTATCCCAGGATGCGACCGATGAGGAAATAAAAAAAGCATATCGGAGGCTGAGCAAGAAATATCATCCGGATGCCAACTTAAATCAGCCGGAATACGCAGAGCGGAAATTTAAAGAAGTCCAGGAGGCCTATAAAAAGATCATGGACTTCAGAAAGTACGGCGCGTCCGGCGGAAACCCATATGGAAATCCATATCAGGGAGGACAGTCCTCCTACGGGGGATACGGCAATGCCGGAACCGGTTCGGCAGAGATGACGGCCGCCTATAATTATCTGCGGGCAGGTCATTACCGGGAGGCTCTTCAGGTGCTCGGAAGTATATCCGAGAGAAATGCACAGTGGTTTTATTTCAGCGCTGTGGCAAACATGGGCATCGGCAACAACGTAACCGCGCTGGAACATGCGCAGACAGCTGTGCAGATGGACCCTTCCAACATGGAATACCAGATGCTTTTAAAGCAGATGCAGCAGAGCGGAAGCTGGTATCAGAACATGGGCTCCGGATATGGAAGAAGTACGATGGGAAGCAGCTGCTGCATGCAGCTTATTATGCTGAATTGTTTTATCAATTTCTGCTGCAGGCCTTGTTAACAACGGAACATAAACAGGAGGACTTATGGGTAAGATCATAGGGATTGATTTAGGGACGACCAACAGCTGTACTGCCGTGATGGAAGGCGGAAAAGCCGTTGTCATACATAATGCAGAAGGTTCAAGGACGACGCCGTCGGTCATGGCTTTGACCAAAAACGGAGAAAGACTGATCGGAGATGCGGCCAAAAGGCAGTCTGCGGCGAACCCGGAACGGACAGTGTCATCTATTAAACGGCATATGGGGACGGATTACAGGGTGAAGATCGACGGAAAGAAATATCTCCCACAGGAGATTTCCGCCCAGATCCTGATGAAGTTAAAGCAGGATGCCGAGAGCTATCTGGGAATGGAAGTGACGGAGGCAGTGATCACCGTGCCTGCATATTTTAATGACGCCCAGAGACAGGCTACCAAGGATGCGGGAAGGATCGCAGGTCTTGAGGTAAAGCGTATCATAAATGAACCTACCGCTGCGGCGCTGGCCTACGGCCTGGATAACGGGACGGAGCAAAAGATCATGGTCTATGACCTGGGAGGCGGTACTTTCGATGTGTCGGTCATTCAGATCGAAGACGGCGTGATCGAGGTGCTGGCAACTTCAGGAAACAATCACCTGGGAGGTGATGATTTTGATGAGGCAGTGGCAGCGTATCTGGTGGAAACTTTTAAGAAGACAGATGGAATTGATTTGAAAAAAGATGTCCAGGCAATGCAGCGGATCATGGAAGCCGCAGAGAAAGCTAAGATCGAACTTTCCAGCATGTCTGAGACAAATATCAACCTGCCGTTCATCGTCGTGGACCGGGGTGAGACACACCACATGGACATTCAGCTTACGAGGACAAAGTTTGATGAGCTGACTTACAGCCTTGTATCAAAAACCGAAGAACCGGTCAGAAACGCACTTAAGGATGCGGGACTGTCCGCAGGAGAAATCAACAGGGTGCTGATGGTGGGAGGATCTACAAGAATTCCGTCCGTACAGCGGAAGGTGGCAGAGATCACCGGAAAGCGCCCGGACCAGTCTTTAAATCCCGATGAGTGTGTCGCGCTGGGGGCTGCCATCCAGGGAGGGAAACTTGCAGGAGAGGCCGGAACCAATGAAGTGCTGCTCATGGACGTAACCCCGCTTTCCCTGTCTATAGAGACAATGGGAGGAATGGCTACAAGGATTATTGAGCGCAACTCGACAATTCCGACCCGTCACAGCCAGATCTTTACTACAGGCGCCAATTTCCAGACAGCCGTGGATATCAAGGTTCTCCAGGGAGAGCGGATGATGGCCAATGAAAACAAGGTCATCGGCAATTTCCGGCTCAAGGGGATCAAACGGGCCGTGAGAGGGGTGCCTCAGATTGAAGTGACTTTCGATATCGATGTCAATGGTATCCTGAAGGTATCGGCAAAAGACCTGGGGACCGGAAAGGAACAGAGCGTTGTGATCACCTCAAGTTCCAATATGTCGGAGGAAGAGATCGAACAGGCAATCCGGAATGCAAAAGAAAATGCAGCATTTGATGAGGAACACAGAGAAGCGGTTCAGTCCTATCATGAGGCGGAAGAGACACTTGTCAGGGCGGAACAGTATCTTGCAGAGCACAAGAAAGAGATCGAAAAAGAAAAGAAGAAAGCCATCAAAGATGCAGCGGCAGATTTAAAAAAAGCGCTCAAACGTGTGAAGCTTGAAAAGATTACGAGGGAACAGGCCGGTGAACTGAACAGAGCGAAAGAAGAACTGCTTTCAGTTTTGCCGTAAGATGAAAAAATCAGAATAAAGATTGGATATAGTAGGAACCATGTTCAGAAAAACAGGTTCCTACTATATTTTATTTGGAAAGCCAGGAGACAATTTTAAAAAAAATAATAGGAGGGGTTGACAATGAAATTTAAAAGTGATAACTTATGTTATAGATATTAGCACTCGTTTAAGATGAGTGCTAATAATGAAAGGAAAGATACCATGGATTTAAATGATCGTAAAAGACTAATACTAAAAGCGATTATAGCAAATTATCTGGAGACCGGGGAACCCGTTGGTTCCAGGACGATTTCCAAGATGGAGGGACTGAACTTAAGTTCCGCAACGATCCGCAATGAAATGGCGGACCTTGAGGATCTGGGATTCATTCTGCAGCCGCACACGTCGGCCGGGCGGATACCTTCGGATCTGGGATATCGTTTTTATGTGGACCAGCTTATGCAGGATCGGGAGTCGGACGAAGAAGAACGGCTGGAGCTTGTCAAGAAAGTTGACAAGATGGAAGTGATGCTGAAGCAGGTTGCCAATGTCCTGGCGTCCAGTACGAATTATGCGACGATGGTATCTGCCCCTCAGTACAAAAATACAAAGCTCAAGTTTGTGCAGCTTTCCCAGGTGGATGAGTACAGTCTGCTGGCGGTTATCGTGGCAGACGGCAATGTCGTAAAAAACCAGATCATCGACGTGGAAAAACCACTGGCAAATGACGAAGTCCTGAAACTGAACGTATTATTAAACTCCTTTCTCCAGGGGCTGACTCTGAAGGAAATCAACCTGGAGCTGATCCAGACGATGAAGGATCAGGCCGGAATCCACAGCCAGATACTGGAAAAGATTTTGGAGGAGATCGCAGTCGTTATCCACAATGCGGACCAGCTGGAGATTTATACGGGAGGTGCTTCCAATATCTTAAAGTATCCCGAGCTTGGCTCGCCGGAGACAGCTACCGAGCTTTTAGATGCTTTAGTGGAAAAGAAGGCACTGAACAAGCTGGTGGGCGACACATTGGAAAGTGATGACCACCACGGAATTCAGGTTTACATCGGAGATGAGGCGCCGGTGAAGAACATGAGGGACTGCAGCATTGTGACAGCCACTTATGAACTGGAGGAAGGCGGAACCGGAACAATCGGGATTATTGGTCCGAAACGGATGGATTACAAGAGGGTTGTGAAGACACTCCAGAATCTGACGGATGAGATCAACGATCTGTTCAAGAAAAAACCATAGGAGGGAAGGTGCATTATGGGAGAAGAGAAAAAAGTTCAGGAAGAAGAAATGAAAGAAAATACAGCCACAGAAGAAAAAGAGACCCAAAAAACAAAAGAGGCTAAGAAGGCAGACAAGAAGGCATCGAAAAAGCAGAAAGCGGATGATCTGATAAAGGAAAAAGACCAGCAGATCGGTGAGCTGACCGATAAGTATCAGCGTCTCATGGCAGAGTTTGAGAATGTCAGAAAGCGGACGGCCAAAGAGTTTGTCCAGAGATATGACATGGGAGCCATGGGAGTTTTAGAAAAGCTTCTGCCGGTAGTCGACAACTTTGAGAGGGGACTTCAGGCCGTGGCAGAGGAAGAAAAAGATTCTCCGTTTGTTCAGGGCATCGAACAGATTTATAAGCAGCTTATGGGAACTCTCGATGAACTGGGAGTAAAGGCCATGGATGCCGAGGGCAAAGAGTTCGACGCCAATCTCCACAATGCGGTGATGCACGTGGAAGACGAAGAAGCCGGAGAAAATGTAGTGGTCGAAGAGCTTCAAAAAGGATATATGTATAAAGAAAGCGTACTTCGGCACAGTATGGTAAAAGTAGCGAACTAAATGTAAGACACTTGAGGAAATCAAGCGAAAGCATTGGAAATATAGAAAGATTTATTTTAGGAGGAAATTTATCATGGGTAAAATTATTGGTATTGACTTAGGAACAACAAACAGCTGTGTAGCAGTTATGGAAGGCGGAAAGCCAACCGTTATCACAAATGCAGAAGGTGTGAGAACAACCCCGTCCGTTGTGGCATTCACGAAAACAGATGAGCGTATCGTCGGAGAACCTGCAAAACGTCAGGCTGTTACGAATGCAGAGAAGACAATTTCTTCTATCAAACGCCACATGGGAACTGATTATAAAGTAAAAATTGACGACAAGAATTATACACCGCAGGAAATTTCAGCAATGGTGCTTCAGAAATTGAAAGCAGATGCAGAAAACTATCTCGGAGAAAAAGTAACAGAGGCTGTCATCACAGTACCGGCTTACTTTAACGATGCTCAGAGACAGGCAACAAAAGATGCGGGTAAGATTGCAGGACTCGATGTAAAACGTATCATCAACGAGCCTACAGCAGCAGCTTTATCTTACGGACTGGACAATGAGAATGAACAGAAGATCATGGTTTATGATCTTGGAGGAGGTACCTTCGACGTATCCATCATCGAGATCGGAGACGGTGTCATCGAAGTTCTCTCAACAGCCGGTGACAATAAACTGGGCGGAGATGATTTCGACAATGTGATCACAAACTACATGTTAGACGAGTTCAAAAAACAGGAAGGCGTTGACTTATCCGGAGACAAGATGGCAATGCAGAGACTGAAAGAAGCTGCTGAGAAAGCGAAAAAAGAACTTTCTTCTGCGACAACAACCAACATCAACCTTCCGTTCATCACAGCGACAAATGAAGGACCAAAACATTTTGATATGAACCTTACAAGAGCAAAGTTTGATGAACTGACCTTATCTCTTGTAGAGAGAACAGCAACTCCTGTTAACACAGCGTTAAAAGACGCAGGAATTGCGGCATCAGAACTGAGCAAGGTTCTCCTTGTAGGAGGTTCCACAAGAATTCCTGCCGTACAGGATAAAGTAAAACAGCTCACAGGAAAAGAACCATTCAAGGGAATCAACCCGGACGAATGTGTTGCCATCGGTGCTTCCATCCAGGGCGGTAAATTAGCCGGAGACGCAGGAGCAGGCGATATCCTTCTTCTGGACGTAACACCATTGTCCTTATCTATCGAGACGATGGGAGGCGTGGCAACCAGACTGATCGAGAGAAATACAACGATTCCTACAAAGAAGAGCCAGATCTTCTCTACAGCGGAAGACAATCAGACAGCCGTAGATATCAATGTAGTACAGGGTGAGCGCCAGTTTGCAAAAGATAACAAATCACTGGGAAGATTCCGTCTGGACGGCATCGCACCTGCGAGAAGAGGCGTGCCTCAGATCGAAGTAACCTTTGATATCGATGCCAACGGTATCGTAAAAGTGTCTGCCAAAGACCTTGGAACAGGTGCAGAACAGCACATCACGATCACAGGCGGTTCCAACATGTCTGATGAAGATATCGATAAGGCAGTAAAAGAAGCGGCAGAATTTGAAAATCAGGATAAGAAGAGAAAAGAAGCGATCGATACAAGAAACGAAGCTGATTCTATGGTATTCCAGACAGAAAAAGCCCTGGAAGAAGCAGGAGACAAGGTAGACGCAACAGAGAAAGTGAAAGTGGAAGAAGACCTGAAAGCATTGAAAGACTTGTTAGAGCAGACAAAAGACGCTGAACTTACAGAAGCTCAGGTAGAAGACATTAAGAATAAAAAAGATCAGCTCATGAACAGTGCACAGGGATTATTCACGAAGATGTATGAAGCTGCCGCAGCCAATGCCCAGGGAGCTCAGGAGACTGCAGGAGATACTGCCGGAGCAGCAGGTGCAGCAGACGATGTCGTAGATGGAGATTACAAAGAAGTATAAGAGAAAAAGAAGGTAGACGATTATGGCAGATAAACGAGATTACTATGAAGTGCTGGGGGTATCCCGCAGTGCTTCAGAATCAGAAATAAAGAAAGCCTACCGTAAACTTGCGAAACAGTATCATCCAGATACGAACCCGGGAGACAAAGTGGCCGAGGCAAAGTTTAAAGAAGCTTCCGAGGCTTATGAAGTTTTAAGTGATCCTGAAAAGAAAGCGCAGTATGACCAGTTTGGTCATGCTGCCTTTGAACAGGGCGGACCCGGAGGATTCAACGGAGGAGGGTTTGGCGGTTTTGATTTCGGCGGAGATATGGGAGATATTTTCGGAGATATCTTCGGCGGTATGTTCGGCGGCGGAGGCAGAAGCCAGCGCGCGGCCAATACGCCGACCCAGGGTGCCCACGTGCGTGCAAGGATCCATGTGACCTTTGAGGAAGCGGTTTTTGGAACAACCAAAAAGCTGGAAATTTCTCTGAAAGAGGAGTGTGCTTCCTGTCACGGAAGCGGTGCCAAAGCCGGCACCCATCCGGAGACATGTCCGAAGTGCGGCGGTAAAGGCCAGGTAGTATATACCCAGCAGTCTATGTTCGGAACGGTGAGAAATGTCCAGACATGTCCGGACTGCCAGGGAACCGGTCAGGTGATCAAGGAAAAATGTCCGGACTGCCACGGAAGCGGCTATGTGAGCCAGAGAAAAACAATTGAGGTCACTGTGCCGGCCGGCATCAACAACGGACAGAGTATCAGAATCCGCGGAAAAGGAGAGCCCGGAACAAACGGAGGACCGAGGGGAGATCTCCTCGTGGTTGTTTCCGTGGACCGGCATCCGAAATTCCAGAGACAGGAATACGATATTATATCCACGGAGCCGATCTCCTTTACCCAGGCAGCACTTGGTGCGACGATCAAGATCAATACGGTAGACGGTCCTTATGACTATACGATCAAGGCAGGAACCCAGACAGACACCCGTGTGCGTCTGAAAGGCAAGGGTGTGCCAACCTTACGGAACAAGAATGTCCGGGGCGACCACTATGTGACCCTTGTTGTCCAGGTGCCGGAGCATCTGAACGAAGAGCAGAAGAATGCCCTTAAAAAGTTCCAGGAATCTATGGGCGAAGTGCCGAAGAAAGAAGAACATAAAGGATTTTTCGGGAAACATAAAAAATAAAGAGACAGGACTATGATGAAGAATATAACATCATAGTCCTGTTTTTTCTAAGGAGGAGGCCGATAAAACAGTTGAGAACATGATAAAGCTGTGTCCGAACGTACTTTTAATCTCATTATAAATATCTTGTGTTGTCTGTTGTGATATGCTCTCATCCGGGTAAACAAGTTGTTTTTCACTTGTCTGCCTGGAAGGGAGCATTTTATTGAAGTGGGATTGTCTGCCTAATTCTTATGACAGTGGGTGTTCATATTTTTACAAAAGACGTTCCAGACTATGTGCAATTCCATCTTCATTGTTGGTCAGAGTGATTTCATCGGCTGCCTCTTTCAGGGCGTCACAGGCATTTCCCATGGCAACGCCCCGGCCGGAAAATCTGATCATCTCCAGGTCGTTTTCTGCGTCCCCAAAGGCGATGACTTCTTCGGAAGAGATGTGGAGAAGTTCACATGTACGGCGCAGGCCCTCTGCTTTATTGAGACCCTTTGGCATGGCTTCGATGTAAAAAGGGGCGGTCCTTACGAAGACCAGATCATCTTCAAATGGTTTGCTGACTTCTGGGAGTATGTCCCAAAGTTCTTCTGGCCGTACGGACATTAAAATCTTTACCAGGTCAAAATCGAGACAGTTCGTTAATGATGGGACTTCCATACATTCCATTTGATTGTTCCAACATTCGTGCTGAACTTTATATCCATTTTTATCTGTCACATAAAAACGTTCTCCGTCGTCTATGATTGGGGTGACCGGATAACGTTTCAGATGTTTTAAAACTTCTATGGCCAGACCGCGGGGAAAAATTTGTTGGTGAAGAATCTCTTTATCTTCGGCCCGCAGAATTTTACCTCCATTATAGGCGATCAGGATTCCATGGTGTTTTTCCAGTTCCAGTGTTTTCATATCTTTATAGAGTCCCGGCACCGGGCGTGCGGAGCAGAGAGCTATGATAAGTCCCTGCTGCTGTGCTCTGAGAAGGGCATCCCGGGTTTTCGGGGTGATTGTTTTTTCATCGGTGTTTAAGGTACCATCTAAATCCAGGGCGATTAGTTTATATTTCATCTGATGCAGTGTCCTTTCTGTATAGAAAAAGTTATCAAATACACATGTTAATTATAGCATTAAGGAAGTATGTCTGCATATATGGATAATAAATTCTTATATTGTGATAACAAACTATAATTATTCATAATTATAGTACGGCAGTATAATGAGAGTAATGAAACATGAAAATTTTTAGGCAGAACACCGGAATAAGAAATGGAGGGACAAGAAGATGGAATATTCACTTGACATTGCCCAGGCTGACCGGGTCTTGGAGGCGCTGAGAAAAGACTACCGTGTCTATGCTCCGAAGCGTTTTCCGAAACAGGGGCGTTATTCTGACACGGATATCATACGCTATGATGAGGTGAAAAATTTTGAGGAGATTGTCTGGAAGGAAAAGTCCGACTATCCTGTGAAGGAGGTTGTCATGCCCATTCAGCAGACACTCTTTTATTACACGGAGGATGAGTATAAACCGAGCAGAAATCCGGCAAAACCTGTTTTGATCTTTGCCAGGCCGTGCGACATCAATGCACAGCATATACAGGATGAAATATATGCGGGCAACGGGGGATATACGGATTTTTACTATGAGCGGATGCGCAGCCTTGTAACATTTGC
Source organism: Anaerostipes caccae L1-92 (assembly GCF_014467075.1). NCBI lineage: Bacteria > Bacillati > Bacillota > Clostridia > Lachnospirales > Lachnospiraceae > Anaerostipes > Anaerostipes caccae. Next base: position 1,539,574 of record NZ_AP023027.1, read on the forward strand.
CATGATGGAATGTAATGGCGGGGACGACACCTGCTTCTGTGTTTCCATGGGGAGCAATGAGACAGAGGACTATGCCCTGGCAGTCCGGTTTCGGGAAGACGGAGCCGATGTCCGGGTCGAAGATGCTTCGTTCAATACATATTTTAACGATATGCCGAAAGGCAGCTACACACCTGCTTTTGTGAAGGAAAATGAGATGAAAGTAACTCTGCCGGATCTGTCTGACAAACAGGTGCGGATGGAATTAAAAAAGCATCCCATGTGGAGAGAGTTTGACAAGAGGTGTATCTCCTGCGGCAGCTGTACGGTAGCCTGTTCCACATGTACCTGCTTTTCCACAAGAGATCTGAGTTACGGAGATAACCCGGAGGCCGGAGAGCGGCGCAGAGTCACCGCGTCCTGCCAGATCGAAGGATTTGACCAGATGGCGGGACAGAGGGAATTCAGAAACAATGCAGGCGACAGGATGCGCTATAAGATTCTTCATAAATTTCATGATTATAAGGCCCGATTTGGAAAACGCCATATGTGTGTCGGGTGCGGCAGGTGCGCCCACCGCTGTCCGGAATTGATATCAATTTCAGCGACAGTCTCCAAAGTAAACGATGCGGTAAACGAGATCAAAGCCGAGATGGCACAGCAGGGGAGGTAAGAGTATGGAAAATTTTGTTCAGCCCAAGCCATGTACGATTCTGAATGTGAAGCGGGAAAGCGAACACGAGTGGACCTTCCGGGTTGCCTCCGAAGCCAAACCGGACCACGGACAGTTCATGCAGCTTTCTATTCCTAAAATAGGGGAGGCACCGATTTCAGTTTCCGCCCAGGGAGATGGCTGGCTGGAATTTACGATCCGCTCTGTGGGCAGGGTGACCAACTGTATCTTCAGCAAAGAGAAAGGGGATACCCTGTTCCTGCGGGGCCCATATGGAAAAGGATGGCCGTCTGAAGAATTCAGGGGAAAACATCTGGTGGTTATCACTGGAGGAACAGGTCTGGCTCCGGTCCGTTCTCTCCTTCATAAATGTGCCGGGGAAAAGGATTTTGTGAAAGATGTACATTTGATCTCTGGTTTTAAAGATGAAGCCGGGATCGTCTTTCACAGAGAACTGAAAGAGTGGAAAGAAAAATTTCATACGGTATATGCTCTTGATAATGATGAAAAAGAGGGGTGGAGGACCGGTATGGTCACTGCGTTCGTAAAAGAAATCCCATTTGGCAGTTTCGGGGATGATTATGCGGTTGTTGTCGTAGGGCCTCCTCCGATGATGAAATTTACAGGACTGGAACTGTTAAACTGCGGTGCGGACCCGGAAAAAATATGGATGAGTTTTGAGAGAAAGATGTCCTGTGCCATCGGAAAGTGCGGCCACTGCCGCATCGATGAAGTCTATGTCTGCCTGGACGGACCGGTTTTCCCTTACACAACGGCCAGAGATCTGGTGGATTAAGGAAGGAGTGTGCAGCAATGAATCATGATATCAATGTGGGCAAAGTACGGCTGAATTGTTTCCGCCAGTCCAAAGAACCGGGGGTGTTTATGCTCCAGATGAGAGTTCCCGGAGGAACAGTAGATGCAAAATATCTCTCTTATGTGGAACACATTTCCCGGACCTGGGGTGACGGCAACTTCCATTTCGGAACACGTCAGACCTTTGACATTCCAGGAATTAAATATGAAAATATTCCGGCAGTCAATGCCTATTTGGAACAGTATATCAAAGAGGTGGACGGAACTCTCTGCAACACCGATATGGATACGGTGGCCCATGAGCCGGAGCCGTGGGACCCCAAGGCGGGTTATCCGACCATCGGGGCCAGAAATATCACCGCCTGTATCGGAAATTACCACTGTGTCTGCGGCAATTCTAATACGTTTGAACTGGCAAGGAAGATCGAACCGATCATCTTCCCAAGTCATTACCATATCAAGATCAATATATCCGGCTGCCCCAATGACTGCAATAAAGCTCATATGTGTGATTTCGGCATCATTGGAACTGCAAGGATGACGTACCATCCGGAGCGGTGTATCGGCTGCGGAGCCTGTGTAAAGGCATGTGAACAGAGAGCCACACGGGTGTTAAGCAAAAATGAAGAGACACAGAAGATAGAAAAAGACGCATGCTGCTGTGTGGGGTGCGGAGAATGTGTGAGGGCCTGTCCGGCCAGCGCATGGACCAGACAGCCGGCGAAGTTTTACCGGGTGATCCTGGGAGGAAGAACAGGACGTCAGACTCCGAGAGCCGGAAAGATGTTTCTTAACTGGGCCGCGGAAGAAGTGATTTTAGGGGTCTTGGGCAACTGGCAGAAGTTTTCTGCATGGGTCATGGACTATAAGCCGGAGTACCTGCACGGAGGCCATCTGATCGACCGGGCCGGTTATAAGAAGTTTAAGGAAATCATGCTGGAAGGTGTGAAACTGAATCCGGAATGTCTGGTGGCCGAGGATATTTTTTGGAGCGAGACGGAATATCGGTCAAATTTCAATGTGAAGCCGGTTTCCATGCATCATACGGCAGGTCCCCAGGCAGAATAGCCGGGTGTTGTTTAACTTCTCATGTTCACATGTTATGATAAAACAAAAAGACTGAGGAGGGACTGCCATGAAGCTGAAACAAATTATATCAATTTTTATCATGTTATCTTGTGTTTTTCTTGTGGGAGGATGCGCCGGTAAGACAGAGGTGCCGGAAATGAGACAGGAAAAAGCGGCAGAGAAAACAGGGAAAGACACAATGATTTATGTGGTCAGGCACGGGAAGACTATGCTGAATGAAGCAAAGCGCGCCCAGGGATGGGCTGACGCTCCTTTGACTGATGAAGGAGTGAAGGTGACAAAAAAGCTGGCCCACGGGTTTAAAAAGAGGGGGATCGAGTTTGACTATGCTTATTCCAGTGATCTGGGCAGGACCCGGCAGACAACGGGTATTATTCTGAAGGGATTGGGTCAGTCTGAACTTCCCCTGAGAGAACAGCAAGGGCTCAGAGAGGTCTGCTTCGGAACCTATGAAGGTGAGAAATTTTCCAAAATGATGGAGGATGTCTCCAGAAATCTTGGGTATGAAAACCTGAAACAATTTAAGCAATCCGGAACTTATCATATCAGGAAAAGGATAGACGGCGTAAAAAGTCTGGATAAAACCGGATATGCGGAAAGTTTTAAGGCTGTTAAGGCACGGATGCAAAAGTCGCTCAGAAGCATTGCAGAGGATACAGAGAAAAAGGGTGGGGGAAACGTCCTGGTTGTCTCTCATGGAATGGCGATTATAACGATGCTTTCTGACATGACAGAGCAAAAAGTACCCGGACATCTTGAAAATTCCAGTGTCACTAAAATTATATATAAGGACGGGAAATTTCATGTTCAAAGTATTGGGGATACAGCCTATTTGGAACAGTAAATTCAGATAGGCAAAAATAGTCGAGAGTTTTTCTTTTGATCCATCTATAATGACAGATGTAAAGGAGGTGAAAGGTATGAGGGAACAGATTCTGGCAGTTCAGCGCATGCAGGAATTCATAGAAGAACATCTGGCAGAAAACATCACGCTGGCCGACCTGGCGAGAGTATCTTTGTATTCTCCGTGGTATTCTTACCGGCTGTTTACACGGCATGCGGGAGCGACACCTGCTGATTATATCCGGCGGCTCCGTCTGTCTAAATCAGCGCTGAAGCTGAGAGACAGTGCCTGTAAAATAGCGGACGTGGCTTTCGAGATGGGATTTGACAGTGTGGATGGGTATCAGCGCGCGTTTCAGCGTGAATTCGGATGCAATCCCCGTGAATATGCCATGAACCCTGTACCGTTATATCTTTTTACCCCGTATGGCGTAAAATTCAGGGAGATCGAAAGGAGACCAATTATGGAAAACTTGAGAAATGTATTCATTCAAGTGATGGAGAAGCCGGAACGAAAGGTGATCATTAAGAGGGGAAAAGAAGCCTCAGACTATTTCGCATATTGTGAGGAAGTAGGATGCGACGTATGGGGACTTTTATTAAGTGTCAAATCGATCAGCGGAGAGCCTGTGTGCCTCTGGCTGCCGCCTGCCTGCCGGAAACCGGATACATCAGAATATGTTCAGGGTGTGGAGGTATCCAAAGATTATGACGGTGAGGTGCCGGAAGGATTCGATGTGATCAAGCTGCCGGCCGCCAAGTATTTAATGTTCCAAAGTGAGCCATTTGAAGAAGAAAATTACTGTCAGGCCATTGAGGAAGTATGGGATGCTATGAAGAAATATGACCCGTCTGTTATTGGCTGTCAGTGGGATGAAAGCAATCCAAGAATTCAGCTGGAGCCGATTGGGACAAGAGGCTATATAGAATTGGCTGCAATTAAATAAGGAATCATACAATAAGCCCTGGCAGTTGACCAGGGCTTTTAAAATGTCTGTATAGATTGATGGAAAGCTCTGTTCTTGACAGAATGGAAGAATTTGTTACAATTAAAGCTACTACTTATTAATATGTGTTATCATGACTGGAGAGGTTTCTATGGAATTATACCTGCTGCTCTGTGCTGTTGTTTTGCTGCTCTGCATCTTTTCTAATAAGATTTCGGATAAAATCGGGGTGCCAAGCCTCCTGATTTTTATGTTCCTGGGTATGGTGTTCGGATCTGAGGGCATCTTTAAAATTGAATTCAGTGATTTTCAGGCGGCAGAAAATATATGTACCGCTGCGCTGATCTTTATCATGTTTTACGGGGGATATTCCACAAACTGGGAACGTGCAAAACCTGCTGCCGGGAGAGCGGCAGTACTTTCTACCTTAGGTGTTGCCATGACGGCGGCATTGGTAGGTGCCTTCTGCCATTTCATCTTAAAGCTGTCTCTGCCGGAAAGCTTTTTGATCGGTTCTGTGGTCAGCTGCACGGATGCGGCCTCCGTCTTTTCCATCTTCCGTTCTAAAAATCTGAATCTGGAAGGAAATCTGGCTCCTCTCCTCGAAATCGAGAGCGGAAGCAACGATCCATTTTCTTATATGCTCACGGTGATCGCACTGACTGTGATGAAAGGGGGAGAACTGGATTTTATCTGGAAAATGGTTTTCCTACAGCTGGCAGTGGGTGCTGGCGTTGGCGCGGCAGTGGGGATTGCCGGACCAAAAATTATCCGAAAGTTTAAGTTTTGCACCGATGGATTTGATGCGGTTTTTGTACTGGCAGCGGCTCTGATCTCGTATGCTCTGGCTGGAATTATGGGAGGTAATGGATTTCTGTCGGTTTACCTGACCGGGATCCTTATGGGAAATGCGAAGACGAAAAACAAGGCCAATGTCGTCCGCTTTTTTGACAATGTAACCATTCTTGCCCAGATAGCAACATTTTTTCTCATTGGACTGCTCTCCTATCCGTCTCAGATGGTTTCTTCACTTCCGGCGACCCTTGTGATTATTCTGTTTCTCACACTGGCAGCAAGGCCCGTGATGGTTTTTATATTGACGGGAAGATATCTGAAATTTCGTGAAAAGATATTTGTCTCATTTGCAGGATTAAGAGGGGCGTCGTCCATTGTGTTTGCAATCTTTGCCTCAGCCGGCGGAGTATATATGCAGAGCAATGTGTTTCATATTGTTTTTGGCCTGGCACTGATCTCGGTGGCTGTGCAGGGGACCTTTCTTCCATGGGCGGCCCGGAGGCTTGATTTGATCGATGAAGAAAATGACGTGAGGAAAACATTCAACGATTATCAGGAAGAGTCGGCCATGACACTGATGCAGCTTCACATCTCACCCGGACATCACTGGGAGAATCAGAAGCTTAAGGATGTCACCCTGCCGGAGGGATCTCTTGCTATGGTAATCCGGAGGGAGGATGACATCATCATTCCAAAGGGAGATACAGTGATGATGGCCGGGGATGATATCGCGGTGAATGTTCCGTCATTTGAAGCTGCAAATGAGATTTCTCTCAAGGAAATCAAGATTGAGGAAGATCATCCATGGAGAGATAAAAAAATTAAAGAGCTGGATCTAAAGGAACATATCCTCGTGGCGATGATCAGAAGAAAAGATCAGGACATCATTCCAAACGGGGAGACGAAGATTTACAAAGATGACATACTGGTGATTTACGACGAATAGGAGATAGAAAATGGAAACATATGAAGGTGTAATTTTTGACTTTAACGGGACACTGTTTTTTGATGATGATAAGCATGTGCTGGCATGGGGAGAGATTTCCAGACTGCTGCGGGGAAGAGATATCACGGATGGAGAACTGCACACGAAGCTGAACGGAACTCCGAACATTATGAATATCCAGTATATGATGGACGGGAAAGCAACAGAGGAGGAACAAGACAGATATTCTCAGCTGAAAGAAGAATACTACCGGAGATTCTGCAGAGAGGATCAGGAACATTTACATCTGGTGTCAGGCGCAGAAAGATATTTTGACTATTTAAAACAGCATAAAATACCTTTTACGATCGCCAGTGCCTCCATCAAAGAAAATATAGATTTCTTTATCGAATCTTTCCGGCTGGACCGCTGGTTTGAGCCGTCTGAGATCATCTATGACAATGGGACTTATGAAAACAAAATCGCCATGTTTCAAGAGGCGGCGGATCTTATCGGAGTGGATATGGGACGAATCCGCATCTATGAAGATTCCCTGTCAGGGATCAGAAGTGCATATGAGGCGGGGTGCAGGGATATCGCAGTGATTTGTCCAAAGGAAAAAGAGGAAGAGCTAAGAAAGTATCCCGGAGTTACAAAAACCATGCGCGACTTCTTGTTCTGAGCCTGTTTCTGTGATACACTAATTAACTGGTATAGTGAAACGGATAAGAAGTTTAAAGGAGCAGATTTCATGGGATGGAACAGAATTACGATCCGTACAGTTACCTCGGCAGAGGATATGATCAGTTATGAACTTACGGAACTTGGAGCAGCAGGTGTGGAAGTGGAAGATCATGTGCCGCTCTCCAAGGAAGAAATTGACGAGATGTTTATAGAAGTCCTTCCGGACCATGAGGAGCCGGATGACGGAAAAGCAGTTTTGCACTGTTATTTTGATGAGTCGGAAAATCTTGAGGATGTGACTATAAAGATCCAGACAATGCTCGGCCGGCTGAAAAGTTTTATGGACATCGGAGAAGGCAGAATAGAATATGGTTTTACCAAAGAAGAAGACTGGATCAACAACTGGAAGAAGTTTTTTAAACCGATAAGGCTGGATGATACGATTGTGATTAAACCGACATGGGAGACGCTGACCGAACACAAAGACGGGGATGTGGTCATTGAGATCGATCCCGGAACTGCATTCGGCACAGGGTCCCATGAGACGACCAGACTTTGCATTGAAGGGCTGAAAGAGGAGATCCATCCGGAAACGGTTATGCTGGATGTGGGCTGCGGCAGCGGGATTTTATCCATCATTGCCCTGAAGCTGGGAGCAAAAAAGACCGTGATGACAGATATTGATCCCAGGGCGGTAAAAGCAGCCGAAGAAAATATGGACGTGAACCATCTGAGCCGGGAACAGTATGAAACCCATTTTGGAAATGTATTGGAAGACAAGGAGTTTGCCCGCTCACTGGGAGAAAAGAAATACGATATTGTGGCGGCCAATATTCTTGCTGACGTAATCCTGCCCCTCACTTCGATTGTAGATTTATTCTTAAAAGAGGACGGTGCTTTTGTGATTTCAGGAATCATTGAAACAAAAGAGCAGGAGGTGCTCTCACAGCTTAAAAAGTATGGATTTTTCGCTGAAAAGACCCGGCGGATGAAGGAATGGGTGTCCATCACTGCAAGGAGAAGAAGAAAATAATGTATCGTTTTTTTATAGAAGAGTGTCAGGTGGACGGAGCGTATATCTGGGTGGAAGGTGATGACGTAAATCATATACGGAATGTTCTCAGGATGAAAGCAGGGGAACGGGTTCTGCTCTGCAGTGAAAGCGGCATGGAGTATGAATCTGAACTGGTTTCTCTTGAAGGGGATAAGATTCAGGCAAGGATTTTGGACATTCATGGTGCCGAATCTGAACTGAAAACAAGGATCGTGCTGTTTCAGGGGCTTCCCAAAGGAGATAAGATGGACCTGGTCATCCAGAAAGCCATAGAGCTTGGAGCCAGTGAGATTGTGCCGGTAAAAATGAAGCGGTGTGTGGTGAAGCTGGATGAGAAAAAAGCAAGAAAAAAGACAGAACGGTGGAATGCGGTGGCTTTAAGTGCGGCAAAACAGTCCAAAAGGGGCATGATACCGCGAGTAAGCCGAGTTTACAGTTTTCATGAGGCAGCAGAAATGGCCCGGGGACTTTCCATGGTTCTCGTCCCGTATGAAGCGGCAGAGGGAATGGAATATTCCAGACAGTTGGTAAAAGAAGTGAAAGGCAGGGAATCTGTGGGCATTTTTATCGGCCCCGAGGGCGGATTTGAGCCGGCAGAGATAGAAGAACTGCGGGAATCAGGAGGACAGATCTTAAGTCTCGGAAAGAGGATTTTACGGACGGAAACGGCAGGCATGGCCATGCTGTCGGTTTTAATGTTTGAATTGGAGGAGTGACATGGCGGTATATTTAGATAATGCGGCGACAACAAAAGTCTTTCCTGAGGTACTGGAGGCTATGAATGAGGCGATGGAAGTATCCTACGGAAATCCCTCTGCCAAGCACACAAAAGGGATCGAGGCGGAAAATATTGTGAAAAAGGCCCGGCAGATCATCGCAGGGACGCTGAAGGCAAAGGAAAAAGAGATCGTTTTTACTTCCGGGGGCACGGAGTCCAATAACTTTGCGATCCTAGGAACGGCGATGGCCAATAAAAGGAGGGGAAAACACATCATCACCACGAAGATTGAACACGCCTCTGTGTATGAACCGATGTTTTTTTTAGAAAATGAAGGATTTGAAGTCACCTATCTGGACGTGGATGAAAAAGGGATCATCGATTTAAAACAGCTTAAAGACTGCATCAGAGAGGATACAATTCTTGTGTCCTGTATGCTGGTCAACAATGAAATCGGCGCAGTGGAACCTATTGAAGTAATTGGGAAGATGATAAAAAGCAGAAATCCTGCAGTGGTCTTTCATGTTGATGCGATCCAGGGATATGGGAAAATCCCGGTAGTTCCGAAGAATGAAGGAATCGATCTGCTTTCCATGAGCGGCCATAAAATCCATGGTCCAAAAGGCGTCGGATTTTTGTATGTGAAAGAGAAGACAAAAATACAGCCGTTGATCTTAGGCGGAGGACAGCAGAAAGGAATGCGTTCGGGCACCGAAAACGTGCCGGGGATTGCGGGACTCTCAAAGGCCTGCCAGATTATGGCCGGGCATCTGAAAGAGAATGCAGACAAGATCGGGGAAGTCAGAGATTATTTCAGAAGCCGGGTCACGGAAATTCCCGAGATCAAAGACAACTCCGGCGATGCGCCTCACGTGGCAAGCATCAGTTTTAAAAACATCAGAAGTGAGGTTCTGCTGCACGCACTGGAAGACCGGGAAATTTATGTTTCTTCCGGATCGGCATGTTCTTCCAACCGTCCCCATGTAAGCGGCACCCTGTCTGCCATCGGACTCAGCCCTGAGTACCGGGACGGAACATTGAGGTTTAGTTTTTCTGTCTATAACACAAAAGAAGAAGTGGACCAGGTCATAGCGGCACTGGAAGAATTAGTTCCGATGCTGCGGAAATTCGTAAGAAGATAAGAAGGAGAGAAGATGAAAGTACAAGCTTTTTTAATAAAATATGCCGAGATCGGCATCAAAGGAAAAAACCGCTACATGTTTGAGGATGCACTGGTCAGACAGATCAAGTATGCCATGAAGCCGGTGGGAGAATTTAAGGTGAGAAAAGAGTCCGGGCGTGTCTTTGTGGAAGGACAGGAGGACTTTGACTATGAGGAAGCCGTGGAAGCGTTAAAAACTGTCTTCGGGATCACGGGCATCTGTCCGATGGTGATCGAGCAGACAAAGGATGTGGAGCATCTGACGGATGCGGCAGTACGTTACGTCGACAGCCAGTATGACAGGAAGCATTTTACGTTTAAGGTCAATGCAAGGCGGGGCGATAAGGAATTCCCGATGAATTCTATGGACATCAACTGTCTGGTGGGAGAAAAACTTTTGGATGCATGGCCGGACTTAAAGGTAGACGTGCACCGTCCGGAAGTGCTTTTAAACATCGAGGTAAGACAGCAGATCTATATTTATTCTGTGGAGATCCCCGGACCGGGAGGCATGCCGGTGGGAACAAACGGAAAAGCCATGCTGCTTTTGTCAGGAGGAATCGACAGCCCTGTGGCAGGATATATGATTGCCAAAAGAGGAGTGCGCATCGATGCGACTTACTTCCATGCACCTCCATATACGAGCGAGCGGGCAAAACAGAAAGTCGTGGATCTGGCAAAGATTGTCTCTAAGTATGCGGGGCCGATCCATCTTCATGTGGTAAACTTTACGGATATTCAGCTTGCTATTTATGAGAAATGTCCGCACGACCAGCTTACGATCATCATGCGCCGTTATATGATGAAGATCGCAGAACATTTTGCACAGGAAAATGATGCGCTGGCGCTGATCACCGGCGAAAGCATCGGACAGGTTGCCAGCCAGACGATCCATAACCTGGCGATCACAAACGACGTATGCCATATGCCTGTGTTTCGTCCGCTGATTGGGATGGACAAGCAGGAAATCGTAAATATCGCAGAGAGGATCGACACCTTTGAGACTTCGATCCAGCCGTTTGAGGACTGCTGTACAATCTTTGTGGCAAAACATCCTGTGACCAAAGGAAACTTAAAGAAAATTGAGAAATCAGAAGAAAATCTTGCTGATGTCATAGAGGAACTGATGGAAAAAGCGATCGAAACTACGGAAGTGATCGTTGTAAAATAAAGAATGATTTACTGAGGGGAAGAACAGAGAAAGGGTTCCAGCCTTTGAAGAATCTCATCCCTTTTTTCGGGAATCTGAAAGGCGAGAAGAATTGGTTCGTTTAAGTTTAAGCTGAACAGGTCCATGACACTTGCGGCGTCCAAAAGGTAGGAACCCGAGATTATGTAAAAACCGCCGTCATATTCTTTGATAATATTGATAAAGTCGTTGACCTTTTTTATGGAATTCAGCATTAATTGTACTTCGCACATGATTCATCCTCCAATGACGATAGTGTACAAGCTAAGATTTGAATTGTCAATAACAACGAAAGGAAAAGAGAAACTCCATGAGTTTAAAAAATGTGAAAGCCGCAGTCGTGACTTTGGGCTGCAAGGTCAACCAATATGAATCCGATGCCATGTTTGACATGCTGACGGATGCAGGGGCTGAAATCGTCAGTCCCAAAGAAGGTGCGGATATTTATATCGTCAACACATGTTCTGTGACGAATATAGCGGAGCGGAAGTCCAGACAGATGCTGCACCGGGCAAAGAAGCTGAATCCGGATACCGTGGTGGCAGCCGTTGGATGCTATGCCCAGGTGGGAAAAGAAGAATTGAAAAAAGATCCGCTGATCGATCTGATCATTGGGAACAATAAAAAGAAAGATTTAATTCCGATCCTTGAAAAATATTTTGAGGGTCACCGCCGGGATGCCGAGGTGTTGGACCTGTCTTCGGGAAGCGAATACGAAGCCCTGCATGTGAGGCATTTAAATGAACATACGAGAGCCTATATCAAGGTTCAGGACGGGTGCAACCAGTTTTGTTCCTACTGTATTATTCCCTATGCCAGAGGAAGAGTCCGGAGCCGGGATATGGAAGATGTCCTCTCTGAGATCAGAGGCCTTGCCCAAAACGGATGCAGGGAATTTGTCATTACAGGGATTCATGTATGTTCCTATGGGACGGATCTTGACGGGGACAAAGGACTGATTGATCTGCTCGAAGAAATAGGAAAGGTCGGAGGAGTGGACCGAATCCGTTTAGGTTCTCTGGAACCGGGGATCATCACAGAAGATTTTGTAAAAAGGCTTCAAAGTATAGAGCAGTTCTGTCCGCATTTTCATCTGTCCCTTCAGAGCGGATGTGATGCTACCCTGAAACGGATGAACCGGAAGTATACGACGGACGAGATAAGAGAAAAAGCAGAGATTCTGAGGAAAGCTTACGAAGATCCCGCACTGACAACGGATATTATCGTAGGATTTCCGGGAGAGACTGAAGAAGAATTCGAGGCAACGAGAAAATTTCTGGAAGAGATCGGACTGTATGAAATGCATGTTTTCAAATATTCAAAGAGAGCAGGCACCAGGGCTGCCGTCATGGAAGATCAGGTAAATGATCAGGAAAAAGCCAGAAGGAGCGCAGTCCTGATCGCCATGAATGAGGAACATAAAAATGCGTTTGAAAACAGGCAGATCGGGACACGAAGAAAAGTTCTGATCGAAGAAAAATTAAGAAACAGCTCCGGAAATTTCTATGTGGGGCACACAAAAGAATACGTCAAAGTGGCGGTGGAAAGTGAAGAGCCGCTGGAAAATCAGATCGTGGAAGTTGAACTCACCGGTATCACCGGGGAAGGATATGTGGCAGGAAATGTGTAGAAAATCCATTGCTATTTTTTCGGATATATATTAGAATAAAAAAAAGATACGAAAAAGGACGTGATAATATGGATAAGAATCAGACACAGCATTTTTCCGTGGTGAAAGATGAACTGGACGTGCACAGAATTTTAGAGCATGTCTATGAAGCACTGGAGGAAAAAGGATATAACCCGGTGAACCAGATGGTAGGCTACATTATGTCAGGTGATCCCACCTACATTACCAGCCATAAGAATGCACGAAGCATGATCAATAAAGTAGAGAGGGACGAGATTATCGAGGCCCTGTTTTTAAATTATATTGATACAAGGCTGAAGTAGGGATTATGAGAATACTTGGGCTTGATTATGGGACAAAGACAGTGGGCGTTGCCCTGAGCGATGAGCTGGGGATCACAGCGCAGCCGTTTGAAACCATTACGAGAAAAGATGAAAATAAGTTAAGAAAGACTTATGCAAGGATCGAGGAGATCGCCGCCGAATATAAGGTTGAGAAGATTGTCCTCGGATATCCGAAGAATATGAATAATACGATCGGAGAACGCGGAATGGCAACGGAAGCTTTCCGCGATAGTTTAGTGCGCAGAACCGGACTGGATGTGATCTTGTGGGACGAGCGCCTTTCTACTGTTGCGTCCAATAAAGTATTGATGGAAAGCGGCGTCCGGAGGGAACATCGGAAAAAGGTCATTGATCAGGTTGCTGCATCGATGATTTTACAGGGATATCTGGATTCTCTGTAAAGAAAGGATTGATAAAATGAAAGACAAAGAGAGCAGAATTCTCTTTTTAGATGACCAGGGCCGGGAGATTGAATTTATGGTTCTGGAGCAGACGACACTGGCAGGGACAAATTACCTGCTTGTTGCGGATTCCGTGGAGGAAGACGGGACAGTTTTGATTATGAAAGAAATCTCACTGGAGGAGGACTATGTCTCCTATGAGATTGTAGAAGATGAAGAAGAACTTGAGATCATATCCAAGATATTCAATGAATTAATCGAGGATTTTGATTTGACAGTATAAATGTAACAGGATTTCGAGGTGGTTTGATGGGCTATAATGAAGAAGCTTTTATAAAAATTTTAAAGAGCAAGGGTTTAAAAGTGACGAATCAGAGAAAAGCTGTATTAAAGGCACTTTCATCAAAACCGGACCAGCACCTGACCGCGGAAGAAATCTATGAATTGGTTAGAGTAGACACTCCCGAAATCGGGATTGCGACAATTTATCGTACCATACAGTTACTTTGTGAATTAGGATTAATTGATAAATTGAATTTAGATGATGGATACGTTCGCTATGAAATCGGAAAAGAAGATAAAAATGAGCACCACCATCATCATTTGATATGCGTGAATTGCGGAAAAGTTTTAAAGTTCGACGATGATTTATTAGATGAATTAGAAAAACAGGTTGAGAAAACGACCGGATTCATCGTCCATGATCATGAATTAAAGATGTACGGATATTGTCGTGATTGTCAAAATAACCGGAAGTAATAATAATGGAGGAATTATTTTGAAATCAGACAACACAAGTGTAAGTAACAAGACAGAAGGACAACAGCAAAAGAAACAGTCAAAAAACTTTTGGCCGAAAAAGTACAGCCAGCCGAAGACTCCGGCAGTGATACCGAATGAGTCGAAGGAACTCACGGTTAAGGCAAAGCCGCAGAAGAAAGAGGCGGCACCGAAAAAGACGGCGCCTGCAAAGGCGAAAGCAGCGCCGAAGACACAGGCAGCAGCGAAGAAGACTCAGACGAAGACAGCTGCACCAAAAGCACAGGGACGTCCGAGGACAACTCAGAGAAGGAATACGGGAACGGTAAAGATCATTCCTCTCGGCGGACTAGGTCAGATCGGAATGAATATTACGGCTTTTGAGTATAACAATAATATTTTGATCGTTGACTGCGGGGTAGCTTTCCCGGATGATGAGATGCTCGGAATTGATTTAGTCATCCCGGATGTAACCTATTTGAAGGAAAACGCGAAGAAGATCAAGGGACTGGTCATCACCCACGGGCATGAGGACCATATCGGAGCGATCCCTTATATTGAGAAACAGCTCAATATTCCAGTTTATGCGACAAAGCTTACAATGGGACTGATCGATAATAAATTAAAAGAGCATGGACTGTTAAAACAGGTGAAGAAGACAGTCGTAAAACACGGCGATGTGATAAAACTGGGAGTCTTTACGGTAGAATTTATCAAGACCAACCACAGTATTGCGGATGCTGCGGCACTTGCTATCCACACTCCGGCAGGGCTGATCATTCATACTGGTGACTTTAAAATCGACCATACTCCTCTTTTCGGAGAGGCAATCGATCTGGCAAGGTTTGCGGAGCTGGGAAGAGAGGGTGTCCTTGCGCTGATGGCGGACAGCACCAATGCGGAGAGACCCGGGTATACTCAGTCTGAGAAGAACGTTGGAAAGACGCTGGACAGCTTGTTTGCGGCCCATCCAAAAGGAAGGATTCTTGTTGCCACCTTTGCTTCCAATGTAGACCGTGTACAGCAGATTATCAATTCCGCTTATAAGCATGGAAGAAAGGTAGCGGTAGAAGGCCGGAGCATGGTAAATATCATTGCGACTGCTTCAGAGCTGGGATATATCAAGATCCCTAAGAATACTCTGATTGAGACAGATCAGATGAGAAATGTACCGGACGATCAGATCGTTATGATCACCACGGGAAGCCAGGGTGAGACAATGGCAGCCTTATCCAGGATGGCAAACGGCACCCACCGGAAGGTTTCCATCAAACCGACAGATACCATCGTGTTCAGTTCCAGCCCGATTCCGGGAAATGAGAAAAATGTTTCAAACATTATGAACGAGCTGGCTATGAAGGGAGCAAAAGTCGTGTTCCAGGATACTCATGTATCCGGGCATGCGTGCAGAGAAGAGATCCGCCTGATCTATGCCCTCACGAAGCCCCAGTATGCAATACCGGTACACGGAGAGTACCGCCATCTGGTGCGCCACAGTGAGCTGGCTTTGGAAATGGGAATTCCGAAAGAGAATGTTTTTGTTATGGAAGAGGGAGACGTTCTGGAACTAAACAAGAAAGCCGGAAAAGTCACCGGAAAAGTCCCTGCCCAGGGAATCCTCGTAGACGGACTGGGCATCGGGGATGTAGGAAATATTGTGCTGAACGACAGAAGACAGCTGTCACAAAATGGCCTGATCATTGTGACTGTGACTTTGGAAAAACACGGAAACAGCATTTTGGCAGGTCCGGATATCGTATCCCGCGGTTTTGTCTACGTGAGAGAATCTGAAAGCCTCATGGAAGGAGCCAGACAGGTTGTGGAAGATGCGGTGGAAGGCTGTCTTACAAAGAACATTACCGACTGGGGCAAGTTAAAGTCCTGTATCCGGGACACGCTGAGTAATTATATCTGGAAGAAGACGAAGAGGGATCCGATGATCCTTCCGATCATTACAGAAGTATAAAGCTTTACGCGGGGAAGGAAAGTGCAAAGACAGATGATGACAAAGGATGAAGAGAGAAAAAACAATAGAGATGACCTGTTCCGGCTTTTTTGGAAGGTGGTCCATCAGATCCTGATCATAGGTCTGATCGTTGGATTATTTTTCGGCATGTATTCTTTTGCTTATCATGCTTTCTCAAACGAGGCATATGACGCTTCCAGCACCAGGAAGATTCAGGTGGTAATCTCTAAGGGAGACGGGACCGGACAGGTGGCCGATCAGCTTTATGAGAAGCATCTGATCATCGGTAAAAACAGATTTAAAGTAAGAAAATTTTTCTCGAAATATAGTGAAACGGAGTTTGTTCCCGGAAAGTACAGCCTGTCACAGTCTCAGGGAATTGATGAGATTATGGCTGTGCTGTGCGGGGATGTCCGTGAAAAGGAGAAAAAATGATTGTAGATGAAAATGTAACAGATTATCTCCGCTCATTGATCCGGGAGGAGGACGCTTTTCTTGAGAGGATTGAACGCGAAGCCAGGAAGAATCATGTGCCGATCGTGAAGCCCGAGACAAAAGAGTTTCTGAAATTATTAGTGCTGATGAAACAGCCGATGAAAATCCTGGAGGTCGGAACGGCTGTGGGATTTTCATCTCTTTATATGCACAAGTTTCAGCCGGAGGGCGGGACTGTCGTAACCATTGAACGAAACGAAGGAAGGATACTGAAAGCTGAGGCAAATTTTGCCGAAGCGGGAGTGCAGAACGCAGTGACTCTTTTAAAAGGGGATGCCGTCCAGATCTTAAAAGAACTATCCGGAACCTTTGATTTTATTTTTATGGATGCGGCCAAAGGCCAGTATATCCGTTTTTTTGAGCACATTTTACGTCTGCTTCCTGCGGGAGGCATTTTAGTTTCCGACAATGTGCTTCAGGATGGGGATATCGTAAGATCCAGGTATGCGGTGGAACGCAGAGACCGGACCATTCACAAGCGGATGCGGGAGTACTTATATACACTGAAAAACCATCCTCTGCTGGAGACATCTGTGCTTCCTGTGGGAGACGGGGTGGCAGTGAGTATGAAAACAGGAGAGTAACATGAGAAAAACAGAACTGCTGATACCAGCAAGCAATTTGGAAGTACTGAAAGTAGCTGTGCTCTACGGAGCAGATGCGGTTTATATCGGAGGAGAAATGTACGGGCTCAGGGCAAAAGCCAAAAATTTCTCTATGGACGATGTAAAGGAAGGAATCTGTTTTGCCCATGAGCACGGAGTCAGAGTTTATATAACAGCCAACATCGTGGCTCATAACGGAGACCTTAGCGGTATCCGGGAATATTTCAGGGAGCTTAGGAACATAAAGCCGGACGGACTGATCATTTCTGATCCCGGTGTTTTCATGATCGCCAAAGAGGAATGTCCGGAGATTGAACGCCACATCAGCACACAGGCCAACAGCACCAACTATGCCACTTATAAATTTTGGCAGGAACAGGGCGCATCCCGTGTGGTGGCTGCCAGAGAGCTTTCTCTTCGGGAGATCAAAGAGATCAGGGAGCATATCCCGGATGATCTTGAGATTGAGGCATTTGTCCATGGGGCTATGTGTATTTCCCATTCGGGGCGCTGTCTTTTAAGCAATTATTTTACCGGACAGAATGCCAACAAAGGGGCGTGCACCCATCCGTGCAGGTGGAAGTATTCTGTGGTGGAGGAGACCAGGCCGGGCGAATATATGCCGGTGTATGAGAATGAACGGGGGACTTATATTTTTAATTCCAAGGATCTCTGCATGATCGAACACATAGATGACCTGATCGGCGCAGGAATCGACAGCCTGAAGATCGAAGGAAGAATGAAGACTGCCCTCTATGTGGCGGCGGTTGCGAGAACTTACCGAAAAGCGATTGACGATTACAGGGAGTCACCGGAGAAATATTTTGCCAATATGGATTATTACAGGCAGGAGATTTCCAAGTGCACTTACCGGCAGTTTACAACCGGATTCTATTATGGGAAGACAGATGAACATGCTCAGATTTATGACAGCAATACTTATGTGAAAGAATATACCTATATCGGCATCGTGCAGGGACACAATGAAAAGGGATTTGCGCTGCTGGAACAGAAAAATAAGTTCCTCACAGGCGAGACCATCGAGGTCATGATACCAGGAGGAGAAAACCTCCAGGTGACCGTAAAAGCGATCGAGGATGAGGACGGCGTTTCCATGGAGAGTGCGCCTCACCCGAGACAGATGATCTATGTGGATTTCGGAGAAGAAATTCCGGAAGGATATCTGCTCAGACGAAAAGAAGAATAAAGTGAAGTTTCAAAACATCGGCAAAAAATATTGCCGATGTTTTTTTAACATGACATGGGATGACAAGTTCAAGGTGATATTATTCCTATTAGGAAGGGAGATGAAATTTCTTATGAAATATGAATGGAGAAAACAGGAGAAAGAGATTTACAGCGCAAAGCAGGAGCCGTCTCTGATCAGGATGCCGGTGCAGAACTATATTATGATCTGCGGGGAAGGTGATCCGAATAAAGAAGATTTTTCTGAGAGAGTCGGAGTTTTATATTCACTTGCATATCAGATCAAGAACGGATATAAAAAAGCCTGTCTTGACGGTTCGGCAGACAGGATAGACGGTTTATATGATGACTATGTAGTTTATCCGCTGGAAGGAGTATGGACGACTTCTGATCCAGAGCATCCTTTGGACAAAGACCGCTTTGTCTACCGGATTATGCTGAAGCAGCCGGACGTGATCACAGAGCAGATGTTTAAAAAAGCGTATGATGCAGTTGCCCGAAAGAAGCCTCATCAGCTGCTTAAAGAGGTGGAGTTTTTCTCTCAGGAGGAAGGGCTGTGTGCTCAGATCATGCATAAGGGGCCATTCGGCGATGAACCGGAATCCTTTGCGAAGATGGATGAGTTTATCAAAGAGAAGGGATATGAAAGACGGAATCACTGGCACCGGGAAATCTATGTGGCAGGGGCCAGACAGGCCGATTCAAAGAATAAAAAGACGATCCTCAGATACACTTTGAAGGTATAAAGAAATGCTGTAAAATAGATGCAGGTTCATCTGTTTTACAGCATTTTCAGTATTTTGGACGAAATAATATTCGGTACAGCAAGTATACAATGATCAGCCCGGACAGAACAAATCCGATAAAACTGATCCAGGGGATACCGAAGATCAGAGGTCTCAGCTCTGTCATACAAAGCAGGACTGCACCAAGAAACAGAGCGGATGAGACGATCCCGAGCACAAGGTAACCGACAGATTGACGAAAAGTTTTCATAAAATCATCTGCGTCTGTAAGTTCCATATTTAATTTTGTCTGCCCGTTTTTTGTAATATTTAACAGGTCAGAAAGCTGGGACGGGATCTCCATGGATTTATCAAGGGATGCATAAGCTGTCCGGCCCCGGTGGATTAATTCCTTCTTCCAGTTAAAATGATCATATATCATAGAAGACATATGCATGGAAAGAATGGAGAGCATGTTGACTTCAGGGGAGCAGGCGGCCAGAGTGCCCTCCATAGTGATCATACTCCTGCCGAGAAGTGTGATATCCGGGCTGATGGCAATCTTATGCTTTTTTACAAGATCCAGGAGCTTCTCGATCAAATCGCCCAGGCGCATCTCGCCGAAGTCTAAAGTCATATAACGGCTGACGATGTCATCCACGTCCGTATAGAGCCTGGCATGATTGATGCGGTCTTTTGGCTCTCCCAGGGTGAGGAGGACATTTTTCAGTGTATAGATGTCGTGCATTAACAGTGCTGTAATAGCTTTTCTCAGCAGCTGTTTATAGTGTTCAGACAGATGTCCTGTCATGCCAAGGTCCAGCCAGGCAATCTTTCCTCCCGTAATCCACAGATTACCCGGATGAGGGTCCGCGTGGAAAAAACCATCTTCCAGGATCTGCTTACAATAATTTTCAGCAGCTTTTTCGCCAATCTCCGTCATGTCATATCCGGCCTTTCGGAGTGCATCAATATGATCGATCTGGATGCCGTCGATATAGGTCATAGTGAGCAGACGGGGTGTAGTAAACTCGGTGAGCACCTGCGGGCAGGTGACATAGGCAATGTCTTGTTGATGTTCATAAAACCGCACCAGATTGTCCGCTTCTCTTATAAAATCCATCTCTTCCTGAGAAGTTTTCCAAAGTTCATCCAGTATCGTATGAAAATCGATCAGGTCACCGGTACCCATGGCGATTTTCATGATTTTGGCGGCTTTTTTCAGCAGATGAATATCATTTTCCATGGTTTCCCGGATATGAGGCCGCTGGACTTTGATCACAACTCGTCCGCCGTCTGCAAGCACCGCTAAGTGAACCTGTGCAATAGAAGCAGAGCCTAACGGATCTGGCTGGATCTCAGAAAATACAGATTCCAGGGGACGGCAGAGTTCCTGTTCGACCACCTCTTTCACCAGAGAAAAGTCCAGTGGTTTTACTTCAGTCCTGAGTTTTTTTAATTCTGTACAGTATGCTTCTGGAAGCATGTCAGAGCGCATGGACATAATCTGTCCCAGCTTGACATATGTGGGCCCCAGGTCTTCCAGAATCTCTTTCAGTTTTTGAGGGGTCATCCCCCTTGAGAGATGATGCCTTTTTAATACTGTGAGAATATCGAGAAGCCGCCGGTTAGAGACATCACTGCTCATCTTCTTTTGATTCCTCCGGGGTATCTTCCGGAGGATTTTCAGATGCCTGCTTTTTCGCCTCGATTCTATCCATTAAACGGTCCAGATCTTCTTCAGACATATCATCCACCGCATCCATCAAGTCTCTATAGTCTTTCACAACATTTACAGTCACATGATCTTTCAGTTTTTGTTTTGCTTTATGCTTTAGCTCTTCATTTACGACCTTCCCCTGCTCTACGGTAAGTTCCCCTTTCTTTACAAGATCCTCGACGATATCTTTGGCGGAATCCGCGGTTGCAGCCATAGCACCGATACCGGCCAGCAGAACCTTCTTCATACCTTCTCCAAAATCCATAAAAACCATCCTTTCTGCAAAAAAACAAAGAGATAAACACGTTTCAAACTATATAATAAGTATACCTTATCGCGCGAAGCGCGTCCACCCGAGAGACATTTTCTGCATGATTTCCGTTCTGTTCTTAGAATGCCTCATTCCAATCACGCAGAAAATGGACGTAATGCCTGCTGGATATGTGTTTATTAACGAAAAAAGAGATTGCTGAACAGACTTTTTTGTTTTGAAGGAATTTTTATATGGCTCGCAGATGTACACTATTGACTTTCCGACATATGTGTCGTATATTGAAATTGTAGACACATATGTCGGAAAGGAGGGTTCCGTGAATAAGAGAGGTGAAGCGACGAGGAGACGGATCAGGGAGAAAGCCTGTCTTTTGTTCGCAGAGAAGGGTTTTAAAGAAGTTACAATGAAAGATATTTGTGAGATCACGGGGTTAAGCCGGGGAGGCTTGTATGGGCATTATGAGAACACAAAACAGATTTTTAAAGAAATCGTGGATGAAATGATGAATTCCCAGGATGAAGAATTTCGTTCAAAAATGAGACTGGGACTTTCTGCGGTTCATATTCTGGATGATATCCTGAAACGCTACCAGGAGGAAATGATCGACAGGGAAGGCTCTTTGAGCACTGCGATTTATGAATATTTCAGCATAAAGGAAAATGCCGCCGGGGAGAATGCCTTGTACCGTCAGTATTTAGCGTCATTTGATACATGGAAGAGTTTTCTTCAATATGGAATTGACCGGAAGGAATTCTATCCTGTCGATATACCGGCAGTGTTTGACCTGATCATTTTTTCCTATCAGGGAGTAAGAATGTACAGCAGACTCATGCCGGTCAGCAGAGAAGTACCGGAAAGAATGATGAAGGAAATCCGAAATTTATTAGTGAGAAAGGAATAAAAGATATGGCAACGATATTTGAACGCTGGGGCAGTGCAAAAACGGCTCTGATAAATCCATGGAATGTTATAGAAGAAAAACCGGATTTTCCGGAGGTATGCATTACCACTTTTTCGGCGGATATGATCGATCGGCTGGCTGAATCAAGAGATGGAAAAAAGATCGCAGAATTGTGCAGTGCAAACGGGAATCTTCCGGTCTATGAAATATGTTATGGCGGAAAGCGTATTGCGGTTTTTTTATCCAGAGTGGGGGCCCCTGCCTGTGCGGCCGGTTTAGAAGAAATCATAGCAATGGGAGCGAAAAAGATCGTGATGTTTGGATGCTGCGGGGTCCTGAACCAGTCCGCTGTCCAGGATAAAATCATTGTCCCTGTTTCCGCGGTAAGAGATGAGGGAACCAGCTATCATTATATGCCGGCCAGTGAGGAAATCCATGCGGAGACATCGTCTGTAAATATATTAAAGAATAGTTTAAAAAAATGCGGAATGTCTTATGTGACCGGCAAGACATGGACCACGGATGCGGTTTACAGGGAAACCCAGAGTGTAATAGAAGAGCGCAGAGAACAGGGATGCCTTGCAGTTGAGATGGAATGTTCTGCTGCTTTGGCGGTCACCCAGTTTCGGAAGATTCCATGTATTCAATTTTTATACGGTGCGGATCATCTGGATGCAGACAGATGGGAGCAAAGAGATCTGGCAGAGTACGGTATCAGAAATTTTAAGAAATACATGCAACTTGCGTTTGAATGTGCCTTAGCCCTGTAACAGAAAGGCTTTCCCGGGGACGGCATTTCCGATATAATATATAAAAACAGACAGAACAAAAAGAAGCATCGTTAGAAAAGGAGCATTCGTCATGAAAAAAATTAGTGAAGTCAGCAGACTGACAGATAATCCACATCTGAATCTGTATCATTTAAAAGGCACAAACCGGGTTGGAAAACCGTTGAATTACTATATCGCTTCCAGGGTGAAAAATATGGAACGGCTGAAATTAAAGACAAAGCGCAATGATCCGGACGGCATTATTGTTTACAGCCTCTACGGTGAAAAACGGGACAGGGTCGTGCTGGTCAGGCAGTACCGGTATTCGATCGATGATTATATCTATGAATTTCCGGCAGGTCTGGTGGAAGAAGGAGAAGACTACCGGGAGGCAGGAATCAGGGAGCTGAAGGAAGAAACAGGACTTTCTCTGGAGCTGATCGATGCAGACCCGATGTTTGAAAAGCCCGGATTCATGTCTGTCGGCATGACAGATGAGTCCTGTGCCACCATTTATGGATACGCCAGCGGGACACCGAGTAAGAAGGGACAGGAAGACTCCGAAGAAATTGAGATCGTATTGGCAGACAGAGAAGAAGTAAAAAGGATTCTTAAAGAAGAACATGTGGCCATCATGTGTGCCTATATGCTTATGCACTTTTTACAGGATAAGGAGCCTTTTGATTTTCTGAATTTATAATGGACATTAGCAGCTGAGGATACAAAAATGATACAAGGATCTGTTATATTTTTCGACAAATAAATGAAAAGCAGAGGAGAGGAATATGAACCGTATTTTAATCGTCGAGGATGAGCCGGCTATATCTAATTTAATCCAGATGAATCTTGCGGCAGCGGGATACTGCTGTGACTGTGCCTTTGACGGGGCTGAGGCGGCCGACCGGCTGGATCAGGAGGGATTTGATCTGATTCTTCTGGATATCATGCTGCCGGAGATAGACGGCTATGAGCTGATGGACTACATCAGGCCGCTTGAGATTCCGGTCATATTTCTTACGGCCAAGGCCAATACAGAAGATAAAGTAAAGGGACTGAAGGCAGGGGCAGACGATTATCTGACCAAGCCATTTGAAATTGCGGAACTGCTGGCCAGGGTAGAGACGGTCCTCAGGCGCTGTCAGAAGACAGAAAGCCGTCTGAAGGAAGGAGACCTGGAGATTGATATGTCCGCAAGAATTGTAAAAAAACAGGGGCAGCCTGTAAATCTGACAGTCAAAGAATATGAACTGCTGCTGCTCCTGATACAGAATAAAAACATTGCCTTATTCAGGGACTTTATCTATGAGAAGATCTGGGGCAGCGGATACATGGGGGACAGCAGGACAGTCGATCTGCACGTGCAGCGACTGAGAAAAAAGATCGGATGGGAACACAAAATAAAAACGGTCTATAAGGTAGGCTACCGCCTGGAGGATTCGCAATGAAGTTTTCCTGGAAAGTATTTTTAAGCATTATTTCACTTACTATGCTCACATTCAGTGTTGGCGGGTATTTTTTGATCCAGTCTTCTTTTCAGTCATCTCTGCGCCAGACCGCAGAGATGTCATATCAGGAAAACAATATTTTCCGGGCAACTTTGGGGGCTTCTATTGCCGTATCTCCTCCGGACAGCGGTTCACCTAAAAACACGGTTAAAAAGCTGGCCGGATCAATCAGTCTCTCGTCACCGGGAAAAGAAAGAAAATTTCGGATATGTGACAGTTCCTTCCGGGAACTGTTTTCGGATCTGAGTTTTCGTGTACCGGATCAGGTAATGAAGGCCCTGGACGAAAAACATACCGGATACTCTATTCTTAAACAGGACGGCAGGTATTATCTGCAGTCGGCATGCCGCTTCACCGTAGATGAAGAAGTATTTTACCTGGAAAATGTACGAGATATTACCCCGATTTATGAATTAAAAGAAAATCAGATGAAGCTGTATCAGAAAATTTCCATTATTCTGGTCGTAACTCTGGGAATTGCTGTCTTTTGCCTGTCCAGATGGCTGACCCAGCCTTTGAGGATCCTTTCCCGGGCAGTCAGAAACTTCGCAGCAGGTGATTTAAAGATCCGATCGGAGGTGGTGTCCGAGGATGAGATAGGTTCTCTCGCCGGAGATTTTAACACAATGGCAGAGCAGCTGGAACAAAAGATCTGTGAACTTGAAGACTCTGCGCTGCGCCAGGAGATGTTTATGGGAAGCTTTGCACATGAACTGAAAACGCCTATGACTTCTATCATAGGATACGCAGATACCCTGCGGTCCAGAGGACTCAGTGAGGAGCAGAGATTTCAGGCGGCGAATTATATTTTTGAGGAGGGGAAGCGTCTGGAGGCTTTGTCTCTGAAGCTGATGGACCTGATCGTTCTGGACAAGCAGAAAATTTCCATGAGACCGGTCCCGGCAGCTGAGCTGTCTGAAAGAGTCATTCATCTCACAGAGCCTCTTTTAAAAGCATCAGGTATCCAGCTTGAAACTTCTTTTGAAGAGGGGATCATATGGGGAGAACCGGATCTGCTGCAGAGTCTCTGTGTGAATCTTTTGGATAATGCCAGGAAAGCAGTGGATGCCGACGGACTGATCCGTTTTGAAGGGAGATCAGATGAAAACGGCTATACCCTTGTGATAAAAGACAACGGAAGAGGAATGCTCAGAGAAGATATGAACAGAATAACGGAAGCGTTCTATATGGCAGATAAGTCCAGAGCAAGAAAAGAAGGCGGAGCGGGGCTTGGACTTTCTCTCTGCCGCCGGATCGTGGAACTGCACGGCGGAACGATGGAATTTGAGAGCCGGCTGGAAATAGGAACGGCAGTCACCGTTCAGCTCAGAAAGGAGAGGTCCGATGAAATTTAAGAATATTTTGATCTGCTTTTTTTCAGCGGTCCTGGCAGCCTCCTGTATTCTATGGCCGTCTCTGATATCGGGGTATCAGGATAAGAAAATGAGAGGCCGGGTGGAACTGGACAAGGTGGAAGATACATCGGAAATCCGGACAGATACCTTAACTATAGAGGAAAAATTATCACTCATTGCGGAAGCAGATAACTCAGCGGAGGAGATTGCCGTGACGAACCAGACCTATGAGTGGGGATCGGCAGAGATAGACGAACTCAAAAACGTTTGTATGAAAGAATTAAAACAACTAAAAGAAATGGGAATGTTTCCAAAGCTTGCTTTGAATAAGAATACAATGATGTTTTATGAAACCACAACGACTTGTCTGGATACAAAAAATTATGCAAGACGTCTGAGAATTCACAGCGTGACGGTACAATCAGGGGATCAGAGTTTAGTGGCGGTCATTGATGATTCTTCACATAAGATTTTGAGTATCGACAGTGTAAAAGGAGCCGGAATCAAGCCTTCGGATGCTGAGAAGATCATAGGGATCTGGGGCCGGTATCTTGGTTTGAAAGAAACAAACAAAATGGCAGCGGTAAAAAACAACTATTTTGTAACATACAGGTCAGGCAGTGAAAAAGTATACTATTTATTTATATTCTTCAGCAAAAAGTTTGCGGAAGAAGGGGAATTTTATATTCATCCTGAGGGAAATGGCGGAGATCAAAACAGTGTCAGCAGATGATACAACTTCGATGGAATTTTGACTGAATTGTGATACAAGGTCCGGGTATGATAATACCAGAGATCATATTCTCTGGAAAGAAGGGTGACGGACTAATGAGAAAGAAACAATATATACGGAGGAGACATAAGTATTTTGTACTGCTTATATTAGAGATCATAGGCACCTGGTTCCTGACGGTCCTCGTGATACAGTACTGTACTTCTACGCAGCAGCCGGTAAAGAATACCATACCGGTCAGCAGATTTGTAAGGCCAAAACAAAAAGAACAAACAGTTCATATTCCCTGGAACCTAATCTTAATAAATCATGAAAATTATGTGCCGGATGGTTTTCAGCCTGACCTGACTACATTAAATAATGGGTGCCAGGTAGACCGGAGGATACTGCCGGATCTGCAGAAAATGATGAATGCGGCCAGAAAAAGAGGGCTTTATCCCTCCGTTTGTTCTGCATACCGGACAGAAGAGCGCCAGACATATCTTCTGGAGCGCGATATCAATAAGTATTTGAATCAGGGATGTACGGAAGCTGAGGCCAGGAAGAAGGCATCCAGATGGGTTGCGCTTCCGGGCCGGAGTGAGCACCAGACAGGACTGGCAGTGGACATCGTGGCAGTGGATTATCCGGTGCTTGATGAGACTCAGGAAAAGAGGAAAGAACAGCAGTGGCTTATGGAAAACAGCTGGAAATACGGATTTATTCTCAGATATCCGAAGAATAAAACCAATATTACAAAAATCGGATATGAACCGTGGCATTACCGGTATGTGGGCAGGAAAGCCGCAGGGGAAATGAAAAAGAAAAACATGTGTCTGGAGGAATATATAAAATATGTGTCTGATAAAATGTATAAAATATCCTAGAATAAGAAAATATCCGACAACAGTTTTTCAGCGCGGCTGAAGAAAAAGGCCATTCTCTGCCATAACAGGGAGAATGGCCTTTTATTTACTTGATCTTTTTGAAATAACTTCCTGCGAGAATACAAGTTTTTATCTTTTTGCCGTTCTTGTTTTCATAGGATGATGTATTAACTGGAATACCATACACATCTGCAAAGTCAGATTCATAAATATTCTCTAATTCATCCAGATAGTACACGATGCATACATGTTTTCCGGAACGATCCAGCAGCAGAACTTCATTATAATCATAGCCAAATGCAGAGTAAGAATCCATTTGCACAATATAATAGTTGGATAGCCGTACAATTTTATCTCCGTATTGATCCGGATGTCTAAAGACCTGCTCATACTTTATGGAAGGATCTGTATATTTTTTAATCTGTTTTAAACTCTTCGCTGGGAATAGTTCCTCTTGGTCGGAAAGAAATTCCTGTGCCTTGTAGGAAATAGAAAAGGGCATACTGGAGAGTGAACCAAGCGTATTAAAAAATTCCAGTACATTTGGTGTAAAATAACCTTTGTTAAAAGTGCCTGCCTGTTTGGGATAATCTTTGTCGTCAAACACTAATTCTCCGGTTCCTTCCGGCAGATTGTTTTTCCAGAGGCCGGTATAGGTAGATTTTAGATTGGCCGGACTCTGAACTTTGTATTTGCCGCTGCCATGAAATTTTCCGTTCAATGTCTCTCCATCATATACACCGGTTGTATCTGTGGCGCTGAGTTTGACTTTGGCAAGGTTTGTTTTTACAGAACCTTTGCCTTCCGGACGGCCTTTAGAGAAATTTCCCTTGTAGGTGAGATATTGTTTGTTCTTTTTAAAGACAAAAGTGCCTTTGCCTTCTGGTTTTTTGTCTTTCAGAGTTCCCGAAAACTTTCCTTTCAAATCTTTGTCAAAAAAAGACAGGGTCATTTCTTCATTTTCTACACGGTTGGAACATCCGGTGAGACAGAAGACCAATAAGATAAAAACAGCTGTAAACTTTAAATTTTTCATAGTTTTCCCCTCCGTATTGCTACTGGTGTTTTAAGAAACTGCCTGCTACAATCAGTACTTTTAATTTTTTGCCGGACTGCATTGTATACTCTGCAGAGGAAAGGGGAAGTCCATATACGGTCTGAGTGCTGTTGAAAGAAACATCCTTTAAAGGGTCCAGGCAGATAACGTATATGTATGCATTCTCAGAGGGCAGACCAAGAAGAACCAGAGATAGATTTCTGCCAAATACTTTTTCATTCAGCTCGGTATTCAGAACTGTATAGTCAGAAAATTTCATAAGTTCATCTCCGTAATCACCGGACTTTTTTAAAACATCATGGTGACTGAGCGAAGAATCTACATAAGGTGCCAGATCAGTTTCTTTTTTTGCCATAAATAAGGAATCATTTTCTTCTATAAATGTTTTTGCTTTTGGAGAAATTTTATATTCGATCTCTTCAAGAGTCCCCATCGTTTGATAGATTTCAAAAGTGGTGGGATCAAAATAACCGGTGTCAAAATGGCCGGTCATAGCCCATTTTCCTCCGACAGAGAAGTCAAGACGTCCTTCGCCGTTTGCCATGTTCGCATGCCAGCTTCCTTGATAGACGGCGTTTTTGAAGTCTTTTGGAGACACAAATTCAAATCTTCCTTTTTTACTGGCTTTGCCGCCGGAGACAATGCCTTTGTAGCGCCCTTCACATTTTTTTCCGATAAAATAGGCTGTCATCAGGTTTGTATCAAGGGTTCCTTCTCCGGACATTTTTCCATTTGAGATTTTGCCTTTGTAGGTGAGGTAATCATCTCCCTTTTTGTAGGAAAAAGTTCCTTTCGTTGGCTTGTCATTTTTCATGAGACCGGTATACTGGCCCTCATATTTCTTGTTCTGGTATTCCAATGTGACCGTCTTGTTTTTGACTTTTTTCTCTTTTGCACACCCTGCGGTCAGAAGGCACAAAAGGCATAATAATGCTGCGATTTTTAATTTCTTCATATTCTCTCATCTCCTGTATTGTTTTTACATTATTATACCACAGATCAGAGAATTTGTTTATGTTCCCCAAGGTTGTTTTAAGGTTTAATATATGAAAAACCTTCCGTCTGCCGAAGAGCAATTTCCACTACACCTGCCGGGACAATTTCAACAAACGGCAGCAGAAGTTCAGGAGAAATATGGTTTGCGCGCAGTGCATTGCGGCAGGCACAGATCCGAATGTTTGAGGAAAGAGATAGCAGAGCATTTTTAAACCCCATCTTTTCTGAGACGGCATCCTGAAGTTCACAGACAGCCGGGCCGTTTGCCACCAGCTCGATTCGGTAATGCATGGCTTCCTGATCAAAATATTGAATCATATTTTGTATATTTCCCAGAACCATTGCCCACTTTAAACTCTCATCAATATGAAATAAAACATTCATAGCGTACCTCCTGAATAAAATATATGATATTGTAAGTTTAACACATTTGAGAGAACCCTTACAGCAGATGAAATATCTTTTAGAGGGAAAAGCACTATTGGACAGAGGAAGGCATACAATGTTAAAAAGGCTTGGAGGTTGCTTTACTTGCAGGCATTTTTAGAACCGCTGTCACAGGAAGAGGAACAATATTACTTGAAGAAAAGCCGCCTGGGGGACATGGAGGCCAGGAACATATTAGTAGAACACAATCTCCGTCTGGTTGCCCATATTGTTAAAAAATATAATAACTTTGACAGGGATAAGGACGATCTGATATCCGTGGGAACGATTGGGCTGATCAAAGCGATCAATACCTATAACTTGGAGAAAGGGCACCGGCTGGTGACCTATGCTTCCCGATGCATTGAAAATGAACTGCTCATGATGCTGAGACAGGAAAGAAAAAGTGCAAAGGACACTTCGTTATATGAGCCGATTGGGATTGACAAAGAGGGGAATGAAATTAATCTTTTGGATGTACTGGGGGCGGATGAAAACGATATCGTAGATGAACTGGACCTGAAGGAGAAAATCAGAGACTTGTATAAAATGGTGGATGAGATGGAACCGTCCAGAGAGAAAACGACTCTGATCATGAGATACGGATTATATGGCAAAAAACCCATGACTCAGAAAGAGGTGGCAAAAGAACTTCATATATCGAGATCTTATGTGAGCCGTATTGAAAAAAAAGCTGTTGAGAAGATAAAAAGAAGGTTAAAATTATAATTAGGTTATCTGCCGGAATTGTAAGTTAGATTCCGGCAGTTTCCATTATCTGAAAGTAAACTTAAGTTGATAGAACCCCGAGAAACAGATATAATTGAAAAAACAGAAACAGCCAAAGCCGGGGAGAAAATAAATGAGGATGGAAATTGCAAGACTGTATCGTTCAAGGAGTCAGGAGGCCATGGATCTGGTGTGGGAAACCTTTTTGAAATTTGAAGCACCGGAGTATTCGGAAGAAGGAATCCTTACATTTCATGATTTTATCCGCAATGAGAGAGAATTAGAAAGATTAGAGATCTTTGGAGCGGAAATTGACGGAGCTGTCGTAGGTGTATTAGCGATGAGGGGAAATCATATCAGTCTCTTTTTTGTAGAAGAAAAGATACAAAAACAAGGAATCGGACGAGCCCTTTGGAACTATTTTTTGGCACAGAGCCGGACCGAGCAAATAACAGTGAATGCTTCTCCTTATGCTGTACCAGTCTATGAAAAGCTGGGTTTTCAGGCTGTGGATGACGAACAGCTTACAGATGGGATACGGTATACGCCTATGACACTGAATAGATGAGGGATATAGAAACCAAAATTTATGGAGAAGAATTTCATGAAGTTAGAAATCAGAGAACTGGATAAAAGAGACCATAAAAAAGCAGTTCAATTTGCGGTGAAAGGGATGCATTTTGACTGGTACATGGATAGTAAACTCTTGCTGAATTTATACGGCAGATATTTTTGGTATTTGTCGCTTGCCCGTGCAACTCAGGTGATTGCAGCATATGCGGGGGATATGTTTGCAGGAGTACTGCTTGCTGAAATCAAAGGTGAGGATAAGAAATACCGTTCTTTTTGGAAATCGTTTTACGTGAAAGTATTTGATGTTTTGCAGAACCTTTTTGCGAAAGGAGGTTCCGGCGTCTATGATGAGGCAAACAGGGAAATGTTTACACGTTACTGTAAACAAACTTCGCCGGACGGAGAGATTTTGTTCCTGGCCGCCAATCCTGAGATGAAAGCCAAAGGAACTGGAAGTTTCCTGCTTAATGAATTTGCACGAAGAGAAAAGGGAAAGAATATATATTTATATACGGATAACGCATGTACTTATCAGTTTTATGAGCGCAGGGGCTTTCAGCGTGCCGGTGAAAAAGATGTCATACTGAAGATAGGACATAAAAAGATTGATCTCCAGTGTTTTTTGTACAGCAAAGCAGCCGAGTAAAGCAAACAGTAATTTGATTATAAATAGAGGAGACATAGTATGGAAACAAACCAATATCTGATAAACCATTACAGCAGTTTCAATGAGGATGCCCGTCTTATGTCAAAGCATGGATCAGTTGAATTCCTTACTACTATGCGTTACATAGACAAGTATATAAAACCCGATGACCGTGTACTGGAAATCGGAGCGGGAACCGGCCGCTATTCACATGCACTGGCGCGTCAGGGATATGCAGTTGATGCGGTGGAGCTGGTGGAACATAACATTGAAATGTTCCGGAAAAATATTCAGCCGGATGAGACGATCACGGTTACTCAGGGGAATGCCCTTGATTTATCCGATTTTTCGGACAACCAATATGATATAACGCTGCTGTTAGGTCCACTGTACCATCTTTACACCAAAGAAGACAAGAGACAGGCTCTTTCTGAGGCGATCCGCGTGACAAAACAGGGAGGGGTGATCTTTGCAGCACATGTGATATCCGATGGATGTCTCCTCGACGAAGGATTTAACCGCGGCAATATCAACGTCTCCGAGTATATTGAGAAGGGTCTGATCGATCCGGAAACCTTTGCTTCCAGATCCCAGCCAAAAGATTTATTTGAACTTGTCCGAAAGGAGGACATTGACGAACTGATGTCTGTATTTCCCGTATCCAGACTGCATTATGCTGCGTCAGACGGCTGTTCTCTATTTATGCGAGAAGCGGTAGATGCCATGGATGATGAAACTTTTGAGCTATATTTAAAATATCACTTTGCCACGTGCGAGCGCGAAGATCTTTTAGGAGTCACGAGCCATGTGATTGATATTTTTCAGAAATAAGCCATTTTGGAAGGTGAAGGATGAATATGACAGAGAAGTTTCTTATTATGATACTGCTTATTATATCGGCAGGTTCATTTGCAGCCAGTTGTTTTTACTTCAAAGAGAAGGGATTTCTATTGAATAATGCCTATCTGTTTGCATCGAAAAAGGAACGGAGAGAAATAGACAAAAAACTACATTACCGGCAGTCAGCAGTCATCTTTCTGCTGATTGAAATTATATTTTTACTGAATACACTTCAAATGATATATGAAATCGGCTGGCTGTTTTATGCGGCGCTGGCAGTTACAATCGCCGCAGTTATTTATGCCCTTGTATCAACGATTAAGATTGAGAAAAAGAAGAAGTAAAAACGGCGCATTTCTGCCAGATCTCAATTCCATTTTCTGCACGGTTTTTGAATGACCGTGCAGAAAACAGATGGTGTCAATATCTCTGAAGAGGCGTCACCGATACGGCTCCGCTCAGATCAATATTCCTTGTGACAGAGGAATAGGTGAGACGGAATGACAACTGTGCTTCAGAAGAGATGGCCTCATTTGTTGTGAAACTGCCTGAAGCGGAAGTGTTGCGTTCCGTTCCGGCAGGTGCAAAAAATGAATAGAGCAGACGGGGGGAACCGTTGATATAAGGAAGAATCTGCATGTATCCGTCAGCTTCCGCAGTTCCCAGAAAGATAAAATCTATGAGGTAGAGATATCCTGGTTTCAGCGATATCGTTGTATCATTTTCAAGCCGGATTCCATCACCTTCCTGAAAAACAGGAAAAAAGGACACATATGTCCCGGAGGCTCCATTATATGAAGTTCCATACTGGGCATAAAAATCAATCGGTTCCGCAGGAACCGGAGCCGGGCAGCATGGAGTATGACAGCAGCATTTATCCATAAAACAACCCCTTTCTTTCTTTTACTTTATAATATGATACCAGGGTCAAAAGGTTATGGGTTTCATGCTTGTTATATAATAAATACAGAATTGTGACAAAAAAGGAGAGAGCCAGAATGAAATTAAACAAAATACATCATATTGCGATCATTGTCAGTGACTACGAGAAGTCAAAAAAGTTCTATACGGAACAGCTTGGATTTCAGATTCTCAGAGAAAATTACCGTGAGGACAGAGGAGATTATAAACTGGATTTGAAGCAGGGTGACTGTGAGCTGGAGATATTTTCAGGAAAAGGACATCCCGAAAGGCCGTCTTATCCGGAAGCATGCGGACTCAGACATCTCGCGTTTCATGTTGAAGATATTGGGGAGACAATAAAAGAATTAAATGAGGCGGGAATTGAGACAGAAGATATCAGACGTGATACCTTTACAGGAAAAAAGATGACATTTTTCCATGACCCCGACGGACTTCCGTTAGAACTTCATGAATAATAAGAAACTATAGATGAAAGAAAGGGAACCATATGATGAAGGTTCCCTTTCTTTCTATTATTATGAAATTGTTATGAAAAGAGTTTGGCGAATATTTTTTATAAGTATTCCATGTCGGAAAGAACTCTTAAAATGTTATGTCCTTCCTGAACACCGTCGATGATACGCCTTGCACGGACGCTGTCACCGATATTGACAATTTCTACGTTGGTATCCGCATATGCCTCACGGATCTCCTCCAGAACCGGAGCGTTGGCACGCATTCCGAGACATACGAATCCATAGTCAAACGGCAGGTCTTTTTCTTCACCGTCTGCCTTTACCAGGAAGGAATCGGCTTTTACTTCACAAAGAGCAGTGTTCGGCATCTGATTGACCTCATATTTTTTCATCAGTGCATTCACACCGGATTTGGAAACAGGGTCTAAATCTTTACCGATGGCAGGCATCATCTCTACGATGCTCACCTCTGCGCCTTTTGGTGCGAAATATTCTACCACATCCAGTCCCACGGCACCGCCTCCGATGACAGCAACCTTTTTGCCTGTGCAGTCTTCCGGATAGTCAGCCAGATGATTGATCATGCCGGAAATAGAGGCAACCTTGGAGCCTTCTTTGTCGATATGGTCGTGAAGACCTTTAATCGGCGGAAGCAGAGGATTGGATCCTGTGGCGTTGACGATGATATTCGGGTGCAGAGCCTTGATCATCGGCAGTGTGGCTTCCTGTCCCTTGAAAATAAACAGGTTGTTTAATTTAGAAGCTCTTACCTGAAGGTAGTGAGGGAAATCAGCCAGACGTTTCTTGTCAGGAATCTTAGAGATTTCTACAGAAAGTCCTCCCAAATGATCTTCTTTTTCCAATAAGAATGTTGTACATCCTACTTCCGCAGCCGTACATGCGGCTTCCAGACCGGCAGTACCGCCTCCGATCACGACAACGTTGCATGGTTTGTTGATTTTATGCTTTTTATAATCGGCACCATCATTTACTGTAGGATTGATCGTACAGCGGATCGGCCGGTTGACTCCGATTCGGTTTCCTGCACATCCGATGTTGCAGGAGATGCATTTCCTTAATTCATCTTCGTGCCCTGTGGCAACCTTTTTCACCCAGCACGGATCTGCGATGAGACCGCGTCCCATACCGATGATGTCAGCATCTCCGCGGGCAAGAATATCATCTGCAACACGAGGATCACGAATATTACCCATCGTCACACATGGTTTTCCGTATTTTTCTTTGACAGCCTTTGCCATATAAGATCTCCAGCCGTCCTCTAAGTAATTGGCGTCGATCTGATACTGGATGGAACCGTTTAATCCCGCAGAAACATCGAAAACATCGGCTTCTTCCTGGAAATACTGGAGGTAGTCCAAAGTATCATCCAGGGTATTTCCATGTTCCATAAACTCGTCGGCACTTAAGCGGACGAAAATCGGGAACATCGGTCCAACCTGTTTTCTGACTTCCTCTAAGACCAGTCTTGCGAATCTGGCTCTGTTTTCCGGAGAACCTCCGAATTCATCGGTTCTGACGTTTGTCGTAGGAGATAAGAACTGACTGATCAGGTAGGAATGTCCCGCATGAATCTCAATGCAGTCAAATCCTGAAGCCTGTGCGCGTGCAGCGGCCTCACCATATTTTTTAACAATCGCGTAAATCTCATCTTTTGTGAGCGGACGAGGAATTTCTCCGCCTGCCTTAGACGGAATATCTGAAGCAGACACCGGCTGCATATTCGTACGCTTAGACTGAGCGGACGCACCTGCATGGTTTAGCTGTAATCCGATACATGCACCGTGAGAATGAACGGTCTCACAGAGCTTAAAGAAGCGGGGCATGTAATTGTCATGGTCGATTCTGATCTGAGTCGTACCGTTTGAGCCGAGAGGGGAATCTACGCTGGCATTTTCCACCATAATAAGGCCGACACCGCCTTTTGCCCTCTGTTCGTAATAATTGATATGGAGAAAACTCATCTCTCCGGTCTGTTCTCCATAGTTAGTTCCCATCGGTGTCATCATGATGCGGTTTTTCATCGTCATGTTTTTGATTGTCAGCGGACTGAAAATATTTTTATAATTGCACTTCATTGTGTACCCTCCAAAAGATTATCGATTTCTAATTAGGGTTGTTATCATTGCATTTGGGTGATTTGTAATGATAAGTTCATTATAAAGCAAAGATAATTATTTAACAAATTGATATTTTTTAAAGAATTAATAGCTTTTGTCTATTGTTTTTTTTTACGAAGCCGATAAATTTCTCTACCGCAGGAATCATAATGTTATTTTTCAGGTACGCCATGTAGACGGTGTGATAAGGTTTGACGTTGCTTAAGTGAAGAATTTCCACGTCATATTCCCTCAGCGATTCCACATGGGCCACAAAGCCGACACCGAAGTTTTCGGCTACGAGAGCAGCAATGGCATTTTCGTCGGAGGTTTCAAATGCAATCTCAGGTTCCATCCGGTTCTGCCGGTAGATGGAATTTGTATACTGCCCCAGACCGGAGGTGCGGTCATATCCTATAACAGGATAGGACAGAAGATCTTCCAGCAGAACTTCTTTTTTATGTTTCAAGGGGTGCTCCAGCGGCGTGATGACAACCATCTCCTGATTGATGACCGGGACGAATTCGATCTCAGGCTCATTGGATACGTACGAGCCGAAGATGACGTCATATTTTTCGGATTTCAGATCACGGAGCATTTTGTTGGTGATTTCCTGCGTCATAGAAAAGGTGATATTGCTGGAATCTTCCGAATCCAGGAAACTGCGTACGAGGTGGGGAATATACGATTTGGCGAGGGGAAACACGTAGGCCAGGTCGATGTGGCCTCCTTTGGCGTTGGCCAGAGCCTTCATTTTGTCCTCGGCAATCTTTACTTCTTCGAGTATTTTATTAACATGTTCTAAAAAGATCTTGCCGTACTTGGTCAGCTCGATGTTTCTTCCGTTTTTCCGAAAGAGAGGAAGCCCCAGTTCCTCTTCTAAATTGGCGATGGAGCGGCTCAGACTGGGCTGGGATACATTCAATTCTCTGGCTGCCTGGTGATAATGCTGCAGGGTTGCGATTTTTTGAAAATATGAAAGCTGGTTTAGATTCATAGAGATTACCTCATTTCTGTGGAAAGTGCAGTGCTATATATATAAGGAAGCATAACATGAATGATAGCAAAATACTATTAAAAAGTATTAAAAGATGTATTAGAAGTATCAATAAGATCCGTGTATAATAGTTTTTGTAAGGTTGTTAAAAAATTAACTTTTGGGTGAAGAAACAACAGGGTAAGTAAAAAAGGAGAATGACACATGGCAGAGAGAATCACAGGACATACAGAATTGATCGGGCTGATGGCATATCCGATCAGACATTCCAGCTCACCGGCAATGCACAATGAAGCATTTGCCACATTAGGACTTGACTATGCATATTTGGCGTTTGAAGTTGACAATGACACATTAGAGGATGCGGTAAAAGGACTGCGCGCCTTGAAACTGAAAGGTTCCAACGTTTCTATGCCGAACAAGACAGTCGTAGGCAAATACTTAGATAAGCTTTCACCGGCAGCAGAAATGGCCGGAGCGGTCAACACGATCGTCAATGAAGACGGAGTTTTGACAGGACATATCACCGACGGAATCGGCTACATGCAGTCACTGAAAGACAATGACATCGATGTGATCGGTAAAAAAATGACAATCACAGGGGCAGGCGGAGCAGCAACGGCAATCGAAATCCAGGCGGCATTAGACGGTGTCAAAGAAATGTCAATCTTTAATATTAAAGATAAGTTCTGGGAGAACGCGGAGAAAACTGTTGAGAAAATTCGTGCAAACACAGACTGTATCGTAAATCTTTATGATCTTGATGATAAAGATAAATTAAAAGAAGAGATTGCAGACAGCTATCTGTTCGCACAGGCAACAGGTGTGGGAATGAAACCTTTAGAGGGACAGTCAGTAATCCCTGACGCGTCATTCTTACGTCCGGACTTGATTGTCACTGATACAATTTATGCACCGAGAGAGACTGCACTTCTAAAGATGGCAAAAGAAGCCGGATGCAAGACAATGAACGGTCTTGGTATGATGCTGTTCCAGGGAGACGCTGCATTCCACTTGTGGACTGGAAAACATATGCCGATCGATCACATGAAAGAAGTGTTGGATATTAAATACGACTAAACTTAGAGAGGAAATTTGAGAGGAATCAATTATGAACAAAAAATATTATCCCAGTGCGTTTATCTTATATTTAAATTATTTTATCCATGGTATCGGAGCATCTGTCTTAGGACAGGTGGCAGTAAAAGAAACCCTGGTAAAACAGTGGGGAGCATCAGACATCGGCCTTGTTACAATGGTAGCTGCCGCATTAGGATTGGGAAGGCTGATTGCCCTTCCGTTTGCAGGACCTCTTTCTGATAAGCTGGGAAGAAAAGTTGCATCCATTATCGGCGCAGGCTCCTATGCGATCTTTTTCTTAGGACTTGCCATGTCACCGAATATGACCGTTGCATATATCGCGGCAATTCTGGGAGGTATCGCAAACTCTTTCCTTGACACAGGCGTTATTCCGGCATGTGTTGAGATTCTCGCACCGAGATCCAGTATGGCAACGATGCTTACCAAGTTTTCAATCTCCTGTTCACAGCTGTTAATGCCGTTTATGATCGGTGCTATCGTTGGAGCAAACCTTTCCTTAAATGTATTATTATACGTATGCGGTGCTGCCATCGCTATCATCGGAGTGCTCGTTTTATTCGCGCCTCTTCCGAAAATGGAAACAGCAGGCGGAGCAAAATCTTCTCTGATCCAGGATATCAAACACGCAAACTTCTCACTGGAAAGCATTGCGCTGATCATCATCGGATTTACAGGAACAGCAACATTCCAGCTCTGGCTGAACTGTGCTCAGGATTTCGCGAAGGAATATGCAAAGATTGGTGATCCTTCTGTCATGCAGACTTACTACAGCACAGGATCTCTCGTAGCTATCGTCGTTACAACTGTTTTAGTTAATAAGATAAAAGGGGTAAGATTCTTATTTGTATATCCTCTGATCGCAACGATTATGATTGCGCTTGTTTATCTGCTGAGAACTCCTTCTATCTGCTACATCGGATCAGCAGTTGTCGGATATTCCGCAGGAGCCGTTGTACTTCAGCTTGTGACAGCGACCGCCAACGATCTGTTTCCGAAAATCAAAGGAACCATCACGAGTATCGTTATGATCGCGTCCAGCTTATCGAACTATACAATCCTTTCTCTGGCTGGTACAATGGATAAAGCAGACATTTTATTAATGAACATTGGAATCACTGTTGTCGGAGTATTGTTGGCTCTGTTTGTCAATGTGAGATACAAGGCAATGGAAGAGAAAGCTTAATAAGGAGTAAAGAATGAATCCAGTAAAAGTTAGAAATGTAGAGATTGGAACGGGTGTTCCCAAGATTTGTGTGCCGATTGTCGGCGTGACAAAGGAAGAGATCATCGCCGAGGCAAAGTCTTTCGGGGAGATCCCGGTAGATGTTGTGGAATGGCGCGTGGACTGGTTTGAGGGAGTCTTCGATTTTGCCAAAGTAGAAGATGTGTTAAAAGATCTGAGAGAAGCTCTCGGGGAGACACCGATTCTCTTTACCTTCCGTACATCCAAAGAAGGCGGAGAGAAAGCCATCGAAGCGGGTCCGTATGCAGAACTGAATAAAAACGCAGCGAAAAGCGGATATGTAGATCTTGTAGATGTGGAAGTATTTACGGGAGATGATATCGTAAAAGATATCGTGGCGGCAGCGCACGAGTGCGGTGTGAAGGTTGTAGCTTCCAATCACGATTTTGACAAGACTCCGGCAAAAGAAGAGATTGTCAGCAGGCTTGTCAAAATGCAGGAATTAGGAGCTGATATTCCTAAGATTGCTGTGATGCCGACCTGCAGAAGAGATGTGCTTACATTGCTCTCGGCTACGGAAGAAATGTATACAGATTATGCAGACCGTCCGATCATCACCATGTCAATGGCCGGAACAGGACTGATCAGCCGTCTCTGCGGAGAAGTCTTTGGTTCAGCGCTCACATTCGGCGCAGCGAAAAAAGCGTCCGCTCCGGGTCAGGCAGCAGTCAATGAATTAAATGATATGCTTCAGTTCCTCCACGCAAATCAGGGACTGTAGAATTATAAAAACAAAACGACAGTAAGATAAAAGCGGATAATCTGAAACCAGGTTATCTGCTTTTTATGTGGGAGAATTGCGGCTGATTCACAACTGCAGGGCATTTGGGTTCAAAGAAAATCTGCAAAATTGATAGATAAAAATTATTAATTCTATTTGAAAAATCTATTTGTGGAATCAATTATTTCCATGTATAATATAGTGGATTGGTTGTTAAAAAATTAACTTTTGGATGCTGTAATAATTACAGGCGGGGAAGCATGTTCAAATAGATAGAATTATGCTGAGAACAGCAGGGCTCCGCTTACAAAAGAGAGGTATGAAGATGCTAAAGTGGTTAGATGAGAATTTAGAAGAGTTTTTAATGGGAATTTTCCTGGTGGGGATGGTCCTGATCATGGGCATTCAGGTTTTGGCGCGTTATGTTCTGGGAGCATCCCTTTCCTGGTCGGAGGAGATCACAAGATACCTGTTCATCTGGTCGGGATTTATCAGTGTCAGCTACTGCACAAAAAAGTGTATTTCCATTAAAATTGAACAGTTTGTGGCAATGTTTCCTAAAAGGGGAAGGGCCATCTTTAAAGTGGTGAACCATACCATTGAACTGGCGTTGTTCCTGTATCTGATCCCGTACTCTGTCCTGTATTTAAAAAGTGCATTTGAGAGCGGACAAGTCAGCCCTGCATGCCATATTCCAATGTACTACATACAGGCAGCACCGCTGGTGAGTTTCCTGCTGGTGACAATCCGTATTTTACAGAGATGGCTGATTGAGTTTAAAATCGCAGTTGGAAAGGATCAGGAGGTGTAGGTATGTCAGCGTTATCAGTTTTTATTATTTTCTTTTTGTGTTTGATCATCGCGATCCCGATTTCCATTGGACTCGGTATTGTGTCAGTACTTCCGGGAATTTTTGATTCTTCTTTTACCGCAAGCGGTCAGTTTGTCATCCGATCTATGCTTGGGGGAATCGACAGTTTTCCGCTGCTGGCGGTGCCGATGTTTGTATTATCAGGCATGGTGATGGCAAAGGGCGGAATTTCAAAAAAGATTTTTGATGTTTTTGTATATTTTATTGGAAAATTTACAGCGGGAATGCCATGTGCAGTTATTGTTACGTGTCTTTTTTATGGAGCAATTTCAGGTTCAGCGCCTGCTACGGTGGCAGCCGTGGGCAGTATGACGATCCCGATTTTAATTAAGCTCGGTTATGATAAAAAATTTGCCACAGCGATCGTTGCGGTTTCAGGAGGACTGGGTGTCATTATCCCTCCAAGTATTCCTTTTATTATGTACGGAATGGCATCCGGACAGTCTGTCAGTGACCTGTTTATCGCCGGGATTCTTCCCGGGATTTCTATCGGTCTGCTGCTGATGGTATATGCTGTTTTTTACTGCAGAAAACATGGGGAAGATAAAGAAAAGATACGAAAAGAAGTACAGGCGCTTCATGACAAAGGTCTGCTTACTGTGCTGAAAGACAGTTTTTTTGCGCTGCTCAGTCCGGTTATTATCCTCGGATGTATTTATACTGGTGTGGCTTCCCCTACAGAAGCGGCGGTGATTTCTGTTTTTTATTCTGTATTCGTAAGCTTATTTGTCTACAAGAGTATCCATATAAAAGATTTATGGGGAGTAATGATCGAGGGAATCCGTACCTACGCGCCTATCTTATTTATACTTGCAGCATCCGTCGCATTTTCAAGAGTCCTGACGCTGATGCAGGTTCCTCAGACAGTCAGCGAGTGGATTCTCGGAACATTCCACAATGGAATTGTCATTCTGCTGGTAATCAACGTCTTCTTACTGCTTGTGGGTATGGTTATGGATACGACACCGGCTATTTTGATTCTGACACCGATTCTGATGCCGATTGCAGTAGGCGTTGGAATGAATCCAATTCATTTCGGTGTGATGATGGTGGTCAATCTGGCGATCGGTTTTGTTACCCCGCCGATTGGAGTGAATCTGTTTGTGGCTTCTTCACTGACACAGATTCCTGTAGTGGATATTGCCAAAAAAGCCATGCCTCTGATTGCATGTTTCCTGGTGGCTCTGTTACTGATTACATTTATACCGCAGATCAGCCTTGCGCTGTTATAGGAGGGGGATACAGATGAAAAGACTTAGAAGATTTACCATTGCAGCATTATGTATCATCTCTGCGTTTGTGCTGGGAGGATGCGGGAAAAAAAGTTCCGATGGAGTGCAGCGGTATGCCTGGCCGCTGGGGACCTCCAGTCCTGAGGACACAGTGACTCAGCTTTATTCACAAAAGTTTGCCGATGAGGTGAACCGGCTGAGCAAAGGAAAAATGAAGATTGAAGTTTATCCCAACAGTACGCTGGGAGGAGACAGAGAACTGCTTGAGAGCTGTTCTGACGGTGATATTCCTTTCGTCGTGCAGAATACAGCACCGCAGGTTACTTTTATGCCGGATACCGCTGTCTTTGACCTGCCAAGTGCCTTTGCTACGATTGCCGAGGCAAGA
Source organism: Anaerostipes caccae L1-92 (assembly GCF_014467075.1). Classification (NCBI taxonomy): domain Bacteria; kingdom Bacillati; phylum Bacillota; class Clostridia; order Lachnospirales; family Lachnospiraceae; genus Anaerostipes; species Anaerostipes caccae. The sequence goes on from NZ_AP023027.1 coordinate 1,582,019, forward strand.
GCTGCCGTGGACAATCCTGTATTTTATAAGAAGATGGAAAAGGTCTATGAAAAAGGCGGATTTAAGCTGCTCGGTTATGCGGACCAGGGATTTCGTGTGATGTCCACCAACAAAGAGGTGAAGTCGATTGATGACTTTAAAGGACAGAAAATCCGTACCATGGAAAACAGCTACCATATGGATTTCTGGAAGGCACTGAAAGCCAATCCGACGCCGATGACGTTCAGTGAGGTATACATCGGTCTGCAGCAGAAGACGATTGACGCACAGGAAAATCCATATGAGGTCATTGTGTCAAGCAAACTTTATGAACAGCAGGATTACGTGGTAGAAACAAATCATCTGCCCCATTATATTTCTCTGATTGTAAGTGATGAATTTTATAAAGACCTTCCGAAAGATCAGCAGAAGATTATTTCTGAGGCGGCAGAGACGGCAAAGGAATATGCAAGGAAAGCTTCGGATGAACGGATCGAAGACCGGATGAAGGTCATAAAAGACAGTGGTACGAAGATTGTGAGGCTGGATAAGAAAACTCAGGAGGACGTAAGGAAAGCGTCTTCCGACATATATAAAAGCATTGAGGAAAATGTATCAAAAGATGTTTTTGATGCATATTTGAACCAGAAGTAAGATCAGCAGGCACTTTTATTGGAAAACAGTAAAAGTGCCTGTTCTTTATTGCTTAAGAAAATTTAAAAAACAGGATAATTTATGAAAAAAGCAAAATACCTGCTTGAAAATCACGACAGAGTTCCTATTCTCAGATGTAAGGACGAAAAATGGACAAGATAGTTCAGCAGAAGTGAAATATCGATGCTTTTAGGATCAGCTTATTTTGACTATAATGATATCATATTCAGAAATGATAGGAGGATAATATGGCAGAAAGAATTACAGGACATACGGAATTGATCGGGCTGATGGCGTATCCGATCAGACACTCCAGTTCGCCGGCAATGCACAACGAGGCATTTGCACAGCTGGGACTTGATTATGCGTATCTTGCATTTGAGGTGACCAATGAGACCCTTGAAGATGCAGTAAAAGGGATCCGTGCTCTGCAGCTGAAGGGCTCCAATGTTTCCATGCCGAATAAAACGGTAGTAGGACAATATTTGGATGAACTTTCACCCGCAGCTAAACTTTGCGGTGCGGTAAACACCATTGTGAACGAGAATGGAAAGCTGACCGGACATATAACGGACGGAATAGGCTATATGGCATCATTAAAGGACAACGGAATTGACGTCATCGGAAAGAAAATGACTATTGCCGGAGCCGGCGGTGCTGCCACAGCTATTGAGATCCAGGCCGCGCTGGACGGAGTAAAGGAAATGTCGATCTTTAATATCAAAGATAAGTTTTGGGAAAACGCTGAGAAGACCATTGAAAAGATTCGATCAAATACAGACTGTGTGGTAAATCTCTATGATCTGGATGACAAAGATAAGCTGAAGGAAGAAATCGCTGACAGTTATCTTTTCGCACAGGCAACAGGGGTGGGAATGAAACCTCTGGAGGGACAGTCTGTAATACCAGACATCTCATTTTTGAGACCGGATCTGATTGTGACAGATACTGTATATGCACCGCGGCAGACAAAGCTCTTGGAGCAGGCAGAAGAAGCCGGATGCAAATGTATGAACGGACTGGGAATGATGCTGTTCCAAGGGGACGCAGCTTTTCATCTATGGACAGGAAAACATATGCCGTTAGAACATATGAAAAAAGTTTTGGATATTCAGTATTAAATACAAGAGTTTAGAAAAGAGCATCTCAAGATGAGGTGCTCTTTTTGTGCTGATACAGTTCCCGGAATTTGAGCGGCGGATACTGCATTCTCTTCTGGAAGAGTTTTGAAAAATGATTGGTGTTCTCGTAGCCGATTTTTTTTGCAATGGAGACCAGAGAATCGGAAGTGTTGATCAGCATCCATTTTGCCTCATTCAGTCTGCGGTCAATCACATAATTAATCGGTGAGATTCCATATACCTTAGAAAATTCATGACTGATATGATCTGTGCTGATGTGAAATTGTTCAGCCAGTTTTTTCAAAGTGATTTGTGAGGCGTAATTTTCGTTGATATAAATTAAAATATCACGGGCAAAAGAGGAATCTTTATGACGCTCCGTTTTCGGATCGGCAAGGAAAAGTTCAAAATAAATGCTTGCCAGTGAAACGGCTAAGGCGTCACAGGCTGCCATATGAGTATCGGAAGAAAATTTTCTCAGCAAGTCTAATTCCTCAAACAGACGGTGGATATAGTTTTCATGGATACCGGAATCCATGGCAGGGCATACATTGGCAGGAAGCATAAATCCGTGATCGGACCGGCAGCATAATTTGTAATCTGAAATGGCACAGGTCCAGCAGTTCAGGGGATCATGTTCATCAGAAAAAAGGGAATGGATGGCACCCTGTTCTACAATGAGAATCATTCCTTTCTTCAGCTGATAGGAATTGGTATTGATGACATAAGTCCCGCTTCCTTTTGAAATATAGACCAGTTCGGTCTCGTTTTTATGTAAATGGTACTGGTAATTCCAGGTGGGATTATTATAGCTGTGTGATAAACGGCAGATTTTTGGAGAATGATCCGGCTCAAATATTGGCCTCCGTACTTTCTCGCGATATTCCTCTAAGAACATAATGGCACTCCTTTGACTACAAGATAATTATTACATAATACAAGATAGTTGACTAAAAAATAAGAAAATCTGAAATAATCATACAGAATATTGGATAGAAAAGCAAGATAATTTTTATAATCTACAATTTACGTTGTAGAAAAATACAGGATAATTGATATAATTTTTGTAGTAAGTTATGCAGATGAATTACTGACAGTTTTGTGAAAAAAATAACATGTAATAGTTTTCAGGAGGAGAAAAATGAAACAGGAAAAACGTTATAAGCATTTGTACCCAACAGCATTTATGCTGTACGTTACATTCTTTGTCCATGGTTTTGGAGCAGCGATCATAGGACAGAATGTAACTTCCCTTCAGCAGCAGTGGGGGACCACAGCGGCCGGAGTTGTTGCCGTGACATCAGCGCTTGGAATCGGACGTCTGATTACATATCCATTTTCAGGAGCATTGTCTGACCGGTTCGGAAGAAGACCAATTACTTTGATCGGAAGTTTTGTCTACGTCTTGTTCTTTGCCGGAATCCTTGTATCTCCGAATGCTCAGGTCGGCTACTTTGTTGCAATGCTCTGCGGTGTTGCCAATGGATTTTTAGACTCCGGCGTTATTCCGGGAGCGATGGAAATCCTGGAGGATTCAGGACTTGCAAGTATTCTTACGAAGCTGGTCATCTCCATTGCTCAGTATATTCTGCCAATGATGATTGCCTATCTGCTGGCAAATGACATGTGGTATGGCTGGACATTTGTCTTTTGTATTATTATCCTGATCGTCAATGCACTGCTGCTGACAAGAGCCAAATTTGCGCCGCAGCCGAAAGTAGAGACAGAAAACGGAGAGAAAGTAAAAGGTTTCGTGGGAGTTTCCAAGGCATCAAAATTTGCAGTGGAAGGAATTGCACTGATCGTTATCGGTTATACCTGTACAGCAACATTCCAGATCTTTTTGGCTGTAAATAAAAGTTATGGAATGGACGTGCTGGGAATGACAGAAGGGGCTGCCGGGCAGATTCAGTCTATGTATTCTTTAGGTTCTATCCTTATGGTCGTAGCTACAACATTTCTGCTGAAATGGATCAAACCAGTCAAATTTATTTTGATCTGCCCGATCATCGCAGGAGCGACAGAATTTTTAATGTTTGTTTCCAGAAATACGACGCTGGCAGTGGCAGGCGGTTTCATTGTCGGCGCAACGGCAGCAGGGGGTGTGCTTCAGCTGGTGACAGCTACAATGACAGACCTGTTTCCGGCTTCCAAGGCGAAATGTGTCAGCGCAGTTATGATTGCAGGAGCTCTTTCCCAGTTTTCAGCAACGGTAATGGCAAGTAAACTGGCTGAAATGTTCGGTATGGAATATTCTCTGCTGGTAGCTGTAGGATTTACCGTTTTAGGAATTGTTTTGGCGGTCGTTGTAAATATCCGCTATTCAATCATTGAAAAGTCTTTGGCGGCAGAGGGAAAGAGTCTGTAATCAATATGATAAACAAAAAGTATTATTTCAACAGGAGGTCTGAGTATGCGTAAGCCAGAAAAGAAAGGTACAAAAGTGCAGATAATGACTGCAAGAGAGGCCGTAGAATTAATAGATGACGGAGATACTCTGGCGGTTTGCGGAGCCGGAGGAGGCATTGTAGATCCGTCTTCATTGATCGAATCTCTGAAAGACAGATATGTGGAGACAAAGGAGCCCAAAAATTTGACGCTGTGGCATTCCAGCGGATTGGGAGACCGTGGGGACCGCGGAATGTCACCACTGGCTCAAAAAGGCATGGTGAAGCGTGCGATCGGAGGACACTGGGGGCAGTCACCGCGTCTGGCTGAGATGGCAGAGAGAAATGAGATCGAAGCCTATAATTTTCCGCAGGGAGTCATGGCGCAGCTGGTCAGAAGCGCAGCCGCCGGCCATCCCGGTATTTTATCTCATGTGGGGCTTGGAACCTTTGTGGATCCTAGAAACGAAGGCGGTAAATTAAATGACGTGACACAAGAAGATCTCATCCGTCTGATGGAGATAGAAGGGAAGGAGTGGCTGTTTTATCCGGCAGTTCCTTTGGATGTATGTTTTATACGTGCTACAACTGTGGACACAGAAGGATATGCTTCTCTGGAAGATGAGATCACTTATATGGATATTCTGGCAACGGCCCAGGCAGTCCATAACAACGGAGGTCTTGTGATTCTGCAGGCAAAACGTGTCGTAAAAGCCGGGAGCATCCATCCGAAAAAAGTGACCATTCCCGGATATCTTGTAGATGTTGTCGTTGTAAATCCGGAGCAGGAACAGCTTTACAATGGCTCTGACCGGTTCTTTTCCGGAGACTATACTGCAGAGGATGGAGAAGCAGAACCTCTTCTGCTGGACCAGAGGAAAGTTGTTGCACGGCGTGCCCTGATGGAGATCGCACCGGGCAACGTGGGAAATGTAGGCGTTGGAATTGCAGACGGTATCGGAACAGTTGCAAGAGAAGAAGGAGTAGGAGATAAATTTACACTGACCGTAGAGACCGGCCCGGTGGGAGGTGCTACTGCCCAGGGGATTTTCTTTGGAGCAAGTATCAATTCAAAGGCGCTGATGTCGATGCCGGCACAGTTCGACTTCTATGACGGAGGCGGACTGGAGGTAGCGTTCTTAAGCTTTGCTGAGCTGGATGCGAAAGGAAATGTCAACGTACATAAATTTAACGGAAAGATCATGGGAACCGGAGGGTTTGTAAACATTTGTGCGGGTTCTAAAAAAGTGGTACTGTGCGGAACCCTGCGTGCCGGAGGACTGAAGACAGAAGTCGGTGACGGAAAAATACAGATCAAACAGGAAGGAAAATTTGAAAAAATGGTTCCTGAATGTTCCGAGATTACGTTCAGCGGAGAACAGGCATTAAAACAGGGGCAGGAAGTCGTATTTATTACAGAACGGGCCGTATTCACTCTTACAGAAGAAGGTGTGGTTCTTACAGAGGCTGCTCCGGGTGTGGATGTCAAAAAAGATATCATCGATCAGATGGGATTTGAACCAATTATTTCAGAAAATCTGAAACAGATGGATCAAAGAATCTTCACCGATGGAGTCATGGGGATCTATGATGAATTTATGAAAGGTTCTTTTTAGAAAAACAGCAGTTAAAGAAACAATCAAGTACATATAAAAAAGGAGATTATGATGAGTAAAATTGCAAAAGTTGAAATTCCACTGCACGTTGGCGATACAGCAGAATTTACAAAGACAGTGACAGAAACCGATGTTTATTTATTTGGCGGTATTACAGCAGATTACAGCCAGATGCATTTTAATGAAGAATATATGAAAAAGACAATGTATGGAACAAGGATTGTCCATGGAATCCTTACATTTGCCATTGGCTGTACGGCATCTACGAAAATACAGGAACAGGTAAAATCACCAGTGCCGAGTGCTTCCTATGGATATGACAGACTCCGTTTTATTAAACCGGTATTTTTTGGTGATACCTTGACATGCAGATATACAGTCGATAGAGTGGAAGAAGAGACAAACAAAACATTTTCTAAACTGGAGATATTTAACCAGCACGGCGAGATCGTCGTTGCCGCGGTACATATTCTTAAGTTCTTCCCGCTGGAAGACGACAAATAATTATATTTACAAGAAAAGGAGAATATCAATGAAAATTTGTATGTTGGGAACCGGTTCTCTTGGAAGCACAATTGGAGGCACTTTAGCACAGGGCGGGTCTGAAGTTTATTTTGTGGACCAGTGGAAGGAACACATAGATAAGATCAATGAAAACGGTCTGAAAATGACAGATGAAAAGGAAGAATGGTTTGTAAAGGTGGATGCCCGGACTTCAGCGGAAGGGATAGGACCAGTGGATCTGGTAATCGTACTTGTAAAATCATTTGCAACCAAAGAAGCAGTGGCACAGCTGAAAAAGACGAATGTGATCGGATCAGAGACTCTTGTTATGTCCCTTCAGAACGGTCTGGGCAATGAGGAGACGATTGCAGAAGTCGTTGGTGAAGACAATGTCATCAGCGGAAAAACTTATGTAGGAGGACGCCTGCTGGAACCCGGATATGTCAGTGCGGGAGTGAAAGGCAAATATACTTATATAGGTGAGCTGACAGGAAAGATCACAGACAGAATTCAGGCAGTATGTGAGGAATTTAATAAAGCCGGACTGCTGTGTGAAGTCAGTGACAATATCAAAGGTCTGATTTGGGATAAGCTGCTGATCAATGTGGCTGCCGGGGCTCTCTGCGGCATTACCAGACTTCCTTACGGGCCATTATATGAAGAAGATTATATAAAGGATACAGCGGTCGAAGCCATCCAGGAAGGAATTAACGTGGCCAAAGCCGCCGGAGTAAAATTAAAATCCGAAGATCCTGAATACGCATGGTATGCTGCCAGTGAGGGACTTCCCGGAACATTCAAGACTTCCATTTTACAGAGCCTTGAAATGAAACGCCCGACCGAAATTGATTTCATTAACGGATCTGTTGTAGAGTGGGGTAAAAAATTCGGTATTGCTACACCAGTAAACAAAACCCTTGTGACATGCGTCAAAGGAATTGAGAAATTTTTGCTGGAATACGAACCGAGCCTGAAAAAATAGGAGGATCATATGGCTTCATATTTAGAACACATGGCTCTCCGCGTAAAAGATCTGGACTGGCATATCCGTTTTTTTGAAGATGTATTTGATATGCCTGTGCGCATGGAACTGGGAGAGGCGCCTAACAGAAAAGTATGGCTGCATGCCGGAATACAGCTCAATGAGGCGGTTGACTATGAAGGACCGGAAGGACGCGCGGATCATATGGGGATTATGACCGAAGATGTGGATGCGGTTTTGGAAAAGGCTTATCGTTTAGGAGTAAAAGAACTGCCGCAGGGACACAACTGGTTTGAACTTCCGAGCGGACTGTGTATTGAGGTGATTGCCGGAAAAACAGATGTATTGAAAGAAATAATAGAGAAAAAGCCCTGGATAGAATAACGGAGGAATTTGAAAATGAAAAAAGTAATGATGCTTCACTGTGTCAATCACAATATGTATGGAAAACGTGACCCAAAACAGTATGGAACGATCACTTTGGATGAGATTAATGAGCTGATTGAAAAAACCGCAAAAGAGACCGGGATTCAGGTGGACACGTTTCAAAGCAATCATGAAGGTGAAATGGTAGACAAGATTCACCAGGTATTCTATGAAAAATATGACGGTGTCATCATCAATCCGGGCGCATGGACTCATTATAACTATGCCATCCATGATGCGCTGGAAATATTAGAGTGCCCGATTCTTGAGGTTCATATGTCAAATATCTTTAACAGAGAAGATTTTCGTTCCCACTCCGTCATAGCTCCTGTTGCGGCAGGGATGATAGCAGGTATGGGCGAATCTGCTTATACTCTTGCAGTAAAAGCCTTTGCTGAAATGTTTGAAAGATCAAGTAAATAAAACTTGACCACAGCAGGCGGTCAGCCTGATTCCCCTGAAAGAGAAGCGCTTTAAGTCAAGAAACTTGCACCTGCTGGAGTTATACTATATAATAAAAGAAAATATTGCCTGCAAAATCATTGGCAAATACTGGTCAGGGGGAGTATATACCAGATGATGAATAAAAAGTGCAAAGCGGCTGTTTTACTTCTGCTGTGTGTCTTGTTTCTGGCCTCGTGCAGGGGAAACCGTGACAAGGACAAAAAACAGATAAAAGAAGAGTCATATACAGTGATAAAAGATTCCACCGGGCGAAAAGTAAAGATAAAAAAGGAACCGAAAAAAGTAGTAGCGTTATCGGCGTCCCTGTCGGATGTATGGCTGCTCTCCGGAGGGGAATTATGCGGAGCTACTGCAGATGTGCTGGAAGAAGAGGTAGTCCACGAAAATCTTAACAAAAAAAAGATTAAAAATGTTGGTTCTGTCAAACATCCGGATCTGGATACTGTTCTTTCCCTGAAACCGGATTTGGTTCTGATTTCAGGAAATATTGAGGAGCAGATGGATACAGCTGAGACTCTAAAGAAAGAAGATATTCCATATTATATCGTCAGGATGAATACTCTGGACGATTTCCTGACTGTTTTAAAACAAATGACGGAAGTAACCGGAGAAGAAGATAATTATGAGGAGTATGGAGAGAAAGCAAGGGAGGAAGCGGATTACCTGCTGAAGCAAGTGCCAAAAGGAAGGAAAACGACTGCACTGGTGCTCAGAGCTTATTCTGCAGACATCAAGGTAAAGACAGAGGAAAATGTCGTCTGCAATATCCTGCAGGACATCGGAGTAAAAAATGCAGCGGCGAACAATACAAATCTTTCGGAAAATAAAACTCCTTCACTGGAGGCCATATCAGAGAGTGATCCGGATTATATTTTTGTCACAACCATGGGAGACAGAAAGCTTGCCCTGAAAAAACTTCATGATACTCTGGAAACGGGATCCGGCTGGGAAGATCTGAAGGCTGTGAAGCAGAAGCATATTGTTATTCTTCCGAAAGAATTGTATCAGTATAAGCCAAACAGCCGGTGGAGCGAAGCCTATGAGTATATTCTGTCGATTGTATATCCTGATACTTTTCATTCGTCAGTGGAAGAGAGCAAATAAACAATAAAAAGATTGTACATTTAAGAGAAAACAAAAGAAAGAGACCCCATTGGAATCAATGCTTTTAACATGTTCCAATGGGGTTGTTTTTATTTTGTGAATGTTTGAATGATTACTTTCAGGGCATCCGGATTTTCTTGTATCCAGTCAGAATATGAATTGTGTTTTTCCTGCACTGCATGTCCGATTTCTATTAAGAAGTCCGGAATATCTGCTTCAAGAATGGTTCCGGCATCCTCCCCGAACTGTGCATTGCCCTGCGTTTCCTCTCCGCCGATATACAGCTGGAAGGCTGGAAGAGGTTTTTTGTCAATAACCTTTGTGGCTCCGCGAAAGCCAAGTGTCCCAATCTGGTGAGTTCCGCAGGAAGACGGACAGCCGGAGATATGAATCTTTGGGAGCACGCCATCCGCAAAATCTAAAGGCCGGATCTTGTCCATAATGGTGTTATATAATTTCTGGGAATCTCTGAGACCTACCTGGCAGATTCCGCTTCCAATACACGCTACCGAAGTCTCAAATAAATTGGAGGCACTGTCTTTTGTAAGCTCCAGAAGTTCGAGGGCTTCGTCCTTATTGCAGTTTATAAAGTACAGGCTCTCATCTGGAGAGATTCTTAAAACCACCTGGTCCATCTTCTGGACAGCTTTATTGATCGGTGCGATCAGCTCCGGCGGGATATTGCCTCCAAACGGATGATACAAAACGCTGTAAAGACCGTCCTGTTTCTGGGCGGTGATGCGGAAGTTTTCCTCGAGGAAGCCGCAGCCCTCTTTTATTATAGGAACTTCCTGTACATTGAGGTCCAGGGAATCTTCAGCCATTACCTTGCTGAGATTCTCAAGGAAAGCAGTCCTGTAGCCTTCCGGGCCCAAAGTGTCCTGCATATACCGTGTTCTGGCCTTTCCGCGGTTTTCGTAGTTGCCATACTGTACAAATGTCAGAATCATGGCTTTAATATAGTACAGTACTTTCGAGGGATCTATTCCTTCGTCTACGAGTACGCCCATTTTAGGGTTGTTTCCAAGGCCGCCGGCGCTGTAAACGTCGAAGGTGTGATCCCTGCGGGCAACAAATCCAAGATCACGGAAGGTGGCGTGCGTCACATTCTTTGGAGAATTAGAGAAACAGACCTTCAGCTTTCTGGGCATTTTCACCTGTTTAATGAAAGTCAGGAGAAAATCGGCGGCTTCCCTTGCATATGGAAGCACGTCAAAGTACTCTTCTTTTTCTACTCCGGAGAGAGGGGAAACCATGACATTTCTGGGAAAGTCACCGCCGCCTCCTCTGGTGATAATATCATGCTCAAACGCTTCCTCGATAAGAGAGGAGACGGTAACATCACTTAGATTGTGTACCTGTACGGTTTGACAGGTGGTCAGATGGAGTTTGTCAATCTTATACTTTTCAACACTGTCTGCAATAAACTGAAGTTTGTCTTTCGTGATTTCTCCGCCGGTAAACCGAAGTCTCAGCATACTGGAACCGCCGCCTCTCTGTGCGTAGCTCCCAAATCCTCCTGAAAAACCTTTGTATTCTTTCACGCTGATTTCTTTTTGATAAAACTTTCTTGTCATTAAATGAAATTCGGCCAGATCGGCCTGAAATTCTTTTTTTAGTTCCTGATCCATGTGATTCTCCTTTGCCATGTAGTTTGCATTGCTATAATTATAGCATTTCTTCTAATGCACGTCCACATTCAGGGGAATTTGGCTTTTTTTCAGTTATATGCTAGAATAGGACAAAAGAAAAATAAAGGATGGATACACAGAAGATGTTTGAGAAATTTTACCCGAATGAATATATGGACAGTACTTATTCCATTGACTTTAAAGCATATTATGACAGAGGATACCGGGGGATTTTATTTGATGTAGATAATACCCTGGTGCCTCACAATGCACCTGCAGATGACCGGGCAGTCCGTTTTTTCAGGGAACTGAAGGACATCGGCTTTGATTTTTGTTTTATGTCCAATAACAAGGAACCCAGAGTGAAGAAGTTTTGTGAGGCAGTGGAGGGGACTCATTATATTTACAAAGCAAATAAACCCATGGTTGGAAGCTATGAAAAAGGTATGAGATTAATGGGGACGGACCGGACCAATACATTGTTTGTGGGGGATCAGCTGTTTACGGATGTCTATGGTGCCAATCGCGCGAAAGTTTACAGTATTCTCGTAAAACCTATGAATCCTAAAGAAGAGATACAGATTGTACTAAAAAGATATATTGAGAAGATTGTCCTGCATTTTTACAAGAAAAAATAAGAGGCATAGATTATGAAATATGAGAAATTGTCAAAGAGGGCATTGTATTGCATGTATGCTGCGGGTGCGGCGGTTGGAGCAGCTGCGCTGGCGGTAATTGGGGCGGTGAATTACTTCTGGCTCTTTCCGGCTGACATCGGGACTGGAAAACTGATATCATTAATTTTGGTGATCCTGACCTTGTTTGACATGCTGCTCAGCCCGGTATTCAGATTTTACAGATACCGTTACAGCATCAATGAGGAATGTATTGACATTAAGGAAGGGTATCTGTTTGTAAAGAGAGATATCGTTCCTATTGAAAGGCTGCATAAACTCCAGACGGCAAAGGGCCCGATTGATCAGATCTTTAAGGTGGCAAAGGTCGTCGTGACAACGGCAGGCGGTGATGTGACGATCCGGTTTCTGGATGAGGAGAAAGCAGAACAGATTGCAGAGAGCCTTAGAAACCGTATTAATGAAATTGTGACAGAGCAAAGGGAAGAGGTGTATGGAGAATAAGATCAGGTTCCGCAATCATATTTCAATTGTGGCAGAGCGGATGGGAAGCATATTCCTCTTTTTGTTTTTTGCCCTTATGGGCGGATTTGCCCAGAATCTGAAGACGATTGCAAAAAAAGATATCAGGCTGGATGCAGACTTTGCAGAAGTACTGCTGCCGATGCTTGGAGTTCTGGCCGTCATTGGGCTGATCATTGTCTGGCAGGTGGTGGTCTGGTCTAAAACATATATATCGATTGCAGAAAATACCATTGTTATAGAGCGGAATACACTGAACCGCCGGAAAAACACCATAGGAATTAAAAATATTTCTAATGTAAATACAGAGCAGAACCTGTTTGAGATGCTTATGGGAACCTGTAAGGTGAAGCTTGACACCAATAGTCTGTCTACGGCGGACAAGACGGATGTCAAGATCGTACTGAAGAAGGCCGATGCGGAAAATTTCCGCCGAACAGTCATGATGCTTCTGCACCAGACGGAAACAGGAGAAGCAGATGAACCGGCGGCTGTGTATGATCTGGAACAAGCCATGGAGTACGATATGACGGCGGGATTGGGTGACATGCTGGTCCACGGACTTTTTTCTGTCAATATCATCTCTGTTCTTGTGCTGCTTGGCTGTATTGTCGGAGCGGCAGATCTGTTCGTCCAGACGTTTGGTTCGGGAATGGCCGGAAAGAGTATAATAGCTGTGCTGGGGAGCGTGACTGTTATCATCTTTGTCTTTTTTTCTTCGCTGTGGGATATCGCTAAGGGGTTTATACAATATTATGATTTCAAGGCGAAGCGGCAGGGAAACAAAATATACTTGAGCTACGGCCTCTTTAAAAAAGTTCATTACACGATACCTGTAGAGAAGATTAATGCGGTGAAACTGACCCAGTCTCTGCAGGCAAGAATTACAGGAAGATATATGGCTGAGGTAATCAATGTGGGGATGGGAGATGACGGAACCGACCAGAAAGCATTTTTAGTTCTTTATTCGTCCAGGAACAGTATGCAGAATTATCTTCAGATGCTCCTGCCTGAATTTTCTGATATTCTTGCTGCTCCTGCAGAGAAACAGCCCAGGGTGGTATGGGCCGCATGGCTGATTCCTTTTTCAGGATATCTTGTGGCGATTGCGGCAGGACTTTTGACTGTGCTGGAATTCAGGCCTGATTTTTTAAAGCAAACAGTCATTGCTGCCGCAGGAATGACACTATTGTTTTTGCTCTCTGCTGTCTGCAGATTTTTTACTGCCGGGGTATCCGTGAAAGAAGATTATCTGATACTCGTGCGTGGATACATGAGACGTTCTGTTATCTGTGTCAGCTACGATAAGATTCAGCATATAAATACCAAACAGAATTTTATAGCCCAAAAAACGGGCATTCAGAAAGGGAACCTACACCTGCTGGCCTCTGCGCTGAATATGACGCAGTCTGTCCCATATTTCAGAGAAGAGGAATTGGATGTTATCAAAAGCAGGATGCTGAAAACATCTCATGCGCAGTAACCACTGATTTGATTATGCGGGGAAACAAGAATAAAAAGACCTTAGGGGAAGCTATGATAGCTTGTTCCTAAGGTCTTTTACAGTCTGAGGGGATATTTATCAGTTGTTTTTTACAAGAAGTGATGTCTCTCCAGTGCGATCAGGATATCACGTCCCTCTTTGACACCTTCGATCATACGCCTGGTCTTTGCACTGTCACCGATGTTGAGAACTTCAATGCCCTCATCCACAAAATGGTCATACAGAGCCTGCAGAGCCGGTGTGGCAGACTGCATTCCGAGGCAGATAAATCCATAGTCAAAGTCTAATTCCAGATCCTTATAGTCATGGCGTACAATGAAAGATTTTTCTTTCACTTCCAAAAGATTTGCATTCGGATACTGAGTTACTTTGTATTTTTCCATCAGTTCATTGGCGCCGGTTCTCGTGATCAGATCCAGATCTTCGCCAAAATGAGGTTTTTTCTCTACAATGGTCACATCGGCCTTTCTTGGAGCGAAAAATTCAACGACATCAAGGCCGACATTTCCGCCGCCGATGACAACTACTTTTTTACCGGCGAGATCTGTTTGTTCATATGATTTTACATTGTCAACCAAATCGAAGATGGTAGAGACATTGCCTTTCTCAAGATTTTCTTTGAGACCTTTGATATCCGGAAGCAGAGCATTGGAGCCGGTGGCATTGACCACAATATCCGGCTTGAATCCGTCAACGAACTCAGCGGTAGCTTCTACATTCTTGCAGATAAACAGGTTTTTGAGAGCCATAGCTCTTTTTTCCTGATATGCAGGGAAGTAACCGAGGCGTTTTTTGTTCGGCATACTGCCCACACGTCTGGCCAAACCACCCAGCTGATTGGTCTTTTCGATAAGAACTGTGGAGCACCCTACCTCTGCAGCAGTACATGCTGCTTCAAGGCCAGCAGTCCCGCCGCCGATGACAACGACATTGCAGGGTTTCTTAATGCGTTCTTTTTTATAGTTTTCTCCGCTTACTACAAATGGATTGACGGTACAGCGCATCGGCTTGTTGCTGAGCGTCGCAGTACATCCGTTGTTGCAGGAGATACATTTGTTGATATCATCCGTATTTCCGAACTGAACTTTGTTGACCCATTCAGGATCTGCGATGAGTCCGCGTCCGATACCGATCAGGTCAGACTGGCCGCTTTTCAGGATCTCATTGGCAATCTCAGGTTCGCGGATATTTCCTTCTGCTGTACATGGTTTTCCTGTTTTCTTCTTAACAGCTTTTGACATATAAGATTTCCATCCGTCAGGGAGATAATCTGCGTCATGCTGATACTGAATCGTACAGGTAAGACCTGCGGATACGGCAAAGACGTCTACATACTCCTGGAAATATTCTACGATCTCCAAAGTGTCATTCAGTGAGTTACCGCCCTCTGTGAGCTCATCTGCACTGATTCTTAAAAAGATCGGAATGTTTTCGCCTACGACTTCACGGACAGCTTTTAATACAAGCGTCGTGAACCTTGCGCGGTTTTCCTTGGAACCGCCGAACTCATCTGTCCTGTCATTGGTCAGGGGAGATAAGAACTGGTTCAGAAGATAGCCGTGTCCTGCCTGGATCTCAACGGCATCAAAACCGGCTGTGACCGCACGTTTCGCGGCGTCTGCAAACTTCTGGACAATGCCGTGAATCTCTTCAATGGCAAGAGGTCTCGGAATATCTCCGCCTGCTTTTGACGGAATATCGGAAGCAGAAACAGGCTGGATGTTCGTCTCCGCGCCGTCGGAATCGGCACCGCCGTGGTTGAGCAGGATAGAAGCCTTGGAGCCATACTCATGGATAGCTTCACAGAGCTTGTACAGGCCATGGATATAATTGTCATGGTCAATTCTTAACTGGTTGGTGCTTAAAGAGCCCTGAGGGGATGCAACACTGGCACCTTCCACTGTGATGAGGCCAATGCCTCCTTTTGCGTGCTGTTTATAATATGCAATCAGCTTGTCGCTGACTTCTCCTGTTCGCTCAGCAAAATTTGTTCCAATCGGCGTCATGACGATACGGTTTTTCAATGTCATAGACTTTACGGTAAAGGGTTCAAATATATTGCGGAAATTCTTTGCTGCCATAGTTAGTTCCTCCATTTTTCTTTCTTTTTCACTGCAATAATTATATCAAACTGTGTATACAAATGCAATGAATATTATACCCACGGGGCACACCGTATTGAAAATCCTTCGGATGGGCGTGCCCCGCAGGGTAAAGTATGGTATACTCATAACTAAGAAAACCAATTCCGGAGGGATCATATGAATCTGAATCATCTGTATTATTTCAGAACACTGGCGAAAGAACAGCACTACACCAGGGCTGCCCACATTTTAAATATCACGCAGCCCAGTCTGAGTCATGCCATCAATGCTCTGGAAAAGGAGTTAAATGTCAAACTGTTTGAAAAAATCGGAAGGAATGCCAGGCTTACCAAAGAGGGTGAGCTTTTTTGCCGTTATGTGATACAGTCACTGGATATGCTGGATGAAGGAAGACGCGTGGTCGGTGAAGTATCCGGAATGGCCGGCGGATATATCGACATCGGATATATTTATACTCTGGGAAGTCATTTTATTCCGCAGAATATGAGTGACTACATGAAAGAGAATGAGGGCAAGAATATCCGGTTTTCTTTTGGACAGGGGACTACAGAGCAGATGATCGAGGAATTGAAGAAGGGCACCTATGATCTTGTATTTTCATCTTATAAAGAGGGTGAAGACCGGCTGAATTTCACCCCTGTTGTGGAAGAAGAGCTTGTGCTGATCACGCCAAAAGGACATCCTCTGGCAGAGGAAGAGGCCGTTGACCTGGCAAAGACAACGGATTATCCTTATATTATGTTTTCGCGCAAAAGCGGTCTGAGGCCGTTTATCAATAAACTTTTTGCTGAGGTAAAAGCCCAGCCTTTCATCGCATATGAGGGGGAGGAGGACTCCTCTGTTGCAGGCCTTGTGGCCGCCGGGCTCGGGATTTCGATTGTGCCGAGGATTCCCATTCTGGAAACTATGGAGGTGGAGACGATCCCTATTAAGAGGCCTGAAATTAAGAGATATATCTATCTCGTCACACAGAAGGATAAATACCTCTCACCGATCGTTGAAGATTTTATAGGGTTTATTAAATCCCGGCACCAGATGTAAAACGATCTGGTACGGCTGAGCACAATATTGAAAGAAATGCCGGATTATGGTATACTGAACCACATTAGACTACGATTGAAGAAAAGCGAGGAACACAATGGGAAAGTTAGAAGAGATCAGAGAAAGACTGGAAGTCTGTGACAAACAGATCGTGTCGGTTCTGGAAGACCGGATGGACATTATCAAAGAGATTATGGAGTACAAAAAGGAGAACGGACTCCCGATTCTGCAGCCGGAACAGGAAAAGCGGCAGCGCAAAATGCTGAAAGAGCATGTAAAAGAAAATACATACAAAGAAGAGATTCTTGATATTTTTACGTATATTGTAGAAAACAGCCGCAGAATCCAGGCGAGGACATTGTTTACGCACAATATCTTCCTGATTGGATTTATGGGTGTGGGAAAGAGTACAGTATCCGACTATTTAAGCAAGATCCTTGCGTCGCCGCAGGTGGAGATGGATCAGGTGATCGTCAATAAAGAACACATGTCGATCAACAAAATTTTCGAAGAGTACGGCGAAGAATATTTCAGAAACTGTGAGACAAACCTTCTGATCGAACTTCAGAAAAAGAATAATCAAATTGTCTCCTGCGGAGGCGGGGTGGCGATGAGGGAGATCAATGTCCGGGAGATGAAGAAGAACGGCAGGGTCGTTCTCCTGACTGCTTCACCGGAGACGATCCTTGAGCGTGTCAAAGACAGTGACGAACGTCCGCTGCTCAGAGGGCGCAAGAATACGGAGTACATTTCGGAACTGATGGAGATCCGGAGACCGAAGTACCGCGCGGCGGCAGATATCATTGTAGATACAGATCATAAAAATGTCGAAGAGATCGCGGAAGAGATTGTTGGAAAATTAACCCATCTATAAATTAGGAGGAATGAAGATGCAGGCATTTACCCATTACACACCGACAGAGATTGTTTTTGGAAAAGCTTCAGAGGACAAAGTGGCAGAGCTGGCAAAGAAATATCACGGCTCCAGAGTGTTCGTTGTCTATGGAGGAGGAAGTGTCGTAAAGAGCGGGCTGCTTGGAAGAGTGACCGGGACACTGGAAGCGGCAGGGCTCAAGGTGGAGACTATCGGCGGAGTAAAACCGAATCCAAGGCTTGATTTTGCCAGGGAAGCTGTAAAGAAAGCCATTGAATTCCAGGCAGATCTGATTCTTGCCGTAGGAGGCGGAAGTGTGATCGATACTGCGAAGGCAGTCTCACACGGAGCGGCCAATCCGGACACCGATATCTGGGAGTTTTGGTCCCGGAAGAAAACGGTGGAGAAAACTCTTCCGGTAGGTGTGATCCTGACCCTCGCAGCCGCTGGAAGTGAGACCAGTGATTCAGCTGTCCTTACCAATACGGAGATTCAGGTAAAGAGAGGGCTCAGTACAGATCTGAACCGCCCTGAGTTTGCCATCATGAATCCGGAACTTACGTATACGCTTCCCAAGTATCAGGTGGGCTGCGGTATTGTCGACATTATGATGCATACACTGGACCGTTACTTTACGAAGACAAAGGGCAATCAGCTGACCGACGAGATCGCCGAAGGACTGCTTCGGACCGTGATCGCCAACGGAAGGATTGCGATCCAGGACTCTCATAATTACGAGAGCATGAGCGAGATCATGTGGTGCGGAAGTATTTCACATAACGGCCTGACCGGTCTTGGTGCTGAGAAAGATTTTGCTCCGCACCAGCTGGGACATGAACTGAGCGCCAAATTTGATATCGCCCACGGAGCCAGCCTTTCCGCCGTTTGGGGAGCCTGGGCAGAGTACTCCTGCATGGAAGATGTAGACCGGTTTGTGCGCTTTGCCGATAAGGTATGGGGAATTTCCGGTGACAATAAAGAAGAAGTGGCGCAAAAAGCGATCAACGCCACCGTAAATTACTTTAAGTCACTGGACATGCCGACCTGCTTTTCAGAAGCCAAAGAAATCGGCATTAAGACAGAGGACGAACTGTGGGCTATGGCCGACGGATGCTCCTACAAAGATACGAGGACCATAGGGGCTTTCCGTGTCTTAAATAAAGAAGATATCTTTAATGTATACAAATTGGCAAATAAATAGTTGATAAGAAGTACCATTTATTATAGAATGTTATAGAACAAAATGATTAAGGAGGAAATTACGATATGGTATCCGCAGGAGATTTTAAGAATGGGCTGACCATCGAATACGAAGGCAATATTTATCAGATTATTGAATTTCAGCATGTAAAGCCTGGAAAGGGAGCAGCCTTCGTACGCGCGAAGTTAAAAAATATCAAGAGTGGGGGAGCGATTGAAAAGTCTTTCCGTCCATCAGAGAAGTTTGAGAATGCTCACATCGAACGTAAAGAAATGCAGTATTTATATACAGACGGTGAATTATTCCATTTCATGGATCCGGAGACTTTTGATCAGATCGCATTGGACCCGGACACCATCGGAGATTCATTAAAGTTTGTAAAAGAAAATATGAACGTTACCCTTGTTTCACACAACGGGACTGTTTTCCAGGTGGAGGCTCCTCTGCATGTAGAACTTCTTGTTACCGAGTGTGAACCGGGAGAAAAAGGAAACACAGCTCAGGGCGCTACGAAGCCTTGTACGGTAGAGACGGGTGCGAATGTCAATGTCCCTCTGTTTGTCAACCAGGGTGATACATTGAAGATTGATACAAGAACCGGGGAATATTTATCCAGGGTATAAGCTTGTCAAAAAACCAGAAGATCCGGGGGATCATCTGCATTGTCCTGTCTGCGTTCTGCTTTGCATGGATGAATGCGTTTGTAAAGCTTTCCGGAGATCTTCCGTCGATTGAAAAGAGCTTTTTCAGGAATCTGGTAGCCCTGATCTTTGCATTTGTGATGATCAAAAGAAGCGGCGCCGGATTCCGGTTTCAGATGAAGAATTTACACTGGTTTATCCTAAGGTCCTTAGCAGGGACCTTAGGTATTTTTTGCAATTTTTATGCGGTGGATCATCTGGTGCTTTCGGATGCGTCTACGCTTAATAAATTGTCGCCGTTTTTTGTCATTGTATTTTCTTATCTGATTCTGAGAGAAAAAATTACCGTATTCCAGTTGACTTGTATCACATCCGCATTTATCGGCAGTATGTTTATTGTAAAGCCAAGCTTTGCAGCTGTTTCTGTCCTGCCGGCTTTGATCGGCTTTTTAGGAGGCATGTTTGCAGGCTGTGCCTATGCATGTGTCAGAAAGCTTGGCACAAGAGGGGAGAGGGGACCGTTCATCGTCTTTTTCTTCTCCACATTTTCCTGCATCAGCTGTATCCCCTTTATGATCGGGAATTTTCACCCGATCTCAGGGCTTCAGCTTGTTTACCTGCTGCTTGCGGGACTTGCAGCAGCGGGAGGACAGTTTGCCATCACGGCAGCCTACACCTATGCGCCGGGAAAAGAGATATCCATCTATGATTACACCCAGATTATCTTTTCAACTCTGCTGGGGCTTTTTCTGTTCGGGCAGATGCCAGACGGGTTCAGTATCCTTGGATATGTGATCATTATCACGGCAGCCGTTGTCATGTTTTTCTACAACAACCGCAGGAACAAAACAGAATAATATCATATTTTGAAGGGAAGTTCTCTGATTTTGGGAGGCTTCCTTTTTTCTATTCTAAATGACTTGTCTTCCTCATATATTAGGGTTATACAGCTTTACGAAGAAGGGGGAGTCCTATGGAAAATACAAGTGAGATCTATCACATACTCCCGAAGTCTGTCCGGGGTCTGATGCAGAAAAGCGGTCTCAAGCCGAGAGAACTTCAGGAGATCAGACTGCGCATTCATCAGCCTGTGATCGTCCGCTATGAAAATAAAGAATATTTTTTGTCTACGGAAGGGAAGCTGACGGCCAGCCATCATTTTGTACATGTTCTCACGAGAGATGAACTGAAACAGATGATGGAATATATCAGCAATTATTCTCTTTATGCCTATGAAGACCAGTTAAGACAGGGTTTTCTGACTGTGAAAGGGGGACACCGGGTAGGGATCGCAGGAAAAGTGTCCATAGAAGACGGTGAGATCAGGACGATGAAGCATATCACTTTTTTGAACATCCGTGTGGCTCATGAGGTCATCGGCTGTGCAGAGGGGATATTTGAACACTGCACGAAAGATGGACAGCTTCTCCCGGTGCTGATCATTTCGCCTCCGGGGAGAGGAAAAACAACGCTTTTAAGGGATATGATCCGCATCGCTTCCGACGGCGGCGAGACTGTGGGTGTGGTGGATGAGCGCAGTGAGATCGCGGCTTCTTATATGGGAGTCCCCCAGAACAAAGTGGGTATCCGCACGGATGTGATGGACGGGTGTCCGAAGTCGGAAGGAATGATGATGCTTGTGCGCTCTATGGCTCCAAATGTGATAGCAGTAGATGAGATTGGGAAAAAAGAGGACGTGGACGCTATGCTGTACAGTGCTTACTGCGGATGTACTTTGATGGCGACGATCCACGGCAAAGATATGGAGGAATTAAAAAAAGTGCCGTATGTTGGGGAAATGATGGAAAGAAAAGTTTTTAAACGCTATGTTGTTCTGAGTGAACAGGGAAAAGCGGGAACTGTCAAGGAAATTTTAAATGAGGAGGGGGTGAGGCTCTATGGTTAAACTGCTGGGTGCGGCTATTGTCATTATTTCCGGCGGTGTTCTGGGATTTTACCGGGCGTCGAGGGAAAGAAAGAGACTGGAGCAGGGGATTGAATTGAAAAGACTTCTATATCTTCTCCAGGGCGAGATCCGGTACGGACTGACGCCTCTTCCCGATGCCATCGGCACAATAGCAGGGAAGATGAATGCCGAGTTTTCGGTCTTTCTCTCCGACGTGTCAAAAAAACTTTCTTCTTATCAGGAAGAAACATTTTCCCAAGTGTGGAAGAATTCTGTGGAGAAGGATCTCACACCGTATGTCCTGGAGAAAAAGATGCTGGAGCCATTGATCACCATGGGAGATACGATTGGTTATCTGGACAAGGATATGCAGGTGAAGACCATTGATTTTACGATCGAGCAGATCGAGGAGAGAATGTATCAGATTAAAGATCAGGTGATCAAGAACTGTAAACTATATCAGAGCCTTGGATTGTCCTTTGGACTTCTCGTTGTGATTATTTTATTGTAAGGAGGATCTTATGAGCGTAAACATTATCTTTCGGATTGCGGCCGTGGGAATTCTGGTCACGATCCTGGTGCAGGTACTGAAACACTCGGGCAGGGACGAACAGGCGTTTCTGATTACCCTTGCGGGGCTGATCCTTGTACTGTCATGGGTGATCCCTTATATCTATGATCTTTTCGAGAGTGTGCAGACACTGTTCACCATTTCTTAGGAGGCGGGCCTATGGTTAAGATTGCACTTTTTGGCATCATAGCCAGTATACTGACGCTGAAGATTAAATCCATCAGGCCGGAGTACAGCCTGGTGATCGGTCTCGTATCCAGCTTATTTCTGGCAATCTACGCATTGGACGAGATGGGGAAGATCATAGACTTATTTGGCTCTATCGAGTCTTATTCAGGAATTCCGGGAACTTACATACAAATTCTTTTAAAGCTGGTCGGGATTTCTTTTCTGTGTGAGTTTGCCTCAAATATATGCAAAGACGCGGGACAGGCAACCATGGCAAAACAGGTGGAGATGGCGGGAAAGCTGTCCATACTGGTTGTCAGTCTGCCGATCCTTCAATCTCTGCTGACGACGTTAGAAAGGCTGATGGGATGAGAAAACGTATCATACTGCTGGCATTTATCTTTGTCCTGATGTTTGCGGCAAAGGTGTCGGCGAAGGAAGAGGAAGACTTGAGCGAATATTCGTTTGAACAGGTGGAAAAAACACTGGAGAAGGCAAAAATCAGTTTCTCTTATGAGGAACTGGTGAAAAAGCTTATAACAGGAAATATCAAAGGGGCTTTTTCTATGGTCAGACAGAGCGTTGGGGATCAGCTGTTTTCAATTCTTTCGGAAAACAGGAACTTTATGAGACAGCTGATCGCAGTGGCGATCATTGCGGCAGTGTTCAAAAATTTTTCCGATGCGTTTTTCCAGGGGAATACCGGGGATACGGCCTTTTATGTCACATATATGATTCTGATCGGTCTCATGGCGAATTCTTTTTTCTTTTTGAATTCCATCACGGATCAGGTGATCTCTACGCTCATTGATTTCATGAAAGGACTGATCACAGCCTACTCGATCGCAGTGGTGGCAACTACGGGGGTATCCACATCGGTGGCCCTGTATGAGATGTATCTGTTTGTGATCTATATCATTTCTCTTCTGGTCCAGAGTGTGATCTTTCCGGCGGTAAAGATCCTGTTTGTGCTAAAGATCGTCAATCACATTTCACTGGAGGAGAAACTTTCCAGACTCTGCGATACACTGGAATGGGCCGTGAGAGCCCTGTTAAAGGCACTGCTGGCCGTGGTTCTGGGAATCCAGATGATTCAGGCCATGCTTCTGCCGGCAGTAGATTCCGTAAAAGACGGTATTTTTAAAAAAGGTGTGTCCATGATCCCCGGAGTGGGACAGGGCGTCAGCACGGTGACAACGACTCTGATCGGATCAGCTGTTGTGATCAAAAACAGTATCGGAGTGGCGGGGATTTTTGTTCTCTGTGTTATCATCCTTGTTCCGCTGATGCAGATCGGGGGAATCCTTCTGTCTTATATTGGAACAGGGATTCTGCTTCAGCCGGTCTCAGACAAACGGATCACAGGATCTCTGGATGCGGTGATCAAGAGCGGAAAACTGCTGCTTCGGACCGTGTTTACTCTGAGCATTTTGTTTATTCTGTCCATTGCCATCGTAGCCTTTTCCACAAATATTAATTACTATACGGGGTGACGGCATATGCAGTATATTAAAGCGATTGTTTTTTTTCTGATTCTTATGACACTGGTAAGCCAGCTTTGTCAGGGGGATAAATACAAGCCCTACATCCGGCTGGTGACCGGATTTATGCTGCTGGCCCTGATGATGAGGCCGATTGCCTATGTTATGAATATAGGGCCGGAAGACCTCACAGTATTTTCTAATGTGAATACGGACAGCACAGAATCTTCTTTCAGGAGCCAGGCTCTTGAAACTTATAAAAACCGCGAAGAGAAGAAAATAAAAAAAATCCTTCAGTCCTATAAGATTCAGGCGAAAGAAGTGGAAGTGGATACGGATGATACAAAGGATGATCCGGAGATCGATGAGATTTCTGTGAAGGTTGAAGATGAAGAATCTGAAGCAAAGAAAGTAAAAACAATACTTTTGAACTTCTATAATGTAGATGAGAGTCATATCAATATAAGTGAGTAGGAAATGTATGATGGACAAAAAGGAACTGATCCAAAAAATTGAATCTCTGGGCACAAAGAAAATTGTTTTGATTTTTGTTCTTGGGATTGCCTTGATCGTATTTTCTTTTCCTTCATCAGGGAAGAAAACGGCCAAAAGCACCAAAGACTCAGAAAGCAGTGAGGATGTGTCATCCACGGATGCCTATGTCAAAAAGCAGGAACAACGGCTTGTAGCCGCGTTGAAAAATGTGGAAGGCGTGGGAAAAGTAAAAGTGATGATCACTCTGAAATCTTCAAAGGAGTCAGTCGTCAACAAGGATACACCTTATGAAGAGAGTACAAAAAAGGACGAAAAAGCGGTGAAGGAAGATGAGGAGACCGTTTTAATTGATAAAAACGGGGAGAAGGTCCCTTACATAGTGAAAGAAGTAGAACCTGAAGTGGAAGGAGTTGTAGTGGTCGCACAAGGCGGAGGAAGCGATATTGTCAACCAGAATATCGTCGATGCGGTGAGTGTGTTGTTTCACATTTCATCTTATAAAATAAAGGTGTTAAAAATGGAGGACTAGGAAATGAAGAAAATCGTGAAAAAAAATCAGTTAATCATCACAACTCTGGCTGTTATTATAGCGGTCGCGGGCTATGTAAATTATACGGGTCAGTACATCACTACAACGAAGGACAAAGCAAAGACGGTCAGCAATACGGCAAAAAATGCCTCTCAGAGCCAGGCAAAAGATGACATCACAGATGTGGGGGAAGCGGTGCTCACGAATGCCCAGGTGGGAAATTATGTGGCAAAGGCGAAGCTTGAGAGAGAACAGACCCACAGCAAGGCAAAGGACACTTTGGAAGAAATCATCAAAGACAAAACAGTCAAAGACAGTGTAAAACAGGATGCAGTAGATAAGCTTGCTACGCTGGCAGAGCAGATGGAGATGGAGACAGCTACCGAAAACCTGCTGGGCGCCAAGGGGTTTTTGAATTCCATCGTGACCATTCAAAATGGAAACGTGGATGTCCTGGTGAACCTGAAAGATGTCTCCAAAGTGGAGAGAAGCCAGATTGAAGATATTGTCACGAGAAAGACCGGATGCAAGCTGGAAAATGTCGTGATCACATCCATAAAAACAGAAGATTAAAGGTTTTGTGTGTAAATTCCGGGGACAGGGATTTGCACACTTTCTTTTTTCTTGCATAACATCGATAACTTTTGGTATAATTAACATACTGTATATGAAGAATCATAAAACAGAAGAAAAAGTTTTTAGAAGCAATCAGCAGGAGGCTTTTTATGGAAAATAAAAGTAGTGGTTATAAGATTCACGAAAAAGGGATGCTCGGAGAAGTAAAGATCGCAGATGAAGTGATCGCGATCATCGCAGGGCTTGCAGCGACAGAAGTCAAAGGCGTGGCAGGTATGTGCGGCAATATAACGAATGAGCTTGTGAGCAAACTCGGTATGAAGAACCTTTCCAAGGGTGTGCGTGTTATCGTTGAGGGAAGTCATGTCAGTGTTGATCTGGCCATCGAACTGGACTATGGAGTCAGCATTGCACAGATTTCAAAGAAAGTACAGGAAAAGGTTAAGACAGCCATAGAGAATATGACAGGCCTGACCATCGACGAAGTCAACGTAAGAATTGCCGGCGTAGCGCTGGAAGAAGAATAATCAAAAGATGCGGAGCTGTGAAAAGCAGTTCCGTTCTTACTGTGTAGAGAAAGGACCGTAAGATGACAAGGAGTAAATTAAGAGAGCAGATGTTCCGTCTGTGCTTTTCCATCGATTTTCACACAAGCGAGGAGTTTGAAGCGCAGGCAGACCTGTATTTTTCAAATAATGATTTTTTCAGGAACAAAGAGAAAGACTACATAAAGACAAGGACTCTCGATATGCTTTCCCGTCTTGAAGAAATCGATCAAAAGATCAATGAAAACAGCAAAGGCTGGGATATTAAGAGACTGGGGAAAGCCGAGCTTACGATCTTAAGAATTGCAGTTTATGAAATAATGTTTGATGAGGATATCCCGGATAAAGTGGCGATCAACGAGGCAGTAGAACTTTCAAAGACTTACTGTAACGAAAAGGCTGCCTCATTTATCAATGGGATCTTGGGAAAGATTGGTTAAATGAACAAAGTATTTTCAGTGGCGCAGATCAATGCGTATATCAAAAGAATCTTTCAGAGCGATTATGCCCTGAACCGGATTTATATCAAGGGAGAAGTCTCAAACTGCAAATACCATTCTTCCGGTCATATCTATTTTTCATTAAAGGATGATAAAAGCCAGATTTCCTGTGTGATGTTTGCCAATCAGAGGATCAGCGGGCTGGATTTTGAGATGGAAAACGGACAGACGGTCATTGTTTCGGGAAGCATCAGTGTGTTTGAGAGAAACGGAACCTATCAGCTTTATGCCAACGAAATTTCTCTGGACGGCATCGGACGGCTCTATGTGGAGTTTGAGAAGCTGAAGGAGAAACTTTACAGGGAAGGTTTATTCGATCACGAAAAGAAAAAGCCGATTCCCCAAAATCCGAAAACCATCGGCATCGTGACGGCGAAGACAGGAGCCGCCATCCACGATATTATGAGTGTTGCAAAGCGGAGAAACCCGTATATACAGCTGGTGCTGTATCCGGCACAGGTTCAGGGTGACGGGGCGGCAGAGACGATTGTGAGAGGTATTGAGACACTGGACCGCTATGGAGTTGATACGATCATCATCGGCCGCGGAGGCGGATCGATTGAGGATCTCTGGGCATTCAACGAAGAGAAGGTTGCCAGGGCCATTTATGCAGCCAAAACGCCGATCATCTCCGGGACAGGCCATGAGGTGGATACGACCATCGCAGACTATGCGGCAGATTTAAGGGCAGCCACACCCACGGCGGCGTGTGAACTTGCAGTTCCGGATCTTAGGGAGACACTGGATGCGATTGACGCAAGGAAAAGAAGCCTTTCTGTACAGATCCGCCACATTCTGCGGAATTATGAACTTCGTCTGGAACAGTACAGCGGAAAACTGCGCAGGTTTGATCCCAAGCTTCAATTACAGGAGCAGAGAATGACGCTCGCGGAACTGGAAGACCGCCTGACAAAGAGGATGGATTATCTGCGAAACCGCTATCAGCATCGGCTGGAACTATATGCACAGCGCCTGCACGGACTTTCTCCTACGGCAAAACTGATTGGAGGATATGGATATCTGTCGGATCAGTCCGGACAGCCGGTTTTATCGACGGCTCAGATATCTGAAGGGGATGAAGTGCAGATTACCATCTCTGACGGGTCTATAAAAACAAAAGTAACACAAGTTATACCGAGAGAAAAATAAAGAACAAAGTGGGCTTGCCTATTTTGTATTTTACAGATGCTTAGTTTTCCCAACCTCATGAACCAAAAAACGTCGGAGAACCGCTTAAAATGGGAGTCAGGAGGCGATTTTAAAGGTGATTTAGAAAAACAAACAATCGGTTGGTAAAAAATCAAAGAAACGTTGATTTCATCAGGAAAACTGACTATAATAAAAACAAGAAACGGCGTAAAAACGTTGGATAAACAGTAACAAGTGTTGTATTGAAATGAAGAAAATAGAAGTGGGGTATATCCCTGTTATGAGGATAAACAGTAACAAGTGTTGTATTGAAATTATGTACTCATAAGCACCACCCACTTTCGCAAGACTCCGATAAACAGTAACAAGAGTTGTAAAGTTTTTCTGTTTTACAGAATGTATTATAAAACAGGAAATTAGTAGATTATTATTAGAATACATAAGATGAGAAGACGGGGAGATTTATCCTGTCTTTTCTTTTGCTCTCCGATCAACAGGACAGATTTCGAAAGATTCCTATTCAGCACGTAAAATACCTCATTCCAGTCATAAAGAAGCCGGACGTAATATCTACTGGAGATAATGTCTGATGGAGCAGGCTGCTTAGAGACAAAAGGTGCCATTTGCGATAGTTTTTCTCCATTGTGGGAAGGAGGTCTTTTCAGAGCCGACTGGAGATACTGGAGAAAAACTCAAGGGTTTCATTTCAAACCAAATATGATATAATGAAGAAAATATTTTTGGAAAGGAAATCAGGTTGTAACTTATGGCAAAAAAGAAGTTTAGTATTGATGAGGGATTCAGCCAGTTAGACGATATATTAAAGAATTTAGAGCAGGAGGACATAAAGCTTGCCGATGCGGTAGAACTTTATACAAAAGGAGTCTCCACTTTAAAAGAATGCAAGGATTCTCTGGACCAGGTGGAAAAAGAGCTGATTATATTAGAACAAAACGGAGAGAACAATGAATGAGTTTGATCAGGAACTTAAAAAGCGCATAAGTCATATTGAGAAAATTCTGGATCATTATCTTCCGAAACCGGAAGGTTTTCAGAAAACAGTGCTGAAGGCGATGAACACAACGGTAAAAGCCGGAGGAAAACGGCTGAGACCGATGCTGATGGAAGAAACCTACAAGATGTTTGGGGGAAAAGAAAAAGTGATTGAGCCCTTTATGGCTGCGATCGAGATGATCCATACCTATTCCCTGATCCATGACGATCTTCCTGCTCTGGACAACGACGATTACAGAAGAGGGCAGAAGACGTGTCATATCGTCTACGGAGAAGACATGGCAATTCTCGCCGGAGATGCTCTGCTGAACTACGCATTTGAGACTGCTTCCTCCGCGTTTGCTTTAGAGGATGCAGATCTTCCCAAGGTGGCAGAAGCCATTCGGATTCTTGCCCGGAAACCGGGTATCTACGGAATGATCGGAGGACAGGCGGCAGACGTGGAACTGGAGGGCACTGTGCTTTCGATGGAGCAGATCATGTTTATCCACCACAACAAAACGTCTGCTTTGATTGAAGCGTGCATGATGATCGGGGCGGTGCTTGCCGGTGCATCACCAGAAGACGTAAAAGCCATGGAAGAATGCGGGCGAAAGATCGGTCTTGCCTTTCAGATCCAGGATGACATCCTCGATATCACAGGACAGGAGGAAGTCATCGGAAAACCGGTGGGAAGCGATGAGAAAAATCAGAAGACCACATACGTTTCGATCAAAGGACTGGAGCAGGCTGGGAAAGATGTTGAGAGGATCTCACTGGAGGCAGTGGAGATTCTGAGAACCTATGATACATCCGACGGTTATCTCACAGGTCTGGCAGAATACCTGATTCACAGAACCTGCTAGACTGCAAGGAGTATGTATAAAAAGGACTGCCAAAGGAGTAGACATGTTAGAACAGATCAATCATCCCAATGATATAAAAAAAATAGAAAGAAAAGATTACCGGCTTTTAGCCAAAGAGATTCGGAAATTCCTGCTGATGAATGTCAGCAGAACAGGAGGCCACCTGGCTTCTAACCTGGGGGCAGTGGAGCTTACAATGGCACTTCACACGGTTCTGGATTTTCCGAAAGATCAGCTGGTGTTTGATGTGGGACATCAGTCGTATGTCCACAAGATTTTGACAGGAAGAAAAGACGGCTTTGCATCACTGAGGCAGTTCCACGGCATGAGCGGGTTTCCGAAACCCACGGAGAGTGACTGTGATGCGTTCCACAGCGGACACAGTTCAACCTCCATCGGCGTTGCCCTGGGACTGGCACAGGCCAGGGATTTAAAAGGAACAGATGAAACAATCGTGGCAGTGCTTGGCGACGGAGCGCTTTCAGGAGGCATGGCCTATGAAGCGCTGAATAACATGGCAAGGCTTCGGGAAGAAAAGAGAAAACTAATCGTCATTCTCAATGACAACAAGATGTCTATCTCAGAAAATGTAGGAGGTATGTCCGGCTATCTGAATAAAGTTCGGTCCAAAAAAGAATATGTAGATTTTAAGGGAAACGTAGAGAAATCACTGATGCAGATCCCGGTCGTCGGAGAGCCGATCGCCAAAGGACTGAAACGTTCCAAAGATTCCATCAAGCAGCTGTTCGTTCCGGGCATGATGTTTGAGGATATGGGAATCACTTATATCGGCCCTATCGACGGGCATAATACTCCTCTTCTGATCGATACCTTCGAGAGGGCAAAACAGCTGGATGAGCCGATCATTATTCATGTTGTCACGAAGAAGGGAAAGGGTTACCGCTATGCGGAAAAGGAACCGGCCAGATTTCATGGGGTCGGGCCTTTCTCTGTGCGCACGGGGAAAAATCTGCCCGCGCAGTCTTCCGGGGGGCCTTCCTACACAGATATATTTGCAGATACTGTGACGGAACTTGCAAAAAAAGATGAAACGATCACGGCAGTCACGGCTGCGATGCCGGAGGGAACCGGGCTTGAACGATTCAAGGAACAGTTTCCGGAGCGGTTCTTTGACGTGGGTATCGCAGAACAGCATGCCATAGCGTTCTGTGCGGGAATGGCGGCCAAAGGTCTCAAACCGGCAGCAGCTGTTTATTCCACATTTCTTCAGAGAGCTTATGACCAGATTCTTCATGATGCGGCGATCGGAAGACTGACGATGCTGATCGGAGTAGACCGTTCCGGGCTCGTAGGAGCCGACGGAGAGACACATCAGGGTATTTTTGATGTGTCCTATCTGTCGTCGATACCCAATGTCACGGTCATGGCACCGGTCAACGGCAGAGAGTTAAAAGAAATGGTGACCTATGCCCTCACAAAAGGAGAAGGTCCCATGGCAGTAAAATACGCGAGAGGAACTGCTTCCACATTGTTTGAAGACGAACTTACGCCGATTTTGAGGGGAAAAGGCAGTATTCTCAGACAAGGCAGTGAGATCGCGCTCCTCCCCCTTGGCAATCTGATGGAGGAAGGGGCGGCTGTCTGTGAAAATCTCGTAAAGGAAGGATTTAAACCGACACTCGTGAATCCTAGATTTGTGAAGCCTCTGGATGAAGAACTGATTTGTTCTCTTATGAAAAACCACCGCCTGATCGTTACGATGGAAGAGGGCGTGTTAAACGGCGGATTCGGACAGCAGGTAACACAGATTCTGGCAAATCATGATTATAAGGGCAGGGTCCGGAATATCGGAATTGACGACCGGTTTGTGGAACACGGTTCTGTAAAACAGCTGAGGAAGATGCTTGGCATCGACAGTGATTCGATGACAGAAAAAATCAAAGCTTGGATTGGAGATAAAGGATGAAAGAACGATTAGATGTCCTGCTGGTGAAAAAGGGGCTGGCGGCATCCAGGGAAAAGGCGAAGGCGATCATCATGTCAGGTGTGGTTTTTGTAGACGGACAGAGGGAAGACAAGGCCGGTACTATGGTCAAAGAAGAACTTCCCATCGAAATAAAAGGAAAGACCTTAAAGTATGTCAGCCGGGGAGGGCTGAAGCTCGAAAAGGCAATGAAACAGTTCAATATTCAGCTTACGGACAGGGTATGCATGGATGTTGGAGCGTCCACTGGAGGTTTTACCCACTGCATGCTCTTAAACGGTGCCAAAAAGGTATATTCTGTTGACGTGGGGCATGGACAGCTGGACTGGGGCCTGAGGAATGATGAGAGGGTCGTGTGCATGGAGAGAACAAACATGCGCTACGTGACACCGGAAGACATAGAGGAGCCAGCGGGTTTTGTTTCCATCGATGTGTCTTTTATCTCTCTGACCAAAATTCTTCCGGCCGTCTACGGAATTTTGGAAAACGGCGGGGAGGTAACCGCCCTGATCAAACCGCAGTTTGAAGCAGGCAGAGAAAAGGTCGGGAAAAAAGGCGTTGTGAGAGATCCGGCCGTTCACGGGGAAGTCATAGAAAAAATCACGGATTTTGCAAGCAGCAATGGATTTGAACTGTTACATCTTGATTACTCTCCGATCAAAGGTCCGGAGGGAAACATCGAATATCTCCTTCATATGAAGAAGACTGAAGAAAAGCAGCACGAGAACAACCTGAGAGAAGAGATACCGAAAGTGGTAGCGGCATCTCACGGTGATCTGGAGAAGATAAAATAGCAGAAGAAGGAAGACAATGAAGAATTTTTTGATTATGACCAATGAAGAGAAAGACCCGGGATTTTCCACTTCCAACAAGATAAGGGAGTATATTGAATCAAAAGGCGGAGCCGCTTTTTTGAGAAAAGATTTTACGGAAGATACCCAGTCCTATTCCAATATTCCCGGGGAAGTGGAATGTGTCATTGTACTCGGCGGAGACGGAACCATGCTGCATGCATCCCGCCTCATAGCACCTCATGATCTCCCGGTGGTGGGAGTGAATCTGGGCACCCTGGGATTTTTAACGGAAATTGAAATGTCTCATCTGTCGGAGGGGATTGATGATCTTCTCAATGACCGTTTTCATATCGAGGAGCGGATGATGCTGGAGGGATGTATTTTCCACCGCGACATATCATGTTACAGACTGTCTGCTCTCAACGACATCGTTATCACGAGAAGCGGTTTTTCAAGAATCATTTCATTTAAGATCATTGTCAACGGAGAACTTTTAGATGTGTATGCGGCAGACGGAGTCATTATCTCAACGCCTACCGGGTCCACGGGCTATAATCTCTCCGCAGGAGGCCCGATTGTAAATCCGGAGGCAAATGTTATTCTGATCACACCGGTCTGTCCCCATTCTCTCCAGGCAAAGAGCATTGTCCTTGGCGAGTGGGATACCATTGAGATCCATATCCAGAAGGTCAGAAAAACACAGCTTGAGGAAGCACTTGTAACCTTCGACGGCCAGGTGGCAGAGCGGCTGAATCCGGGAGATATCATAAAGATTCATAAATCCCGGAAAGTTGCGAAGGTTGTCAAGGTTCAGGAAAATAGTTTTTATCATACGCTTCGGGTGAAAGTTGGTGGAAAAGCATGAAAAAAAAGAGACAGCAGGCGATCATCGAACTGATCACAAAGCAGCCGGTCGAGACACAGGAAGAATTGACCAGCCTGCTGAATGACCAGGGATTCAGCACGACCCAGGCGACGGTTTCCAGGGACATCAGGGAACTGGAGCTTACGAAGATTCCTCTGCCGGACGGAAGGCAGGCATACGGGCTTTTAAGTGCGAGGGAAAAAGAGGTGGCAAAGTCCTATCAGAGAATTTTAAATGATGCCATTGTTTCCATGGAGACATCCGGGAATCTGCTGGTCATTAAGACAGCATCAGGTATGGCGATGGCCTGCGCCGCGGCGCTGGATGATCTGGATCTTCCCGGACTCATGGGGTCCATCGCCGGAGACGACACGATTTTTTGTGCCGTAAGAGAACAGGAAAACGGCAGTGATGTCATCAGGGAGATCCGTCTGATGATGGAGAGCACAAGTGATAAGTAGGTGAACTATGTTACAGAGTCTGCATGTAAAAAATCTAGCTTTGATTGACGAGATCGAGATTCATTTTGATGAGCACTTAAACATACTGACCGGTGAGACGGGGGCGGGAAAGTCAATCATCATCGGCTCTATTGAAAGTGCCCTTGGAAAGAAGGTTTCCAGGGATATGATCAGGCCGGGGAGCAGTGAGGCGCTGATCGAGCTCTTGTTTTACACGGAAGATGAAGAAATTTTAAATGATCTGAAACAAAGGGATCTTCCCGCAGAAGACGGCATGATCCTTGTCAGGAGGGTGATATCGGAGAAGCGGAATGTAAACCGCATCAATGACTGTACGGTGACGTTAAAGACCCTTCAGGAGGTCTCAGAAAGGCTCATGAACCTTCATGGACAGCAGGAACACCAGTCACTTTTAAATGAAAAAAATCACAAATCAATTTTAGACCATTTTTTAAGCCAAAATGGGAAACAATATAAGAAAGACACAAAGGAAGCATTTGAGGCACTTCAGAAACTTCTGAACCGCAGAGGCGACTTTGAGACAGATGAAGCCCAGAGACTCCGGGAGATGAGTTTTTTAAAACACGAGATTCAGGAAATAGAGGATGCTCATCCCGTAAAAAATGAAGATGAACTTCTGGAAGAAGCATATCAAAAAATGATGCACAGCCAGGAGATTATGGAGGGCGTGAAAAAGGCTTATGAATGTACCGGAAACGAATCTGAGGTTTCCGTGGGAACTCTGCTCTCAAGCGCCTTAAAAGAGATTCAGGGGATTGTGAACCTGGATTCCGGGCTGACAGATTCCTATGAGCAGCTGC
Source organism: Anaerostipes caccae L1-92 (assembly GCF_014467075.1). Classification (NCBI taxonomy): domain Bacteria; kingdom Bacillati; phylum Bacillota; class Clostridia; order Lachnospirales; family Lachnospiraceae; genus Anaerostipes; species Anaerostipes caccae. The sequence continues at coordinate 1,616,076 of NZ_AP023027.1, forward strand.
TTCAGGCAGAAGATATTATCAATGGATTTAATCAGCAGATTTCAGATTATATGTCGTTGATGGAATTTGATCCTCAGGAGTTTTCCGAAACAGAAGACAGATTAAATCTCATAAACGGACTGAAAGAAAAGTATGGAAGAACCATTGAGGATGTCTTAAACTACAGGCAGCAGGCCGAGGAGAAGCTTTTAATCTATGAACACTATGAGGAAGAAAAAAAGTGTCTCATGGGAAATATATCCAAAGCCGAAAAGACATTTTATCAGGCGGCCGAAAAGCTTTCAAAAGAGCGGAAAAAAGCCGCAAAAATATTGGAACAGCAGATTTTTAAGGCGCTCTCAGAGCTTAATTTTCTCTCTGTCCGCTTTCAGATTCAGGTATCGGCGGCAGAAGGAGTTCATGCCGACGGGACTGACAAGGTATCCTTTATGATCTCCACGAATCCCGGACTTCCGGTGAGACCTATCGCGGATGTGGCATCCGGAGGAGAACTTTCAAGGATCATGCTTGCAGTGAAATCTGTCCTTGCGGATGTGGACCGTGTGGGAACGTTGATTTTTGACGAAATCGACACGGGAATCAGCGGGGAGACGGCCAACAAAGTGGCCAGAAAAATGGCTGTCATCGCAAAAGACCATCAGGTACTGGCGATCACACATCTTCCTCAGATTGCGGCCATGGCGGATTCACACTACTATATTGAAAAACGTGCAGACAGGAAGAAGACGACAACGACCATACAAAAACTTACAGAGGCGGATTCTCTCAGGGAATTAAGCCGCATGATCAACGGAGACGACATTACGGAGGCCGTTTTAAAAAATTCAGAAGAAATGAAAAGTTTAGCAAATGACGCAAAATTATACTGAGTGCTTTTCCATGGTTTCAGACATAATAAAAAGGATGTATCACATAACAGGATACGTCCTTTTTTAAATCATTTTTGATTTAATCTGTTTAGGAGGAAACCATGAGAAAATACTATTACCGCAAAATTCTCATTGCTCTGTTTGTCATAAACATCGTTGGAATCTGCGCCGTTTATTTCAAATACTGCAGAAATGTACTGCCCAACGCCATCGAACTGACGATGGGAGAGAAAGCCTGTCTCAAATACGACGTTCCGGCCGTGGGAATGGTCAAGGATCAGAAGATCAAACTGAACCAGCCGTTCGTGCTGACCAAAGATTCGGTGGGGCAGGATGAGATCAAAGCAAAGCTGTTCGGCGCCATACCTTTAAAAGACATTAAGGTGAATGTCGTCAAACAGAAAACATTGGTGCCAAGCGGAAAGATTGTCGGCATCTATGTAGAAACCAATGGGATCCTTGTGCTGGAAACAGATATGATCACCGGAGTGGACGGAGGAAACCATTCCCCAAGCTCCAATAAACTGTATCAGGGTGACTATATTCTGTCAGTGAACGGTTCAAAGGTTGAAACAAAGGTTGATTTTATGAAAAAGATCAACGAATGCAATGGAAAGGAAGTTACCCTGGAAGTGATCCGGAACCATAAAAAAACAAAGATCAAAGTTAAGCCTGTGCAGTCTGTCACAGACAGCCAGTACAAGATCGGCGCCTGGGTCAGAGATAATACACAGGGCATCGGAACTATGACTTATGTGGCCGGAACCGAATTCGGAGGCTTAGGACATGGTATCTGTGATATGGATACCGGAAAGCTGATGGACATCAAGGGCGGATACCTGCTGACTCCGCAGATTGACACGATCCAGAAGGGGAAATCAGGATCTCCGGGAGAGATTGTAGGAAGCATTTTTTACAAGGAGGCAAATCTTCTGGGAACCATCCGCAAGAATACCAAATACGGCATTTACGGTACGACTCAGTCGGATAAGAAAGACAAGGCTTACCGAATCGGCTATAAACAGTCGGTGAAGAAAGGCAAAGCGCAGATCATAAGCTGCATCAGCGGCAGGAGAGAGACTTATGACATTGAAATCAAAAGTGTGGATCAATCCAACCATGATGTGCTGAAAGGGATGGAGATTGAGATTACAGATCCAAAACTTTTAAAGCTGACGAATGGTATCGTTCAGGGAATGAGCGGGACTCCTATCATTCAGAATAACCACATTATAGGTGCAGTGACCCATGTGTTTGTGGATGATTCGACAAAAGGGTACGCAACCTTCATTGAAAACATGCTGAATTCCTCTAAATAAGATGATTTTGCTGTTATTTACAAAAAACTTGCGAAGGATAAGGGGTGTTTGTAAAGTTTGCAAAAATATATAATTATATTGTAAATAAAAACAGAATCGGAGGACTTAACATGAGCAAAATTAATGTGGCAATCGCGGATGATAATCAGAAAATGGTCAGTATGATGACTCAGCTTTTAAACTTAGATCAGGAGATCGAGGTCATCGGAAGTGCCGGCAACGGGGAAGCAGCCGTGGAGATTATCAAAGAGAAAAAGCCGGACGTTGTTCTTTTGGATATTATCATGCCGAAGCTTGACGGAATCGGGGTTTTGGAAAAGCTTCGTGATGAGAGACTTGAAAAACAGCCGACGGTGATTATGGTGACTGCCATGGGTCAGGAAAGTGTTGCCGAAGAAGCGATGGAGCTGGGTGCATCTTATTTTATCCTAAAACCATTTGATTCGGAAATGGTAATCCGAAAAATAAAACAAGCAAAATTAGACAAAAAAGTACAGAAGCCTTTTGTCGCATTAAAGGAGCAGGAAGGTCTGAATAAGAACCAGCTGGAGATCATTATCACAAACATTATCCATGAAATAGGTGTGCCGGCTCACATTAAGGGTTATCAATATTTGAGAGATTCCATCATGCTGGCCATCTACGACATGGATATTCTGAACTCCATCACGAAACAACTATATCCAACAATTGCCAAACAGTTTGGTACTACATCTAGTAGAGTGGAACGGGCGATCCGCCATGCCATCGAGGTAGCCTGGGGACGCGGGAAAATGGATACGATTGATGCGCTGTTCGGATATACGGTCCATGCAGGGAAAGGGAAACCGACAAATTCAGAATTTATTGCACTGATTGCAGATAAAATCAGACTTGAATACGGAGATCGAATCGTGTCGCAAAAAATGTCTGAAAATGATGGAAGATAGTAAATATTGTTTGATTATGCGATTGACAAAGGGGAATATGCTTGATATATTTCTCTCTTAGAATGGTTAGATTTGGATGGAGGGGTATACATAATGTATGATAAACGGAAAATTTTGATCGCCGTCAGCAGTCAAAATGAGGCTAAAGAACTTTGCAGAGAAATGGAGAATGAAATGCAGGTAGTGGGAGTGGCTTATGACGGTGCTTCCGCAGTAAAGCTGATTAAGGAACATGAGCCCGATGTGGTAGTGATCGATATTGTACTTCCGGTTTTAGACGGACTGGGTGTAATCGAACAGTGCAACGGGACGATGGACGACGACAAGATACCTTCTTTTATTGCAATTACCTCCATCGGCAATCAGAGACTGATCGAGTGTATCAGCCTTATGGGTGTCGACTACTGTATGATGAAGCCGTTTCATACGAATGTCTTAATGGACAGAATTAATCAGATGATGAGAATGAAAAGAGTAAATAATAACTTCCAAAAGACATTTGAGGTGAAAAGCGAGCCGGTCAAAAAAACGTTTACAGAATATGATATCCAGAAAGATGTGACAAAGATCATCAGAGATCTGGGAATTCCTGCTCATATCAAAGGATATCAGTACATTAGGGAAGGCATCATCATGGCGATTCATGATGTCAACATGATGAATTACATAACAAAGCTGCTATACCCAACAATTGCACAAAAATATAAAACAACTTCCAGCAGTGTGGAAAGAGCGATCCGCCACGCCATAGAAGTGGCATGGAGCAGAGGAAAGATCGAACTGCTGGAAGAGATGTTCGGATATACGATCAGTGCCGGCAAAGGGAAGCCGACCAATTCTGAATTTATAGCGCTGATCGCAGATAAACTCAGGCTGGAATATCACATGAACGCCTCTTAAACCAAGAGGAAAACCGCCAGAATGCTTTTTCGGTTACTGTTCTTTGATGCCTGAGATATCCGGGACGCACATCATAGAATAATTCGTATGGTAAATGACAAATCCAGGCTTTGCTTTCGGCGGTTTTTTCAATTCCTTTCTCTGTATATAGTCGACTTCTACTTTTGGTGCCTGACGGCCGCTGGAATAAAAAGCGGCAAGCCGCCCGGCCTCTTCAAAAGTAGCATCCGGCAGAGTGTCCGCCTGCTCTTTTTTCACGATGACATGAGAGCCAGGCATATTTTTTGCGTGAAACCACCAGTCGCCGCCGTTGGCAAATTTAAATGTCAGTTCATCGTTCTGATAATTATTTTTGCCTACATACATATGAAATCCATCAGAGGATACAAAGTGAAGAGGTTTTGATTTTGCCGGTTTTTTCGTTCCCTTAGAACCGCGCTTTTTCAAATATCCATAATCTGAGAGTTCCTGTTTGATGGAGGAAAGATCCTGTTCGTTCTCTGCAAGATTCAGGGAAGACGCGATTGATTCCAGATGCATCAGGTCATCTTTTGTCTCAACCGTAAGTTCGGAGAGGGCTTCATAGGTCCGTTTCAGCTTATTATATCTGGCAAAGTACTTCTGTGCGTTCTCCTGAGGAGTCTTGACAGGGTCAAGGGGGATGGTGACTTCTTTATTGGTGTAATAGTTCAGGCATTTGAGGGATTTGGATTCAGGTTCAAGACCGTATCCATATGCCTGAATTAATTCTCCATATATCTTATACTGATCTCTTTTCTCCGTATCGAGCAGCTGTTTTCTCTGCAGATCATATTTTTTGCTCGTGCGTTCGATGGAAGTCTGGACAATTTTTCTAAGGTCGGCAGACTTCTGTTTCATTCTTGTATATTTTTCCTTCTCAGAGTAATAGATGACCAGAACATCGCTGATGGATGGAAAGACTTTCACTTCATAAGACGTCTTATAAGACGTCATCGGAAAACAGGAAAATTCTTTCGGCTCCCCGTTTTGATAAATGATATTGGGCACATATTCGTGCTTTTCAACGGAAACCGCCAGCTTTTTCAGCTGGGAGTAGAGACCGGAGCACTGGTCCTGAGTCAGGGCATCTGTAGACTGATTGCCGTCGACTCCGGCGCGGTAGCAGATTTCATTTGCCAAAAACGAGCTCATGCCCGTGATGGATGAATAAAGTGCCTTGGTGACCGGTACGGGTTTTGGCTTGATTCCGGTTAAAAAGTCTTCTAGAGTCAGAGAATCTATATCCTTTTTGTGCTGTGTGGGAGGCATAGAGTAAGTCATGCCGGGCAGGACCTCCCGCTTGGAGCTCACGTTGGCTCCCACGTGTCTTATGCTGTCGAGGATCATTCCATCCTGTCCCACGAAGATTAAATTGCTGTGCTTGCCCATCAGTTCGATGATCAGTTTCTTTTGGCAGACATCTCCCAATTCGTCCAGATGTTCCACTGTGATCTCAATGATTCTCTCATAGCCCGGCTGTTCTACGGAGATGATACGCCCGCTGCCCAGATGCTTCCGAAGCAGCATACAAAAGTTGGGGGCCTGTATCGGGTTCTGTTTGCCCTGGTTCGAAAGATAGACGATCGGCAGGCTCGGACTGGCAGAAAGATGGAGCCTTAGATTTTCCCGGTTCTGTTTGATCACAAGGGTGATTTCATCGGCCTCGGGCTGATAAATTTTATAAATTCTTCCGTTTAATATTTTTTCGTTTAGTTCGTTTACGATATTTGAAATGACAAATCCGTCAAATGCCATAGCTGCACCTCCATTTTTTAGTCAATCGTATTATATCACGCCGCGCCCTGTTTTGGTTGATTTTTTGCCGTTAATACAGGTATAATGGAAAGGTAATTTTCAGAATATGGAGGACCGAGCCAATGATAGATGAACAAAATAAAACATGGTCAGACCGCAGTCATCTGCTGTGGTGGCCGATTACCTTTACAAAATACAGAGTTGAGAACCAAAGATTATATACGCAGACCGGACTTTTGTCAACACATGAGGAAGAATGCCTTTTATACAGAATTATGGATGTCTCCTATGAGAGAACTTTCGGAAACCGAATCTTTGGCACCGGAACGATCCGCCTTACCACAAAGGATGCCTCAAATCCGGTGATCGAGCTTAAAAATATTGCTGATTCCAGAAGGGTAAAGGATCTCCTGAGCCGGTGGATCGAGGAAGAACGGATCGCCAAACGGGTTGTGGGACGGGATATGTACGGCGCAAGCAGCCATATGGAGGAAGATTTTACAGACAGAGATATGTAAAACGGTTGACAACGAAAAGACAGACTGGTATGATAACTAAAGTATTTAGCATGGTAGCGAATTATCACTTTAGTGTATTAAAGTAAAAAGGAGAAGAATTATGAATCAGAAGAGGGTCCATACGCCGGAAGGAGTAAGGGATATATACGGATTGGAATGTAAAAAAAGACTCAGGTTAAAGGACAAATTAAATCATGTCTTTGCCCTCTACGGTTACGAGAATATCATTACCCCAACTTTTGAATTTTTCGATATCTTTAACAGTGAGAAAGGAACCGTTTCCTCCAAGGAGATGTACAAATTTTTTGACCGGGAGGGAAATACCCTGGTCCTTAGGCCGGACATCACGCCTTCTGTGGCGAGGTGCGTGGCAAAGTATTATGACAGTGAGGAACGGAACCTGCGGTTTGCCTATACCGGAAATGTCTTTTTGAATAATTCCAGCTATCAGCTGAAATTAAAGGAAACCTGCCAGATGGGCGCAGAGCTCATCAATGATCCTTCCAGTCACGGAGACGGAGAGATCATCGCCATGGCGCTGGACTGCTGCCTGAACGCAGGGCTGAAAGATTTTCGGCTGACCATCGGCCAGGTCGAGTATTTCCAGGGACTTGTAGAGTGCATAGAAGATGAAGACGTAAAAGAGCAGTTAAGAGAGCTGATCATTAATAAAAATTTCTTCGGACTGATCGAATTTGTCGAAAGCCTTGACATTCCCCAGGCTGTAAAAGATGTTTTTATCCAGTTCAATGAGCTCAACGGCGATGTGGACATCTTAGATAAGGCCGATGCCCTTGTGTCCAATGAGACATCAAAGAGAGCCATCCGGAAGCTGAGAAAGGTGTACCGGATGCTTCAGGTATATGGGCTGGAGCAGTACATAAGCTTTGATCTGGGCATGTTAAGCCGCCACAATTACTACACCGGGGTTATTTTTAAAGCCTATACTTACGGAACCGGAGACGCGGTTTTAAAAGGGGGCCGCTATGACAACCTGATCGAACAGTTTGGAAAGAAAGCTCCGTCCATCGGATTTGCCATCGTGCTGGACAGTCTGATGATGGCTATGGAGCGCCAGAAGATCGAAATGGAGGCCGATTCCACAGACATGCTGATCATCTATGAGGAGGCCGCTATGGAAGCCGCCATTCCGGCAGCTGCGGGCTATCGGAAAAAAGGAAAAGCAGTCATACTGGAAAAGAAGGACAGAAACCTGGAAGAGTATATAGCAATGGCTTCGGATCAGTCGATCGGATGTGTTTTATATTATGAAACCGGGGATAGCGTCAGGGATTTAACGAAAGGGCAGTGAGATGAGATATATAACATTTGCATTGGCAAAGGGTAGACTTGCCAAGAAGACATTATCTTTGCTGGAACAGATAGGGATTACCTGCGAAGAGATGAAAGATGAAAAGACAAGAAAACTGATTTTTGTAAACGAAGATCTGAAGCTGAAGTTTTTCCTCTCCAAGGCCAGCGACGTGCCCACTTACGTGGAGTACGGGGCGGCAGACATCGGGGTGGTCGGAAAGGATACGATCCTGGAAGAAGGACGGAATCTTTATGAGGTGCTGGACCTGGGATTCGGCAAATGCAGGATGTGCGTGTGCGGACCAAAGGAAGCCAAAAAGTATTTAAACGGCAGTCAGCTGATCCGGGTGGCATCCAAATATCCGAATATCGCGAAAGAGTATTTCTATAATAAAAAACTCCAGACCGTGGAGATCGTAAAGCTCAACGGTTCCGTAGAGCTGGCGCCGATCGTGGGTCTCTCAGAGGTTATCGTGGATATCGTGGAGACAGGTTCTACGCTGAGAGAGAATGGTCTGGAAGTATTGGAAGAGATCTGCCCGCTTTCCGCAAGGATGGTCGTGAACCAGGTCAGCCAGAGAATGGAGCAGGAGCGGATCAGTAAAATTGTGACTGCATTAAAGAAGTTGTTAGACGAGAAGAAACAGGGGTAGTGCCATGAGAATTGTAAAAGTAAATGAAGATTCCATTGCGGATATTTTAAACGACCTGCTGAAGAGAAGCCCGAATCACTACGAGGGCTATGAAGAGCAGGTCAATGCCATCGTCAATGATGTAAAAGCCAGAGGCGATGAGGCGGTGTTTGAGTACACCGAGAAGTTTGACGGGACAAAGCTTACGGCAGATACTGTGCTGGTGACGGAAGCTGAAATTGAGGAAGCTTATGAAAAGGTTGAACCAAAGCTTCTTGATGTCATAAAAAAGGCCATCGTAAATATCCGTGACTTTCATCAAAAGCAGAAGCAGAACAGCTGGTTTGACACACAAGAGAACGGCGTTTTGCTTGGACAGAAGGTGACTCCGCTTGCCAGGTGCGGAGTGTATGTGCCGGGAGGGAAGGCGGTCTATCCGTCATCTGTGCTCATGAATATTGTACCGGCCCATGTGGCAGGGGTAAAAGAAATTATCATGGTGACGCCTCCGGGCAGGGACGGCAAAGTGAATCCGAACACTTTGGTGGCAGCGAAAGAGGCAGGTGCGCAAAGAGTATATAAAGTGGGAGGTGCCCAGGCGATAGCGGCTCTGGCTTTCGGTACAGAGACAATTCCGAAGGTGGATAAGATCGTGGGACCGGGAAATATTTACGTGGCGCTGGCGAAAAAAGCAGTGTACGGCAATGTGAGCATCGACTCCATCGCGGGACCGAGCGAGATTCTCGTGCTGGCCGATGACAGCGCCAATCCCCGGTATGTGGCCGCGGACCTGTTATCCCAGGCGGAGCATGACGAGATGGCCAGTGCCATCCTGGTGACGACGAGTGAGACACTGGCCAAACAGGTTTCTGAAGAAGTTGACGGATTCCTGAAAAAGCTCTCACGAACGGAAATCATGCAAAAATCTCTTGATTCTTTTGGATATATCCTGATCGCTAAAGATTTAAAAGAGGCAGTGGACGTGGCAAATTCCATCGCCTCAGAGCATTTGGAGATCATGACGGAGAATCCCTTTGACGTTATGACAAGGATCGAGAATGCGGGAGCCATATTTATCGGACAGTACAGCTGTGAACCGCTGGGTGACTATTTTGCAGGACCGAACCATGTACTCCCGACCAACGGAACAGCCAGATTCTTCTCTCCGTTAAGTGTGGACGATTTTATCAAAAAATCCAGTGTGATCTATTATTCCAGGGAAGCTCTGGAACCGGTGCACAGAGACATTGAAACATTTGCGGAACAGGAAGAGTTGACAGCCCATGCCAATTCCATTAAAGTGAGATTTGAAAACGAATAGAGAAAGGAAGCAATATGAGTCGCAGCGCGGAAATTATTCGGAACACAAGTGAAACGAAGATTAAACTGTTTATCGATCTGGACGGCAGCGGAGCCTCTGAGGTGGACACAGGAATCGGTTTTTTCGACCACATGCTGACCAGTTTTGCAAAGCATGGATTTTTTGACCTGAACGTGAAGGTGGACGGCGACCTGCATGTGGACAGCCATCACACCATTGAAGACACGGGGATCGTCCTTGGTGAAGCGATCAAACAGGCAGCAGGAGACAAAAAGGGCATAAAAAGGTATGGTTCCTTTGTACTCCCGATGGATGAGACCCTGATTTTGTGCGGCCTGGATTTGTCAGGAAGACCTTATTTTGACACAGACCTCAGCTTTACTGCGGACAGGGTCGGCGGATTTGACACGGAGATGGTCCGGGAATTTTTCTATGCGGTATCTTACGCAAGTTCTATGAATCTGCATATCAGACAGCTCTCAGGCACCAACAACCATCATCTGATGGAAGGGGCCTTTAAGGCTTTTGCAAAGGCTTTGGATGAGGCCACCGGCATGGACCCGCGCATTACGGATGTGCTTTCTACGAAAGGGGCATTATAGATGGAACGACAGATAAAAATTATTCCCTGCATTTACGGGGGAAAGCCTGCAGAAGCGGCAAAAGCGTATGATCATTCAGGTGCGGATGCCGTCGGCTATTATGACGAGAAAATAACTGCGGAGACCGTAAAAGAGATTGCAAAGGATATTGACATCCCGCTTTATGCCGGAGGAGGCATTGAAGACCTGGAAGACGTAAAAAAGATTTTATATGCCGGAGCAGATAAGGTCTGCCTTGGGAAAACGGTCCTTGTGGATAAGGAAATCGTGAAAAAGGCCGGGGACCGGTTTGGAAAGGATCAGATTATTGTGTCCATGGATCTGGAAAGACAGGAAGATCCCGTATCCTTTGCGAAGGAAATGGCGAGGCTCGGAGCCGGACAACTGCTTTTGCTTGCAGACAAAGGATATGAAACTTTTGCATCCCTGATCAAAGAAATCAAAGAAGTATCCGGACTTCCGGTGATGGTGAGCATTTCTGACCCGAAAGAAGCTGTACGGATCTTAGAACTTGCAGGTGCTGATGATTTGGCGGTGGTATCCAGAGAAGCGTTTGGAGTCATGGAACTGAAACACGACTGCAGAACTGCGGGATTCGGCGTCAACACCTTTGAAAGTTCCATGAGTTTTGATGAATTTAAATTAAACAGTGATGGAATGCTAACGGTAGTAACTCAGGATTATAAGACCAATGAAGTGCTCATGGTTGCTTATATGACAAAGGAAGCGTTTGAAAAGACCGTCGAGACCGGGATCATGACTTATTACAGCCGCAGCAGAAAAGAACTATGGACCAAAGGAGATACCTCGGGACATTACCAGTATGTAAAGTCTCTGACCATTGACTGCGACAAAGACACGCTTTTAGCTAAGGTTGAGCAGGTGGGAAATGCCTGCCACACAGGAAGCTATTCCTGCTTTTTTACGGATCTTGTGAAGAAGGAATACAAAGATGACAACCCGATGGAAGTGTTCCAGTCCGTCTACGATGTGATTATGGACCGCAAAAAGCATCCGAAGGAAGGTTCCTATACGAATTATTTATTTGAAAAGGGAATTGATAAGATCCTTAAAAAAGTAGGGGAAGAAGCCACGGAGATCGTCATTGCGGCGAAAAATCCGGATGTGGAGGAAATGAAGTACGAGATTTCTGATTTTCTGTACCATCTGATGGTCCTGATGGCAGAGCGGGGTATGACCTGGGACGAGGTGACCAGGGAATTAATTGAAAGAAAATAATTGTCATTCGCTGTCCGATTTGATATAATTGCCACATGAGCAAACCAAAGAACCGTGGTTTGATAAAGGAGGCAGGACATGCACGCATATTTATCAGAGTTTGTCACATATCTGATCAAGTTTATTTTTTTGCTTGCCGTATCGGTAGGAGGCGTTTTTTTCGGAAAGAAGATGGCTGTCGGTAAGATTCAGAAGAAAGCGCAGCAGAAAGCAAAGAATGAGCAGAAACCGGATCAGGAATAAGATGTGTAAGATAGAATGGAAAGCCTTCTGATGCAGCAGAAGGTTTTTCTTTGCTGTAAAGGAAGCTGCCGTCATAGGCATCTGTCCGGGCAGAATAGTTTCATATTAATTTTTAGGAGGATGGAGATTTGAAATCGTATGGAGTAAATGAATTAAGGAAAATGTTCCTTGATTTTTTTGAGAGCAAGGATCATTTGGTGATGAAGAGTTTTTCTCTGGTGCCTCAGAATGATAAGAGTCTTTTGCTGATCAATGCAGGTATGGCCCCGTTAAAGCCATATTTTACAGGCCAGGAAGTGCCCCCGAAGACCAGAGTTGCGACTTGTCAGAAGTGTATCCGTACCGGAGATATCGAGAATGTCGGAAAGACAGCGCGTCACGGAACATTTTTTGAGATGCTCGGAAACTTTTCTTTCGGGGATTATTTTAAGAAGGAAGCAATCCGCTGGTCATGGGAGTTTTTGACTGAGGTTGTGGGACTTGATCCGGAACGTTTGTATCCTTCTGTCTATCTGGATGACGACGAGGCATTTGAGATCTGGGAGAAGGAAATCGGCATTGCTCCTGAGAGGATCTTCCGTTTCGGAAAAGAGGACAACTTCTGGGAGCACGGTGCAGGTCCATGCGGACCGTGTTCAGAGATTTATTATGACCGGGGAGAGAAGTACGGATGCGGAAGCCCTGATTGTACGGTGGGCTGTGAATGCGACCGCTACATGGAAGTATGGAACAATGTCTTCACACAGTTTGAAAATGACGGAAACGGCAATTACGAAGAATTAGACAATAAAAATATTGATACCGGAATGGGGCTTGAGCGTCTGGCTGTCGTAGTCCAGGAAGTGGATTCTATCTTCGATGTGGATACGATCAAAGCGATCCGTGACAGGATCTGTGAACTGGCAGGCGTGACTTATGGCGCTGATGAGAAGAATGACATTTCTATCCGAGTGATTACAGACCATATCCGGTCTGCGTCCTTTATGATTTCCGACGGTGTCATGCCGTCCAATGAAGGCCGCGGATATGTGCTGCGCCGTCTGATCCGCCGTGCGGCAAGACACGGAAGGATGCTTGGCATGAAGGATCTGTTTTTGGCCGGACTCAGTAAGACCGTGATCGCAGAGTCCAAAGACGGATATCCGGAACTGAAAGAAAAAGAAGAATTTATTTACAAGGTTCTTACAACAGAGGAAGAACAGTTCAACAGGACCATCGACCAGGGGCTTCAGATTCTTGCGGACATGGAAGAAGCCATGTCCAGAGAAGGAAAGAAGGAGCTTGCAGGCAAGGATGCCTTTAAGCTCTATGATACTTATGGGTTCCCTCTGGATCTGACAAAGGAGATTCTTGAGGAAAAGGGCATTTCCGTGGACGAAACAGGATTCCAGAGAGCCATGGAACAGCAGAGAAAGCAGGCGAGAGAGGCACGGGAGACGACCAACTACATGGGAGCTGATGCAACGGTCTATGAACAGCTGGACCCTGCCATGACCTCTGAGTTTGTCGGATATGATACATTGACCTGTGAGTCAGAGATCATTGCCATGACCACGGATCAGGAGCTGACAGACTCTTTAGTAGAAGGCCAGAGGGGAACGATCATCTGTTCCAGGACGCCGTTTTATGCCACAAGCGGAGGACAGGAAGCGGATCAGGGCGTGATCCTGAGTGAAAATTCTTCTTTTGCCGTGGAAGATGTAATCAAACTTTCCGGTGGAAAATTTGGACATGTAGGATATGTGAATGAAGGAAATTTAAGTGTCGGTGAAAAGGTTCTTTTAAATGTCAATGAGAGAAACCGCCGCCAGACAGAGAAGAACCACAGTGCCACCCATCTTCTGCAGAAAGCGCTGCGTACGGTGCTTGGAAGCCATGTGGAGCAGGCCGGTTCCAGCAACAACGCGAAGCATTTGAGATTTGACTTTACTCATTTCTCTCCGATGACACCGGAGGAGATCAAAAAGGTAGAGCATATCGTAAATGAGGAGATCGCTGCAAGCCTGCCTGTGGAGACGAAGCTGATGTCCATGGACGAGGCCAAGAATACCGGAGCCATGGCTTTGTTTGGCGAGAAATACGGAGATGAAGTGCGTGTCGTTTCTATGGGAGATTTTTCTGTGGAATTGTGTGGAGGAACCCATGTGGCTAACACGGGATCCATCACTGCATTTAAGATCCTTTCAGAGACCGGTATTGCGGCTGGTGTCCGCAGGATCGAGGCGATCACGGACAAAGCGGTCTTTGAGTATTATGAAAAGATGGAAGAAGAACTCATGGAAGCCTCAAAGGTTGTAAAATCAACGCCTGCCAAACTGATGGCACGCCTGGAAGCCCTGATGACAGAACTGAAAGAACTTCACAGCGAAAACGAGTCCCTAAAGAGCAAACTGGCAAAGGATGCTCTTGGAGACGTGATGGATCAGGTGCAGGATGTAAACGGAGTGAAACTTCTGGCAGCGAAAGTGGCGGACGTAGACATGAACGGCCTGCGGGAACTCGGCGATTCCCTGAAAGAAAAACTTGGAGAGGGCGTGATTGTACTGGCATCTTCTCTGGGCGGAAAAGTGTTCCTTGTGGCTATGGCTACCGACGGGGCACAAAAAGCCGGAGCTCATGCGGGAAATCTGATCAAAGGCATCGCAGGATGCGTCGGAGGAGGCGGAGGAGGCCGTCCGAATATGGCCCAGGCCGGAGGAAAGAAGCCGGAAGGAATCGATGATGCGATCGCTAAGGCTAAGGAAGAATTGGCCGGACAGCTGAAATAAATCAAAACGAATGAAGTACCATTTCAAACCGTGAGGAAAACGAAAGAAAAAAACCTTCAAACTGAGTTATTTTAAATTTTCTCAGTTTGAAGGCTTTTCATTTTTATGCCGCAAAAACAGGCGGTTTGAACATAAAGATTAGTTTAGTATGCTTTTACAGATTTACTCTTTGAGTATGCTCCGTATACTTTCTGGTTTGTTGAATCGTAATAATAATATCTCACCTGAACGTTGTATCGTGCGTTTTTCTTTAATCCTGTTTTTGTATATGTGTTTTTACCTAATCCTGTTGTTTTATAAGTGGCTTTTTTCATACTGCTGCTTCGGGAATAGCGGAAACGGAATCCACGTCTTGTTCCGTCTGCTTTTGTGTAAGTCTTTGATTTTGCTGTGAATCCAACACCTTTGCCGGATTTGCCTTTGACAGACAAAGCAGAGGCCCTGCCAACACTTAACTTTGAGAATTTTGCAGTGAGTGTTACATTTAATCTGTCATCCGGAACTGTAGTCACTGTTTTTCCGTTGTAGGTCCATCCGACAAACTCGTAACCTTTTCTTCCGGCTGCCTTGTAGCTTTTCTTGTTCCATCCGGGAAGTTTACTGCCGGCGGTTCTGTTTGATAATGTCGTAATGGATTTATCTTTATATCCTTTTAAAATCAGGTTTGTATTTTTTAAGGATTTTATGATATTGACTTGACAGATCGGATCACTGCCTTCATCGAAATCAAACGTTAAATGCTGTTTTCCTACGGCAAATTGATTGAAATAACTTTTGTAGATTCTTACAGACTCGTTTCCGAGAATATAATCTTTTCCGCTAGTTAAGGTTTGGGAACCGTTTTTGATGGCTTTTAAGGTGCGACCGTTACTAACGATTCCAATGACTATATCGCCTTGTTTCGATAAATCGAATGTCTGAGGAGTCTTAACAGATGCATTTACCATCGGTGTTATTTTGATGGTTCCGAGGGTGACAGCGGCTATTGCATTGTTAAAGTCATTTCCGGCAGAAGTCACGGTAATCGTGTAATCACCTTCCAGCAGTGTATTTAAGTCGGCTTGAGTAAAAGTAAAGGCTACCTCACCATTTTTAGTCGCTGTAGCTTTCTCTGTGACTTTAGCAGCATTGCTGTTGTCATTGATGGATGCGGTTAACTCAAGAGAAGCTGGATTTGTATTTGAAAAGAATGCTTTGTCAAGTTTTGCCTTGAGCTCCCCATCGGCTGTTTCAAAATTGCTTCTTGATTTTGTCAGGGAAATAGGCTTGTCAATGGTTACGGTTGGGGTTTCTTTGTTAACGGTGATAGAGCCAATCTTTGCTTCTTTAACAGAATTTGCGCTGTCAGTTGTTGATTTGGCCTTAATGTCGTAAGTACCTGCTGGTAATAGATTTAGATCTTTTTGTGTGAATCTAAAATTTACTTCGACTGAATCCGTAGTTTTTGTTTCCATGGGAATAGGCACTGATTTGATTGTTTTTTCTGCAGTTCCAATTTTATATCCGATAGTAGCCTCCACAGTTACTTTTATAGCTGGATTTGTATTTGAAAGAGATGCTTTTACATCCTTATCCTCGGGAAATTGTGAAACGATTCCTGTAATCGAAGCAGTTCCTGAAATAGTAGTAGTTGGAGATGTTGTTACATCGTCTGCACGGATTGGAGTTATGGTAAATACGGTCACCATAACCATGCATAACATTACGCTGCATAGTTGTTTTAATTTTTTCATTTGTACCTTCCTTTCTTTTAGATGAACTAGTTGTTTCATAAATCTTTATTTATAAAGATTAATAAATTTATAATTAATACTATATTAACATATATTAGAAAAAAATAGAATGAAAAGCTATTAAAATACTCATGATATTGTGATTGTATAAATAGTTGATTGAAAATTAAAAGAATGATATAATATATGAAAAGTTTGTGGAACCAATTTAACGATTCGGATATTAGGAGAATGTTATATGCTAAAGAAAAAGCAGCAGATCTATCAGGGCAGATCCGTAAAGAAATTCAATGAAATCCGGGATATCTTAGACATCTATCATGTAAAATATACATATCAGGTAAAAGACACCGTCAATGATACTGGAAGCGACTCACCGCTGTCCTTTTTAGGCCGGCAGCAGGGAATGGCACCGAGGGCTTTTACCGGAAGTGCAGGGGTAGCCGCAGAAGATTTAAAAAATTATTGTATTTACGCAGTTGAAGAAGAGGTAAAGACAAAGGTGCCCGAGCATCTTCTTAAAGAGATCTGGAATCCTCTCTAAAGTCAACTATAAAAACTCATTTTTTCCGTTGAAAAACATGATTTTAACTATTGACGAATATCCCAATTATGGTATAATAATCTAGTGCAAGAAAGTGCCCAAACAGTCATAATGCACAATATAAGGCTGGAGGGGAGGTCAGGAATTAAGAATGTCAAACGTTATCGTTAAAGAAAATGAATCTTTAGACAGCGCTCTTCGCAGATTTAAGAGAAACTGTGCCAAAGCAGGTATTCAGCAGGAAATCCGCAAAAGAGAGCATTACGAAAAACCAAGTGTTCGTCGTAAGAAAAAGTCTGAAGCGGCTCGTAAAAGAAAAGTAAAATAATAGAAGCAGGCATCGTATACTTGAGGTATACGGTGCTTTTCTTTTGCATATATTAAAACAACGATAGGATGCTTAAGTGTGCTGCTGCGCCAAAAAGCATAGTGAGGGTCTATATGAAGAAAAAGCCAAAGGAGGCATTAGCCAAAGGTTTATCCCTTCCAAGAGATGTGGTCTTTGGCGATTTTATTATTACCTTAACCGGCAATGAACAGGTGATGATTGAAAATTATAAGGGAATCCTGTCTTACGAAGAAAATCAAATCGCCGTCCAGGGAAACCACGTGGTTTTGAGGATCATAGGGACAAATCTTGTCATTCAATATTATTCCATGGAAATTATGAAGGTGACCGGCGAAATCACACGGCTGGAATACGCATAAAGGAGAATCAGGATGGTCAGATTAATACAGTATTTTTTCGGAAGTATATTTTTAGAGATATCAGGTCCTTCCGTGGAACGTTTTCTTAACCTATGTGCAAAACAAAACCTGGTGCTCTGGAATCTGAAGCCGGGTGGGAATGGATATCAGTGTTCCGTACAAAAGAGAGCCTATGAAACTGTTCTGGCACTTGCAGAAAAAACCGGGACTTCAGTCCGGATTCTGGGGAGAAAGGGGCTTCCCTTTTTTTTATTGGAGCACCGGAAACGAAAGGTGTTTTTCTTCGGCATCGGCATGGCCTTAGTCCTGATGTTTTTAATGTCCCAGTTTATCTGGGAGATCACAGTGTCGGGAAATGAACGGTATTCCAAAAGCGATATGCTGAAATATGTAAAGAGCAATTTTTATCAAATCGGGACGTATAAGAAAAAGATTGACTGCAACCTGTTAGAGGAACATATCCGGGAAGACCACGAAGGCATTGCATGGGTTTCCTGTTCCATCAACGGCACCAGATTACATATTGACATAAAGGAATCATTGGACAGGAAAACGAAACAAAATCCCAGAAAGCCATGTGATATTGTTTCCAATAAAAAGGGAACAATTACTTCTATGTCAGTAAAAAGCGGCACTCCTTTAGTCCAGGTGGGAGACAAAGTAAAAAGGGGAGATACGCTCATTTCGGGAATGATCTATTATTACAGTGACGATTATCAGGTCACCGAGACAAGCAAGATCAAAGCCGACGGGCAAATTATTCTGAGAACCAAAGAAGATTACAAGGAGACCATACCGATTGCCACTTATGAGAAAAAGTTTATATCGAAAAGTACGCGGGTGGAAAGTATACAGCTGTTAAACTGGCAGCTCAAGCTTCCGATCAAGGAGCAGAAAGGGGATTATGACGTCTTAGGTGAGAAGAAACTGCTGCACATCGGTGATCTATATTTTCCAATCGGCATCACAACAAAGAAGTTTGAAGGATACGAACCCAAAAGAAGAGTTTTGACGGAAGCACAGGCTCAGGATAAGCTGAAAAAGCGGCTCTCCGCATATGTCAATGACAAGAAGAAAAAGGGAATTAAAGTGATAAAAACCAACATTCAATATGAGAGACAGGGAAATGACTACATTGCCAAGGGGACGATTGATGTTGAGGAGCCGGTTGGAAAGATCAGAAATATAAAATCTCTGACGAAAAAACAGGTAGAAAAAATTACGCCGACAACCGCTGCTCCGCAGTAATTCTGTCTGCTGCCGTATGACAAAATGTTGAAAAGATCGGAGGCAAATGGTAAACTACTATTAATATAAGAAAATAAAATGTTGAGGAGTACCTATGAATCCAATAGAAATAGATTTGGAATTTCCTTCTGAGCATGGAGGAAATGTATTTGGACAATTTGATGTTTACATGAAGAAGATCGAAAAGACTCTTCATGTAAACTTGATTTTAAGAGACGGACAGCTGAAAGTGGTGGGCGGCGAAGAAGCTGTGAAAAAAGCGGAGTCTGTGATCGGGGAACTGCTGGAACTCTCCAGGAGAGGCAACATTATCACAGAACAGAATGTCAATTACGCTTTGTCCCTGTCCATGGAAGAAAAAAGCGGCCATCTGCTGGAACTGGATAAGGATGTGGTCTGCCACACCGTCCAGGGAAAGCCTGTGAAAGCCAAGACACTGGGACAGAAAAAATATCTGGAACAGATCTCAGAGAAGATGATCACGTTTGGAATCGGACCGGCAGGGACCGGAAAGACTTATCTGGCGATGGCCATGGCCATCACTGCATTTAAGAATGATGAAGTGAACCGCATCATCCTCACCAGGCCGGCCATAGAAGCCGGTGAGAAGCTTGGTTTTCTTCCGGGGGATCTGCAGAGCAAGGTAGATCCGTATTTAAGGCCGCTCTATGACGCTCTCTATGAGATCATGGGGGCAGATGCCTTTATGAAGAACATGGAAAAGGGTCTGATTGAGGTAGCTCCTCTGGCTTATATGAGGGGAAGGACACTGGATAATTCCTACATCGTCCTGGATGAGGCACAGAATACGACACCCGCCCAGATGAAGATGTTTTTAACCAGGATCGGTTTTGGATCAAAGGCGATCATTACCGGTGATCTGACCCAGAAAGATCTCCCGTTTGACAGTATTTCAGGCCTGGAAGAAGCAGTAAGAGTACTTGGGAAAATTCCGGATATCGGAATATGTAAGCTGACAAACAAGGACGTCGTGCGGCACCCTCTGGTACAGCAGATCGTCACGGCATATGATAAATATGAAGAAAGCAAAAACCGAAAGAAAAAAGAGAAAACTCCCCGGAAACGAATGAAAGACAGGTAAAGTTATGAGTGTTTTTTTAGAGAATGAGTATGAAGGAACAGCAGGCATAGACTGTGAAATGATTGCCGGACAAGTTGTTGAGGCTGCTGTGGATTATGTAACATGCCCTTTTGAGTGCGAAGTGAATCTCATGCTCGTGGGAAATAATGAGATCCATCGGATCAATCTGGAACAAAGGGGCATTGACCGTCCTACGGATGTCCTTTCGTTTCCGATGGTCGAGTACGAAAAGCCTGGATGTTTCGACGGACTGGAAGAAGATCCGGCAGCGTTTCACCCGGATTCAGGGGAGCTGATGCTGGGTGATATTGTGATTTCTATGGACAAGGCAAAGGAACAGGCCGAGGCTTACGGACACAGCCTGGAGAGAGAATATGCCTTTTTGATCGCCCACAGTATGCTTCATCTGTTTGGATATGACCACATGGAAGATGAAGAACGTGCGGTGATGGAAGAAAAACAGGAAGAAATACTGCAGTTCGTTCACTATACAAGAGATTAGAGGTTACTATGGGAAAGAAACAAAAGAGCAGCTTTTTAGTACAGGGAACCATATTGATTGCCGCGCAAATGCTCTGCCGCATTATTGGACTTTTGTATAGAAGACCATTATTTGCTGTTATTGGTGAGCAGGGAATGGGATACTATGGATTTGCTTATACAATTTACAGTATGGTTTTGCTGATAGCATCGTTTAGTATTCCTTTAGCTGTATCCAAGGCCATCGCATCAAGACTTGCGATGAAACAGTATAGGAATGCACAGAGAGTATTTCATGGAGCATTAATTTATGCAGCCGTAGTTGGCGGCGCAGGTTTTATCTTCACATATGTCGGAGCCCCTTATCTTGTTCCGAATGAGGGGTCTGTTTTTGCGCTCAGAACGATGTCGCCTACGATATTTTTCTCTGGGATTTTGGGCGTACTGCGCGGGTATTTTCAAGGGCACAACACGATGGTGCCAACCTCTGTATCACAAATTCTTGAACAAATCTTAAATGCAGTCGTCAGCGTTGTTATGGCATATGTTTTAGTGGCACCTTATGTGGGACATGCTACAAAAGCGGCGGCTTTTAAACTTGCAGAACATGGTGCGGCAGGAAGTGCAATAGGTACAGGAGCAGGTGTTCTGACTGGGCTGTTATTTTGCTTTATCATTTATTTGAGCTATCGTCCAAAAGTAAAATTACAGATGAAGCATGATAAAACAAAGAAGACGGAATCCTATAAAAGAATTGTTAAAATATTGATCTTTACTATAACACCGGTAATCTTCAGCACATTTATTTATAATTGCAGCGCCAGTATAGATTCAACTTTATTTGGACATTTGCTGACAAATAAAGGATTGCCGGAGACAACAGTATCTGCTTTCTACGGATTGTTTTCAAGCCAGTATAATGTATTGATTAATGTCCCGATTGCTATTGCATCTTCTTTATCAAATGCAATTGTACCTGATATTGCCGGGTCTTATGCGGTGAACGATCAGGAAGCGATTAAGAACAACATTGATACGGCGGTCAGGTTTATTTTGATGATTGCTATTCCCTGTGCAGTTGGAATTGCAGTTTTAGCTAAACCTGTCATTGGGTTATTGTTTGGACCTAAATATGCGGTTCAGGGACTCAGTCCGAGAATGCTGCAGGTAGGAGCTGTTTCTATTATCTTTTATTGTCTTTCTACTATGACAAACGGCATTCTGCAGGGTCTTGGAAAGATGAGGGTCCCGGTGAAACATTCAGCAATTTCAGTTGTTGCTAACGTAGCAGTTTTAGTGATTTTGATACAAACCACAAATGCGAATGTCTATGCAATCGTTTTAGCAACTGTGGCTTTTTCCGTTGTCATGAGTGTACTAAATGCCCGAGCGCTTACAAAATTCACTGGATACAGACAGGACTTAAAAAAGTCAGTTTTAAAGCCTATGTTGAGTGCAGGAGTTATGGGGATTGTTATATTTATTATTTCCTGGGCATTTGAGCAGTTTATTTCAGGGTCCAGTATTGGGTATGCGGCTTGTCTGGCTGTGTCAGTGCCTGTTGGTATGATTATTTACTTTGTATTTGTAATTAAATTTCAAACATTTTCAGAGGAAGAATTAAAGCAAATGCCAAAGGGACACGCTATTTTGAAATTAGCACAAAAATTAAAATTACTCTAAATTCATAATTTATAATAGAATGAAGTAATAAAAGAAAACAGCCTACATTCAATATCCATTTTCTGTTATAATAGAAGAAAAAGTGGAGGACAGGCATGAATCAGATACTAGAGCAGATACAAAAGGAAAAGAAACTGGTCAGTTTATATGGCCATATGGGCGGTGAGCAGACAGTCCTGACAGGATATATACTGTACATGACGGAAGAGGAACTGCTGATGGCGAAGATTTCATCGAGGGGAGAGTACGACGGTTTTGTGCTGCAGCGGCCCAAGTGTTTTTTCAGGGCAGAGACGGACGGCAGCAGAGAACGGAGGATGGGCACCCTTTATCTACATAAGAAAAAAAGCCATGGAAGAATTTATAAATTAGACCAGCAGACTTGTATGGATGCTCTGCTCCGGTATGCAAAGGAGCAGGGACTGCTGATGAATTTTAACATGGATGAGGACGGGAAATATTCTATTCTCGGTTTCATTCAGGATTTCAGCAAAAACTTCATTAAAATACAGAAGATTGATCAGGATGGATTTGAGGATGGATTTGTATATCTGGATGTTCAGAAAATTGTTTCATGCCGGTGTGACACGGCGGGAGAACAGGATATTCTTCTGCTGAACCGTGTAAATTGCTGAATTTCATATTTTTTTGAATAGAACGGCTGATTTTGGGAACGCTTATGGAAAAGGAGTGTTTCGTATGAACAAAATCAACCGTTTTTTATTAATATATATGGTCGTGATCACAACCCTCTGCGGGTATATGTGTTATGTGGCGTTTTATCAGAAGGATACCAGCCAGGACAAGCTGGTCCATCAGGTACAGTCCACAATCATCAAAGAACAGACGACAAAAGAGCAGGCAGAAACTACGAAAAAGAAAAAGACAACCTACGGGCTCGCCCTGCGCGACGGCAGTCTGGTGATCCTGAACAATCAGACAAAAGAAATTTTTGAATATACAGATTTGACAAAAAATGATCTGCCGGATGAAGTCCACCAGATGCTGAAAGAAAAAAAGAAATTTCATTCCGTGGAAGAAGTGTATCATTTTCTTGAGTCCTACAGCAGTTAGCACTATAATCTAAAGAGAAGATAAATTCTGAACAAGCAAGATAGATTGAGGTGACCGGAATGAAAAGAGTTTTTTTGATCGTGCTGGACAGCTTTGGCATCGGGGAAGCGCCCGATGCCAAAGATTTCGGGGATGAGGGAAGCAACACACTGCTGGCAGTGTCCAAAAGTCTGTATTTTGACCTGCCGAATCTGGAGAAACTGGGCTTATTTGCTGTCGACGGCGCAGAGATCGACGGTGACAGGCAGAGCACTGTGCCGATTGGCACCTATGGACGAATGACGGAGCAGTCGAAAGGAAAAGATACGACCATCGGACATTGGGAGATTGCGGGAATCATATCTGAAAAACCGCTGCCGGTGTATCCGAAAGGATTTCCGGAAGAAGTCACTGCGGTTTTTGAACAGGAAACAGGCAGAAAGATCCTCTGCAACCGGCCGTATTCCGGTACGGAGGTTATCAGAGATTACGGAGATGAACACGTGAAAACCGGAGCGCTCATTGTCTATACATCGGCGGACAGTGTATTCCAGATCGCAGCCCATGAAGATGTGGTGCCGCCGGAAGAGCTGTACCGATACTGTAAAATAGCAAGGAAGATCCTGACGGGAAAGCACGGTGTGGGAAGGGTTATTGCACGTCCGTTTATCGGAGAGAGCGGCCATTATACGAGGACGTCCAACCGACATGATTTTTCCATAGAACCGCCGAAAGTGACGATGCTGGATCAGCTGAAAGAAAAGGGATTTGATGTGATCGGCATTGGAAAGATCCACGATATTTTTGCCGGTAAAGGACTGACGGAGTTTTCATTTACCAAAAACAACGAGGATGGCATCGAGCAGACGAAAGAGTGGATGAAGAAGAGGTTTGAAGGATTATGTTTCGTAAATCTCGTAGACTTTGACATGCTGTACGGGCACCGAAATGATGTGGACGGATATGCCAAAGCCCTCAGTTATTTTGACAAACAGCTGCCGAAGCTTCTGGGGCTGATGCGGGAAGGGGATATCCTGATGATCACGGCAGACCACGGATGTGATCCGTCGACTCCTTCTACGGATCATTCCAGAGAATATACGCCGTTTCTTATGTATCAATACGGGCAGGCAAAAGGTGTCAATTTAAAAACAAGAAAAACATTTGCAGATATCGGGAGCACTGTGTTAGACTATTTTGGTATAGAATCAAAAATAGACGGAACCAGTGTTTTGGAGGATATAGATGAAGTATGATGTAATCATCGCAGGAGGCGGGGCATCCGGTATGACGGCGGCTATCACAGCGGCGCGCAGAGGATGCTCCGTCCTTGTGCTGGAAAGGATGGACAGGCCGGGAAAAAAGATCCTTGCCACAGGCAACGGACGGTGCAATTTGACAAACAGTTATTTAGATCAGGACTGCTACCGGGGAGAAAAACCGGGATTTCCATACTCCATGCTGGAGGTGTTTGGGGCCGCAGAGACCCTGGACTTTTTCCAGTCCATGGGAATGCTGACCACCGATTTGGGAGGATACTATTATCCTGCGTCCATGCAGGCTTCCACGGTGGTTGATACACTGACTGGGAAAATGCGGCAGCTCGGCGTACATATAAAGACGGGAACGGAAGTTAAAAAAATACAGAAGATAAAGGATACATTTCATGTGACATGCGGCACAGAGAAATATCAGGGCAGAAATGTCATCCTGGCAGCCGGGGGAATGGCCCAGGAAAAACTGGGCAGCAACGGCAGCGGATATGCACTGGCAAAAGCTGTGGGGCACACCGTGACGGATGTATTTCCGGCTTTGGTGGCTCTGGAATCGGAGGAGAAATTCTTTCAGCATTTGGCCGGTGTCCGCAATGTTTCTGCGCTTTCGGTCTACGTAAACGGACAGAAGACAGCGGAACAAACAGGAGAAGTCCAGTTTGCCAAGTATGGGATATCCGGAATTCCGGTGTTTCAGGTCAGCCGGTATGCCATCGACGCTCTGAGGAAGAAAAAAAAGGTGGAAGTGATCTTAAACCTCATGCCGGAGCAGTTCACGTTGAAGGAATTAATGGACTATTTCAGAAAAGTCGGATATTACAAGACAGCGGAAGAATTTCTCCAGGGCTTCCTGAATAAAAAACTGGCATTTACGGTGCTGAGCCGTTTGAAAATCCGGCCGGAGAAGAGTGCAGCGGACCTTACACAGAAAGAACTGAGGCAGATCCGTTCCATGATACAGAAGTTTCCGGTCCCGGTTTCGGGTTATAAAGGATTTGATATGGCACAGGTGACGGCAGGCGGCGTTTCCGTCAGGGAAGTCATCGAGGGCACACTGGAATCGAAGATTCACCGGGGTCTGTACTTTGCCGGGGAATTACTGGATGTAGACGGCACCTGCGGCGGCTATAATCTTCAGTGGGCTTTTACATCAGGATATATTGCGGGAAATCAGATAGAGGCGGAGAATCAATGATCAGAATCAGTCAGATAAAACTTCCGGCGGAACATACGAAAGTCCAGCTGGAACAGAAAATAAAAAAAGCGGTGCATCACGCAACGTTAAAAAACTATCAGATCTTTAAGAGGTCTCTGGATGCCAGAAAAAAAGATCAGATCAGCTATGTATATACAATCGATGCAGAAGTAGAGAAAGAGTCCGAATTTCTCAAAAGAAACAAGAATCCCAGGATAACAAAAGCCGAAAGAAAAGAATACCGGATACCTAAATGCAGGAAAGAGATCCCGGTCCGCCCTGTGGTGATCGGCATGGGCCCGGCCGGCCTTTTTGCAGCTCTGATTTTGGCAAAGGCCGGGCTGAAACCGGTTCTTCTGGAACGGGGAAAACCTGTAGAAGAGAGAAGGAAGGACGTAGAAGCTTTCTGGGAAAACGGGGATCTCAACCCTGAGTCAAACGTACAGTTCGGAGAAGGAGGAGCCGGGACTTTTTCCGACGGAAAGCTCAATACAGCAGTGAAGGACAAATACGGGCGGAACCGGTTTGTGCTGGAAACCTTTGTGCAGTATGGGGCACCGGAAGAAATCTTATATGACGGAAAACCGCATATCGGGACAGATCTGCTCTGCATGGTTGTGGCAAATATGAGAAATGCTATACAGCAAGCAGGAGGAACGATCCGGTTCGAAAACAAGGTAACAGATTTGGTAATAAGAAGAGGAAGACTGACGGCGCTTGTGATCAATGGAACAGAGACACTTCCGTGCGATACTGCAGTGCTGGCAGTGGGACACAGTGCCAGAGATACCTTTGAAATGCTGTATAAAAGAAAGCTTCATATGACGCCGAAAGCTTTTGCCGTCGGGGTAAGGGTTGAGCATCCGAGGCAGAAGATCGACGAATCCCAGTATGGAAAAGGGGCGGCGGATAAAAAACTGCCCACGGCTTCCTATAAACTTACTTACAGAGCTTCATGCGGCAGGAGCGTCTATTCTTTTTGTATGTGCCCCGGAGGATTTGTGGTGAATGCGTCTTCAGAAAAAGGAAGGCTGACAGTCAATGGAATGAGCAATCACGACCGTATGGCGAGAAATTCAAACAGTGCGGTCATCGCCAGTGTGACGCCGGAGGATTTTGGATCAGAACATCCGCTGGCCGGCATCGAATTCCAGAGAAAGTGGGAGGAGAAAGCTTATCTGGCCGGAAACGGAGCCATACCCGTTCAGACGTTTTCAGATTTTAAGGAAGATAAAAAGACTGATAAATTCGGAAAGATCCTTCCTAATACAAAAGGGAAAACAGCATTTGCAAATATAAGGGAATGTCTGCCGGACGAGGTTTCAGAGGCAATCATTGAGGGAATGGATGCTTTTGAGAAAAAAATCAAAGGATTTTCTGATGGCGATACAGTCCTGAGCGGAATAGAGGCGAGAACCTCATCCCCTCTCCGGATGGAAAGGGATGAGTCATTTCAGGGCAGTATATCCGGGATCTATCCATGCGGGGAAGGCGCAGGATATGCCGGAGGCATCACGTCTGCGGCTATGGACGGCATTAAAACGGCGGAACAATTAATCGAAAATATGGATAAAAAATACAACATATTGTGATGTTTAACATCTGGACACACAATATATATTGGTTTATAATAAAGGACAGAATAATTGAAAGGGTGAAGATAAATGAAAGTGATTAAGAGAAATGGCAGTAAAGTAGATTTTGATCCGTCTAAAATTGAACTTGCCATCTTAAAAGCCATGAGGTACGGAAGCGGGGTTGTGGATGAAAAATGCGCAAAAGATATTTCCTTTGAGATCCATGAGGAACATCAGGGAGACGAGGATATCAGCATTTACCGGATCGAAGACCAGGTATTTGAAAAGCTCATTCAAAAAGACCAGATTCTGACGGCCAAGGCCTATGAGGGATACCGGAAGGTCAGAGAGTTCCAGAGAGAGACAAATACCATTGACAATGAAGTATTCGGCATCGTGACCGGAGAGAACCAGGAAGCTTTGGATGAAAACTCCAACAAAGATCCGAATATACTGGCAACCCAGAGGGATCTGATCGCGGGAGAATTTTCCAGAGACTACTGCAGGAGGATGATGCTTCCGCCTAAAATTGTTCAGGCACACGATGACGGCATCATTCATTTTCATGATATGGACTACTATATCCAGCAGATGCACAACTGCGATTTGGTGGATTTAAAGGATATGTTTAAAAATGGAACGGTGATAAACGGCAAACTGATCGAGACTCCCAAGTCCCTCCAGACGGCTTGTACGGTTGCGACCCAGATCGTGCAGCAGGTGGCAAACGGTCAGTATGGAGGCCAGACCATTTCGCTTTCCCATTTGGCGCCCTTTGTAAGAGTGAGTTTAAATAAACATAAAGAAAAGGTGAAAAAGGAAGGGGAGATGATCGGAAAAGCGTATACGGAACGGGAAGTAGAACTGATCGCCGAAGACCGTCTTCACGATGAGATCGTTTCCGGCATCCAGACGATCCAGTATCAGATCAATACCTTTTCAACAACCAACGGACAGGCTCCGTTTTTGTCTGTCTTCATGTACATCAGCGAAGAACCGGAATATGAAAAAGAAACGGCGATGCTGATCGAAGAAATGTTAAGGCAGCGGTATGAGGGAATGAAAAATCCGGTGGGAGCCTATGTGACACCCGCATTTCCAAAGCTTTTGTATGTTTTGGATGAAAACAACGTGCCGAAAGACAGCAGGTACCGCTATCTGACGGATCTGGCGGTCAAATGTGTGGCAAAACGCATGATGCCCGATTTTATTTCGGCAAAGATTATGAAGAAGAACTACAAAGGGGAAGTGTTCCCTTGCATGGGATGCCGAAGCTTTCTGGCCCCATGGAAAGATGAAGAAGGCAATTATAAATGGTACGGCAGATTTAACCAGGGAGTCGTGACGATTAACCTGGCCGATGTGGGATTGTCCGCGGAGCAGGATATGGAGAAATTCTGGAATATCCTCGACGAACGCCTGAGTCTGTGCCGGGAAGCGCTGATGCTGCGGCACGAGAGCCTGAAAGGCACTTTGTCAGATGTGAGTCCCATTCACTGGCAGTTCGGAGCTATCGCAAGGCTGAAGCCGGGCGAGACCATTGACAAGCTATTGGAAGGCGGCTATTCTACACTTTCCCTCGGATACATCGGTTTGTACGAGTGCGTTCTTTCCCTTCTCGGAAAAAGCCATACGACAGAGGATGGGGACGAACTGGCTGTCAGGATCATGGAGCGCCTCCGGGGAGCATGTGACCGGTGGAAAGCAGAGTCCGGACTCGGATTCAGCGTGTACGGAACTCCGGCAGAGTCTACGACTTATACATTTGCGAGAAGCTTAAAGAAACGGTTTGGTGTTGTGGAAGGAATCACGGATAAAGATTACATTACAAATTCTTACCATGTAAACGTGACAGAACCGATCGATGCTTTTGAAAAACTTGGATTTGAAGCGAAATTCCAGAGCATTTCTTCCGGCGGGGCCATCAGTTACGTGGAGGTGACGAACCTGAATCAGAATCCGGAAGCGCTGTCTGCTCTGATCGACTATATGTACGATACGATTCAGTACGCCGAGATCAATACAAAGTCAGACTACTGTCAGGAATGCGGATTTGACGGGGAAATTCTTCTGGATGAGAACTACGAGTGGTACTGCCCAAACTGCGGCAACAGAAGCCACAAGACTTTAAACGTATGCCGCAGGACCTGCGGATATCTGGGAGATAATTTCTGGAACAAGGGGCGTACCCAGGAGATCGGAGAACGGTTTGTCCACTTGGATAATCAGGTGCAAGAGGTGAACTAAATGCGGTACGCACAGATCAGAAAGACCGACATTTCAAACGGGACCGGCATCAGGACCTCCCTGTTTGTCCAGGGGTGCACGAGGAAGTGTAAGGGCTGTTTTAATCCGGAGACATGGGATTTTGAAGGCGGCCATGAATGGAATGAACAGGCGGAAGAAGAATTCTTAACACTGACCGCAGGAGAGCATATAGCCGGGGCAACGATTCTCGGAGGAGAGCCCATGGAACCTGAAAACCGGCGTCCGGTCAGGGAACTGCTGAGGAAGCTCAAAGAGCGCTGTCCGGAAAAAAATATCTGGATGTATTCTTCTTATCTGTTTGAAGAGATCATGGAGTTTGATCCTAAGGTACTTCAATATCTGGATGTTTTAGTGGACGGACCTTTTGTGGAAGAAAAAAAGGATTTAAATTTAAGATTCCGGGGAAGCAGTAATCAAAGAATCATCGACGTGAAAGCATCACTGGAAAGCAAAACGGTAATCCTTCTTGAGGTTTAAGGATAAACCCAGAAGAATTCTGATTTCATCAGATTCTTCTGGGTTTTTAACGATGTCGATTTTTCGGTGATAATGCATTGATTTTTTTTGAGAAAGAGGCTACAATAATCATAAACTGCGCTGACCGGGGATCAGCGGGAATAGGACAGGACTTCAGCATTATGGAAAACAGAGAAAAACTAAAAGATAAGAAGCGGATCGTAGTAAAAGTAGGGACTTCTTCCCTAATCCATCCGAAGACAGGACAGCTAAATTTATTCCGGCTTGAAAAGCTGGTCCGTGTCCTGACAGACATTCACAACAGCGGAAAAGATGTGATCTTAGTATCGTCCGGAGCCATCGGGGTCGGGTTTAAAGCACTGGGACTCAAGGAACGCCCGGAATCCCTGCCGATGAAGCAGGCCTGCTCTGCCGTGGGGCAGGGACAGCTGATGATGATCTATCAAAAGCTGTTTGCAGAGTACAATCAGGGTTCAGCCCAGATCCTTATCACAAAAGAGACGATGCTGAACGATATGCGCAGGTTCAATGCGAGAAATACATTTAACCAGCTGCTGAGTCTGGGCATTATTCCTATCGTGAACGAAAACGACACCGTCTCCACGGAAGAGATTGAGTTCGGAGACAATGACACTTTATCTGCGGTGGTCACTGCGGTAGTAGAAGGGGATCTTTTGATCCTTCTTACAGATATCGACGGATTATATACAGACGACCCGCATAGAAATAAAAGAGCAAAACTTATTTCAGAAGTACCCGTGATCACGGAAGAGATCGAAAATATGGCAAAAGGAGCTGTGACGAAGGTAGGAACCGGAGGCATGGCCACAAAGATCGCGGCTGCAAACATCGTAACAGACTGCGGGGCCGATATGGTCATAGCAAACAGCAGAGATTTAAATGATTTAAACAGGATTATAGGGGGCAGGGAGATCGGAACGCTTTTCTTGGCCCATAAAAGAGAACATTTTAATTTTCGGAAATATCTTACGGAATGTCCGTATTTAAACTCATAATTCAGACTGGAAAGGAATAGTATGAACGAAGACAAGATCAGAAGAATCAATGAATTATATCATCTGGAAAAGTCCGTCGGGCTTTCAGAGAAGGAAAAGAAGGAGCAGAAGAAGCTTCGAGAAGAATATATACAGTCTGTCCGGGCAAATCTGCGCGGCCAGCTGAATCATATCAGCATAAAGAATGAGGACGGAAGCGTGACTCCGCTGAAGCCAAAGGGAAAGCATTGAGATAAAATAGCAGGGAGGTTGTTATGTTAGAACAATTAGGAAGACAGGCAAAAGAAGCGTCGGTCGTTCTGGCGCAGGCATCCATGAATGACAAAAACGAGCTGCTCAGGGAAGCGGCAGACCAGCTTGTGACAAATCAGAATTATATTCTTTCGGAGAATGTGAAAGACGTGAAAGCTGCCATGGAGCGCGGGATGTCAGAGGCACTGGTGGACCGGCTGACTCTGACGGTAGACAGGATCGAAGGCATGGCAGAAGGACTCAGACAGGTGGCGGATCTGGAAGATCCCATTGGGGCAGTCACTGAGATGAAGCCCAATAAAAGCGGACTGCTGATCGGAAAGAAAGTCGTTCCTCTGGGTGTTGTAGGAATCATCTATGAATCCCGGCCCAATGTTACTGCGGATGCGTTTGCTCTCTGCTTTAAAACAGGAAACGCCTGTCTGCTCCGCGGCGGAAGCGATGCCATTCACTCCAATCTCGCGATTGCGAAAGTTCTCCAGGAATCTTTAGACAAGAAAAAGATGCCGGTATTCAGCATCCAGCTCCTGGAAGATACCAGCCGTGAAACTGCCACAAAGATGATGCAGATGACGGAATATATTGATGTCCTTATTCCAAGAGGAGGAGCCGGACTGATCCGGAGCGTCGTGAAAAACAGCACAGTTCCCGTGATTGAGACGGGAACCGGAAACTGCCACACTTACATCGATCAGTATGCAGATCCAAAAATGGCTGTCGACATCGTGGTCAACGCAAAGACTCAAAGGCTCGGAACCTGCAATACATGTGAGTCTCTGGTCATACATAAAGATGTTGTACAGACCCATCTTCCGGCCATCGTAGAGGCTCTGCTCCAAAAGGGAGTGCAGGTCAGAGGAGACGAGAGAGTCATGGCAGTCAGTGACCGGGTGATGAAAGCGGCGGAAGAAGACTGGGGCACGGAATATCTGGATGCTGTTATCTCGATAAAGGTTGTGGACAGCTTTGATGAGGCGGTAGAACATATCAACCGCTACAACACAAAACATTCCGAGGCGATCATCACAGATTCCTATTCTCATGCCCAGGAGTTTCTGGAGAAGATCGACGCGGCTGCGGTCTATGTGAATGCTTCCACGAGGTTCACAGACGGATTCGAGTTCGGCTTTGGTGCAGAGATCGGAATCAGCACTCAAAAGATTCACGCAAGGGGACCTATGGGACTCGATGCACTGACGACTACCAAATTTATTATTTATGGCAATGGACAGATCAGGCATTAGATAAAACTTCAAAGAGGGAGTTCTCAGGATCGGGGACTCCTTTTAGATTGACAATTAATTCACATATAGAACCCGGCATTGTTTCTTTTTCTGTGCAAAAAGTTGAATAAAGTGAAAGAATGAAAAGATTTTAGTGAGATGTATGTTATTTTGTGGGATTTCGTTTGTGAAAAAAATGTCGAAAGTTGATTTTGCATGCTAAACAATTTATCATTAAAGATATGGAAATTTAAGAAAAGAGAAAGGAAGGCTTAAAAATGGCATTGTTTACATTTAGCGGCGGAGTTCATCCGGATGACGGGAAAGAATACGCAAAAAATTCCCCGATCACCGAATATCTGCCGAAAGGAGATGTTGTTTTACCTGTGGGCCAGCACATCGGGGCACCTGCGAAACCGATCGTACAAAAAGGTGATCAGGTACTGGCGGGACAGAAGGTTGCAGAGGCAGGCGGTTTTGTGTCAGCCAATATTTACAGCTCTGTTTCGGGTACGGTGAAAGCGATTGAGCCGAGAGTGACTCCCGCCGGAGCAAAAGTAAATGCGATTGTAATAGAAAACGACGGAGAATTCAAAGAAGCGGAGTTTCAGGCAAAGCCGTATCAGGATATGACCAGAGACGAGGTTCTCGCTGCGATCAAAGACGCAGGAATCGTCGGACTCGGAGGGGCAGGTTTCCCTACTCATGTGAAGCTGGCTCCGAAAGATCCGGGTGCCATCGAGTACATCATTGTCAATGGTGCGGAGTGTGAGCCTTACATAACCGGAGATTACAGGATCATGATGGAGACTCCGGAAGTCCTCGTGGAAGGGCTGAACATTGTTCTGGACTTATTCCCGAAAGCAAAAGGGATCATCGCAGTGGAAGATAATAAAAAAGATGCCATTGCAAAAGTCAGCGATTGTGTCAAAGGGGATGCTAGGATTTCGGTTGCGGAGCTGAAGACAAAATATCCGCAGGGAGCAGAGCGTTCCCTGATCTATGCGACAACGGGAAGAGCCATCAATTCCAGCATGCTTCCGGCAGATGCAGGATGTATTGTGGACAACGTGGCAACAATTGTTGCTGTGAAGGACGCAGTAAAAGAAGGGAAACCTTTATTTCAGCGTGTTGTGACAGTGACAGGAGACGCCATAGAAAGTCCGAAGAATCTTTTAGTGCGCACCGGAACGAATGTCAGCGAGCTGATCGAAGCAGCCGGCGGATTTAAGGGGCAGCCTGAAAAGGTGATCTCCGGAGGTCCGATGATGGGAATGGCTATGTTTACTACTGATGTTCCGGCAGTCAAAACATTTTCTTCTCTGCTGGCATTTACAAAGGACCCGGTGTCTGCCGTAGAGCCGAGCAACTGTATCAACTGCGGGCGCTGTGTCAGCGTCTGTCCTCAGAAGTTAATGCCGGCAAGACTGTCCGTACTGGCAGATAACAATAACTTTGAAGCATTTGAAGCTCTCCATGGCGATGAGTGTGTGGAATGCGGATGCTGTTCTTTTATCTGTCCGGCGAAGAGAAACCTGGCACAGTCAATGAAGACAGGACGCAAACAGGTCTTGGCAAATCGTAGAAAGAAGTAAAGGAGAGGTACATATGAACGAAACATTATATCGTGTTTCAGCAAACCCGCACGTAAGGGACAAAAGCTCAACACAAAGCATTATGCTGGATGTAATCCTTGCATTACTCCCGGCCACAGTTTTTGGTATCTATATCTTCGGTGCATCTGCGGCTGTGACCATTGCGGTCTCCATTGTCACCTGTGTGGCTGCTGAGTATATATATCAGAAGTTAATGAAACAAAAAGTATCGGTAAGCGATCTGAGCGCGGCTGTGACCGGACTCCTGCTTGCACTGAACCTGCCGGCAGGTGTTCCTTTCTGGATGCCGGTGCTGGGCGGCCTGTTTGCCATCATTGTCGTAAAACAGGTTTTCGGCGGCCTGGGACAGAATTTTATGAACCCGGCATTGGGAGCCCGCTGCTTTCTGATGATCTCTTTCGCGGCAAGAATGACAACATTTACATATGACGGTGTCACCACTGCGACTCCTCTTGCACTGCTGAAGGCGGGAAAGAGTGTAGACCTGGGAAGTGTCTTTACAGGATTCATCCCCGGAACGATCGGAGAGACATCCGCCGTCCTTCTCCTCCTGGGAGGAGCCTACCTGGTATTAAAGAAAGTGATCTCACCGCTGATCCCATGCATCTATGTGGCGACGGTGGCTGTCTTCGTACTGCTTTTTGGAGGACATGGCTTCGATCTCACTTACATGGCGTCTGAGATTTTTTCCGGCGGTTTGATGCTCGGTGCGATCTTCATGGCAACGGACTATGTAACTTCACCGATCACTTCCAGAGGAAAGATCATCTTCGGCGTCCTCTGCGGACTGCTGACCGGTATTTTCCGACTGTTCGGACCGATGGCAGAGGGAGTTTCTTACTCTATTATCATTGCGAACCTGGTTGTTCCTCTGATTGAAAAGATTACGGTTCCGACTCCGTTTGGAATTGTGAAGGCAAAAGGAGGCAAAGACAATGAATAAAAGTTTAGTAAATGACTGTATTAAATTATTTATCATCACTCTGGCTGCCGGACTGATCCTTGGATTCGTTTACAACGTGACCAAAGATCCGATTGCAAAGCAGGAAGAAAAGACAAAACAGGAAGCATACAAGGCTGTGTTCAAAGACGCAGACCGTTTTGAGGCAGTGAAACTTGATAAAAAAGAGATAAACAAAGCTTTAAAGGCAAAGAATCTGGGCCAGAATACGGTCAGTGAGATTGCCAAAGCAGTAGATAAGGACGGAAAAGGTCTTGGATATGTATTCTCCGTGACAAACCCTGACGGATACGGCGGAGATATCACTCTCTCTGTCGGCGTCAAAAATGACGGTACGGTCAACGGATATGAGACTCTGACGATCAATGAGACTGCGGGCCTTGGTATGAAGGCAAAAGAAGAGGAGTTCAAGAGCAACTTTAACAATAAAAAAGCAAAGCAGTTTGAAGTCGTAAAAGACGGTTCCGGCAAGAGTGACGACGCAAAGGTCGATGCCATCAGCGGCGCTACGATCACCAGCCGTGCGGTGACAAGCGGAGTCAACAGCTGTGTTGCTTTAATGGATACATTGAAAGGAGGTAATTGAGATGAAAAGTAATCCGATAGAACGTTTGATCAACGGTATTGTCAAAGAAAATCCTACTTTCGTCTTAATGCTCGGTATGTGTCCTACCCTCGCGGTAACCACATCCGCCATCAACGGGGCAGGAATGGGACTTTCCACTACGGCCGTTTTAATGTTTTCCAATCTGATCATTGGACTCATGAGAAATATTATACCTGACAGAGTCCGTATTCCGGGCTATATTGTCATTATTGCATCTCTCGTAACTGTAGTGCAGTTCCTTTTGCAGGGATATGTGCCGTCACTGAATGCAAGCCTTGGAATCTACATTCCTTTGATCGTAGTAAACTGTATTATCCTGGGACGCGCAGAATCCTTTGCATCTAAGAACGGGGCAGTGCTCTCTTTCTTCGACGGTGTCGGAATGGGCCTTGGATTTACTGTTGCACTGACTGTGATCGGAGCCTTCCGTGAACTCCTCGGTGCAGGTACGATCTTTGGCGCAAAGATCATGCCGGCTGCTTATGAGCCGATCACGATCTTTATCCTGGCTCCCGGAGCATTCTTTGTCCTGGCCTGCCTTGTTGCAGTTCAGAATAAGGTAAGAAACAAGAAACCGAAAAAAGCAGGAGAGTCTCAGGCTTCCGGATGCGGCGACTGTGCAAGCTGCGGAAACGGTGCCTGCGGAAGCCGGTTTTTTGATAACAGTGTGGACGACAAATAGGGGGGATGAACAATGTCAAATTTATTATTAGTCGCAATCGGTGCGGCATTAGTTAATAACGTAGTATTGAGCCAGTTCTTAGGCCTTTGTCCTTTCCTTGGTGTATCCAAGAAGGTAGAGACCGCCGGCGGAATGGGCGCTGCGGTTATTTTCGTCATCACGATCGCCTCAGCGGTTACCTATTTCGTTTATGCTGGCATACTCGTGCCGTTTCATCTGGAATATCTTCAGACGATCGCATTTATTCTTGTCATTGCGGCATTGGTGCAGTTCGTGGAAATGTTTTTAAAGAAATCTATGCCGGCTCTCTATGAGTCTTTAGGCGTATATCTTCCGCTGATCACTACCAACTGTGCGGTGCTCGGTGTTGCATTGAATAACGTTCAGTATGATTACAACTTTATTACCAGTGTAGTCAACGGATTTGGAGTGGCTGTCGGATTTACCATCGCCATCGTGATCCTGGCCGGTATCCGCGAGAAACTAGAATACAACAACATCCCGGAATCTTTCAAAGGAATGCCGATCACTCTTGTCACGGCAGGTCTGATGGCTATCGCTTTCTTTGGATTCTCAGGAATCATATAGGGAGGTAGCATAAATGGATATTACAGCAATTATTCTCGCGGCCGTCGTGGTCGGAGGAATTGGTTTGGTCATTGCTATTCTTTTAGGAATCGCTTCTGAGAAGTTTAAGGTTCCGGTCAATGAAAAAGAAGTAGCAGTCCGAGCAGAACTTCCCGGCAATAACTGCGGAGGATGCGGATACGCCGGATGTGACGGGCTTGCAAAAGCGATCGCAAACGGAGAAGCTGCGGTCAATGCCTGTCCGGTAGGCGGGCCTTCAGCGGCAGAAAAAATCGGTGCCATCATGGGTGTGGAAGCCGGTGATTTCGTAAAACAGGTGGCATTCGTAAAGTGTGCGGGAACTTGTGAGAAAGCATCAAATAAATACGAATATACAGGACAGATGAGCTGTGTGGAAGCGATGAATGTGCCCGGAGAAGGGCCGAAGGCCTGCTCTTTCGGATGTATGGGATTCGGAAGCTGCGCTCAGGTCTGCCCTGAGAATGCAATTTCCATCGTCAACGGGATTGCCTATGTTGACAAAGAAGCGTGCATCGGCTGCGGAAAATGTACCGATATCTGCCCGAAGGGACTCATTGAACTGGTTCCTTATGACAAGAAGCATTTAGTACAGTGTAATTCTAAAGACAAGGGAAAAGACGTCATGTCTGTGTGCAAAGCCGGATGCATCGGCTGCGGACTTTGTGCGAAGGAATGTAAGCTTGGAGCGATTACGGTAGAAAATAATATTGCTCATATTGATTATGAGAAATGTGTCAACTGCGGACTCTGTGCCAAAAAGTGTCCGAAAAAAATCATTACGGTATAATAAAGTGAATGATAAAAAGATCATTAGGCTGTATCTGACTGGAGGATACAGCCTTTTTGTCACACTTTATTTCCTGGTGCATACACTATTATAACTATTTTTCTGGGGTGGCGTTTCATGAAGTTTTTAGAGTTAAGGGAAAAGGATGTGATCAACTGCCGGACCGGAGATAAACTGGGATGTGTCATCGATCTGGAGTTTGACCCGGCGTCAGGTCAGATTTTATGCCTGATCGTTCCAAAAGCGACAAAGATCCTGTGCTTTACAAAAGGTGAGTTTTATTATATTCCATATAAGAAGATCATTCGAATCGGCTGTGACACTGTATTGGTGGATATTAATGAAAAAGAATGTTTGAAGTGATCTGGAAAAAATGATATACTTCCTTTAACGAATGGAAAATCTTGAGGCAGACGTGATCTGCCTCTCAAAAGAGTACAAAGAAAAGCATAGCCCGGGAGGTAGAAAAATGAGGTGCCCTTATTGCGGAAGTGAAAATTCCAGAGTCATTGATTCCAGACATTCGGAAGACAATAACTCCATAAGGAGAAGAAGACAGTGTGACGACTGCAGCAAGCGTTTCACGACCTATGAAAAGATCGAGACAGAACCGCTGTCTGTGATCAAAAAGGACAAGACCAGACAGATGTATGACCGCTCCAAGATCAAGGCGGGTATCGTACAGTCCTGCCACAAACTGCCTATATCCATGGGACAGATCGATCAGATCGTAGATGAGATCGAGACAAAGATCTATAATCTCGGACAGCGCGAGGTGGAGAGTTCCCTGATCGGAGAAATCGTCATGGACAAGCTGAAGGAACTGAATGAGGTGGCATATGTAAGATTTGCCGCTATATACAGAGAGTTCAAAGATGTGAACACCTTTATGAGTGAACTAAAAAAATTGCTGAAATAGTTGTAAAAATTTAGAAAATATGATAAGATACAGTATATTGTTAGCTGAGAGGCTTCCGGGAAAGAAGGAGGCTTTATGTTTTGTTCGATGCTAAGCGGCATTGTCTCAGGCGCCGCAGGCTGTATCATTCAGGTCGAAGCGGAATTAAGAAGCGGTCTCCCATACTTTACTATGGTAGGCCGCCTTTCTAATGAAGCAAAAGAATCCAGGCACAGAGTGGAATCCGCGCTGCGGGCTCTGGGCTGTCCGCTCCCTCCGATGAAAGTTACCGTTAATCTATCTCCTGCCGATATCAGAAAGACAGGAACTGCATTTGATCTTCCCATCGCAGCGGCCGTTATGGCCGGTCTCAACTATATTCCATTTACTAAAGAACCGCCTATCTGCCTCCTGGGAGAGCTGGGACTGGATGGCAGTGTCCATGGGATCAGACAGTGCCTGCCCATCATCATGGAAGGAAAAAAGCAGGGCATCCGGCGGTTTATGGTTCCCTATGATGATATGGAATCTCTTGTATATATGAAAGATGTGGAATTGGTTCCGGTAAAACATCTCTCCGATGCTGTGGACTATTTCAGAAACGGGTGTGTGCTTCCATACCATTTTCAGAAAAAAAGGATAATTCTAAACAGCCAGTGTCTTGATTTTTCGGAAATAAAAGGGCAGGCTTTCTTAAAAAGAGCTCTGGAGATCGCCGTGACCGGGAGACATCACATTCTTCTGATCGGAGCTCCGGGATGCGGCAAAACTATGGTCCTGGAACGGATTCCTTCTATTATGAATAGTTTATCTGAGGACGAATACCTGGAGGTGCAGGCTCTCTATCAGGCGGCAGGAATCCACAGGGATGCAGGGGATTTTTGCCCGCCTTTCCGAAAACCCCATTCTTCCATATCCAGAGGAGCGCTGATCGGTGGGGGAGCGGTTCCAAAAGTCGGAGAGATCACACTTGCCCACAAAGGTGTGCTGTTTTTGGATGAACTGGCACAGTTTGACGCCAAATGTATTGAAGCACTGAGACAGCCGCTGGAAGATAAGCAGATTATTTTAAACAGGCTTGGGAGAGACTATACCATGCCTGCGGACTTTTTACTTGCAGCGGCCATGAACCCGTGTCCATGCGGCAACAGCTTCACTCCGGAGGCATGCCGGTGCAGCGCGGGTCAAAAGCGGTCCTATTATCACAGACTTTCCGGTCCCGTACTGGACCGTTTTGACCTGATCCTTACAGTTGGACAGGAGGCAAAGAAAATGGACGCTGAGACGGAAACTTCGGCTGTTATCCGCAGCAGGGTCATAGAGCATATCAGGGAGGAACAGAGAGAACTCTCGGATACTCCGTATTCTTATTTTAGTCAGATACAGGCAGAGGATATAGAAAAAATTTGTCCCCTGAATAAAGAAAGCCAAAAAATTTTGAAAGAAGAACAAAAGAAACATCATATTTCAATGCGGGGTATTCATAAGATTGTGAGGACAGCAAAAACGATTGCCGGAATGGAACAGCAAAGCGGGATAGGAGAGGGACATCTTATAGAGGCACTGTCTCTGCGCAATATGGAGTTTTTATCGGAGGCTGTGGGGTATGAATGAAAAGCTTTCGTGGTTTTGGTTTACGTCGCTTCTTGAGATAAACCGGAAGACGCAGGGTAAGATTCTTTCTGCCGTTCTTCACCCGGAAGAACTCAGGAAACTTAATGAAGAGACTGCAAAATCATTTCTTAATAAAAGACAGTACCGGCTTTTTCTTGAGACAAGAGATGAATCTTATATCTGTAAGAAGTACGAGGAGTTAAAAAAGCAGAAAACAGACTATATTATATGGAAAGAACCCGATTATCCGCAGCGGCTTAAACAGATCTATGACTATCCGTTCGGGATTTTTAGAAAAGGCAGGCCGAGAGAATCAAGGCTGGTCATCGCAATGGTAGGGGCCAGATCCTGTACTTTATATGGAAGAGAGATGGCAGGATATTTTGCGAAGGAGCTGTCCGGGAGAGGTGTTCTGATCGTCAGCGGCATGGCCAGGGGAATCGACGGAGCTTCTCACAGGGGAGCCCTGGATGCAGGCGCGCCGACGGCAGGTGTTTTGGGATGCGGGATTGACCGGATCTATCCGAAAGTTCATCAAAAACTCTTCGCCGATGTGGAGAAACAGGGGGTGATCTATTCTGAGTATGGTCCCGGTGTAGAGCCGTTTTCTTTTCTCTTTCCGCAGAGGAACAGGATCATCAGCGGACTTTCCGACGGAATCTTTGTAGTAGAGGCCAGAGAGAAAAGCGGATCTCTGATCACAGCGGACTGCGGATTGGAACAAAATAAAGAAATTTTTGCACTTCCGGGCAATGTGACGAGTGATGTATCAAGGGGCTGCCACCGCCTGATCCAGCAAGGCGCCAAGCTGGTTTCCGGTCCCGAAGATATCTTAAATGAATTTCCAAAATTCAGAGTATTTTCACATAATGTCTGTCAATTTGATAAAAATTCACTTGCTAGAGGTGAAAAAATGGTGTATGATGTTTTGAGTTTGGAACCCAAATGCCTGGAACAGATAGCTTCGGAGGCAAGACTGCCGGTCACAGAGACTGTGACATCCTTATACTATTTAAAGAGGCAGGGGTTGGCAGAGGAAATACTGAAAAATTATTACATAATAAAAATATAATTAAGAGGTGCAAAAATGCCAAAATACTTAGTAATTGTAGAATCACCAGCGAAAGCAAAGACGATCAATAAATTTTTAGGGAAAAATTATACAGTCATTGCATCCAACGGTCATGTGAGGGATCTCCCCAAGAGTACGATGGGAATCGACCTGGAACATAATTTTGAACCAAAATATATTACGATCCGGGGCAAGGGAGAAGTATTGGCGGCACTGAGAAAAGAAGTGAAGAAGGCCGATAAAGTTTATCTCGCGACTGACCCTGACCGGGAGGGGGAAGCAATTTCATGGCATCTTTATTATGCGCTGAAGCTGGAGAATAAAAAATGCAGCCGTATCACGTTCAATGAGATCACCAAGAATGCAGTCAAGGAATCCTTAAAGCATGCGAGAGAGATCGACATGGACCTGGTGGATGCCCAGCAGGCGAGGCGTGTCCTGGACCGGATTGTGGGGTATAAGATCAGTCCTCTTTTATGGGCAAAGATCAAGAGGGGATTGAGCGCAGGACGGGTACAGTCTGTGGCTCTTCGCCTGATCTGTGACCGGGAAGAAGAGATCAGCGCTTTCATACCGGAAGAATACTGGTCACTGGATGCTTTCCTGAATGTGAAAGGGAGCAAAAAGCCTCTGGAGGCCAAGTTTGCCGGTGACAAAGACGGGAAAATCGAGATTAAGAATGAAGAACAGCTGAACAAGATCCTTGCGGAATTGGAAGGAGCCGAGTTTCATGTTGACAGCGTAAAGACAGGGGAGCGTATCAAGAAAGCACCGCTTCCGTTTACGACCAGCACGATGCAGCAGGATGCATCCAGCAAACTGAATTTTCCGACAGCAAAGACCATGAGGATTGCCCAGCAGCTGTATGAAGGTGTGGACATTAAAGGGAAAGGCACCGTGGGATTGATTACTTATCTTCGTACAGACTCCACAAGGATTTCGGAAGAGGCAGATAAAAATGCCAGAGAGTTTATCTCCGAAACTTATGGAAGTGATTTTGTCGGAAACGGACAAGTTTCAAAAAAGGACGGCAAAAATGTACAGGATGCCCATGAAGCGATTCGTCCAACTTACATCGAAAATACTCCGGCGAGCCTGAAAGAACAGCTTTCCAGAGACCAGTTCAGGCTTTATCAGCTGATCTGGAACCGGTTTATGGCGAGCCGCATGAGTGCAGCC
Organism: Anaerostipes caccae L1-92; assembly: GCF_014467075.1. Classification (NCBI taxonomy): domain Bacteria; kingdom Bacillati; phylum Bacillota; class Clostridia; order Lachnospirales; family Lachnospiraceae; genus Anaerostipes; species Anaerostipes caccae. The sequence continues at coordinate 1,658,364 of NZ_AP023027.1, forward strand.
AAGTATGAGACCACATCCGTAAAGATCGATGCCAACGGATACCGTTTCAATGCCTCCGCATCCAAGATCGTTTTTGACGGATTTTTGACTGTGTACAACATCGACAATGAAAAATCAAAAGGAAATGTCATACTGAAAAGTATTGATACTTCCACGGAACTGAAGTTAAAAGAGTTTGACCATAAACAACATTTTACACAGCCGCCGGCCCACTACACGGAAGCAACCCTTGTCCGCACCCTGGAAGAACAGGGGATCGGACGGCCGAGTACGTATGCTCCTACCATATCGACGATCATTGCCAGAAGGTATGTGGTTAAGGAAAAGAAGAATCTGTATATGACGGAGCTTGGAGAAGCGGTCAATACTATGATGAAAAAGGCATTCCCGTCTATTGTGGATGTGCATTTTACCGCCACGATGGAGGCACTTTTAGATATGGTGGAGGAAGGCAAGGTCCACTGGAAATCAGTGGTGGAAAACTTCTATCCGGATCTGAAAGAAGCCGTGGAGGCCGCAGAAAAAGAGCTGGAGCAGGTGACCATCGAGGATGAAGTGACCGACGTAGTCTGTGACCAGTGCGGACGCAACATGGTTGTGAAATACGGGCCGTATGGGAAATTCCTGGCCTGTCCGGGATTCCCTGACTGCCGAAACACAAAGCCTCATTTTGAAAAGATCGGAGTTCCATGTCCGCTGTGCGGAAAGGAAGTCGTCCTGAAAAAAACCAAGAAGGGCCGGAAATACTACGGATGTGAGGATAACCCGGAATGCGAATTTATGTCATGGCAGAAGCCTTCTACCGTCAAGTGTGAGCGCTGCGGAAAGTATATGGTGGAAAAAGGAAAGAAACTGGTTTGTTCAGACGAACACTGCGGATATGTATGTGATCTGCCGAAAGAGGAAGAAGTTACGAAAAATAAGGAGTAGCTATGAGTGTACAATTATTAGATAAAACCAGGAAGATAAATAAATTACTGCATAACAACAATTCACAAAAAGTCGTTTTCAATGACATCTGTCAGGTTCTGATGGAGGTTATGGATTCCAATGTGATCGTTATCAGCAAAAAGGGAAAGATCTTAGGAATTCAAAATTCAGAGAACATAGATCCTATCGAAGAGATGATCAGCGGCAAAATCGGGGATTATATTGATACGGATTTAAATGAGCGTCTGCTGACGATATTATCCACGAAGGAGAATGTAAACCTCCAGACACTCGGTTTTGAAAGCGACATTCACCGCTACTGCGGCATTATCTCCCCGATCGATATTGCAGGAGAGAGATTTGGCACGCTGTTTATGTACCGGATGGAAGATGACTATACGATCGACGATATTATATTGGCTGAATACGGAACAACAGTCGTTGGTTTGGAGATGATGCGTTCTGTCAGTGAAGAGATGGAGAGTGAACGCAGAAAGCAGAATATTATTGAATCTGCCTTCAGAACTCTCTCCTTTACGGAACTGGAAGCGGTTCATCACATTTTTGATGAACTGAACGGCAGCGAGGGCATTTTGGTTGCCAGCAAGATTGCCGACCGTTTCGGCATTACCCGATCAGTCATCGTCAATGCACTGAGAAAGCTGGAGAGTGCAGGAGTCATCGAGTCCCGGTCTTCCGGTATGAAAGGGACCTATATCAAAGTTGTAAATGACCTGATTTTTGACGAATTAAACCGTGCCGGGCGTATCTAGGCTTAAATTGCGAAGTTTTTCTTGCATTATACAAAATAGATGTGCTATACTGTCAAAGGTAAAAATAAACACGCCGTTGGAATTCCGGTAGGTGCCGAAAGGTTTGCCGGGATAATGACAATGGTGGAAGCATAACCAAAGGAGATTTTTTATGAGCGTTATTTCAATGAAACAGTTATTAGAAGCAGGTGTTCATTTCGGACATCAGACAAGAAGATGGAATCCTAAAATGGCTCCGTACATTTACACAGAGCGTAATGGAATCCACATCATCGACCTTCAGAAATCCGTAGGCATGGTAGACGATGCATACAACGCAGTAAAAGAGTGTGTTGCAGAAGGCGGAAAGATTTTATTCGTGGGAACAAAGAAACAGGCTCAGGATTCTATCAAGACTGAAGCAGAGCGCTGCGGAATGTTCTATGTAAACCAGAGATGGTTAGGCGGAATGCTTACAAACTTCAAGACCATCAGAAGCCGTATCGACCGTTTAAAGAAGATCAAAAAGATGGAAGAAGACGGAACATTTGAAGTTCTTCCGAAGAAAGAAGTATTAGAACTTAGAAAAGAAATGGACAAATTACAGAAGAACTTAGGCGGAATCGAAGAGATGAACGAAATTCCGGATATGATCTTCATTGTAGATCCTAAAAAAGAAAATATCTGTGTTCAGGAAGCACATACATTGGGAATTCCTCTGGTAGGTATCGCTGATACAAACAGTGACCCGGAAGATTTAGAATATATCATCCCAGGAAATGATGATGCAATCCGTGCAGTCAAATTGATCACATCTGCAATGGCTGATGCTGTTGTTGAAGCAAACCAGGGAATGGATGCTGCTGATGTGGAAGCAGAAGAGGAAGCTGCAGAAGAATAAGATTTATTTGGAGGAAAAATCATGGCTATTACAGCAGGAATGGTAAAAGAATTAAGAGAAAAAACCGGTGCGGGAATGATGGACTGTAAAAAGGCATTAAACGCTACCGATGGAAATATGGAAGCAGCTGTTGAGCACTTAAGAGAGCAGGGACTTGCAAAGGCTGAGAAGAAAGCCGGACGTATTGCTGCAGAGGGATTAGTAGCTACAAAACTTTCTGATGACGGAAAGAAAGCTGCTATCGTGGAAGTAAACTCTGAGACTGACTTCGTTGCTAAGAACGAACAGTTCCAGACTTATGTTGCAGAGGTTGCCGATCAGGCCCTCACAACAGGCGCGGCAGACATCGAAGCTTTCCTGGCAGAAGAATCTAAAGCAGAAGCTGGAAAGACTGTAAAAGAAGTATTAGACGGAAAAATTGCCATCATCGGTGAGAACTTAAATATCCGCAGATTTGCACAGATGGAATCAGCAGACGGATTCGTTGCTTCTTATATCCACGCAGGCGGAAAGATCGGCGTACTAGTAGAAGTTGAGACAGATGTTGTCAATGACGATATCAAAGAAATGGGCAAAAACGTAGCTATGCAGGTAGCTGCTATCATGCCGAAATATACAAGCAGAGATGAAGTTTCCAAAGATTATATCGATCATGAAACAGAAATCTTAAAGGCTCAGGCTAAGAATGAAAATCCAGACAAGCCGGACAATATCATCGAGAAGATGATCATCGGACGTCTGAACAAAGAATTAAAAGAAGTTTGTCTTTTAGATCAGGCTTATGTAAAGGCTGAAGACGGAAAACAGTCTGTTGGAAAATATGTAGAAGAAGTAGCAAAAGCTAATTCTGCGAAGATTGCCATCAAAGGATTCATCCGTTTTGAGACAGGCGAAGGAATCGAAAAGAAAGAAGAAAACTTTGCTGAGGAAGTGGCAAAGCAGATGGGAAACTAATCCCAGAGTGATTGAATTACCATTATCAGTGTAGACTGGACAAAAGGGTCGTTGTATAACAACGATCCTTTTTTGTTAATCGAGGAATTAAGCTCAAGAGCATTTGAGTTAGTATACATAATCATACAATATACTATATGTTTTACTATTGAATAAATATATGCAATATAAGTATCATAACCATGGGAATATTTTTCTCTGTATATATTTGACTCCTAAAAATCTTTTTCTAAGGCAATTCTAATATTATTTAAAACATATCGAAAGTTATAACGTTTTACAAAAGAAAACTCATACGGGAAAAGGAAGAATATATTTTTCTTAGCATTAAGTAAATTTACATAAGTTCTGATAATTCTCGTGAAGCATGTAGTCTTGTTGTACTTTTCAATAATTTAAAATCTATTTGGTAGGTAGATGATATACAATCACACTCTCCATTTGACTCTGAATCAGGCTGTACATATTCTTTAAAATTTGATTTTCCTCTAAAATAAATAAAATGATTGATTAATTCTAATAAATTTTGAAGATATTTGGGATTACCTTGACAGATTCACCACTTTGAATTTAAATTAGAGAAAAGGTCCCAATGCTGTGCAACCATACCAAGGAGGCAGATAAAAATGATTTGTAAAATAAGGAAGTGGAAGTTATCGGATGCAGAAGATTTAGCGGCTGCTCTGTCTAATACAAAGATACAAAATAATCTTCGGGACGGACTGCCTTACCCTTACACTGAGAAAGATGGAACAGAATATATAACGGATATGCTTTCTGCAGATGAAGATCAAACTTTTGCCTTTGCTGTCACAGCAGACAGCAAAGTGGTCGGCAGTATTGGAGTATTCCGTCAGGAGAACATACACAGACAGACTGGTGAGCTGGGCTACTATATAGCAGAAGAATATTGGGGCAAAGGAATCATGACTGAGGCTGTAAAACAAATCTGTGCCTATGTTTTTGATAAAAGCGATATGATCCGAATCTTTGCTGAGCCATTTGCATATAATGCCGCATCATGCCGGGTACTCGAAAAAGCCGGTTTCCAATATGAGGGAACATTGAGAAATAACGCCGTGAAAAATGGTAAAGTTATCGATATGAGGATGTATTCACTGCTGAAAACAGAAATAAATTAGGTGAGGTATGATACAACATACTCGGAGGAATGAATTTGGGGAAAAAGACAGAACAGTCTCATAAAATATACAATGAGATGGCGTGGGAATATGACTCTGGCCCGGAGGGCAATTACACAAGATCCCATAAAAAAGAGATTATAAAAAAGGCGGTGCTCAGAGATGGAGATAATATACTGGACGTTGCCTGCGGCAATGGATATCTGCTTGGAGAACTCTCCAAAAAGGCGAGAGTTAATGCCTTTGGTGTAGACATTTCTGAAAATATGATTGCGTCTGCCAGAGAAAGGTACCCGGACTGTACATTTACAGTTGGCCCCTGTGCGCCTCTCGGCTTTGAAGATGAGAGTATGGATGTTATTACGGTATCCTGCGCGTTCCATCATTTTGAGAATCCCCGGACCTTTGCCGGCGAATGTATGCGGGTATTAAAGAGTCATGGAAAAGTTTTTATTGCAGAACCGTTTTATTCTCCGGTGGTGCGGTGTCTTGCCAACACGCTGGTATTTCCCTTTTCCAATAAAGGTGATGTGAGGGTGTACAGCCAAAAAGAACTGCGATTATTTTTTGAATCTGCTGGATTTGCCGGGTTTGAATCGTACATAACAGATACAGTCTTATTTTTATCGGCAGAAAAGTGAAAGTATGGGGAAATCATGTGAAGGACGCTTCATTGCTTTTTTCTCCATATTTTGCTATACTCAAAAAATAAACACTTTACAGACAGGCTTTGTCTGCATTGTGAAGAGGGGAGCAGTTTAGTTGGAAGCAGTATTAGACTATAGTAAGATATTAGATACAGTACCCTGCGGAATATGCCAGGTCCTTCTGGATACTGACTTGACAATGCTATATGCAAATCAATTTTACTATAAGATTTATGGATATACACCCCAAAGTGCTAAAGAAAAGGGATTTTTAAATGCCAAGTTTATACTTCCCGAATCAGATTATTTATATATCAAAAGGGAAGTGTTTCAGCATATCCGGAATGGGCACAGGGAGTTTCAGCTGGAGTACCGCGCCGAACACAGCTCCGGGAAATTAATGTGGCTGCTGGTCCGGTGTTTTTATGATCCGGAACAGCCGGACCGCATGACTTGTGCTCTGGTCGACATTGCCGACAGGAAGGAGATGGAGGAAAAACTGCGCATCAGCAGCGAAGAGAGCAGGATTGCCTATCAGCTTACAGATAAATTAATGTATATTTATGATGCGGAGAAAAAACAGCTCCATCAGCCAAAAGCCGCGGCAGATGAATTCGGCCTTCCGCCGGTTGTGGATGATGCCCCTTACAGCATCGTGAAATCCGGAGCTATTGACGGCCCCTGTAAGAAGGAGTACATAGAATTTTATGAAGCTATCCTGCGGGGTGAACCAAACGGACATGCGGCAGTCAAAAAGAGGAGAAAAAACGGTTCCTTCGGATGGTACGAAGCAAAGTTTTCTTCTATTTATGATGAAAATGGAAATGTAAAAAAGGCAGTCATATCCTGTGAGGATATTACAGAGCAGCGGGAGAAGGAATTGAGTTACCAGAAATGGAGCCAGTATTTCAAATCCCAGGAAGGAAAAACCATTGGATTTTATGAATATAACCTGACGAAAGATCTCTTTGATGAAGAAGCCGGAGATCTTCCGCCGGATTACCTGCGGCCGCTTAAAAAATATACACAGACGGTACAATATATTGCCGATCATTTTGTATATGAAGGGGACGCTGAGAGGTTTTCTGACTTTTTTGACCGTGATTCGCTGCTGGTCCGTTATTACAAAGGCCAGACGAGAGGCTCCATGAATTATTTGAGAAAGCGGCCGGATGGAAGTCTCTTCTGGGTACGCGCCATTATTCTGCTCCTGGCTGATCCTTACAGCGATAATGTACGTCTCTTTATGATGACTCTCGATATTGATAAAGAAAAAAGAGAAGAGCTGAAACTCCGCAGCCAGACAGAGCACGACGGCATGACCGGACTTCTCAACAGAGAGACTTTCGTGGCAAAAGTTACAAGAATTTTAGGGGAAGAGGGCTCTGCAAACAAACATGCTCTGATTATGCTGGATATTGACCGGTTCAAAACCCACAATGATGTCCACGGACATCCGTTCGGAGATCAGGTTATTCGGGAAACGGCTCATTTTATAAAAGGTTTTTTGAGAGAAAGTGATCTGTGCGGCCGAATGGGCGGAGACGAATTTATGGTCTTATTGAGAAACATCGGGTCTGAGGACGATGTAATTCCGAGAATCAATATGCTCTGTCATCTGCTGCGGCGCAAATATACAGACAAAGGGGAGGTGTCCTGCAGCATGGGAGTCGTGTTTTACCCCCGTGACGGGAAGACTTTTCGGGAACTTTACCAAAATGCAGACACTGCTTTGTATGAAGTGAAGAACACAGAGAGAGGAAATTACGGAATATACAAGCCTGAACGATAAAAAATTCTGTATCGGAGGAAATCATGTATTTTTTTACGAAGTATCAGTCCCCTTTAGGGATGCTGACCATTGCATCAGACAGCGATCATATTGTGGGTCTTTGGATGGAAGGACAGAAATATTTTGGAGGAACCCTTTCAGGAGAAATGGAGAAAAAAGACGGTCTTTTCGTGCTTAAAACAGCAAAAGACTGGCTGGACCGGTATTTTTCAGGGGAAAAGCCTTCCGTTTCTGAGCTTCCTTTATGCCCGAAAGGCGGAGAATTCAGGCAGAGCGTGTGGGAAATTCTGCGGGAGATTCCCTATGGAAAGGTGATGACCTACGGCGAAATTGCCGGGAAGATAGCTGCAAAGACTGGCAGAACACGAATGTCTGCCCAGGCAGTCGGAGGGGCGGTCAGTCATAATCCCATTTCTATTATCATTCCCTGCCACCGGGTAGTTGGGGCGAATGGAAGCCTGACAGGATATGCAGGGGGCATTGCCGCCAAAATAAAACTGCTTGAGCATGAAGGGGCAGATATGTCACAGCTGTTTGTTCCGAAAAAGGGAACGGCTCTTTAAAGGAGAAGAATTTATGGAATGGCCGGATAAGAAACAGAGATGTACATGGGCAAATCCAAAGAATGAGCTTTACATCCGCTATCATGATGAGGAATGGGGTGTCCCGGTATATGATGATCACAGATTATTTGAAATGCTGGTCCTGGAATCCTTTCAGGCGGGGCTGTCATGGGAATGTGTGCTGAATAAACGGGAGGCATTCCGTGAGGCTTTTGACGATTTTGATTTAGAGAAAGTATGTGCTTATACAGAAGACAAGCTGCTGGAACTTCAGCAGAATCCGGGGATCATCCGCAATAAGCTGAAAATCAGAGCGGCGGTAAACAATGCGGAGATATTCCGGGAGATACAGAGAGAATATGGTTCCTTTTCAAACTATATCTGGCATTGGACGGATGGAAAAGTAATCTTTGAAAAAGGGATGTCCCGTTCTGAACTGTCAGATGCCGTATCGGAGGACTTAAGAAAAAGAGGCATGAAGTTTGTGGGGACAACGATTATATACGCGTATTTACAGTCGACAGGCGTCATATATTCTCATGACAAAGAATGCTTTTTGGAACACGGTCTGTCGTGACAGTGATAACTTTGTCAAATTTATTTTTGATAAATACAGCACTGGAACAAATGGATTTTTGGACACAGAATTTATATAATCTATATATAAGCAGCAAATAAATTTAAAATTGGAGGAATTAAAATGGCAGGAAATAAAGTATTTAATGAAAATAATATTCGTCTCAATGTGAAACTGGATTCAAAAGAAGATGCAATCAGGGCAGCAGGCGGCGTGCTGATTGAAAATGGCTATGTTCAGCCGGAATACCTGGAAGATATGCTGAAACGTGAAGAGGCAGCTTGTACTTATATTGGCAATCATGTCGGAATTCCGCACGGTATCTGCAAGTCAGAGGAGAGGATCAAGTCCTCCGGGATCTCACTGCTGCAAGTTCCGGACGGAGTGGACTATGACGGTCAGACTGCTTATGTGATCATAGGGATTGCAGGGAAAAATGACGAACATATTGAAATGCTCGGCAAGATTGCAGTCACATGTTCCGACCTTGACAATGTGGATAAGATAGCCCATGCGAAATCCAAGCAGGAAATCTTAGATATCTTTGAAGGAATCTAAGAAAGACGAAATAATATCGGTCAGAAAGAAGAATGTGTAAGTTCTAAAGGACTTCACATTCTTTTTTTCTTTTATCTGCCGGAATTCTACCACAGGTAGATAGTATTTCATGAAAATCTAAGGTACAATAAACAGTATCAAGGAGGCAGTTATGGATATACAAAAAATCGGAAATTACATAAAATGTAAAAGAAAAGCACAGGGATTGACACAGGCTGAGCTGGCTGGACTGCTTGGCATTACAAATAAGGCTGTATCAAAGTGGGAGAACGGAAAGTGTCTCCCTGACCTGTCACTCCATGAGAAGTTATGCGATGCCCTTCATATAACACTGAACGAGCTTGTGGCGGGCCAAGATATAGAGAGTACACAGCTGCCGGAAGCCAGTGAACAGAACATGAAAACAATGTTAGGAAGCTGCCAGCATTTAAGATCACTGAAAGATGTGTGCATCGGTTTACTGCTGCTGTTCATCGGACGCCTGATGCCTTCTATGCAGTTAAAGCATATGACGTCCGATGCTTCGCAGTTCATTTTTGGCGTATCCGAAGGCGTATCTATCGGTATTACGCTGATTGGTATTGCCTGGCTGATTTTTGGAGCAGTCAAATTCAGCCAAAAGGAGGAGTAATATGATTCTCCAGCTATTGATCTGATATACTTTGGATATTGTCAAAGAAAATACTCTTTTCTCCGACGAAGATTCTGCGGAATACCGGATCAATAAAAGACACTGTTCCTTTTGTCTCTGTATATGCACTTTTTTCGTAATGAACAATGCATACATTCGATCCTTTGCCGATCAACTTTATTTTTTCATTTAAAAGTCTTAATTCTTCTTCCGTCAACTCTTTTTTTGGAACTGACTGCTTTTCTATCTCACGAAGCATTCCATCAAAACCTCGTAAAGCGGCAAACGGAAGAAATTGTCTTGCCCGGTCAGCTTTCATTGTGGCCTCCGATTAGCGTGTTGCGTTTTCTGGCAGTTGCTTTTTCACACAGGCTCATTCCGCGCACCACGGCGTTTTTTCCGAATCGATGCTTAATGGAAAGGACGGCATCCTGCAGATGCTGTTCCTTTTCATCTTTTTCCATATCTGAAAACAGATGAAGCTGCCGAAAGGAAGTCTCCTCCACATGATTTGCACCGACAGAGATTTTGCGGATGGGAATGCCCCTCTGTACAGTCTGGTGAAAAAAACGTTCAAATTCATGGGAGAGTTCCCGATAAGAATCGGTCCGCTCCGAAAGTTTTCTGGTGCCGCCGGACGGAGGAAGTTCTCTTTTGGAGTATGCGACGGACATGGAAATGGAATCGGTTGTCAGATGACGGCTCCTGAGTTCCAGAGCCAGTGCATCTGTCATCTCTTTGAGGACCAGAAGAGCATTGTCATAAGAATAATCTTCAAAAAGGATCTGGCTTTGAGAAACAGAGTGGCTTTTAGACTCATAATCATGAATTTCTTTTATGGTACACGGCTCCCGCCCGTGGGCATGGTCGATGAGAAACTCTGCATTGACACCAAATTCTTTATAAAGAAGCTTTTCATCCATATGTGCCGTCCCGTAAAGATCATAAATGCCATAACGGCTGAGCCTGGCCGCGATGCCTTTTCCGATATTCCATATATCTGTGATCGGGCGGTGATGCCAGATGGTCCTCTTAAATTCTTTTTCATCCAGATAACCGATATGATCCGGTGAATGTTTTGCGGTGATATCCAGGGCTACCTTTGCCAGAAATAGGTTTGTGCCGATGCCTGCCGTGGCACAGATCCCGGTTTCTCTGCGGACAGCATCCATCAGCATGACCGCCATTTCTTTCGGAGTTTTTCCATACGTATGCAGATAAGGCGTGAAATCCAGAAAGCATTCGTCAATAGAATAGACATGGATATCTTCTTTGCTGACATAGTTTAAATAAATGGAGTAGATCCGGGCGGAATATTCCATATAGAGCTTCATCCGCGGCTTTGCAGTGATATATGTCACAGTCTCCGGAATTTCAAAAAGACGGCAGCGGTTTTTGATTCCAAGAGATTTCATGGCCGGCGTGACGGCGAGGCATATGGCACCCCGGCCTCTGGACGGATCGGCGACCACGAGGTTTTCCTTAAACGGGTCGAGCTTTCGTTCGGCAGCTTCTACTGAAGCATAAAAGCTTTTCAGATCAATACATGCATAGATTGATTTCTCCATAAATATGACACTCCTTTCTGACTTGAGTATAACACAGCTGACACTGAGAAGAAAACATATGTTCGATAAAATGAACGTGGTAATTTATGGGACAAAAAATTCTTGACATGGAGTTAACTCTAAGGAGTATCCTATAGTAAAAGGAGGTTTTATGATGAAGGTATTAATGATCAATGGAAGTCCTCATTCAAAGGGGAATACATATGTGGCACTGCATGAAATGGAAAAGATATTTTTGGAGGAGGGCATAAAAACTGAGATAGTCCAAGTGGGAAACAAGGATATCAGAGGCTGTGCGGCCTGTAATTCCTGTGCGGAAAAAGGGAAATGTGTATTTAATGATATCGTCAATGAGACAGCACCGAAATTCGAAGAATGTGATGGTCTGGTGGCTGCCAGTCCAGTCTACTATGCTTCGGCAAATGCCACGCTGAGTGCTTTTCTTGACCGGCTGTTTCACAGCACACAATTTGACAAGACCATGAAGGTCGGTGCATGTGCTGTGGCGGCAAGACGCGGAGGTTTATCGGCAGCATTTGACCAGCTGAACAAATATTTTACGATCACAGGAATGCCGGTCGCATCCAGTCAATACTGGAACGGCATACACGGCAGAGTGCCGGGTGAGGCCTGTCAGGATGAGGAAGGCCTGCAGACGATGAGAACTCTGGCGAAAAATATGGCTTTCCTTATGAAAAGCATTGCTCTCGGAAGGGAAGCATATGGGCTGCCTGAGAAGGAAGAATTCCAACAGACAAATTTTATCAGGTAATGACCAGAAAGAAGGGATACAATGAATAAAAAAATATTAGTTGCCTATTTTTCGGCAACAGGCACAACCAAAAAAGCCGCCCAGGCGCTGGCAGAAGCGGCACATGCAGATATTTATGAAATTAAGCCGGAAGTTCCGTATACAAAAGATGATTTGAACTGGACGGACAGAAAGTCCCGCAGTTCTGTGGAGATGAGCGATCAGACCTATCGGCCTGCAATCGCTGATCAAAGTGCGGAAATTGAAAACTATGATCTCATTTTTCTTGGATATCCGGTTTGGTGGTATGTGGCTCCGACGATTGTCAATACATTTTTAGAGAGCTATGATTTTGGAGGAAAAACCATTGTGCTGTTTGCCACTTCAGGGGGAAGCGGATTCGGGAAGGCAGCGGAGAAACTGAAGAGCAGCTGTGCCGATGCCGCAGTAATAAAAGAAGGGAAAATCCTCAACGGAAAACATTCAAAAGAGGAGTTAGCCGCCTGGGTTGAAAAAGTCAGAAATCAATAAAAAAAGAAACGTCTCTTGGTCAATTCAAATATCTGACCAGGAGACGTTTTTATAGTTTTATGGACACAAAGGTGCCATCCGATGCTTCCACATGAATGATTTCCAGGCCTTTATGTTCCTTGAAAAGATCCAGGGATTCTCTCAATACTAGAGAGATAATATCTTTTGAAATCAGGCTGCAGTAAGGACCCGGCGTACGACTTTTCATGTCTTCAAATATTCTGTCTGGAATGAATCTTATGACAAAACCGACCATAGAAACCGGGACCGGCATAGACAGGTGTACCCCTTTTGTTCTGATTTTTACTTTCATATGAGATACCCTGTCAGTCTACAAAGACTCTTACAGTCGTTCCGTCCGCTGCGGCTACGCTGACAAAATCTCCTTCGATTTCGTCGTCCAGACATTCGGAAACAGCGTCCATCATGCTGGACAGATCAACTCCTTCCAGATCTTTTTCCGGAATCGGAAGTTTCCCGGTCACTTTTAATATCTTCTTGATGGCTCCCACCGGGAACTGTACGTTTACTTTGTCACCCGAAACACTGTCTACAATGATGCGGAACATTTTTTTGTCGTAGCTGTTTCTCTTTAACACCGGCTCCCGGGGAGGAGTCTCCGTATTCATAGCCGCCATCAGTTCGGCTCCCTGCTCTGCCGTGATCGTTCCATCCTCAACCATTTTTAAAATTCTTAATTTCTCATCCATGATAAACTCCTTTTTCTATACTATTTTAACTGTGCGATTGCCTGTTCCGCTGTTATTTCACCGTTTTCCAGTGCTTTCAAAATTTCTTCTTTTTGAACCGGCTGTTCATCGGGAGCTGATTCATAACCGAGTTCTTTGATCACTGTGTCCAGTTTGGACCGGACCGTGGGATAGGATATGCCGAGCGCCTTCTCAACCTCTTTGATATTTCCCCGGCAGCGGATAAAAGTCTCTGTAAAATACAGATCTTCGTCTGAAAGATAATCAAATTTGCTGAGTCTGAAATTATTTTCAATGATGGTATTGCAGGAGTTACATTTGAGTCTTGTGACGGCCAGGTCATTCCTGCACACGGGACAGCGGCTGATAATCTTTTTCATGCATTCATTTCCTTTCTGTTTTCTATTAATATAATATTAAAACTTATAAATGTCAATAAATAAATTAAAAATATTAATATAATAATTAAATATATTAATTATAAAATTGAATAATTGAAAATTTAGAATTGAGCAGGACTGTATGAATGAATTTACTTCCTGTGCATTTGTGTTTGGTTTGATATTGTTAAATAAATAAAAACGATCGGCTAAAAATATGAGGAATAGAATTAGGAAGACAGAATTTAAATCTTAGATAGGAGAGTAATAAAAAGCAGGGAATATGCAGAGTATGAGATCAGCAGGCCGGTGAATCACGGGAATCCGTATGGATGAGAATGACCGGCACTTTTGCAGGATCCGGGGAAGATGGTTCAGCCGCAGAAGGTGAAAAAACCGGAGAAAATATTGTGCCTGAAGTTTGATCTTATGGCGGAAAGAAAAAAGATAGAAGCACCGCAGCATCGGCAGGAAAAAAGAGAGCGGCACATTATCTCTGAAACTGCCTTCCTCTCTCTGTATATATAGTTAAAATCCGGTGATTTTTTCGACACCTTCCACGCCAATTTCCAAAAGAAGCTGTTTTGAGGAAGCAAAATTATTCTGAAAAAGACTTTGGAATGCGCGGGCGAGCTGTTCGTAGTCTGAATGGGCGCAGCTTTTTCGAATAGACGCAGAAATCTTAGTCCATCCGGTAACTGGTTCAGCACCTGTTTCTTCCAGGCGAAGGATACTTCCTTTTAACAGCAGGAGCGTAAGCTTTTTGTAAATTTCCTGCACAGCCGCAAAGGGACAGTACCTGATTACAGACTGCAGCCCGATGCTGACCGCATGTACCAAAGATTTTTTTTCATCGGGTATGGATGCAGCCGCAAAAAGTTCCTTCAGCATTTTACGCGGGACATGTGGGAGAGATACAAGCATAACCGGAACGCTGATGATCGCCAGAATTTGCAGAGCTTCTAAAAAGTTTCTCATATTGTCATCCAAAGTCAAGTCCTTCAGTTTATATGGAATATCTGGTCCGCCCCGGGAAATAACAAAAGTACCCACCCCGTTGACTGTTTCTGTGACGCCCAGCTTATTAAGAAGAGCAATCGTTCGCCGGACAGTAATCCCGGAAATATGATAAATATCTGCTAAAGTATGACTGTTAGGAAGCCGTGTGCCGACAGGATAGACATCTTGATTGATTCTGCAGATCATATCAATCGCAACGACATCACAGTAGCGGGTACGCCCTTTGCGGGGCTCACAGCTGAAAAATTCCTGCGCTTTGGAATCCGCATCGCACTCTGTGTTTCTGAGATAATCTTTGATGGCATCAAAAAATGTGCCGCATAATTTCTCCAGTTTTTCTTGAAGAACAAACGAAGTGTCCTGATGTTGATTTCGGATACAGTCTGCATATTCTGAGGCAATATGCTGCAGGAAGGAATCCGCTTTTTCTTTTCCGTATTTTAAATATAAGATATCCAGAAATGCACTCCCAGAAAAAGAACTGATGTCATAATAAAGGCTGAGTACAGTTTGATTGCCCAGCAAATGCAGAGAACGTTCAAACTGCTGGTAAAGACCGCGTCCGGCATGCTGTCCCTGTGCAATTTTTTTTAACCAGAGAGAAGAGGATGCTTTTTTAAAATGCTGAATATTATAAGTGCAGAGTGCCGGAGAGATCAGCTCAAGACTGTGGCATAAATCCAGCACTGATTTTATACGCCGTTTAAAAACATTACTTTCAAGATAATTTTCATAGGGTTTCTTTAAAACTGCAGTGGCACTTCCGCGGTAAAGTTTTATCTGTCCATCCTTTTCAAGCAGTTTGAGTGCTCTCTGTGCAGGACAATAAGAGACATGGAAACGATCAGCAATCTCTTTAACAGAAGGGAACCGCTCTCCATTATCGTAAAAACCCATCTGTATTTTACCTGAAAGATTGCGGTAAATGGTCTGTTCCTGACTGTGGTAATTAGACATACTTTGATTCCTTTCTCGATGGTCTGGTTCGTGAAAATTATGCTGTCATTATAATATCACAAATCATATTGGATAGGATGATATTTCACCTGGATGAGACAATATATGATATAATATGAACAAGGTAAGTGCATGGGTATTATTTGAAATAAGGGGGAGACAAAGATGACACACAGAGAAAAGATCGGTTGTATGGCAGCAGATGGGTCCCCTATAGATTTGTCAGAAGCAATGATTTTCGAATGGGATATAGAACAAGACAGGATAACATGTACGCAGAGCAATGGAGTAGAAGTTTGTATCAGAGATGTGTGTTTTGACACAGACCAGGCTGACAGCACATTTCTTCGGATCCATCCGGAAGATATTCCGGCACTGGCTGAGTTCAGGAACCGGGTAAGACAGGGGAATCTATACTCTATGTCAGAATTCCGGTGGAAAGATTCTGAGGAAAGGTATACCTGGTGCAGAATCTATGCGATTATCCGCTATGACGGACAGAAAAAGCCTGTCAAGGCAGTTGGAAGTGTCTGGAATATTCAGAAGGAGAAACAAAGAATACAGAAATTGCGGTATCGGGCAGAAAAAGATGCTCTGACAGGGGTATATAACCGGGAAGAGACAGAGAAGAGGATAAAGCGTTATCTTGAGATGCACTCAGACAATCAGTGTGCTCTGTTTATGATTGATACAGATAACTTTAAACAGATCAATGATACAAAAGGACATATGCTGGGAGATGTGGTACTCACAGAAATGGCTTCGGGAATGAAAAAGCTCATGAGGGAAAGCGATATTGTGGGCAGGATCGGAGGAGATGAGTTCGCCATATTCATGAAGAATATTCCTTCATCACAGGCGGCTGAAAAAAGAGCGGGAGAGCTGTCGGAAATGTTCGCCCATTTGTTTGAAGATGAAAAACAGGAAGTCCAGGTGACCTGCAGTATTGGGATAGCCCTTTCACGGAGAATGGAAAGGATTTTAATTCCTTATACCGGTGTGCGGACCATGCTCTTTATCAGGCAAAAAAGCAGGGAAAAAGCAGATACGTACTGTATAACAAAGAGAAATCTTTCTGTGTGGATGAAGCAGAATATTCTTTTTTAGGCACGGCGATAGATTCGGAGAAGGAATTTTCAGACGGACCGGATAATCTGGCGCGCTATGTATTCCGAATTCTATATGATATGGAAGATATCGATGAGGCTGTTCAGATGATTCTTGAAATTGTAGGAAAGCAGTTTGATGTGAGCCGTGCATATGTTTTTGAAAGCAGTGAGGACGGAGAGTGCTGTTCCAATACATATGAGTGGTGCAACAACGGTATAGTTCCTGTAAAAGAAAAACTGCAGAATCTTGCGTACAGTCAGTTTGGAGATTACCAAAACCTGTTTAAAGACAATTCGGTTTTCTATTGCCGGGATATTCGTACATTGACACGGGAGCAGACAGAAATATTTGAGGCACAGGGCATAAGTTCAACTCTTCAGTGTGCCTTTTGGAATGAAAATAACCTGAGCGGATTCCTTGGATTCGATGAGTGCACGGGTGTCCGCCTGTGGACAAAAGACGAAGTAAATGCCCTGTCGCTGATCTCACAGATTTTGGCTACGTTTTTGCAAAAGAAAAAGATTTTAGAACGGAATGAGAAGATAGAACAAGAACTGCAGTTTGTCCGGGAGGCGGGATTCCCTGTTCGCTGCGATGATAATGACTGCCATATTGCAGCGGAGAAAAGTATTGTAGATTGTATCCATTGTCTTACTTCTTCTGGATATCTGGAAGATTCTATTGAATATGTATTGGAGATCATCAGAGAGTATTATCAGTCGGACCGCGTCTATATTATGGAAATAGAAGAAGAGCGCGGCATTGCCCGCAATACATATGAAATTTGTGCTAAGGGTGTGGAACCTCAGATAACATTTCTGCAGAATATTCCTATCGAGGCGGCAGTATTCTGGCTTAAAGGATTTGAAACCAGGGATTATATAAGAATAGAGAACATTGAAAATCTGGGAGAGGACCGGAGTCTGGAATACGAAATATTAAAAGAACAGGGGATTCAGAGTCTTCTTGCTGTCCCTCTGTATGTTAAAGGGATGATAAAAGGATTTCTGGGGATTGATGATGCCAAAAGATATAAGAATAACATTCGTTATCTGAGAGAACTCTCCTATTTCCTTGAAAATGAAATAGCAAAAAACGCTTTGAAAAGCAAACTGGAACAGATGAGCTATCAGGACTCTATGACCGGTCTGGAAAACCGGAACAGTTATACACAATACTGCGGAGACTTTTTGGAAGACAGACCGGTCCCGGCAGGGGTTATCTTTATGGATATCAATGGGCTTAAGATCATGAATGATAAGAAGGGTCATATGTATGGGGATATTCTGATCGGATATATCGCAAACAAAATGAAACAGTTTTTTCCGGAGGGCAGGAAATTCCGCCTCAGCGGAGATGAGTTTCTGATCGTGACAGAAAGGATTGAATACAGTAAATTCAGAACAATGCTCAGTGCCATGGAAAAAAGCCTGTCTGAAGACGGCCGGTGTATTGTTTCAGTTGGAACATCGTGGAGCGATGTACAGGAAGACCTGCCGGAACTGGTGAATAAAGCAGAACGGCTCATGGCCATTAATAAACATGATTATTACAGAGAAAATAAGAATATTGCCGCAGAGAAAGTACCATTATTAAGAGAACTTTTGGGATCGATTGTAAAGAAAGAGTTTTTAGTATATCTGCAGCCTAAGCTGCATGTAAAAACAGGACAGATAGACAGTGCTGAAGTATTAGTACGGTACAGAGAAAAAGACGGGTCTATCGTATCACCGTTTAAATTTGTTCCACTGCTGGAAAGTGAGGGACTGATTTCCTATATCGATTTTTTTGTCATGGAAGAAGCGTGCAGACTGCTTACAAAGTGGAAAAACACCAGCCTGTCTGATATGAAACTTGCACTAAATTTTTCTAGAATTACATTATTTGACGACCATTTTTTTGAAAACTTCTGTAAGATTTTCGGGAAATACGATTTAAAACCGGACCAGCTTGAACTGGAGATCACAGAGACTCAGGAGACATTGAACAAAAAACAGATGGCCTATCTTCTTAAGCAGCTGAAGAATTATGGTTTTTGTATTGCTTTAGATGATTTTGGAGTAGAATACTCTTCCTATGAATTTTTGATGATGGCAAGTTTTGATATATTGAAGATCGACAAAGGAATTATACAAAAATATCAAAAGTCAGACAAGGGAGATATTTTGGTAAAACATATTATTCAAATGAGTCATGCGATCGGAATTCAGTGCTGCGCAGAAGGGGTGGAGACAGAGGAACAATTTGAGTTTATGAAAAAGGCAGGCTGCGATTATATCCAGGGATACCTGATCGATAAACCGGCTGCAGCAGGACAGTTCGAAGCAAAATATATAAAATAACAAAACATAGCCGCAGACAGAGAATGATTTTCGGCATCTGTGGATTTTGGGAATCTGTTGTAAACAGAGGAACACTTTGCTATAATCAGGATATATAATATGAACAAGGTGGGGTTTGAGCAAGAAAGAGACCGGCTTATTGAAGGAGAGGGTTATGACAGATCGGAAAATAGAGCTGCCGTCAGAAGGAGGCAGTGTGGAGCAGAACAGGAGTCAGGAAAAGAAAGCAGAATACTTTAAATGGATGCTGGATGAGTATGTGGGGAATATTTATATCTCAGATATTGATTCCTATGAGCTTCTGTATCTCAATAAGACTTCCTGTGATACCTTATGCCTTCCGAAAGAACAGCTGATAGGAAGAAAATGTTATGAAGTGATTCAGGGAAGGACATCTCCCTGTCCTTTCTGCAATAATGACTGTCTCACGGAGGATGAATTCTATGAATGGGAATTCTACAATCCGGTTTTGAAACGTTCGTTTCTGATCAAAAACCGTATTATTGACTGGGAAGGGCATAGGGCACGGATTGAACTGTCTAATGATAATCTGAGTCCGGAATATAAACTGGAGAAAAGAGACAGGGAAAGAGAAGCCATTATACGGACAATACCCGGCGGATTTGCCCGGGTGGATGCCGAGGATTTAAGAACGGTTATCTGGTATGGCGGAGGGTTTCTGCAGATGATCGGCTATACTGAGGAACAGTTTGAAAATGAACTTCAGTCTAAATGCGACTATGTGCATCCGGATGACATAGAACGCACGGTGGAGATCATGGAAAAATCCAGAGAGACCGGTGAAGATACAGCGGCAGAGGGGCGTATTGTAACCCGGGACGGAAAGATTAAAATCCTCACAATGACCTTCAGTTATGTCAGCGCGAAAGACAGCTGGGACGGGAAAGATTCTTTCTACAGCATTGGGATTGATATTACAAAGGAGAGAGAAGAGCAGGAACGGCAAAAAACGGCACTGCAGGACGCATATCAGGCAGCGAGAGTAGCAAATGCAGCCAAGACAAACTTTCTTTCTTCTATGTCTCATGATATACGGACACCGATGAATGCCATTATGGGCATGGCGGCCATCGCACAGGCAAATCTGGAATGTCCGGACAAGATACAGGACTGCCTGAATAAGATCAACACTTCAAGCAGGCATCTGCTCAGTCTCATCAATGAAGTTTTGGATATGTCTAAAATTGAGAGCGGAAAGATAAATATTTCGTTAGAGCAGATCAGTCTGCCCGACATGATTGGGGCAGTTATGGATATGTGCCTGCCGTTAATTAATGGAAAGCATCAGCAGTTTCAGATGAGTATCGGACATGTAAACCATGAACATGTGATTGCGGACGGTGACCGTCTCCGCCAGGTCCTGATGAACCTGATTTCGAATGCTGTAAAATATACGCCGGAAGGCGGAACGATTACGCTGCGTATCAATGAGCAGTATTCACCGAATCCAAAGAAAAGTCAGTATGAATTTATTTGTATTGACACAGGAATTGGAATATCAGAAGAATTTCTGCCGCACATTTTTGAGCCTTTTTCAAGGGCAGAGGATTCCAGAATCAGTAAAATTCAGGGCACAGGCCTGGGAATGGCAATTACAGAGAATATCGTCCGTATGATGAATGGGACGATCAGTGTGGAGAGCAAGATTGGTACAGGAAGTAAGTTTACGGTATCTGTCCCGCTTGAAATCTGCGGGGAAGAAGAGGTATGCACAGAAGAACTATCCGGCCGGCCGGTACTGGTAGTGGATGATGACCGGATGACATGCGAGAGCGCTGCTGCACTTTTAGTTGAATTAGGCATGCGGGGAGAATGGGTGCTGTCCGGGAAAGAGGCGGTCAGCAGAGTTGTAGAGGCACATAACGCGGCGGAGGACTTCTTTGCAGTGATATTGGACTGGAAAATGCCGGAGATGGACGGGCTGGAGGCCACAAAAGCGATACGGGAAAATTTAGGCGGGCATGTGCCGATTATTGTGATATCTGCTTATGATTATTCCGAAATTGAAGAACAGTTTTTAGAGGCGGGCGCCGACGCATTTATAACGAAACCTCTGTTTAAGTCGAAGATTCTTCAGGTACTTCAATTGTTTGTCTCTGTGGACAAAGAAGACGATACAGGAGACAATGAGGAGGAAAAACAGACAGGAATAGAAGGGAAGAGGGTGCTTCTGGTTGAGGACAATGATATTAACAGAGAAATTGTCATAGAACTCCTGGAAATGAATCATGTGCATGTAGACTCAGCCGGAAACGGACAGCTCGGTAAAGAAGCTTTCGAGGCATCTGCACCGGGTGATTACAGTGCTATTCTAATGGATATTCAAATGCCGGTTATGAACGGGTATGATGCAACAGCTGCCATACGAAGCATGGAGAGAGACGATGCCCGCAAAATCCCGATCATAGCGTTGACGGCAAATGCGTTCACTGCTGATGCGGCAATGGGCTATAGTGCAGGGATGAATGATTACCTTGCAAAACCTGTAGATATTGAGCGCTTATTAGACGTGCTGCAAAAATGGATTGATTAGGATTCGGGTCAGAACTTCGTATTGAATTTATTTTTAAACATAGTACAATAAAAGAGTAATACATCATGTTTTGTTTAGAAAAGAGGATTTATGAAAAAGTACAAAGGGATCGTTTTCTTTGATTATGACGGAACGACCGTGGACGATACAGATAATATTAGAAAAGCAACCCAAAAGACAATAGAATCTCTCGGAAGACTAAAGGAAAACGGGTATCTGACGATGCTGTGTTCGGGGCGCAGCAAACGTTTTCTGGAAGCGGATATCGATAAATTTGAGGGAGCTATCACCTGCAACGGGTCCTATACGGAAGTCGGCGGACAGGTTGTCAGTGATATTCACATTTCTGAAGAGGCGATGCAGAAGGTCATTTCCGGATATTTTTCAGAAGATACGGCTCTGCATATGGAGACACAGGATGTTACATATTATATGCACTATGATCAGCCGTTTTACCATGATTTCCGGAACTTTCTTGGATTTCCGGAACGCTGGTTCGCACCGTGGGAGACAAGAAAGGGAGAGAATATTACGAAAATCGTGATAAATTACAACAGGGAAGAGCTGATGGATGAAATACAGACGGAATTTGAAGGGGAGCTGCAGTGTGTGAAACCTTTTGAAGATATGAATATTTTAGATATTATGTCAAGAGGGATCACCAAGGGAAATGCTATTATAAATCTCATGGACCGGTATGGAATCAGCAAAAAAGACTGTTATGCCTTCGGCGATTCCGATAACGACATCGAGATGCTTGAGGCTGTAGGAACCGGCATTGTGATGGGGCGGCACAGCAGGGCAGCAGGAAAAGCGGCTGACATGCTGACGGGCACCGTAAGAGAAGAAGGCATCACAATGGCGCTGGAATCAATAGGACTGATATAAGCCTTATGAAGAAATCGAATTTGTTCAGGGGAATTTTTTATGCGGCGGGGCTTTTTATACTGGCTCTGGGGATTACTTTAAATACAAAAACAGGCCTGGGTGTATCGCCGATCATATCAGTTTCATACAGTATTTCAGCTATATGGAACCTCAATTTCGGAAATATGACGCTGGTTCTCTATGGAATCTTCGTGGCTGCTGAAATGCTTCTTCATACCATCAGAAATAAACGGAGCATGAAGAGGGAAAGCACCATACTTGTACACGCAAATAAGGTCGATTTAAAGCTGGTGCTTCTTATGGACTTGCTGCAGTTTCCGCTGAGTCTGGTTTTTACACGATTTTTAAATGTTTTTTCAGCATGGATACCTGATCTTTCCTCGCTTAGTCCGGACAGCTTTGCCGGAAGTTCTTTAGGGAGGTTTACATTCCTGGCCATTGCGGTGGTTTTGACCGGGATCGGTGCGGCCATGTCTTTAAACATGCGGGTAATTCCAAATCCCGGAGATGGAATTGTACAGGCAATTGCGGACTGTGTCGGGAAGGAAACCGGACTTGTGAAGAACTGCTTTGACATATTAAACATCTCCGTTACGGCTATGACAGGCATGATTTTTGCGGGGAAAATCGTCGGGATTGGCATTGGAACGGTGGCCGCAGTGATCGGAGTCGGACGAACGATTTCAATATTCAACCATTTTGTCAGGGAGAAAATGGACACGCTGGCGGGGATGCAGGCAAGATAACAAAAGTTTAAGGGGTAAAGTTAAGAGTTCTGTCCCTGCAGGAAGCGGGGGAGGGGAGGCAGTATGAAAAAGCTGTTTGTTTTTTTAATGTCACTTTGTTTATTTTTCAGTCAGCTGACTTTGCCGGAAGCAAAAGAAAAATCTTCCGGGGAAGGGGAAAGTCATTATCATACAGTAGATTATGAAGTATCTGAGTCGAAGACAAAAAATGTCCGGTTCCGTTCGCGGAATGTTCTTCCGAAATCCTATGATGCCAGGACAGAAAATTATATAACCAGTGTAAAAAATCAGAGTCCGTTCGGAGGCTGCTGGGCGTTTTCTGCCATATCTGCGGCTGAGACCAGTGCTTTAAAAAACGGTTTGGCAGCTGACAAATCAGAAATTGATCTGTCAGAACTGCAGCTGGCCTATTTCTTTTATCACAGGGTCAACGATCCGCTGGGAAATACAGAGGGAGACCAAAATATAATAGTGGGAAAAAATGCAGGGCAGCCGGATGGTTATCTTCAAAACGGCGGAAACAACTGGTATACTGCAATGAGCTTGTCACAGTGGCCTGGACCTGTTGATGAAAGTAAAGCTCCCTATGTAAATGACAAAAATAATTATCCTAAATTTTTGGATGCAGATCTTAACTATCTAAATACTGAATATGCAATGAAAGATGCTGTTTTTCTTCCTGCTCAGGATACAGAAGGGATGAAACAGGCGATTATCACAAATGGATCGGTCAGTGCCTCTTATGCATCGGAAGGAATGGGTGCTTTAGATAAGTATTTTTACAGTGGGAGTGATAAAGCAGACCATGCTGTTACCATTGTCGGATATGATGACAGCATTTCAAGAGAATTGTTTGGAGATCAGAAGCCGCAGAAGGATGGAGCGTGGATCGTAAAAAACAGCTGGAGCAGCAGAGCAGGCGATGGGGGATATTTTTATCTTTCCTATGATCAGCCTTTAAATTCTGTTGTAGCTTATAATTATATGGCAGCAGACCAATATGACAATAATTATTTTTATGATGGATCTGTCGGTATGCAGAGGCTCAAAACCAGAGGGGGAAGTCTGACTGCAGCCAATGTTTTTCAAGCTAAGAGCGGAAGCGGGAAATATCCTGAATTTTTGGAGGCGGTTTCTGTGGGGATTGCTGGTGCAGACACCAATTACAGTGTCCAGGTTTATACGGACTTGAAGGATGTTTCTGATCCGTACAGCGGAACCAAAGCCTTGGCACAGCCGGTTACCGGTTTTGAGCCCTATGAAGGGATCTATACGATTGAGCTGCCTGATAAAATAAAATTAAGCCAGGGAAGTCATTTTTCTGTTGTTATAACATTAAAAAATAAATCCGAGAACTCTGGCAGTATTTTTGTGGCAAAAAGCGAGGCTGGCAGCTGGATATCTGCGGAGGAGAAAACTGCACCGCAGCAAAGCTTTTTATTTGACGGCAGCGGATGGTATGATACGCATGCTTCTGAGTTTTGTAACCGTATTAAAGCATTTACTGAATTGAACCATGAGTCTTTGAAGGAGCAGGCACGCAGAATTACAGCCGTCCAAATCGAAAAGATATCTTCTGCTATTTATAATGGAAAGAAACAGACTCCCGCTGTTATTGTAAAGGACGATACTGCAGCGTTGAAAGAAGGCACGGATTACACACTGACTTACAGCAACAATATTAATGCAGGTCAGGCATCTGTGACAATTAAAGGGATAGGGAACTATACAGGAACCGCTGCCAGAAATTTTACGATTGTTCCGGCGGATATAAATAAATTGAATTACGGCAGTACCGGCACCAAGATCTATAATGGAAAACCACAATATCCGGATATGCGAGTGACAAATGCCGGAATTGTTTTAAAGAAAGGAACAGATTATACCTTATCCTACAACAATAATACCAACGCGGGTACGGCAGCTGTAACAGTTACGGGAAAGGGGAATTACACTGGTCGTGCTGTTAAACATTTTATAATTTCCAGGCGGGGTGTGAATACTTTAAGCACTGGCGGGATTTCGAACCGTACTTATACCGGAAGAATTATAAAACCGTCTGTGACAGTGAAATATGGATCGAAAACTTTGAGACAGAACACGGATTATACCTTAAGCTATGGAAAAAACAAGAATACCGGGAAAGCCACAGTGAAGGTGACAGGGAAAGGCAATTATACCGGAACCGTTACAAAATCATTTTATATTGTTCCGAAGAAGACAAAGATCACCTATGCTAGATCCAAAAAGTCAAAGAAGCTGACTTTAAAATATAAGAAAATGACAGGAGCAAGCGGATATCAGATCGCATACCGGAAAAAAGGAACAAAATCTTATAAGTATAAAAGAACTTCCAAGCGTTCTTATACATTGTCTAAGCTTTCCGGGAAAAAATCTTATCAGGTTAAAGTGCGCGCTTATAAAACGGTCGGGAAAACAAAATATTACGGAAGTTACAGTCCGCAGAAGACAGTTCGTATCCGCTGAGAAATGCAGGCAGAAGAACTCGCAAAACCAGAGACGGGAAACCGCCCTGTGACCAAAGATGGTCACAGGGCGGTTTCCTGATTTATGATTGCAGCAAACAGATTGTAGCTGAGCGGAAAAACTTATAAATACTTTTCTCCGTACCCATAGTTTTCTACGACATAGTCAATATCCTTGTCTCCCCGGCCGCTCAGACAAACGAGGATAGAACCTTTCTTCATTTCCTGTGCTTTCTTCGTTGCATAGGCAACCGCATGGGAACTCTCAATGGCCGGAATGATCCCCTCATAGCGGGAAAGTTCAAAAAATGCTTTCATGGCGGCTTCATCGTCTGCCGTCTCATAGGAAACCCGTCCTAAATCATTTAGGAATGCGTGCTCCGGGCCGACAGAGGGATAGTCAAGTCCGCTGGCGATAGAGTAGACCGGAGCGGGCTCTCCATCTCTGTCTTTCAGCATGATGCTTTCAAATCCGTGCATGACTCCTTTTTCTCCATAAGTCATAGATGCGGCGTGATCACCTAAGGCTGAGCCCCGGCCCAGCGGTTCCACGCCCACGATGTCTACCGGCTCATCGACAAAGGGAATGAACATGCCGATGGAATTGCTGCCTCCTCCGACGCAGGCGCAGACTACATCGGGCAGCAGCCCTGTCATCTCTATAAACTGCTCTTTCGCCTCATATCCTACAACAGACTGAAAGTCACGGACCATCAGCGGGAATGGGTGAGGACCCAGGGCAGATCCGATACAGTAAATAGAATCCTTATAGTTTTTTGCGTAAGAATCAAATGCAGAATCAACGGCTTCTTTTAAAGTTTTTAATCCGTGTGTAACGGGAACGACGTTTGCACCGAGAATTTTCATGCGGGTCACATTTGGAGCCTGTTTTGCAATATCCACTTCTCCCATATGTATTTCACACTCCAGTCCGAAAAATGCCGCCGCCGTTGCGAGAGCCACGCCGTGCTGACCGGCTCCGGTCTCGGCGATCAGACGTTTCTTTCCCATGAATTTTGCCAGAAGGCCTTCTCCCATGCAGTGATTCAGCTTGTGGGCGCCGGTATGATTTAAATCTTCCCGTTTCAGATAGATCTGGCAGTTTCCGTACATATTCGAGAGCCGTTCACAGTGATAGACCGGTGTGGGTCTTCCCTGAAATTCTCTGCGGATTCTCCGGAGTTCATTGATAAACTGGGATGAGTGGCAGATCGTCTGGTAAGCCTCTGAAATTTCTTCAAAGGCGGGTTTTAACTCATCCGAAAGATAAGCGCCGCCGTAAGGGCCGAAACGTCCTTCCTGATCAGGGTAGTTTCTTAAATAAGTTCTGTAATCCATAATTTCCTCCTATCGGTATGATGATTTACGTTCTTTAATCAAAGATTTTTCTTTCTGAATAATATAAGTTTCCAGGCTGCGTTTATCAATAAGGGACGGAACAACACCTTCCCGGGAGATACAAAAACCTGCGGCATAGGTGGCAATCCGGACGGCTTCTTCCAGTGAATATCCATACAGGAGATAAGCGGCCAGAGCGCTGATAAAGGCATCGCTGGCACCGGTATTATCAACAGACGGAAATGGAACTGCCGGAAAATGTTTTTCCAGATCCGCAGTCCGGACATAACAGCCGTTTTCACCAAGGGTGACAATGATGGTTTCTATGCCGTATTCCAATAAGGCAGCAGTCTTTTCCTGAAGGGTTGACTGGGCCGGGCATATTTCGTTCAGTTCCTCCTCATTCGGGACTAAAATATCGACTCCGGAAAGTACTTCTGACGGAATAAATCCGCAGACAGAGGGCTTCAGGATTGTTTTGGCTCCGCATTCATGTGCAATACGGCATGCTTCTGCCACGGTATCCAGCGGGATTTCTGACTGGATCAAACAGTAACCGGTATTTTTAAAGAAACGTTTTCGCTTCCGGATATCCTCCGGGGTCAGAATGTTGTTTGCGCCGGAGAGGATAGAGATCATGGAGTGTCCGCTGGACTCTACAAAAATAAATGCTTGTCCTGTCTTTTCCTGATTACACCGCTTCACTCCAAAAGATTCTACACCATATTCTTTAAGAGCGTTGTATACAGAGGCAGAATCAATATCAGAACCGACATTGCCGATCAGTGTTACGCGGTGTCCCAGCTTCGCCGCTCCGATGGACTGATTGATGCCTTTTCCGCCGGGATAAACAAAGGAAGTGGAGCTGCTGACAGTTTTTCCGCTGTGAGGCAGCTGCGGTACATTCAGGTAGGTATCAATGTTGATACTGCCGACCACTGTGATCTTGGGAACGTTTAAGTTAAATGGGACACTGACTGTGATCTCGTTATCCAGATGAAAATCCTGGACAAAAGAATGTGGCTTGTCCGTGCGTTTTTCAATCTCTGTAATGATTTTATTGCATAAATAAGAACCAAAATCAGCATTCAGCATGGTATAAGTGGAAATCTCGGATATATTGGGAAAAGCAAGGTTCTCCATCGTGTCATTTTTTAAGGAAATGAGGGAGATGTCTTCGGGGATCCTATAGCTTAATGTATTCATAAGCTGATAAAATTCCAGTGATTTCCGGTAATGAGAAGAGATGATCCCGCTGATACTGTGAGTGTTTACTTTATGTATCAGAGATTCATCCAGATCATAAAAAATCAAATCTTTATCCAGTTTCATATGATTGTCGAACAAACATTTTTTATATCCGTTTAAAAAGGCAGAAGTACGGCGCCCTTCTTTTAAGATACAGGCAATACTGCGGTGCTTTCTGCTGATCAATTCCTGAGTGATCCGGTAGGCAGCTTCTTCATAAGGAATCATGTGCGAATTATCACCGCCGTTGGGCCCAATGGTCATGAGCGGGATGTTCATGTCCTGAAAGTGAGAGGTACGGGAGAGGCTTTCTTTGCTTACAGGCTCCCAGATAATACCGTCAACGTTGTTTTTGCACAATGAAGTAATGTTTTTAAGCTCCTGTTCCATGTCGGAGTAACTGTTATATACAAGGGCGCTGTACCCATTTTGCTGGGCGGTCTGTATGATCCCGTCCAGCGTAGAATCCAGAGAAACAGAAGACCGGAGCAGGATGCCGAGGATCCATGTCTTTGCAGGGGAAGCGGTGGCAGCTGCATAGGGAGTGTAATTATACTCCCTTACGATCTTCAGCACCCGTTCCCTTGTTTCGCTGCTGATGCTTTCATCTTTTTGATTGACTATTTTTGAAACGGTTGAGGCAGAGACACCTGCCAGCTGTGCGATTTCCTTTATGTTCATAAAATTCCTCCAACTTTATACTACATTCCATAATAGACAAAGAAATAATATATGTCAATATAGCCAAATGTGCAAAATAGACAATGAACGGATCGAAAAAACAAAAAAAGTAACATTATATGATAAAAATGTTGACAAATGAATAGAGCAGTGATAAATTTTAAATAAAGAAAATGATTTCGGAAAATAGTTTCCTAGAATTATTATTGAGTTTTCTCTCGCTATTTCCGTCACGCTTTAAAATGCGTTCCAACTTATTTATGAAAAAGGAGGATGAAGTTATGAGAAAGAAAAAAATGACATTTGCAGAAGGGATCAGAGCTCAGTTTTCCACAAAGTCGCTGGTATTGATCCCAATCGCAGTCGGAATCAACCTGATTGGCGGGACCCTGTGCTCTGCATTAAAGCTGCCGCTGTTTCTGGATATGATCGGGACGATCGTTGTTGCGTGTTTATCAGGAATATGGGTATCTGCCCTCTGCGGACTGCTGACCAATGTATTCCTGGCACTGGTGGCAAATCCTGTTTATCTGCCCTATTCCATCGTCAGCGTTTTGTGTGCGGTAGTCACCGGATATATGGTGAAAAAAGGTTTTTTCAAGAATGTTTGGGGAGCTGTTCTGACATGGCTAGCATGTACGCTGACCAACACCATTTCCGCCTCAGTGATCACAATTTTCGTTTACGGAGGGTCAGCCGGCGTGACAGGAACTTCAGTACTGACCGTAACGCTGATCGCAGCTACGAAAAACATTATAACTTCGGTATTATCCACCTCCATGCTTGAAAATCTGATCGATAAAGGGATTACATTCTTCATTGCGTTTATCCTTATACAGAAGATCCCGAAGAGATTCCTGAGTCAGTATGCGGCGGATACAGACGATGACGATGAGGAAGACGATGAAGATTAAAATGCAAGTCCGCTTAAGGGAGGTTTAGCATGGCAAAGACATCAAACACATTTATTTCAAAACATACGGTGATCGAAGAGCTGAATCCCATGACAAAGATCTTTGCAGTCTTTTCTCTGGGGCTTGGGTCGCTGATCTTTCCGGGATCATGGCTTGGTCTGGCCGTCATCATAGGATTATTTGTGACAGCCTGTCTTGCCGGGATACTGAAGGAATTTGCAAAGATCATGTTTGGGTTCGGAGTGCCGGTTGCAGTTATGCTTTTGTTTATCCAGGGATGTTATCATCCAGGAAACGTGACAGTGATTGCGGATCTGGGGTTTGCGAAAGTTGGATTGGAGGGCGTTCTCTATGCACTGAAGATCATAAGCACACTTCTGGTCTTTCTGGGAGCATTTTATATTATGAACAAGACAACCTATCCCGGGAAACTGGTAGCAGCGCTTACAAAGAGCGGTCTGCCGCCGAAAGCCGGATATTTAGTATTGGCAAGTCTTAATGTAGTTCCCCAGATGCAGAGAAGAATGGCAGTGATCCAGGAGGCGCAGGAAGCAAGAGGGGTAGAAACCGGAGGAACTATATTTGCCAGGGTAAAAGCTTACATACCGCTGTTGGGACCAGTTGTCATGTCCTCTCTGACCGATGCTCAGGAAAGGGGTATGACGCTGGAGACCAGAGGGTTTGGAATGAAAGGCGTAAAGCAGACGAGTTACGTGGAAGTCAGAACAACGAAGAGAGATAAAGCTGTAAATATTTTCCTGGCCTTATTTTTTATTATCACAGCAGCAGTTACAGTTTTGATGAAGATGAACCTGATATAAAAGAAGAGGAGAACAAATGGGCAGGATAGTATTAGAGGTCAAAGATTTTTCTTTTAAGTACAGGCAGACAAAAAGGAAAGCGCTGAAAAAGATCAGCTTTCAGGTGGAAGAAGGAAGTTTTTTGTGCATCATAGGCTCCAACGGATCAGGGAAATCTACGCTCTGTAACGCGCTGGTCGGTTTGATTCCTCATTATTTTGCTGGGAAAATGTCCGGTCAGGTGATTGTGGACGGAGTGAGTACCGAGGAAAGTACGATTGCAGAGCTTTCACCGAAGATCGGACTGGTATTCCAGAATCCTTTTAACCAGCTTTCCTATACCGCCGGGACAGTGGCGGAGGAGCTGGCATACGGACTTGGCAACAGGGGAATACCGAGGGAACAGATGGCTGAGAAAGTCGATTATGTATCAAAACTCATGAGGATTGACCATATTCTTTCTAAAAATCCTCTGGAATTGTCCGGAGGGCAAGTACAGAGGGTGGCATTCGGTTCTGCATTTATCATGGAACCTGAAATTTTGGTTTTAGATGAATGTACCACCCAGCTGGACCCGTCAGGAAGTGAGGAGATCTTTGATATTGTAAAAGATCTGAATAAGAAAGGAATCACGGTCATTATGGTGGATCATGATATGGAGAGGGTTGCAAGATGTGCGGACAAGATTCTGGTTTTGGATCAGGGAGAAGCCGCCGCTATAGACGAACCTAAGAAAATTTTTGGAAATCCGGAGATTGTAAAAAGGGGGATCGGAGTCCCTGATTATGTGAAACTCTCCCAGGCGCTTAAGGAAAAACATTATACGGAACGGGAAATAGAAATTACCGAGGGACCGACCATAGAAATGGTGAAGGAGGTTCTGAAAATATGAAGATTGAGTTAAAAAAACTCCGCTATGTGTATCCTTCAGGGGATGAAGCTCTGAAGGGAATTAATTTGGAGATTGAAGGAACGGATCCGGTCGCGGTCATAGGACAGAACGGAGCCGGGAAGACCACAGTCGTAAAGCACTTTAACGGAATTTTGAGACCTTCATCAGGAGAAGTGCTGATCAATGACGAGAGTATTGAAAAACGGTCCACAGCACAGTGGTCAAAGGAGGTTGGATACGTATTCCAGAATCCGGATGACCAGTTGTTTCTGGAATCTGTAAGGAAAGAATTTGAATTCGGACCAAAGCAGATCGGGATGACGCAGAAAGAGATCGACAAGAGAGTGGAGTGGACCGCTGACCTTGTAGGATTATCTGAGAAATTGGATCTGCATCCATTGGATCTGACTTTGGCGGAGAAGAAGTTCTGTACCATTGGTGCGGTCATCATGATGGATCCCGGGGTACTGATCTTTGATGAACCTACCTGCGGGCAGGATGTGCAGGGAAATCTAAGGCTGCACAGGATTATTCAGACATTGAAAGAGAGAGGGAAATTATGTATTACCATTTCTCATGATATGAAATTTGTAGTTGAGAATTTTAAGCGCATCATTGTGATGTGCAGAGGGGAGGTGATCCTGGACGGCAGGGCTGAAGATGTGTTTGCGCAAGTTGAAACCTTAAAGAAGAGTTTTGTTGCGCCTCCGCCGATTACAAAAGTGGCACAGGGGGCGGGATTTACAAAGACAGTTTTTACAACAGAAGCATTTATGGAAGCATTAGAAGAAAGGATGGTTTAGGAAATGGCAGATGTAATTATTCAAATTTATGGGATCAGAACAGTAGAGGATGCACGGATGGTCGTGGAGATGGGAGGACATCACCTTGGAGTGTCTTATGGAAAGATCAAGAGAACCCCGGGTCAGCTCTCATGTGAACGCGCCAGAGAAATTTTTGAAGGCGTGCAGCCGGAAGCAGTCAGGATTGGTCTGACAGTATCAGAAGACATTGACGAGATTACAGAAGACTTAAAAGAGGCTATGCCGGATGTGATGCATTTATCA
This sequence comes from Anaerostipes caccae L1-92, assembly GCF_014467075.1. Lineage (NCBI taxonomy): Bacteria > Bacillati > Bacillota > Clostridia > Lachnospirales > Lachnospiraceae > Anaerostipes > Anaerostipes caccae. The sequence goes on from NZ_AP023027.1 coordinate 1,690,794, forward strand.
GGCGATATTGAGGGCATTACCCCGGCCCAGGTACAGGAACTTAAAAACAGATTCCCGGGACTTAAGATTATGCAGGCGATTCCTGTTCTTGCGGGGGTGCCTCTTGAAGAGCAGAAAGTTATGCAGTACATCAAAGATTATGAACCGGTAGCGGATTTCTTCCTGATTGATACAAAAGCGCCGTCAGCAGGCGATATCGGAGCAACGGGACTTACCCATGACCAGCTGATCGACAAAGCTATCATCGAAAGCACGGATGTACCTTGTATTATCGCTGGAGGACTGGATGCAGACAATGTGGCAGAAGCTATCCATATCACACATCCGTACGGAGTAGACTCCTTTACGATGACAAACTATGACGATGAGCGTGCAGACACAGAACGCTGCAAAGATCCGGCCAGAGTAAAAGCATTTATCGAGGCAGCACAGAATGCCTGATGTAATCGTTGTCGGCGATGCGACCGTTGACATTATCGTACCTTATCCGAGATTTCTGAATGAAGAACGGACACTGGTTGATTATCCGGAACCGTCCCTTCAGGGGGGCGGGACCTCTGCCAACACGGCAGTGGCTCTGGCAAGGCTTGGAGTCGGAACAAGTTTTATCGGTTCCATCGGAGAAGATCAGTATGGAAGGTACGTGAAAAGTGATCTTCAAAAAGAAGGCGTAAATATATCCGATATGATCATTGAGCCGGAGTTGAATACAGTCGGTGTGTTTGCGTTTATTGACGAAAACGGAGAACGCTATCTCTGGGGATGGCCCAGGGTGGATCAGGCATTTAAAGTGCTGGATGCAGATAAAGTATCGTTTGAAAAAGTACGGAAAGCGGACTGGGTACATTCATCAGGAATGTCATTGGCGTATGATACCTCTGCCCGCCACACGGTGATCAAGATTTTTAAAGAAGCATATGAAGCGGGAGTTCCTACTTCATTCGATCTGAACCTGAGAGTGGATGACGGTGTTTTGGATCCGGAATATGAGAAGGCGGTGCGTGAGATTATCAAATATACGGCGTATCTGCTGGGATCCGGTACCGATGAATTTGCTTATCTTGGGGAAGAGAAAGATTGGAGAAGGAATGCCAGGTCCTTCGTATCTGAAGGCCGTGTGGTGATCGTGAGAAATGGAAAAGAAGGTTCTTATGGATTTTCTGCACAAGAGGAAACAGCAGCGCCTGCATTTTCGGTCAAAGTAGAAGATACGGTTGGAGCGGGGGATGTCTATAATGCCGGATTTATCCGTGCAGTACTGGAGGGCAGACCGCTTAAGGAGTGCCTGGTCGCAGGAAATGCAGTATCCGGGTATACCGTGACAAAAAAGGGTGCCAGAACTGCTCCTGATACAGAGCAGTTACAAAAGTTTTTAGAAGAACATCAAGCAGAGTAAAGGAGAATCAGTTATGAAAAAAGTGATTTTAGATTGCGATCCGGGGCATGATGACGCGTTTGCCATGATGCTGGCAGTACAGAATTTAGATGTGCTTGGAATTACCACGATCGGCGGTAACTGTACTTTAGAGAATGTGACAAAGAATGCCCTGAAGGTGCTGGAAGTGTTGGGAAGAACTGATATTCCTGTTTTTGCGGGACATTCCTGCCCTACAACCGTACCTCTTGTAACCGCACCGCAGTTTCATGGTGAAACTGGGCTGGACGGTCCGGTTCTTCCGGAGCCAACTGCCAAAGCACAGGATCAACATGCAGTTGATTTTATTGTGGAAACTGTGATGAACACAGATGATGTCACTCTGATCGCCACAGGCCCGCTGACAAACATTGCAGCAGCTATTAACCGTGAGCCCAAAATTGTGGAGCGTGTCAAAGAATTAAGTATCATGGGCGGTTCTGTGACTTACGGCAACTGGACCCCGGCAGCAGAATTTAATATTTATGTAGACCCGGAAGCAGCCTACCGTGTATTTAACTCAGGAATGCATATTAAAATGTCAGGAATTAATCTGACCAGGCAGTGTTGTCTGACAGCAGAGCATGTGGCCAAATTCCGTGAAATCGGAACGAAAGCAGCACATTTTGCGGCAGATCTGACAGAATTCTTCATCGATACAACCATTAAGAGTGCATCTCTTTCAGGGGCCAATATGCACGATGCCTGTGCGGTGGCATGGCTGATCGACCCGTCTCTGATCAAAGCGGCTGATATGCACATCGACATTGAATTAAAAGGTGAGCTTACCAGGGGAATGACAGTATGTGATTATCGTCATTTAAGAGGAGTAGAGCCTGCTGTGGATCTGTGCAGAGAGCCGCAGATGGATTTCAGAGGAGAAGCGCCAAACGCTGAGGCAGCCCTGGAATTAGACTTTCCGGGATTTATGGATCTGCTGTATAAGACGCTTAAAAACTATAACTGATGAAGTATCAGATGGTCTTATGGGACTTTGACGGCACTCTGGCTTATACTGGCAGGGATGTATGGATTACTTTGGAACATGCCGCAGCGAAATGCGGCGGCAGGCTGCCCAAAGAGTTTACCGGCAGGGACAGTAATCTTGGAAAAACGGTGAAAGAAGTTTTTCATCAGATCATTCCAAAGCCGGAAGAAGAGAAATATGAGATGTTTGAGGAAGTGGTAAGAGTACATTACCGTACGCTCAACGATTACCAGAATACATATCTCTATCCCGGAATCCGCCAACTGCTTTTGAAAACCAGGGCAGCAGGAATGATCCATTTTATCATTACCATGAAACCGCAGGAAGCATTGGAAAAGATCCTTAAGCAAAAAGACTGGAAAGCATTGTTCGACGGCTGGATATCTCCGGATTCTTTCCCGGGGGCTGAACGAACAAAAAGTGAGATGATCACCGATGTAATGCGCAAGTCAGGATTGGAGGCAAGTCAGTATGTCTATATCGGGGACACATGGAGTGATGTGGATGCTGCATGTGAAAATGGAATTGACTGTATTGGGGTGACATACGGAGACGGAGATACAAAACAGCTTTGTGCCCGCAAACCTAAATACTGTGCACAGGATGTTTCAGAAATAGAAAAAATTATAAAAGAAGGTGTGTAAAAGATGCTCAAGGATTTTAACTTATGTATTGATACCAAATTTGTTTTTGGAAAAGATGCGCAAAATCAGATTGGAAGCGAATTAAAGCAGATGGGGATCCGAAAAGTTTTGATCCACCATGACGATGGAAAATTTTTGTACGATACCGGACTTTTGGATCAGGTGAAGGAACAGCTTAAAAAAGAAGGAATCGAAACGCTGGAACTTGGCGGGGTCCTGCCGAATCCAAGACTGTCTCTTGTAAAAGAAGGAATTTTTCTGGCAAAGGAAGAACATGCAGATATGGTACTGGCGATTGGCGGAGGAAGCGTGATTGATTCTGCCAAGGCGATCGGGCTGGGAGCAGTGACGGATATAGATGTATGGGACTTTTTTACGGGAACAGAAGTGCCCAAAAAGTCTCTGCCCACAGGCGTGATCCTTACCTGCCCGGCAACCGGAAGTGAATCCAGTGAAGTAAGTGTAATAAACAATACTGAGATTGGAATGAAACTTTTGGTCAGCAATCCGATCCTGCGTCCGGCAATCGCGTTTATGAATCCGGAATTGACCTGTTCGCTGCCAAAGTTTTTGACTGCATGCGGTGTTGTGGATATGTTTTCCCATGTATGTGAGAGATATTTCTCACCGGATGGGGAGATTGGAGTGATCGACCGGATGTCAGAAGGAATCCTGAAAACCTTGGTTGAGGTTGGGCCTAAAGTTCTCGCAGATCCGGACAATTATTCTTACCGCGCAGAGATCATGTGGATCGGAACGATAGCACATAACGATACCGTCGGCATTGGCCGAATCCAGGACTGGGCAACCCATGAAATCGGAAATGAATTAAGTGCTCTGTATGATACGCCGCATGGCGCCACACTTTCTATTATTATGGGATCCTGGATGCGGTATGTATATAAGGAAGACCCTAAACGGTTTGCCCGCTATGCGAAAGAAGTATTTGGAGTGGATTGGAACGGAGACAATACATTGGAGGCAGCGTATAAAGGGATTCTGAAAACAGAAGAGTTTTTCCGGAGCATGGGAATGCCGGTATCATTTGAGGACTTCAGGATTCCTACAGATGAAGTGGAAAAGATGCTTGACCAGATCGCTTTCCGCGGTGAAGATGACAGCATTGGAGGCATAAAAAGACTGAATCGGGATGACTGCCGCAGCATTTATAAGATGGCATTTTCATTTCGAAAAACTGACGAGTGAGTGAGGGTAATATGAAAATACTTAATTTTGGTTCTTTAAATATTGATTATGTTTACAGCGTAAGCCATTTTGTAGAAAAGGGAGAGACGATCTCCTCTAATACGCTGGATGTGTTTCCGGGAGGGAAAGGACTTAACCAGTCCATTGCGCTCGGCAGAGCAGGGGGAGATGTTTATCATGCAGGAATCATCGGGGAAGACGGAAGGTTTTTAAGCGAACTTCTCTGTGATGCAGAGGTTGATACCCGCTATCTGAGGATCAGTGAGGATGTCAGGACTGGAAATGCAGTGATTCAGAAAGACCGGAAGGGAGATAACTGTATTATTTTGTACGGCGGTGCAAATCAAGCGGTCACAAAAGAGATGGCGGATCAGGTTCTCAGGGAATTTCACGAAGGGGACTGCCTGATCCTGCAAAATGAAATCAGTGAGATTCCGTATATTGTAGAAAAAGCACATGAAAGGGGAATGCAGATTGTTCTGAATCCATCTCCAATGGATGAAAAGATTTTTGATATTAATCTAAATCACATTGACTGTTTCATTCTAAATGAAGTGGAAGCGCGTACACTGGTTCAGTCAGATGCAGATCAGGATGTTTTACTAAAACAGCTTACACAACGGTTTCCTCATGCTGAAATCGTTCTTACTCTTGGAGAAAACGGTTCGATGTATGCGGGAACAGAAGGAGTGGCAGAGCAGAAAGCATATAAAGTGGAAACGGTAGATACCACCGCGGCAGGAGATACCTTCACCGGCTATTATATGGCTGCAAGACTGCAGGGGCAAACTGTGAAAAAAGCACTTCACATGGCTTCGAAAGCATCTGCGATCGCGGTCTCTATGGAAGGTGCGGCGCCGTCTATCCCGAAAAAGGATGAGGTAGAGCGGTTTGAGGAAGACTAAGAAAAAGCGGATTTACTGTTTATGCTAATTATACTAGGAGGAACACCATGGAAACAAGAAAAATAATCATTGATACGGATCCGGGGATCGATGATGCGGCGGCAATTTCAGTCATGCTGTCCGAGCCGTCCCTGGATGTGAAGCTGATCGCCAGTGTATCAGGAAATGTTGGTATTGAACACACCACAAACAATGCATTAAAGCTGCTGACATTTCTGAAAAAGGATGTCCCGGTGGCAAAAGGTGCAGCGGCTCCTCTTTTAAGGGACAACAGATTTGCAACAAATGCGCATGGAAAATCCGGTATGGGAGGGTTTGAATTTCCTGAACCTAACAAGGAGCTTTTGTTAAAAGAAAATGCAGTTCTGAGCGAATATCGGGTGCTGATGGAGTCAGAAGAGAAGGTAACGATCCTCACGCTTGGTCCGCTGACCAATATCGCTCTGCTGATCTCGACGTTTCCTGAGGTCAAAGAAAAAATCCAGGAAATCGTTACTATGGGCGGTTCTACAGAAAGAGGGAACATAGGCATTTATGGAGAGTTTAATGTAACCATTGATCCGGAAGCGGCGAAAATCGTATTTCGTTCCGGCATTCCGATCACCATGGTTGGATTAGATATTGGAAGAAAGGCCAGACTTACAGTGGAAGACCTTGAGAAACTGGAAGAGAGCGGAGAGACGGGAAGAATGATCAGTTCCCTGTTCCGTTCTTATGACGGCGGCCATGTGGAAGAGGGAGTTAAGATGTATGATCCTTCTGCGGCCATGTATCTGATGGAGCCGGAACTGTTTGAAACAAAAGACGCTTTTATCGATGTGGAAATCTCCAGCCCGCTTACCATGGGTGCCACAGCGGTAGATTTTGACGGTACATTAAGTGAAACAAAGAACGCTGCAGTGTGTGTGGATGTGGATGCAGAACGTTTCCGCAGACGATATGTGAAGAGAGTCGCAGACACGGAATGTAAATAAACAATATGAAAAACATTATTGAAAGGTATGGTATAAAAAATGTCTAATACAAATATAAAAACAACAGGTATCCCGGTACCTGCGGAAGGAACACCAGAATTTGAAAAAATGAACCGTATGGCAAAGCGTGCAATCCCATTGGTGCTGATCATCTTTATTTTTGGTATTCTTGAGCAGCAGGCATTCGGAATGATCTTTGTAAATATCGGTCAGCAGCTGGGAACACCGGAACTTGCATCCCTGATCACATCCCTTCCGGGTATTGCTCTCGGTATTGTCTGTGTTATCTACGGATCTCTGGGTGACTTTGTATCTCTAAAGAAAATGACCCTTTTAGGAACTATTGTATTTGCTGTTGGCTCTGCGATTGGATTCCTTCTGGGGCCAGTGAGCATCTGGGCGGTTGTAGCGGCGCGTATGCTTCAGTCTATAGGCGGTCAGGTGGCAGGATCTGTATTCCTGGTCCTTGTGTCCAAATACATTTCTCAGAAAGAGCGTGTAGTTTATTACGGTATTTTTGTGGCAGTATTCAGATTTTCAGCGGCCCTCGGTGTAGTAGCAGCCGGATATGTAACAAAAATTGACTGGAGATGGATGTTTGCGATCCCGATGATCTCTGTTATATTTCTTCCGGCGCTTTCAAAGAACCTTCCGGATGAACACGCAAAAGGCGCTAAGATTGACGGCTGGGGCTTCACTTTAATCGGTGCTTTTGCAGGTGCCATCACAATGTTCTTTACTGACATGAATATGCTCTGGACCGTTGCAACCGTTGTAACTCTGGTAGCCTTTATCGTGTACATCAACAAAGCAGAAGACCCGATCATTACCCCGGCATTCTTAAAGAATCCAGCATTTGTGGCAACTATGGTAGTTATCTTCGTAGGTTACTTCTTCAGCTATACACTGAACGCCGGTGTAAATGCCATTGGACTTGAGGTGTTTGGTATTGATTCTGCTCAGGTTTCCAACCTGCTTGTATGGTCTATCCTCCTGGCGGCAGTACTTGGATTCGTGTGCGGACCGGTCATCAAAAAAATCGGGCGTTCTGCAGCGATCATTATGGCTCTTTCAGCCATGGGACTCGGACTGATTGCCATTGCGTTTGCGATTCCTTACGGTAAATATGCAGCACTGGCGGCAGCACCATGTATCTACTACTTCGGAACATCTTTCTTCTACTCACCGATCGTAGACACGGCAACACTTACGGTATCGCCGGAAGAGTCAGGGCGTGTCCTGGGAATCAATGACCTTGTACAGGCGATCACGGGATCTGTCGGTGTGGCAGTCTTTGGACAGCTCATGTCAAAGGGTGCAATGTCAGGAGGAAGTATTGCAGGCGTTGAAGCGGGAGCTGCATCTACCTATGCGAATGTATTCCTGGTAGGCGGTGTTATTGTTCTTGCAGCATTGGTGATCTTTATCGTAACAAAGAAAATGATCTACAGCCGCTCAAGAAAAGATGACGAATAAATTCAATAAGTAAGTAAAAAAAGAAAAACAGAACGGAAAATATCAAAAATATTTTCCGTTCTGTTTTTTTGAATCTTATTGGAGACAGCAAGCAGGAGAACTGGTCAAAATGTTACTTTGATTCCCTTGCTCTCCAGCTCTGACTTGGAAGCCTCAGAAATTTGATCATCGGTAATCACTGTCTTGACCTGTTCTTTTAGGTTGAGAGGGACAATTCCGTGTTTAGAAAATTTGTCACTTTCTGTTAATACGACAACCTGACCGGCCTGCAGGGCCATATCCCGTACAGCCTGTGCCCGCATCTGGTCACGATTGGTAAAGCCGGCTTTGGGAGTATAACCGTCTGTTCCGATAAAAAATAAATCTACAAGAAAATTTTCTACACAGGGACGAATCATCGGGCCTACCATGACCTGGGAATCCTGCTGATAAATGCCGCCTAAGAGAATGATCTGAAAGTTTGATTTTCCCCTGATATGGTCTGCGATAAAAGCACTGTTGGTAATAATCGTCAAATCTTTTTTGGAAGAGGCCAGCTCATCTGCCAAGAGAGCACAGCAGCTGCCGCTTTCGATCATAACCGTATCGCCGTCACAGATCAATTCGGCCGCTTTCTTGGCGATTTTTCGTTTTGCTTCATAATGGTAGGCGATTCTCCCGTTAATATCGTCCGTGCTGCATAAGAGTGCAAATCCGTGTTCACGCTTTATGATTCCTTTGTTTTCCAGTTCATCTAAGTCCTTTCTGACAGTAACCTGGGAAACACCAAGTTGTTCGGAAAGCTGTGATACTTCAATTTTATTTTTTTGGGTGAGAAGCTCCAAAATCTTATTTGTCCTGTTTTTCATATGATGACTCCGTTCGTATGTTGTAGCATTGTGATATTTTACTTTGTTTCCTAGTATACCACAAATAAAGATTCAATCAATGAGGTAAAGTTACGAATGAAAGAACATGCTGCTTAAAAAAATGCAAGAATCCCGCAATCAATCATTGTTTGAAGATAATCCTGCAAATCCTCCCTGTGCATAGACGGTATATCATGGTAATCATACGCCTGACCCAATAAATCATATTTGTTTTCACCGAACTGATGAAAAGGAAGCAGCTGACACTTATCTGCTCCGGCTTTCAGCAGGGTGTCTGCCAGCCTGGCGGCATCTTCAAAGGAGTCGTTGAATCCCGGGATCACAGGAATTCTTGGGAGGACTTCTTTTCCTGCTTGGATGGCGTGCTTCATATTAAATAGAGGAAGATCATTGGATACACCGGTGCCCTCTTTGTGTTTTGCGGTATTCCAATGTTTCATATCAAATAGTATGTAATCAAGATGTTTTATTACGCCGTTAAAGATTTCCGGATCAGCAAATCCTGTTGTCTCACAGCAAGTATGCAGTCCATTTTCCTTAGAGGCAAGCAGCAGTTCAGCGGCAAATTCGGGCTGGGAAAGGAATTCACCGCCGGAAAGAGTAATGCCGCCGCCGCTTTCTTCATAAAAATCTTTATCCTGCAGCACTACATTAAGGACTTCCTGTACTGTCTTGGTTTCCCCTTCTGATTTTAATGCTTTACCGGGACATTCGAGTACACATTGTCTGCATCCGATGCATTTCTCTGCATGAACGCGGATGTGGTCCTGAATCAAAGAAATTGCTTTGGACGGACATACATCTATGCAGTGATGACACCCAATACATTTTTTTTGATCCCATAGAATCTGGATCTCTGAAAGCTGGCTTTCGGGATTTGAACACCAGCGGCAGTGCATAGGGCAGCCTTTAAAAAAAACAACCGTTCGGATGCCTGGACCGTCATTGACACTAAATTTTTGAATATTAAAAACAACACCTGTTTTTTTATAATCTGCTTTTTTCATAGTAATCTCCTTTGCTGACTAAATCATAACATATTTGTTTCGATTTGAAAATAAAAACTTTCAAATGAAAGAATAATTAATTTTAATACAAAAACATCTTGACAAATATTTGGAAATGATGTAGATTTAAATTACAAACAAAACAAAGAAATATTACGAGTGAAATTTAAAGGAGGAGCTTATGGAAAATAAAGCGCATTTTGGATCACTGACAGACAGAATGAGTGCTTTTCGTGAAGAAGTCTTGGATGAGAAACCCTATATCGATGCTGAGAGGGCATTGCTGGCGACTCAGGCCTATAAAGAGAATCAGAATCAGCCCCGTGTTATGGTGAGAGCGCTTATGCTGAAGAAGATTTTGGAAAACATGACGATTTACATTGAAGACAAATCTGTGATCGCCGGCAACCAGGCAACGAAGAATGCCAATGCTCCGATTTTTCCCGAATACACAATGGAATTTATTCTGAACGAATTGGATCTCTTTGAGAAGAGAGATGGAGATGTATTTTATATAACAGAAGAAACAAAACAGCAGCTTCGTGAGATTGCACCATTTTGGGAGAATAATAATCTGCGCGCAAGAGGTGAGGCGCTTCTTCCTGATGAAGTCAGTGTCTTTATGGAAACCGGTGTTTTCGGCATGGAAGGAAAACTAAATGCAGGAGATGCCCATTTAGCAGTGAATTATGAAAGACTTCTGGCTGAGGGATTGAAAGGATATGAAGAAAGAACAAAGGCTTTCAAAGATGCTCTTGACTTTACTGATCCGGAGAGTGTTGATAAAAATGAATTTTATAAGGCTGTCTTGATTGTGATTGAGGCGGTTCATCATTTTGCACTGCGTTACAGCAGACTGGCAGAAGAATTAGCAGGCAAAGAGAAGGACCCGAAGAGAAAAGCAGAACTGGAAGAGATGAGCAGGATTTGTTCTAAGGTTCCGTATGAACCTGCATCTTCTTTCAAAGAAGCTGTACAGTCTGTCTGGTTCATTCAGCTGATCCTGCAGATCGAGTCAAACGGACACTCTTTAAGTTACGGAAGGTTTGACCAGTATATGTATCCGTATTATAAAAAAGAGATTCAGGACGGAACGATGACAGAGGAAGAGGCAGGAGAAATCCTGACATGTCTCTGGATCAAGACACTGACCATCAATAAAATAAGATCCCAGGCACATACCTTAAGTTCAGCCGGCTCTCCTATGTATCAGAATGTTACGATCGGCGGACAGACACCGGATAAGAAAGATGCGGTGAATGAATTAAGTTTTGCAGTACTTAAATCTGTTGCACAGACAAGGCTTACCCAGCCCAACCTGACGGTGCGGTATCATCAAAATATCAACAAGCAGTTTTTTGACGAATGTATCGAAGTTATGAAGCTTGGATTTGGAATGCCGGCACTGAACAATGACGAAATTATCATACCTTCTTTTATCAACTGGGGTGTCAAAGAAGAGGACGCTTATAATTACAGCGCCATTGGATGTGTAGAGACCGCAGTTCCCGGCAAGTGGGGATACCGCTGTACGGGAATGTCTTATATCAATTTTCCGAGAGTTCTGCTCTGTGCCATGAATAATGGCGTGGATCTGACAAGCGGAAAGAGATTTACAAAAGGTTATGGTTATTTTAAGGATATGGACTCCTATGAGGATCTGCTGGCAGCGTGGGATAAGACTGTAAGAGAAATGACCCGTTACAGTGTCATTGTTGAGAATGTCATCGATAAAGCATCTGAAAGAGATGTGCCGGATATTCTCTGCTCTGCGCTTACGGATGACTGCATCGGAAGAGGAAAGACCATCAAAGAAGGCGGAGCTGTTTATGATTTTATTTCCGGACTTCAGGTTGGAATTGCAAATATGGCAGATTCTCTGGCTGCGATTAAGCAGCTTGTTTACGAAGAAAAGAAAATTACAAAGGAGCAGCTCTGGAATGCGATTCTTGATGATTTCCAGTCTCCGGAGAATCAGAAGATTCAGGAGATGCTGGTCAATGACGTACCAAAGTACGGCAATGACAATGACGATGTAGACCTGCTGGTTCTTGAAGCATATGATTCTTACTTAGATGAAATCAAGAAATATCCAAACACTCGTTATCAGAGAGGACCGATCGGAGGGATACGCTACGGCGGCACATCTTCCATCAGTGCCAATGTGGGGCAGGGTATGGGAACTAAGGCAACGCCGGATGGAAGAAATGCATTTGAACCTTTAGCGGAAGGCTGCAGTCCTGCACATAATGCGGATAAAAACGGACCGACCGCGGTATTTAAAACTGTTTCTAAACTTCCCACAGAGAAAATAACCGGAGGTGTCTTATTAAATCAGAAGATGACGCCGCAGATGCTTTCTACGGAAGAGAACAAACAAAAGCTGGAAATGCTGATCCGTACATTTTTCAACCGACTGCACGGATATCATGTACAGTATAATATTGTGTCAAAAGAAACGCTGCTGGATGCGCAGGTACATCCGGAGGACCATAAAGATCTGATTGTCCGTGTGGCCGGATACAGTGCATTCTTCAATGTACTTTCTAAAAAAACACAGGATGATATTATTGAAAGAACAGAGCAGACACTGTAATTGAAAGGAAGATTTACCATGAAATTAATGATTGATGATGCGAACATCGAACGGATTAAGGAAATTTACGAATTTTATCCGGTGGATGGTGTGACCACGAATCCATCTATTTTGGCTAAAAGTAAAAGAAGTCCTTATGATGTACTCAAAGAAATCCGTGAGTTTATCGGGGATGAAGCGGAACTTCATGTGCAGACTGTGTCAGGCGATGCGCATGGAATTGCTGAAGAGGCACATAAAATCGTCAAAGAGCTCGGAAAGAATACTTATGTAAAAATTCCGGCTGTTCCTGAAGGATTTAAGGCAATGCAGGAATTAAAGAAAGAGGGTATTAAACTGACGGCAACTGCGGTTTATACACCGATGCAGGCGTTCCTTGCAGCAAAGAGCGGGGCATCCTACGCAGCCCCTTATATTAACCGGATTGATAATATGGGATATAACGGTATCCAGGCTGCAAAAAAAATCCATGATATTTTCAGGAATAATGGACTGAACACAGAAGTGCTGGCAGCCAGCTTTAAGAATTCTCAGCAGGTGCTGGAACTATGTGAATACGGAATCGGCGCTTCTACAGCCGCACCGGATGTGATTGAAGGATTGGTAAAAAATCAGGCAATCACATCAGCGATTGATGACTTTGTGAAAGATTTTGAGGGATTAACAGGCATAGGAAAGAACATGACCAGCTGCTGAGATCAGTGAATGTACGCAGAGAAGACAGGATTTACTATTTACAGTAACTCCTGTCTTTTTCCGTGAGATGCCTCTAAGTAAGCTTTCTGCCGATTGCTGTTCTGTGCAAAGTGAAAACAAAAGTTGGGAAGGTTGACAAAAAAGATCCAACACAATAAAATAATAGTAACCAATATAAAACAATAGCCACACGGAAGGATGAGATCATATGGTCAGATTTGCAGTAATCGGAACAAATTTTATAACAGACAATTTCATGGATGCGGGGAGCCAATGTGAAGGCTTTAAGGTTCAGGCAGTGTATTCAAGGAGTATGGAAAAGGCAAAAGAGTATGCAGAGAAATATGGGATCGAAGACTGCTATGATTCCCTTGATGCTCTGGCGGCTGCAAAAGACATCGATGCAGTTTACGTGGCATCTCCCAACGCGCTCCATGCAGGACAGAGTATAAAGATGCTGAAAGCCGGCAAGCATGTCCTGTGTGAAAAAACCATTGCATCTAATTCCGGCGAATTAGAGCAGATGCTCAAGGCCGCAGAAGAAAATCAAGTCATGGTCATTGAAGCGATGCGTTCCGTGTTCGACCCTGGTTTTGCGGCAATTCAGGAAAATCTTCCGAAGCTCGGAAAGATCCGCAGGGCAACGTTCCAGTACTGCCAGTATTCCAGCCGGTATGACAATTTTAAAAAAGGAATCATAGAAAACGCATTTAAACCGGAGCTGTCCAACGGATCTCTGATGGATATCGGCGTCTACTGTGTGCATCCGATGGTAAAACTGTTCGGACTGCCCAATGAAATCTCAGCTCACTGCCTGAAACTTTCCAACGGAGTGGATGCGTCCGGAACCATTGTGGCTATGTATGATGAAATGCAGGCGGAGCTTATGTACTCTAAGATTACAAATTCCGCACTTCCAAGCCAGATCCAGGGAGAAGAGGCTTCTATGATCATAACGGAAATTCCGGATACAACAAAGATCGAGATTGTCTATCGGAACGGTGATAGAGAAGAGATCAAAATAGACAAAAAGGCCAACAACATGTATTATGAGATAGAGGAATTCATTCGGCTGGCAGAGGCAAAAGAAAGTGCGCAGATACATAATCAGTACTCTGTATTGGAGCTGAAGGTCATGGATGAAGCGAGAAAACAGATGGGAATCGTATTCCCGGCAGATCAATAGGGAGGAAGTCATGGAAGATATCAAAACATTAATTGATCAGATGAACGAGGAGCAGAAAGAACTTGTTCTCAAATCATTCACAAACGAAGAAGCCTGTGCTTTGGGTATCCAAATGTACCAGAAAGCTTTGAAAGAAAACAAACCGATTGTCATTTCCATTACAAAGAACAGAAAGCAGATTTTTTATGCGGCAATGGAGGGCACGTCTAAGAACAACGAAGACTGGGTCCGCAGGAAAGAAAACACGGTTTATGATTTTGAAAAAAGTTCTTACGAAATGAAATTGTCGATGGATCTCAAACAGGATGACATGTGGAATCGGTATGGGCTGGAAAAAGGTGATTATGCGCAGGCAGGAGGAAGCATTCCGGTCTTTGTTTCCGGGACAGGAATGATCGGAACCGTGACCGTATCCGGAATGGCTCAAAGTGAAGACCACGCCTTTGTAACAGAGGCATTAAAAACGCTGAAATAAAAGTTGTTATTTCTATACTAAAATAAATTCGGTAAAATCAAATCAGGGACTGCTGTGCCATGACGGAGAAATCGGTTATGTACAGCAGTTCCTTTGTTATTTTTTTAAGATCACAATATCGTGATAATCACCGGAGTGAAGGTCTTTTGGCTTAATTGTATGATAAAATAGAAGCTGAAGACAGATGAAAATGCGGAAAGAAGGTACAAAATGCAGAAAATACTGATCGTGGAAGACGACCGGGAGCTAAACCGGACGATCTGCTATGCGCTGAAAAAAGAGGGGTATGACATATATTCAGCGTATTCGGTTTGTGAGGCGAAAGCCATATATCGACAAGAAAAAATGGAACTGATTTTATTGGATGTTAATCTGCCGGACGGAGAAGGATTTTCTCTCTGCAGATGGATGAAAGGACAGAGGGAAGTCCCGGTTTTGTTTCTGACAGCGAGAGATTTGGAGGAGGATGCCCTGGAGGGCTATGGTTCCGGGGCGGAAGACTACATTACAAAGCCGTTTTCTATCAGAATATTAAAAGAAAAAATCCGCGTGGTTTTAAAGAGGGAAAAGACCGGCAGAGAAAATTTCTTTGACGATGGATTTTTAAAGATAGATTTTGAGAGGGCAAAGGTAGAGGCGGGCGGAAAAGAATGTATGGTTACTCCTACGGAATTTCGGCTGCTCCGTCAGTTTGTCCTGAACAGAGGACAGCTTCTGACCTACGCTGTGCTGCTTGAACGTATCTGGGACAGCGGGGGCTGCTTCGTGGATAAACACGCTCTGGCAGTCAACGTAAACCGTCTGAGAAAAAAGATCGAGGACGGAGAGCATCATTATATTTCTAATATTTATGGGATGGGATATCAATGGCTGGAATCATGACAGCAGCGGCATGCTGCCTTTTTTTCATATCGGTTTTTATGGGCATAAAAATATGGAAGCTAAAACGGGATGTTTTCTTCTTCAGCGACCGTCTGATCCGGTGTCTGAACGATATGACCTGCGGCAGGGAGCCGGAAAATATAGAAGAAGAGGGAGATACTCTGTGGAATAAAGTTTACGAAAGGCTTCAGAAGCTGGAGCGCATCTGGAAGAGGGAAAGCGCAGAAAATCTGGAAGAGAAGAAAAAAATGAAAAGCCTGATCTCGGATATTTCCCATCAGACGAAAACTCCCATTGCGAATATCAAGCTCTATGAGGAGGTGTTGCTGGATGAAGGACTGGATTCGGCAGAAGCAGGGGAATTTCTCCAAAAGATAAGGATTCAGACTGAAAAGCTGGATTTTCTTCTGCAGAGCATGGTAAAAATGTCCCGTCTGGAGACAGGAATCATAGAAGTCCGCTGTATGAAATTACCTTTGTGCGGGACGCTTCAAAGAGCAGTGGAGGCAATCGTTTTGAAAGCCGAGAAAAAGCAGATACGCCTGTCTGTGGACTGCGATGAGGACATTGTGGTACATCATGATACAAAGTGGACGGAGGAGGCTGTCTTTAACCTGCTCGACAATGCGGTAAAGTATACCGGCAGAGAAGGAAATATTGAAATCTCGGTGTCAGTCCAGGAGATATTTACGAAGATCAGTATCAGGGATTCCGGGAAGGGGATTGCCCTGGAGCGTCAGGCAGAGATTTTTACAAGGTTTTACCGGGAACCGGAGGTGTATGACCAGGAGGGGATCGGTGTGGGGCTTTATCTGGCGAGGAAGATCATAACAATGCAGGGAGGCTATATCCAAGTCTGTTCTGAGGTTGGAAAAGGTTCCGATTTTCAGATTTACCTGCCCAATGGGTGATAGAAGGAAAGTTACAGTACTGTGAAATTTTATGTCTGTGAACGGTTTGTGATTTTTATAAGTTATGATTGCAGTATCAAAGGAAAGGAGATCAATCTATGGAATCATATATAGTAGAGACACGGGCATTGAAAAAATATTATCAGCTGGGGACGAACGTTGTGAAAGCGCTGGATGGGGTAGACTTCAGGGTGAAAGATCAGGAGTTTGTATCCATTATCGGTAAATCGGGAAGCGGGAAGAGTACGCTCCTTCATATGATCGGAGGGCTGGATGTGCCGACGGAAGGTGAGGTGTATATAGACGGAAAGAATCTTGCCAAAATGAACAGGGAACAGCTCGCGGTCTTCCGCAGGAGAAAAATTGGATTCATATTTCAGAATTACAATCTTGTCCCGGATTTAAATCTGTATGAAAATGTAACCCTGCCCATTGAACTGGATGGAGACTGTGTGGACAGAGAATTCATTGATGAGATCCTGAATCTTTTGAAACTGCAGGAGAAAAAAGAGGCGCTGCCCAATACCCTGTCCGGAGGACAGCAGCAGAGGGCGGCCATTGCCAGAGCCATTGCATCGAAACCTTCGATGATCCTGGCGGATGAACCTACGGGGAATCTGGACACTGCTTCCAGCCATGATGTGCTGGGGCTTTTAAAAGCGGTAGCGGGTCGGTTTAAACAGACCGTTGTTCTGATTACCCATGATCAGGATATTGCACAGCTTTCAGACCGCATCGTTCACATCGAGGACGGACGGATCATGAGAGGAAGTGATGCGTATGCTGGAAAATAATAACCGGAAGATCATTACAAAGATGGCCGTGTCTTCACTTAGAGGAAACAAGCCTAAATCTGCCGTGATGATCATCGCCGTCATGCTGTCTTCTTTTATGCTGTTCAGTGTGTTTACGGTCGGAAGTACTTATTTTAAAATGCAGCAGGTGCAGAATATTCATTTACACGGCGCAGATTTTGATGCAGTCCTGCACGGCGGTTATTCAGAGCAGCAGCTGAAACAGTGCAAAAATAATCAGGATGTCAGAGTTGCAGGAGCAGGAGCATATGCAGGCGCCGCAGTGAAAACAGACGCAGACGATACACTTCATACCGGACTGATCTGGTGTGATGAGACGAATTGGAGTGTCATGATGAAGCCTGCCAGAAAGCGGGTAAGAGGCTACTATCCGAAAAAGGAAAATGAACTGATGGTCACGAAAGCAGCCCTGAAAGACTGCGGGAAAGAAAATCTGGATGTTGGAGATACCTTTGATCTGACTTATACAGACCAGAACGGTACTCACACGAAAAACTTTCTTATTTCCGGAATATGGGAAGGATACGGTGAGCAGGAGCTGTTTTATGTATCAGAAGCATTTTATAACAAGACCGGATATCAGCTGAATCAAATGGGTGTGCTGTATGTAAAATTTAAAAATAAAATACTGACAGAAGATCAGAGGACGAAGTTTCAGGAGAGTATACATCTGAATAAGCGGCAGAATTTTCAATTTACAGGAGAAACGGAGAAATCTGCAGGTATCTTTGCGGGAATGGCCGGTCTGGTCCTGGTCACCTGCCTGAGTGCCTATCTGCTGATCTATAATATTTTGTACCTGTCCGTTTCAGGAAATATCCGTTACTATGGGCTGATGCAGACCGTGGGAATGTCCTCAAGGCAGATTCGTCTATTGATGAAAACTCAGATAATGATGATAGGAACAGCCGGGGTGGGCGGAGGAATCCTGCTCGGTTTTTTAACATCCTTTCTGCTGATCCCGAAGATTGTGCGGACGCTCGGCATCAGGGAAAGCGCAATCCCTGTCACATTTCATCCGGCAGTCTTTTTCATTACAATTTTTATTACGGGGCTGACCGTTTATTTCGGAGGCAGAAAGCCAATGAAGAAGGCGGTTTCTGTTACACCTGTGGAGGCGCTCAATTACCGTCTTACATCGGCAGGAAAGAAAACGCATAAAACAAGAAATGGAAGTCTCCTGTGGAGAATGGCCGCAGATCAGTTTTGTAAGGACAAGAAAAAAACAGGAATTGCAGTCCTCTCCCTTGCTGCCAGTCTGTCGATGTTTTTATGTTTGATCACGATCATCCAAAGTCACGGAGCCAGAACGATCATGTCAAACTATATGGACACGGATTTAGTAGTCAGCAATGATACTCTGATGAAAGAGGAAGATGAAAAATGGGAACAGATACTTAAACCATCTTTGATAAAAGAATTGAAAAAGAGCAAAGATATCCGGGAAGTGCACCCGCTGCGCTGTTCAAAGATCATTGTCCCATGGGAACCGGAATTCTCAGATGTGTGGATGAGAGAGTTTTATGAGAAGTGGATGTATACGCCTTATAAAGACGATGTCAGCGATTATAAAAAGCATCCGGAGAAATATTATTCTGTCATGCAGGGAATTGATAAAGAGGAATTTGAGCACTTAAATGAGAGTCTCATACAACCGGTAGATCAGGAACTTTTTGAAAGCGGTAAGATTTGTATTATCTATGGGCCGGGCATGGATCTTTCCGGTCAGATCGATAAAAAAGCAAGGGTAAAATTTTATCTGTCAGAAAATAAAAACAAAAAGTTCCAGCTAAGAATTGCAGGCATGACCGACGACAGTTATTATGGCAGAACTTCAGGAAAGGCACCAGTTGTTATTGTCAGTGAATCATTTATGAAGAAGCACGTCATGAATCCGTATATTTCAAAACTGAATATCCGGTATACAAAAGAATATGATGATGAAACAGAAGGCAGAATCAGAAAAAAACTGAGTCAAAGCCCTTATGCTAAAGATGTGTCCTATGAATCCAGGATCGACAGCATGAAGGATATCCAAAAGGCCCAGGGAAATATGACCGGAGTCGGTGTGGGAATTGCCCTTATTCTTGCATTGATCGGACTGATGAATTATATCAATACGGTGTTTGGAAATATCCAGAACCGGAAGGTGTCTCTGGCTGTCATGGAAAGTGTGGGAATGACCGAAAAACAGGTGAAAAAGCTTCTGGTCAGGGAGGGGCTACTGTTTGCGGGAACTTCTCTGGCACTGACGGCAACGGCTGGCCTTTTTATCACTTATCAGTACTATCAGACGATGAATTACATGAACATTCCATTTCAAATTCCGGCCGTTCCGGTTTTGGCAGCTGTCTTGTTATCTGCGGCTGTATGCATTGGAATTCCTCTGGCCGCATACCGGATTATTCGGGGAAAGGCACCGGTGGCAGAAAGGATACGTGGGTTTGAATGATGAAAAAGGAAAAACCGGAAGAAAAAATGAAGGCCATGAAAGAATTCTGCCGTATCATTCTGCTGATATCATTGTTGATTACCATGATTTTGATCTTTCATATACTGATGATGTAGATGGCGGCGTAATTTTATGATGTACAGGACAGACCAGGTGTCAAATGGTGTATTTTATGTTATGATAAAAGACAGAAAAGACGTACAAGGCAACATAGACATAAAAGGAGATGGAATCATGAACACAACAGATGCAGAAAAGAGAAAAATACTGGATTCTATGAAAGGTTTAATCGTATCCTGCCAGGTAGTGCCTGAAGATCCGATCTACACAGATGATATGGTAGTCAAGATGGCAGAGGCCGCACAGTGGGCAGGGGCAGTCGGAATCCGGGCCAATTCTCCGGAGCAGATCAGAGCCATTAAAAAAGCAGTGGATCTGCCGGTGATCGGTTTATATAAGATCAGGAGAGGTGATGAAGAGGTTTTTATCACTCCGACTCTGGAGGCCGCAAAGCAGGTCTGGGAAGCGGGAGCAGAGATCATTGCCATGGACTGTACGGACCGAATGACAAAAGAAGGCCGCCGTGCATGGGAACTTGTAGCGGATGTGAAAAGGGAAATCCCTGAGGCCATGATCTTTGCCGATGTCTCCAACTATGACGAGGCCAAAAGAGCGGCCGACTTGGGTGTCGATATTGTGGCGCCTACTCTGTTTGGATATACGGAGGCAACAAAGCATTTTGAAACCCAGGATATGAGGGCATTTGCAAAGATGTGCCGGGATCTTGGCAGCGATGTGTATATGATGATGGAAGGGCATATCAATACTCCGGAAGAAGCAGTGAAATGCCTGTATCTGGGGGCACATGCAGTGGTTGTCGGAAGTGCTATCACAAGGCCGCATCTGACGGCCAAGAGATTTGCGGATCTGATCTCAGGGTATCGGGAATAATTTATAACGGGAAGCCTGCTCATGGAAATTCAACAAAAATTCCATGGGCAGGCTGTTTTTGAATGTTTAGAAATAAATTTTACTGAAATTTCGGTTCTATATAGTTCTGAATAAAGTCTATTCGATCCTTCGCTCTGGGTTTAAACAGGGAAGCGATGGCTACGGTCAGGTTTTTCTTCATGTTGACGTAGATTACATTTCCACCGTCTCCCATTGCTGCAAAGCCTTCTTCGTGGAGCCACCATAAATACCCGTAAGCAAGGTTCTCCTTAATCCAGCGGCTGTGCTCTTTCGTGCTCTCGCTGATCCATTCTGCTGAAACAATAGGTTTTCCGTTCCACAGTCCGCCATTTAGATATAACTGACCCAGTTTTGCCATATCCGCAGCCGAGAGGGTAAGGCCCCAGCCTCCTGTGTTTGTACCGGACGGGTCAGAGACCCAGCCGCTGATATCCGTGGCTTTGTTAAATGCCAGCTGTTCTTCCTTGGAATGAAATACGATGCTGCGCTCCGCGGTAATTTTAAGCGGTATGAATAAATTTTCCCGGGCAAATTCAAATACAGACTGGCCGGCAGCTTGTTTTAAAATACCTGTCAAAAGATCCGGTCCGATCAGAGGAGCATATCTGAATTGGCCTGGTTTTCCCCTGCCTCCCAGTAAATCAAGCGTAAACGTTACCATGTCATCGCTGGTGAAGTATTTGACGTAGGGGGCAATTTTGTATTTGTACGGGGCTGTCATCGTCAGCAAATGTTTCAGTGTGATATTCTGTATGGTTTTTTCTCTCTGGTTTGGGACGTAGTCAGGGAAAAAATCTAAAACCTTCTGGTCAATGTCTGTGATGAAGCCTTTGTCCATGGCGATTCCGATCAAAATAGAGACAATGCTCTTTGTAACAGAATATATATGAACGCGGCTTTCGGCGGTACAGCCGTTAAAGTACTGCTCATACTGCATTTCACCGTCCTTTAATACGACGATGCCTGCTGTATTGCCATAGTCTTTGTTGATGATCGCTTCAAGTTCTTTCATGTCTTGCTGAGTTGTCATAATTTCTCCTTTCATCCATTGGTTTATGTGATAAAGGATATCCTTAATGTAAGCATAAGTTCATTAAAAATTGTTTACAACCCCTAATTTTAAAAAAATGAGAAAAGAACTTTTTATTGTTCCAGTAATCTGTGTAATTCTCTGAAATCGTCAATGGAGTATTCTGGGTTATCCACATGGCCAAAGCCATAAGATGCCCATACAAAAGAGATCCCGGCTTTTTTCGCACTTTCGGCATCTCCCTTTGTATCCCCGATATATATGGGAGACTTCAGCCGGCTGCGCTCCATGACAAGTTTTATGTTTTCTACTTTTGATAATCCGGTACGACCCTGTTCTTCATAGTCCATGATCCAGGGAGAGAGTTTGTTTCTTCTCATAAACGCACGGACATAACCGCTGGGGCAGTTGCTTACGATAAACAGGGGATACTGCTGTGCAAGTTTTTTAATTGTATCTTTTACTCCCGGATAAGTCCGGTCGGTGTTCAGGGATTCGACAAGTTTTATCTGGTGATTTCCACAGTCCTCCATGAGTTTGTACCGTTCTTTTGGAGGAAGGTGAGACATAAACAGATCAGCCACTTCCTTTGGAGGAATCCCGAATACAGAGGTGAGATTTTCAGATGTAAAGTTTATTTCAGGATGACCCTGATTGTGGGCTTCCCTGGTAAGCGCCAGAGCAATCTCATCTCTTACGTCCCACAGTGTTCCATCAATATCAAAAATAATTCCGTCAATTTTCATCTATTTGATTCCTTTCTATTTATTTTTCAAAGATATGATGTTATTCTATAATATTTTCGGAAATTATCAAGATTTGATTGAAAAAATGAAGTTCGAAACTAAAAGTGCTCGTCTTATGATTGAAAACGATCAAATTTTCGCATATAATTGATAACAAAGGGAGGAATCTTATGAGTTTTGAAGACCGTGAAAGGAAAATTATCCAGTTAGTAAAAGAGAAAAATTACATTTCGGTCAAAGAACTGACAAAGCTTTTGTATGTCAGTGAGCCGACAATTCGCAGGGACTTGACGCTGTTAGAAAAGAAGGGTCTGCTGAAGAGAAACCGGGGCGGCGCTTCTTATGTAAGCAGGCAGCAGACCCAATACCCACAGGCATTCCGGCACGATGAAAATATACAGGAGAAAAAATATATCGCGAGGCTTGCGTCACAGTTTGTCCAAAATGGTGACTCTGTTTTTATGGATGCCAGCAGTTCCTGTTTTTATCTGGCTCAATATATCAACCGGGATAAAAAGTTAAATGTCATGACGCATGGCTTTGCCGCGGCCAAGGAACTGGCAAAATCATCAAACATAAATGTAGAAGTCGTATGCGGAAAATACGATATTTTCAATGATGCAGTCTACGGTGCAGATGCCTGCAATTATGTGAGGTCCCGCTATGCAGACATCTGTTTTATGTCGATGGGCGGTCTGGATGTTTCACAGGGACTGACAAACTTATATTTAGAAGATGCGGAGATCACCAGGGTATATCATCAGCAGGCTAAAAAAACCATTTTGCTGGCAGACCACACAAAAATAAACTGTAAATATTATATAAAAGTATTTGATCTGGCGGAGATCGACGTATTGATCACCGACCGGCCGCTGCCGGAAGAATTTGATGCTTTTTGTTTTGATCATGATATAGATGTGATCTTTGAATAGGATGTGTTAAAATGTTTTTGAGGTGAGAACGATGCAGATGTCGAATCGGATTAAAGAAATAATAGAAGTGATTCTGAACAGTAAAGGTTATGTGACGATCGGTGAAATCGCGAAGCAGATCAATGTGTCTGACCGCACGGTATACCGTGAGATTCCGGAAGTCACAGAGATTATGAGGGAATACGGAGTACAGCTTAATACAGTCAGCAAGAAAGGCATGGCCGCAGTGGGGAGCTTAGAGGACATGAAATCTCTGCGCATTTCTCTGGGGATGGAAAAACAGATTTATATTGTAGATCCCAGAGAACGAATTGATTTTATTTTATTATATCTTCTTCAGCAGGATGATTACATAAAAACAGAAGCACTGGCCATTGACCATCATACATCCGTGCCCACAGTGCGAAATGACCTGAAAAAGGTAAAGGAGCAGTTAGGTGTGTACGATCTTCACCTGATCCAGAAAAAGGGGGAGGGAATCCTGCTCACAGGCAGTGAGATCGAGAAGAATGCGCTGATGATCAATATTCTTCTGAATCATGCAGATGAAGCCACTCTCTATCAATGGCTGAGGAGAGAAGGGGATGTGTCGAATCCGTTTACAAAGAGGATGGAAGAGTACGGATATCTCGATGTGATGTCGGCATGTTACCTTAGAATGAAAAATATCATACGGGATCAGTGTGAACTGCCGGCTATGATCAAAGACCGGGAGTACTTGGAATATATACTGCTGATCGCCATGATGATCGGCTGTCATCAAAAGGGACAGCCCTATGAGAAAGTGTTTGAGACTGAGAATTTTAAAGGAGAAGAACAGAGGGTTACCCGGCAGGTGAAAAGAGAGCTGGAAGAGGAATTTCATATTCTGCTGAGCCAGGAGGAAGAACAGTATATAAAATGGGTGCTTCATATGGGAATGATCCAGGATACATCAAGCGTCTATACGGTCAAAAACCGTATTCTGGATTCTAAAATCCATACATTCATTGAATATGTGGAAGACCGTATGGGGCTTCAGCTGATCCGGGACAAAGAATTAAAAGAAAGCCTGTATGTTCATATAGAGAGGGCTTTGACAAGAATCCGAAGCGGTATGTGTATTTCTAATCCGCTGATCGAGGATGTGAAAAAAGACTATGAAGAACTGTTCGGGATTATCCGGGAAGGTGCAGACAGGATTTTTCAGGATGATTTCTTCCCCGATGATGAGATCGGCTATCTGGTACTTTATTTTGCAGTGTCTCTGGATAAAGTCATGAAGCGTTCATTCCGGATTCTCGTCGTCTGTTCCGGCGGCATGGGCTCTTCCAAAATGCTCGCCCACCGGGTAGAACAGGAAATTCCGGAAATATGCGTGAGCAAAGAGGTATCGCTGGTCGGGTTCGGTCAGGAAAATCTGGACGAGTATGATCTGATCTTATCCACAATTCCTCTCTATATTGATAAACGGAATTATCTGAAAGTATCGCCGCTTTTAAGCAGTAATGAATTGGAACAAATCCATGAAGCGATCAAACGCCACAAATATAAAACGATGCGCAAGATAACGGTCCGGGAACAGGAACGCCGCCAGCTGGAATCCAGGGATAATATAGAATCGCTTGAAACACTGCGCCTGCTCATGGATACAGGCTTGAGAGTTATCAGACAATTCAGGATCGTTGAGACAAGGGAAAAAGATTTAAAAAACAACCTTCTGCGGATATTATCGGAAGAAAGCCTGTGTTCCCTGCCGGAAACAGAAGAAAAAATGAAGAAACAGCAGTCCTACTATATTCCGGTAACGGACATGGTCTATTACGAAGCAGTCCTTGCCCGAATGCCGGAACCGAAGCTTTTTGCTGCTCACTATCATGACGATCAATATTTGTCCAACGGAGAAAAGTACACGGATGTCATTTATGCCGTTTATCCGGATCAGGCGTCGGAATATGAAAAAAATATTTTAAATCGTATGCTGGAAAGTGTGATCGAGGACAGGGATATCCAGGAAATGATCCACAGAGCAGATGAGAAAGGAGTCAGACAGTGGTTCGGATATCAGTTTAAACAGTATCTGGCGGAACTGCTGGCTGTATAATACAAAAAACGGACATTCCGAACAGAATGCCCGTTTTTTTTGTGTCTGTGCCACAGTGATAATTTTGTCAAAATAAAATTGAAAAAAACAGAACTGGAACAGATGGATTTTCCAAAACAAGCTTTCTATAATAAGATCATAGGCAAACAACACACCTTTAACATTATGATTTGTAGAAAAGGAGATTTTTATGAAAGCGGTACATTTTGGAGCAGGAAAAATCGGCAGAGGATTTATAGCAGACTTATTACATAATACAGGATATGAGATTACGTTTGTCGATGTAAATGAAAAATTAAATGCTGAGATGAATCAGTATCACAATTATTACCTGTATGTAATCCAGGAAGATTACAGAAGAAAAGAGATCGATAAAGTCTCTGCATTATCTCCGATTACGCAGCCGGAAGAAGTGACACAGGCGATTACAGACGCCGATCTGGTGACAACAGCAGTCATCGCAGACAATTTTCCAAAGATCGCAAACAACCTGGCAGCTGGATTAAAAGCCAGATTAGACGCAGGAAAAGAAAGGGTCAATGTAATCCCATGTGAGAATGCTTTTTACTGCGGGGTTATGTTAAAGAAAGAACTGTTAAAGACAGGGATTCTCACAGAGGAGGAACTGGATAAGATCGCCGGAATCCCGAGCACAGCAGTGGACCGTATGGTGTTTGCAGCTGACCGTGACGGAAGAGACGGAATTGATGTGGGCAATACATTTGAACTTGTCATTGAAAAAGAGCAGTTGGTGGACCCGGATGCCGAGCCGATCAAAGATGCAGAATATGCTGACAACCTCGATAAGTATTTAGAAAGAAAACTTTGTGTTGTCAATGGCGGACATACGATGTCAGCTTACATCGCCCGCCAGATGGGTTATGATATTATTCAGGACTACTTTATGGTGCCGGAAAACAAACAACTGACGAGAGACATTATGCTTCAGGCCGGCGCATTTATCGAGAAAAAACATGGTTTTGCACATGAAGATATGGTTGATTATATTGACGCTACCATCGGACGCTGGTCTACACCAGGTGTCAAAGATACTGTTGAGCGGATCGCTAAAGCTCCGATCCGGAAGCTGGATCCGGAAGACCGTATGGTGAAACCGGCTGTTCAATGTGAAGAGTACGGACTTGCAAATGACCTGATCCTGAAGGGAATCGCGGCAGCATTCTTATATGACATGGACGGGGATGAGCAGGCTGCCCAGATTCAGGCATATATCAGTGAAAACGGAATTGAAAAAGCAGTTTCACACTATACCGGAATCGAAGCTGGAAGCAGAATTTATAATGAAATTTTAAAATATTATAACGAGTATGCAGCCCAAAAAACAAATAAATAAATTTTAGGAGGAAAAAAGAATGAAATTACAGCTGGCATTGGATGAAATGAATCTTGTGGACGCCCTGCGTTTTGCCGATAAGGTTGCGGAACATGTTGACATTATTGAAGTGGGAACACCTTTTGTTATGGACGAAGGAATGAGGGGAGTGCGTGAATTTCACCGTTTCTTCCCGGATAAGGAGATCCTGGCGGATTTAAAGATCATGGACGGAGGATATTTAGAAGCAAGCTATGCCTATGAGGCAGGGGCTGCCTATGCTACCATTTTGGGAGTTTCTGATAATTTGACAATAGAAGGAGCCTTAAAAGCTGCCAGAGATTATGAAAGAAAACTGGTCGTAGATATGATTTGTGTGGAAGACCTTCCGGCAAGGATCGCAAAAATGGAAGAGATCGGAGTGGATATCCTGGCTGTGCACACCGGAGCCGACCAGCAGGCAGCGGGAAGAGAACCTATTCAGGATCTGGAAGTTATGACAGCAAATGCAAAGAAATCTCAGATTGCCGTAGCAGGAGGAATCAACAGTAAGACTATCGGCAAATATGTAGAATTAAAACCAGATATCGTGATCGTTGGATCTGCTATCGGTCATGCGGATGATCCGGTTGCAGAAGCAAAAGCAATTCAAGATGCATTATTATAATCAAGGAGGAAGAAAGAATATGAGCGAGTGCAAAAATGTTTTTTCCATTTTAAACGAATTAATGGAAAACGCAAAAGAAATCCAGAATGAAGACGTGTTAAAGGTAGAAGATCTGATTATGAACGCAAAAAGGATCTTCGTAGGCGGAGCAGGGCGGTCCGGCTTTGCTGCCAGAGGGTTCTCTAACCGGCTGATGCATTTGGGATTTCAGGTTTATTTTGTGGGGGAGCCTACGACTCCTAGTATCCAGGAAGGTGACCTGCTGATTGTCGGTTCAGGCTCAGGGAATACAGCCAGCTTAGTTTCCAATGCCAAGACTGCAAAGGCTCAGGGAGCAAAGGTTGCGACTGTCACAATGTTCCCAGAAAATAAGATAGGTTCTATGGCAGATGCGGCCATCCGCATTCCGGGAGTGACAGAAAAATGTGCAGGCCAGGGAAAAGGCAGCGTCCAGTCTTCCGGGTCTTCTTTTGAAGAATTGACATGGATCACATATGACGCTATCGTCATGGATTTGATGAGGATCACAAAACAGGGTGACAAGGAATTGTTTGCACGTCACGCAAATATGGAATAATTAAGACGGAAACGGAAGGAGATTCAAATGAATGATTTTACATTTTTAAGCCCTACCAGACTGGTTGTGGGAAGAGATGCAGAAAAAGAAACGGGAAAATGGATCAAAGAATACGGCGGAACAACCGTGCTGGTACATCACGACAGCGGATTTGTAAAACAAAACGGATTTGTCGACAAAGTGATCGATATGTTAAAAGCAGACGGATTGAAGGTAGTGGAACTCGGAGGAGTTGTCCCGAACCCTCATTTGTCAAAGGTTTATGAGGGGATCGAACTCTGTAAGAAAGAGGGCGTCGATTTTCTTCTGGCCATCGGCGGAGGAAGCGTTATCGATTCTACAAAGGCGATTGCCATGGGTCTTCCTTATGAAGGAGACGTCTGGGATTTCTTTATCGAAGAAGACGGGGTACCTCATGATGTGCCGACAAAGAGTACTCCTCTAGGTGTCATTCTTACCATTGCCGCCACAGGAAGTGAGGCGTCTAACAGCTGTGTTATTACAAAAGCAGACGAAAACTTAAAACGGTTCTGTGACAATGACATCAACCGTGCCAGATTTGCCATTGAAAATCCGGAACTTACAATGACTCTGCCTCCATTCCAGACGGCATGCGGTATCATTGACATCATGTCTCACTCCTTTGAGAGATATTTTACTCCTGAAAAGGAAAATGACATACTGACGGACTATTTATGTGAGGCTATTTTCCACACATGTATGGACTGCGGACGGATTCTCATGAAAGATCCGGAAAATTACGAGGCAAGAGCCAGCATCATGGTGGCATCGACCCTTTCGCACAATGGTCTGACCGGCATGGGAAGAACCGGCGACTGGGCATCCCATTTCATCGAGCATGAGTTATCCGGTGAATACCAGAGCGTAACTCACGGAGCAGGGCTTGCGGTGATTACTCCTGCATGGATGAAATATGTGTACAAAGACAATATGGACAAATTTATAAAATGGGCAACTCGTGTTATGGGAGTGTCTATGGACTATGGCGATCCGGAGAGAACTGTACTGGAAGCCATCGACCGTTTAGAATTGTTTTTCTTAAGCCTTGGAGTTCCGACAAAATTAAGGGATGTTCCCGGAGTTGAGGATTTAGATGAAGAAGTGATGGAGCGCATGGCGAAACGAGTACGCGTTGTCCATGAGGACGGAAGCATCGGCTGGGTGCGCCGCTTAAATACAGAAGATATTGTAGAAATATTTAAACTGGCGATGTAAAAAATAATGAAAGAAAGTCCCACAGTGAAAAAGACTGCTGTCTTTTATCACTGTGGGACTTTCTGCGGTTTGGTGAAAAGTTTTATACTTATTTTATTGATAATCAGTCAAAATTGACATATAATTAACGGTGATTGATAAAAATTTAACCAAAATGCACAACGTAAAGGAGGTATCTCATGTTAAACCAGGCCTACTATGACAAAACAGATGAGATCATAGCATCTCACGGGCTTACGCAGGCTGCTTTGATCCCGATCATCCAGGATATTCAGGCAGAATACCGCTATCTTCCGCCGGAGCTTTTAAGTTATGTGGCATCAAAGCTGTCCATTGACGAAGCCAAGGCGTACAGTGTTGCGACCTTTTATGAAAATTTTTCTTTTGAGCCAAAAGGAAAATATATCATTAAAGTCTGCAACGGAACAGCCTGTCATGTCCGCAAATCGGTCTCCATTCTGGAACGTCTTTACAGTGAACTGGGGCTCTCAGAGGAGAAAGCGACTACGGATGATATGATGTTCACGCTGGAGACCGTTTCCTGTCTCGGCGCCTGCGGTCTTGCACCGGTCATCACCGTCAATGACAAAGTCTATCCGGCGATGACCCCGGATGCTGCCGCTGAACTGATTCGAGAACTGAGAGGAGCTTAGATGATGAAAAAGATTGAAAACAGAGAAGCTCTCGGACAGATCCGTCAGACTTCCAGGGAGCAGATGAACAAAAGTAAGTGCCGGGTCCTGATCTGTGCAGGTACAGGCTGTCTTTCCGGAGGGTCCGGTGCCATCTATGACAGGATGTGTGAGTTAGTGGGGGAACATCCAGACGTAGAAGTCCATTTCGGACCGGAGATTGCACACGGAGACGGTGAGATTGGAATTAAAAAAAGCGGATGCCATGGCTTCTGCGAGATGGGTCCTTTGATGAGGATCGAGCCTCAGGGAATCCTATATACGAAGGTGAAGCTGGAAGACTGTGAGGAAATTTTTCACAGGACGATCGAAAAGGGGGAACCGATCAGGCATCTGTTATTCAAGAGGGATGGAATTGAATATCAGAGACAGGAAGAGATTCCCTTCTATAAAAAACAGACGAGAATCGTGCTGAAAAACTGCGGGCATATTGACGCAGAACACATAGAGGAATATTTGTCCATCGGCGGATACGAGGCTCTGGAAAAAGCACTGTTTGACATGAAGCCGGAAGAGGTGATCAGCGAAATATCTGAGTCGAACTTAAGAGGGCGGGGAGGCGGAGGTTTCCCGACAGGGTATAAGTGGTCCCAGGTAGCCGGACAGGAAGAGAAAATCCGCTATGTCGTATGCAACGGAGACGAGGGAGACCCGGGTGCATTTATGGACCGGAGCATCATGGAGGGAGATCCCCACAAGATGATCGAAGGCATCATGATTGCAGCCTATGCGGTGGGTGCTCAGGAAGGATACATTTACGTGCGGGCCGAATACCCACTGGCAATCAGCCGTCTGAAACGGGCTATAGAACAGGCGGAAGAATACGGACTTCTGGGAGATCATATCCTGGGAACCGATTTTTCTTTCCACTTACATATCAATAAAGGAGCAGGTGCTTTCGTTTGCGGAGAGGGAAGCGCACTGACGGCATCCATCGAGGGCAACCGGGGAATGCCCCGTGTAAAACCGCCGAGAACCGTGGAACAGGGACTGTTCGGAAAGCCGACGGTGCTGAATAATGTAGAGACGTTCGCCAATGTACCGATGATCATCACAGAAGGGGCACAGTGGTTTAAAGGGATCGGACCGGAAAAGAGTCCCGGAACCAAGGCGTTTGCCCTGACAGGCAGTGTCAACCACACGGGCCTGATCGAGGTGCCTATGGGAACGACGCTCCGGGAAGTGATCTATGACATCGGCGGAGGAATCAAGGGAGACGGAGAATTCAAGGCGGTACAGATCGGAGGACCGTCCGGAGGATGTCTGATCACACCGCACCTGGATGTAAATCTGGACTTTGATTCCCTGAAAAAAATGGGTGCCATGATCGGTTCCGGAGGCCTTGTTGTCATGGATGACAGCACCTGTATGGTAGAAGTGGCACGGTTTTTCATGAACTTTACCCAGAATGAAAGCTGCGGAAAATGTGTTCCCTGCCGGGAAGGAACCAAGCGAATGCTGGAGATACTTGAGCGGATCGTAGAAGGAAAAGGAAAGCCTGAAGATCTGGATCTTTTAGAGGAACTTGCCACGACGATCACAGAGACGGCACTCTGCGGATTGGGAAAAAGTGCTGCCCTCCCTGTCATGAGTACCCTTAAGCTGTTCCGCGATGAGTATGTGGAACATGTGGTCGACAAGAAGTGTGCTTCTCATAACTGCAGTGCCCTGAGAAGATTTATCATCAGCCCGGAACGCTGCAAAGGATGTTCCAAGTGTGCAAGGAACTGTCCGGCAGACGCCATCAGCGGACGGATCAAAGAACCGTATGTAATTGACAATGATAAATGCATTAAGTGCGGTGCATGTGAGAGTGCCTGTGCGTTTGGTGCGATCCATATTGAAGGGTAGGAGGAGAAGAACATGAGTTATATGACAATCAATAACAGAAGAGTAGAGTTCACAGATGAAAAAAATGTTTTGTCTGTCATCCGCAAATCCGGGATCGATCTTCCTACATTCTGCTATCATTCCGAACTTTCCACATACGGCGCATGCCGGATGTGTGTGGTGGAAGATGACCGGGGTAGGATCTTTGCATCCTGCTCTGAGACACCAAGAGACAAAATGGTGATCTATACAAATACACCGAGGCTTAAGCATCACAGAAAAATGATTATTGAACTTTTGCTGGCCTCCCACTGCAGAGACTGTACTACCTGTACGAAAAACGGTGTCTGTGTCCTGCAGAAATTATCCAGACAGCTGGGAATCAAGGAGGTGCGCTTTGAGAACAATAAAAAGCAGCTACCGAAGGATCTGTCTTCCGAATGTATCATCCGGGACCCTAACAAATGTATCCTATGCGGAGACTGCGTGAGGACCTGCGATGAAATTCAGGGCATGGGAATCCTGGACTTCGCATTCCGCGGATCAAAAATGCAGGTGACAACGGCTTTTAACAAAGACCTGGCACAAACGGACTGTGTGGGATGCGGACAGTGCCGTGCAGTCTGTCCTACCGGAGCCATTACGATCAAGCAGGACATTGAAAGAGTTTGGGATGCGCTGTCTGATCCGAAAATACGGGTCGTTGTCCAGATTGCTCCTGCCGTGCGCGTAGCCGTGGGAGACAAGTTCGGAATCCCGAAAGGAGAAAATGTACTGGGGCGTCTTGTGGCCGCCCTTAGAAGGATCGGATTCGATGAAGTCTATGATACAAACTTCGGCGCAGACTTAACGGTCATGGAAGAATCCAAGGAACTGGTAGAACGGCTTGAATCCGGAGATAACCTTCCGTTATTCACCTCCTGCTGTCCAGCATGGGTGAAGTTCTGTGAGAACAGGTATCCACAGTTCAGGAAAAAAATTTCAACGTGCCGTTCTCCTCAGGAAATGTTCGGAGCGCTGATCAAAGAAGAGGCACGAATGGATGAGGCAGGCGACTCGAGGAAAACAGTGGTCGTATCCATCATGCCGTGTACCGCAAAAAAAGCAGAGATCACGAGGCCGGAACATTTCAATGAAGGGGAACAAAATGTAGATTATGTTCTGACAACGACCGAGGCATCCCGCATGATTCAGGAGTCAGGGATTGACCTTTCTCAGGTAGAGCCGGAGGCTTTGGATATGCCGTTTGGAATCTCCTCCGGAGCCGGAGCAATCTTCGGCGTGACCGGAGGAGTGACAGAGGCCGTCCTGCGCCGCCTGATGAACAGCGACCGGGCAGAAGATCTGGAGGCCATCAGCTTTACCGGTGTCCGGGGCGTGGACGGGATCAAAGAAGCTTCCGTTAAGCTGGGAGACAGGGACGTAAAGATCGCGGTAGTCAATGGCCTCAAATGTGCCTCAGAGGTACTGGATAAATTGGATGCGGGAGAGATCTATTATGACTTTGTTGAAGTCATGGCATGCAAGAGAGGATGCATTACCGGAGGAGGCCAGCCTGTGCCGATCGGGCCGAGGACAAAGAAAGCGAGAGTTGAGGGTCTGTATAAGATCGATAAGATGGCCCAGATCAAGCTTTCCAGCCAGAATCCGATTGTGGCGACCGTTTATGACGGAATTCTGAAAGGGAAGGAACATAAACTGCTCCACAATGAAAAATAGTATAATAGAAAATGGAACGCTTCTTCAAACGGCGTTCCATTTTTCTGTTTAACGGGAGAAAAAACGAGTGCAGCTATGAGGCAGATCAAAGGAGTTGGGATACTGCTCCTTTTCCGGCTGGTAAAGTTTTGGTATGGGAGAAAGGAAACAAACTGATCTTGAAGATCCTTTAAACAAAATATATCATAAAGAAAAGCGGATTTTATTTTCTTAGAAGGGAGAAACATATGAGAATAGATATGAAAGAATTTACCGGAGAATGTACCTGTGGGAAGGAGCACCGGCTGAAGGTGAAGGATATGATCCTGGAGCAGGGGGCACTGCAGAGGATACCGGAGTTTTTACAAAAAGATCCTTATACCCAGTACCGCAATTTCGCAATGGTCTGTGACGATCATACATATGAGGCAGCCGGAAAAGAAGTTGAGAGACTTATCCGAGGGATCAAGGTTATAAAACTGAATCCTGAAAATCTCCATGCCAATGAGATCGGTGTACAAAAAGTCCGGAAAGCATTGGAGCAGATGGAAGGCATCGACTGTCTGATCGCAGTTGGCTCCGGAACCATCCATGATCTCACAAGGTATCATGCATATGAAGATCAGATTCCATTCATTTCCGTGCCTACGGCAGCCAGTGTAGACGGATATGTTTCCACAGTAGCCGCCATGTCATGGTACGGGTTTAAAAAAAGTATGATTGCGGTCTCACCGATCCTTGTAGTCGCTGACAGCCGCGTAATCGCTCATGCACCAATGCGTCTGACGGCCTCAGGTGTGGGTGACCTTCTGGGAAAATATACGGCGCTTGCAGACTGGAAGATCACACATCTCTTAAACGGTGAATCTATCTGCAGCAGAATCTGCAGCATGGAGTATGAAGCTTTGGATAACTTGAAAAAATCATTGGAAGGGCTGATACGAGGAGAAATTGCCGCATATGAAAAATTAATGTACGGGCTGCTTCTGTCGGGCCTAGCCATGCAGATGACAGGGAATTCCCGTCCGGCATCCGGTTCGGAGCATCATATGGCACATTTTTGGGAAATGGCAGTTATCAATGAGGAAATCAGTGCGTATCACGGAGAAAAAGTCGGAGTTGGGCTTGTTTTGGCCAGCGATATATACCATAAGGCGGCTGATTATTTAAGAAAGGGTAAGTTTGAGATCAAAGAATCTGTGGATGTGGAGACAGCTCTGATTGAACGTATATTTACGAACAAAGAACTCTGTGAAAATATTAAAAAAACCAATGATCCGAATCTTCTGGATACGATAGATCCGGCAGTATTAAAGCAGAAGACAAAAGAAATCACTGCGGTAATCGAAGAAATTCCGAAGCCGGAAGAAATAGAAGAAATGCTTCGGAAAGTGAACGGAACTGCTGGTCTTCAGGATCTTGGCTTTGATTTATCAATGAGAGAAAAGACGGCCAAAATCGCGCCGTATATCAGAGACCGCATTACATTTTTGAGGATATTAAAGTTTTATGACTTTTATGATAAAGTTATAAGGTAAAAATATGATTGCATATTGAAATGGGAGCCGCAGTGAATGCGGCTCTTTTTGTATGTCATTTTGACCAGTTTTCCGGCTTGCTGTCTCAGAAATGTAAGATTTTCTAACTTTCAGCAAAGCCTCCAAACTGGTCAAAATGGACATAGTTTTTTCTGGAGAAGGCTGATGAATAAAGAAATCTTATATTGAATAACCCATTTTATACAAAGAATACCTTTCCAGCAGATAATATGTCCATTTTCCACACGATTGGAGTGAGGCATTCTAAGAGCCGAACGGAAATCGTGTGGAAAATGTCTTTAGTCAAATTTTGTCCGGATGCATGGATATATTTTTAACCAGATAGTAAAAAACACTGTCAGAACAGGGGTAAGGCTTTTGTCTTGAGAATGAAAAGTGTGAACGATATACTGAATTCATACCACACAACATCCTAATTCATGAATTAGCATAAGCAAAAAAACTATTCAAAAGGAGATTAAAATGGCAAACAAGGTAAATGACATTAAGAAGGAAATCGTTCTTTATGCAAAATTATTGGATGCAAAAGGCTTGGTGAATACATTGGAGGGAAATATATCAATTTTAGACCGTGAAACCGGAGAATTATATATCACACCTTCAGGGACTAGAAAAGCATTTGTGGACGAAGATATGGTAGCAGTTGTAAAAGACGGGAAACAGATCGCAGGAAGTGTGAACCGCTCCAGCGAATATCTGCTCCATGAGGCTGCACTGAAAGCAAGGCCTGACTGCAATGCAGTGGCACATATCCACGCTCCGTATTTAACAGCCTATGCGTACTGTAATCAGACAATTAAACTAAAATGTTCTACAACCTTTTCTTTAGTGTTCGGAGAGATTCCGTGTCTGCCTTATGGAGAGGCGGGAACGATTCACATAGCAGACGGAATCGATGAGGCAATGAAAGAGCATGATCTGGTTCTGCTTGGCAATCACGGATGTGTAGCCGTTGGGCAGACCTTAGAAGATGCAGTAAAAATCATTGAGGCGGCAGAGGAAGTGTTAAAAATTGCGAAGATCGCAGGAGAAGTCGGCACGGTCGCAGATATTCCGGATGATAAATTAGAGTCATTGTTTGAACACCACCCGGGAAGCAAAAGAAACAGAAATAAGAAAAAGGAGGAAATTTTAAAATGAAAGCAGCGATTATGTATGGGCCCAATGATATCAGGGTGGAAGAAACCGAGAAACCAGCATGCCCCAAAGGAGGGCTGTTGCTAAAGGTTAAAGCCATCGGACTCTGCGGGTCAGATATCAGAAACCTAACGACAGATTCGAGAAAGGGAGATTATCCCCACATTTATGGTCACGAGGTGGTTGGGGAAGTTGCGGAAGTTTCACCGGAGATTACTACATATGCCGTAGGGGACCGGCTTTATGTTTATCCGGTAGAACATTGTTTAAAGTGTGAAGCATGCAGGAGCGGCCACAGTGAAAACTGTGAAAATGCAGGAGACTATGCGAACCGTCAGGGAGGCTTTGCAGATTATCTCCCGGTGCCTCCGGAGCAGCTCAATGCAGATGCTGTATATCCAATCCCGGACGGGGTCGATTACAACAGTGCATCACTGGGAGAACCATTATCTTCTGTCTATGCATGTCAGGAAAACGTAAATGTCACTCTGGGAGATACGGTTGTGATCATAGGAGCCGGTCCTATCGGCTGTTTCCATGCACAGCTGGCAAAGATCCGCGGAGCTAAAAAGATCATCATGATCGAGATCAACGACAAGCGCTTAGAGACAGCAAAGCAGTTTGGAGTCGATCATACTGTGAACAGCACAAAAGAAGATCCGATCGAAGCCGTAAAAAGGCTGACCGGGGGAAAAGGAGCGGAAAAAGTGATCTCCGCAAATCCGTCAACAGCTGCACAGTCACAGGCCGTTTTTATGGCAAAAAAAGGCGGAATCATCGTATTCTTCGGCGGAGTGCCTAAGGGAGCTTTGACAGAAATAGATTCAAACTATATTCATTATAACAGCCTGTGGATTTACGGACACTACGGTGCCAACAGCATGCAGGTGCAGAAATCTTATGAATTGGCAATTTCCGATGCTTTTCCGACGGAAAAATTCATCACTCATGTACTGCCGTTAAGTGAGATAAACAAGGGGATCGAGCTGACTAGAACAGGGGAGGCAATCAAAGTCGTATTGCTTCCGAATGAAGAGTAGGAGATGAAAGATTATGGCAAAAGAATTGAAAATATTAGTGGCCTGCGGAAGCGGAGTGGCCACCTCTACCGTTGCACAGGAAGCGGTAAAGAAAATATGTAAGGATGCTGGGATTCCGGCAAAGATCATAAAAAGCACAATGACAGAAATCCCGGCAAAACAGGCAGATGTAGACATAGTTATGGTGACAACAAATTACCGGCAGAAATTAGAGAAACCTCTGATCAAGGTATTTGGGCTGATCTCGGGGATCAATGAGGATAAGATCAGGGATGAGATCATAGAAACATGCCACAGGCTTCAAAATGAAAATTAGTGATCAGCTTTAGAAAAGATAGGAGAGAGACGTATGGATATTTTATTAAAAGCGGTTCAGGCTTTATTGAATATGGGTGCTGTTGCCCTGCTTCCAATCATGATCTGTATTCTGGGACTCGTGTTCCGGATGAAGTTTGGGGCATCGCTGAAAGCCGGATTAATGGTAGGAATCGGTTTTCAGGGATTGAGCTTAACGGTTGGTCTTCTTACAGCTACGATTGAACCAATTACACAATACTATCAAAAAATGGGAAGCGGTTTTACGGCCGCGGATATCGGATTTGCAGCCGTGGGCGGAGCCTCATGGACCGTACCGTTTGCGCCGATCGCGGTGCCGCTGATCGTAATCGCAAACTTTATCCTGCTGAGAGCGGGGCTGACGAAGGTACTGAATGTGGATATTTGGAATTACATTCATTTTCTGATCCCCGGAGCCTTGGCCTATGCACTTTGGGGAAACGCGGTGCTCGGCCTGGCAATCACAGTTGGACTTTCCATTGCAGCACTGTACGCCGGGCAGGCGATCGCACATAAATGGCAGGATTTTTTCGGCCTTGACGGAACGACCTGTTCAACCTTGTCCTTTACTACGTTTATGTATCCCTTATCCTGGGGGATCAACAAGCTGATCGACCATATTCCGGGAGTAAAAGACATTGACATTGACATGAACAAACTGGAAGAAAAGTTAGGCTTCTTTGGAGATCCGGCATTTGTAGGTCTGATCGTAGGGATTTTCCTTGGATTACTTACGAGACAGGCACCTACAACGATCTTTGGGATTGGAATGGGAATTGCCAGCGTGCTGATCCTGATTCCGAGAATGGTATCTATCATGATGGAAGGACTCACACCGATCGGAAATGCAGCAAGTGCTTATATGAAAAAACATATGGGTGAAGATGCGGAATTATTCATCGGCATGGATGTGGCTCTGGGGCTGGGAGATCCCGCATGTATTACCTGTACTGCGATTTGTATCCCAATCACAATCTTATTCGCATTTATCATTCCGAATATGGTGTATTTCCCGATTGGACTATTGGGAATTGTGTGCTACACCACGGTTATGTGCGTGCTGGCCAGCAAAGGGAACCTGTTGAGGAGCCTGGTCTGTTCCATCGCATCCATGTTTCTGATCACATTCTTTGTCAATATGTTTGTGCCGGAGTGTACAAAGATGCTTTCGGTGACGGGCCTGAAAATACAGGGAATGGTAGCGGACGGATCTTTTGGATATAATCTGGGAACCGTAATCATCTGCTTTATAAGTAAGCTTTTCGGAATGTAGATACAGCCATAAAACAAAGGAGTGACCGCAGTGAGTTCAAAAAATGTATACATAGCGACAGAGGGAAGTGCGAAAGACTGGGAAGAAGCGATCAGGATTTGCGGAACATGCATGATGGAACGTGGAAGTGTCAGCAGATCATTCACAGATTCCTGCATTGAAAGAGAGCGGGAATATCCCACAGGGCTGCCGGCCGGCATACCGGTGGCCATACCGCACAGTAAGGCAGAGGGGATAAAAGAAAATTGTATCTGCTTCTTAAGATTAGACCGACCGGTCCGGTTTTACCGGATGGACGACAGTGAAGAGTATATTGATACGAGATTAGTGTTTAATTTGGCAATCAAAGGAGCAGATGATCATTTAGAGTTTCTTCAGAAATTAATGCAGTTTGTAATGGATGAAGGCAGTCTGGAGAAATGCAGCAGCATGCCGCTGGAAGATATTACAAAACTGCTGGAAACAAAATTAGGATAAACCTGAAGGAGAATATGACATTATAGAGAGACAAAAATCTATAATGTCTGTTTCTTTTATTATAAAGAGGAAAGTGATATGCCATGAAACGACGAAGCACTGAGATAATGCAGGCAATACTGAGATCAAAGGAAAATGATATATCTGCAAAGCAGTTGATGTGCCGGTATGATATTTCCAGGAGAACCTTAAAGAATGATATTAATGAGATCAATGATTTCCTCAAGACGATCTCAATGGAAGAGATCTTAATAACTGAGGACGGAAGTTTTAAATTTGGAGGGCTGTTTGACAGAGAAACAGTAGAGAAGAACTTATATCAGATGGACATGTATATGTATAAACTGTCACCGGAAGAACGGCAGATTTATATTATGCTTGAATTGATTGCGAATCCCCATTACACGACGATGCACCGGTTTGCGGAGGAGCTCTATGTAAGCCGTATTACGATCATGAGTGACATCGACGCAGTCAAACAGATTTTGATACCCAGTGATGCAGAGCTTCTCTTGGACAGCGGAAAGGGAATCAAATTATCGTGCAGTTATGAGGCGTCATTGGAACTGCTGGTTTCACTCTATAAAAAAATCGCAGTTAATATTAAGAATGACGGATATTTCCAGAGATTGATGCTTGATAAAATGAAGATTCAGTATACATTTTCAGAGCTGTTTTCTTATATGCAGGATTATATGAAGATAAATAATCTGGTCTTCATTGAGGATATATTTTATGATATCGTTTTATATTTATTTGCAGCGTTTAACTTCCGTGAACGCGATCATGCCGGTACAGATAAACTGGTAACGGAAAAGTCGAAACTAACAAACATCGATCATATGATGCTGTATGCAGGCTACATGTTAGAAGTTCCGGTGACAGAAAAAATGATTGCCTGCTTCAGGACCTATATTGAAAAAAATAATTTATATTCGTTTGTAAAGACGGTAGACGAAGTTGAGCTGTATAAGATTATTATGTTTTTTGTTTCACAAATTGATCAGGAGCTCCGGTTAGAATTGACCAATGACGATAAATTAATTGATTCACTTTTGATGCATATTAAAAGCATGAAGGACTGGGGGAACTATGAAGTTGAATTCCCTAAAAATTATGATCTGCCCATGAATTATGAATTGCTGGAGACATTAGTAGAGAAATATTCTTATATTTTAGAATCTTTTTTATCTTATAAATTAAGTACCAATATGAAAAAATCAATCGTTATCCATATTTGTGTGGCGGTGATCAGAAACCGGAGATACTATATCCCGAAGCTTTCCATCGTGATTGTTTGTCCCGGCAGCATGGCTACGGGAAAATATTTGGAAGCACAGATTAAAAACTATTTTGATTTTGAAATTGCAGGCGTTCTTGCCGCGGGTGAAGTGGTCAGTGAATTGGAGCAAATGGAACAAAAGATTGATTTTATTCTATCGACAGTACATATTGAGGCAGACCGGTATAAAGTGATCACAGTCAATCCTTTTTTGACTATGAAGGATTTAAATTTAATCCAAAAAGAAGTCTTTCAAAGCCAGAAACAGATAAATTTGCCGGCAGAAAAGAAAAAGAAGAAAATATTGGAGGATCTTGAGGAATTAATGGATGATGACCGGCTGCCGGCAGAAATATATGACAAGATTGAATCTATGCTTATGGGCTTAAAAAAAGATCCGGAGGAAGAAAGTGCGATGGCAGAGCTGTTAAATAAAGAATTTATCACGATCCATGCAGCTCCCTGCAGCTGGAAAGAGGCCATAAGGCGTTCGGCAAAACCGCTTGAACAATTCGGCTATATTGAGCCGAGATATACACAAGAGGCAATAGAAAAAGTAGAAGAGTACGGAGACTATATCGTGGTCAGTCAGGGTGTGGCACTGGCTCATGCCGGGAAGGATTCCGGAGTGATACAGGATGGGTTAAGCGTATTGGTTTCAAAGGAAGGAATCTGTTTCAGGAAAGAACAGCATCAGGTGAACTTAGTCTTCTGTTTTGCTTCAACGGGAGAAAAGGAATATTTAGATCTGATCAAAGAGATCGTTGCTGTCGGCAAGGAACAAAAACGCCTTAAGAGAATATTAAAATGCAATACGAAAGAAGAGATATATCATGCTCTGATATTTGACCGGGTTCCGGACTCTACGCAGCGTTGATTGTATTCCCGGGAGTCTTTTTTTATAATAGCAGATGAGGTGAATTGATATGGACAGTCAAAAGATAGGAAAACTTATTAAAACATTGAGAAAAGAGAAACAGCTGACGCAGATGCAGCTGGCAGAGCACATGAATATCAGCGATAAAACGATATCAAAATGGGAACGCGGTTTGGGATGCCCTGATATTTCGTTTTTTCCGAAACTGTCCGGGGTTTTTGACGTAGACCTGGAAAAACTGCTCTCAGGCAGGCTCGATGTCAACGAAGTATTAGGAGGAAATATGAAACATATGCAATTTTATATCTGTCCAAACTGCGGCAATCTGGTGACTGCTCTGGCAGATACGGCGGTTTCCTGCTGCGGAAAGAAGTTAAGGGCAGTACAGGCCCGGAAAGCACCGGAAGATGAACGTTTGAAGGTGGAGTCTATTGAAAATGATTACTTTATTTCGTCTCCACATGAAATGACAAGAGATCATTATATCTCTTTTGCTGCGCTGCTGACGGGTGACAGTATGATGGTACGCAGACTCTATCCCGAATGGGATATGCAGACGAGGATTCCCGCTTTCGGTCACGGCAGGCTGTTCTGGTACTGTACAAAGCATGGACTGTATTATCAGCCGGTCTGATTACTTTTGGGGAATGAGCAAAAAGCAAATAACTGCTTAAACGCCATGTCTTTCGGGAGAAAACACAGAAATAACCTGTGTTTTCTCTTTTTTTGGCATTTTTTTTGAAGTATCTGCATTTAAAACTTGAAACTGAGCAAATAATATGATATAATTTACAAAATGATGTTAATTGATTAAATGAATAATAAGGAGAGACGCCGATGATAGACAGAGATTTGACAAACCGGGAAAAACTGATCATGAAGTGTGTATGGGCAGAGAATCGGGAGATTTCCATTCAGGATCTTCAGGATAAACTGAAAGAAATGTTTGACTGGGATGCGAAAAGATCTACGGTCCGTACATTTTTAACAAGCATCGAAGGAAAAGGATTTGTTAAAATTGAGAGAAGAGGAAGATTTTCTTATCTCAAGCCTTTGGTAGACGAAAAAAAATACAAAAGAGAACAGGTACTGAAATTTGTTGATTTTTGGTATGGCGGTTCTAAAGTTGCACTGATCAAAGCTATAAAGGGCAAGAAACTGACAAAGGAGAAAGAAGAGTACCTTCGAAAGGTATTTAATGAGCCGGAAGAATAAAAACTGCAGGAAGATTGTTTCTGTACATCAATCAGCATTGTCAGATGATGACTGAAACTATGAGCCAGATACTTCAAGGACTGGCTCTTTTTTTCGTCCTGCCCGCTTTGTTCTGACAAGAAGAACTGCTGTACGTTTTTCGCACAGCAGCCCCTGCTTAAAATATAATTATGTAGCGATAGTATCTGAGTTATTCAAGGCTCAGCGGTTCCTCATTAGAAATAGAAGTGCCGTCTTTTGCTTTTGCCACATAAAATACAGACAAATTTTCCGGCTGATAATAGATTTCCAATGATGACAGGGAATTTAATTTTACACCTTTTGATTTGATGTCCTCCTTCACTGCCT
Source organism: Anaerostipes caccae L1-92 (assembly GCF_014467075.1). NCBI lineage: Bacteria > Bacillati > Bacillota > Clostridia > Lachnospirales > Lachnospiraceae > Anaerostipes > Anaerostipes caccae. The sequence goes on from NZ_AP023027.1 coordinate 1,733,630, forward strand.
TTTCCACATCTGCGACGAGCACATTGTGACTCTGAAACTGTACTTCTGTATAGATTTTCATATTTTATCCTCCTTTCCTGCTTTAATTTTCTTATTATAAACCTTGTTTCATAAATATTCAAAGGATCAGGTGAAATATGAATATATTTTATTTTTTATGATTGACATTTTGATAAAAGAGAGCTATTATAAATATAACATATGAATGATTGTTCATATGAATGAATATAATAATAAAAAGGAGGGTGAGAAGTTGACAGTACATGATATAGACTGCTGTGATACCTATCAGGTCCATGATGACCTTCTGAAAACAGTAAATGAAAAAATGCCCGAGGAAAGTGAACTGCAGGATCTGGCAGACCTTTTTAAGGTCTTTGGAGATTTTACAAGGATCAGGATTCTGTTTGTTTTGTTTGAAGCAGAAGTATGTGTGTGTGACCTGGCGGAGGCTCTTGATATGACTCAGTCTGCCATTTCACATCAGCTGAAGATACTGAAGCAGGCAAGGCTTGTAAAATCCAGAAGAGAAGGGAAATCGGTTTTTTATTCACTGGCAGACGGTCACGTAAGAACGATCATCGCTCAGGGAAGAGATCATATTGAGGAATAATCATAATTAAAATGGGAGGATATTATGAAGAAAAAATTTAAGTTACAGGATTTAGACTGTGCACATTGTGCGGCAAAGATGGAAGAGGCAATTAAAAAAATACCGGGAGTAAATGATGCCAGTGTAAGTTTTATGACTCAGAAAATGACGATCAGCGCAGAAGATGAAAAGTTTGATGAGATCATGCAGAAGGTTGTCAGTACCTGTGCCAAGGTTGAGCCTGACTGCAGGATACTCATCTAGCTGATAAAACCCGGATGGAACGGAGCCGATCCCTCACTCCGGGTTTTATTTTTTAATATAAGGAGACTATAATTATGACAAAAAAACATAAAAAGATGCTGATCCGGATCATCGCGGCATTTTTCCTGCTTGCAGGGCTGATGATTGCGGAACATATGGGAAAGCTGGAAAGTTTGGAAGGTTCATGGGCTTTATTTGTGATTTATCTGATTCCGTATCTGGTGATCGGTTATGACATTATTTTCAAAGCAGCCAGAAATATCAAAAACGGACAGATATTTGATGAAAATTTTCTCATGATGATTGCCACGTTCGGGGCCTTTGGAGTGAAAGAGTATTCTGAAGCAGTGGCCGTTATGCTGTTTTATCAGGTGGGAGAGCTGTTCCAGAGTTATGCGGTGGGAAAATCCCGCCAGTCTATCTCAGAAATGATGGATATCTGCCCCGAATATGCGAATATTGAGGTTGACGGAGTGCTTACACAGGTTGATCCTGATGAAGTGGAAATAGGAAATTTTATTGTTGTAAAGCCGGGGGAAAGAATTCCTTTGGACGGTGTGGTCATTGAGGGGGAATCCCTGGTCGATACAGCCGCACTGACCGGCGAGTCCGTTCCAAGAAAGGCAGCCGCAGGCGATGAAGTGATCAGCGGGTGCGTCAACGGAAGCGGTACACTGAAAGTAGAAGTGACGAAAGAATTCGAAGACTCCACTGTTGCAAAAATTTTGGAACTTGTTGAAAATGCCAGCAGCAAGAAGGCAAATGTAGAAAATTTCATTACCAAATTTGCAAAATATTATACCCCTGTGGTAACGATCGGTGCTGTGATTCTTGCAGTACTTCCTCCGCTGATCTTAGGAGGAGGCTGGGGTGAATGGGTTCAGAGAGCCTGTATTTTTCTTGTCATCTCCTGTCCATGTGCGCTGGTAATTTCAGTGCCTATGGGATTTTTCGGAGGGATTGGTGCTGCCTCAAGGCTCGGTGTGCTGGTCAAAGGAAGTAATTATCTGGAAGCCGTATCTGAGATGACGACCATCGTATTTGACAAGACAGGAACTTTGACAAAGGGCGAATTTAAAGTGACGGAGATCCTGCCGCAGGGATGCAGCGAGGAGGAACTTCTTGAACTGGCGGCATTGGGTGAAGGATATTCGAATCACCCGATTGCAGGTTCTATCAAAGAGGCATATGGAAAAACAGCGGATATGAACCGTGTGTCCGACGCTGAGGAAATCGCGGGACACGGAATCCGTGTTTTGATCGATGGAAAAGAAATTCTAATCGGAAACGGCAAGCTGATGAGACAGCAGCACATCGACTATGTCTCCTGCAAAAGCAGCGGAACTGTCGTCTACGTGGCCTCTGAGGGAGTGTTTGCAGGTGCCATTGTCATTTCTGATACGGTAAAAGACGGGGCAGAAGAGGCAATCAAACGCATGAAGCAGGCAGGTGTTAAAAAATGTGTCATGCTCACCGGAGACAGGAAAGAGGCAGCTGAATCTGTTGCTGCACAATTAGGGATTGATGAAGTATACGCAGAACTCCTGCCGGGCGATAAAGTAGTTAAGGTGGAAAAGCTCCTGGAAAATCAGAGGGACAAAGAAAAGCTTGCTTTTGCCGGAGACGGTATTAATGATGCTCCGGTGCTTACAAGAGCAGATATTGGGATTGCCATGGGGAGCATGGGATCTGATGCGGCCATAGAAGCCGCGGATGTAGTATTGATGGACGACGATGTCAGAAAGATTGCCTCCACCGTTCATATTTCAAGAAAAACACTGCGGATCGTGAAACAAAATATTGTGTTCGCTTTAGGGGTGAAGGCTCTTGTATTGGCTCTTGGCGCAGCCGGAATGGCAAATATGTGGGAAGCGGTCTTCGCAGATGTCGGAGTATCTGTAATCGCAATTCTTAATTCCATGCGAGCGCTGAAAACCGATGACAAAGAATAAAAGAAAATTAAGGGAAAAATCCTGATTATATGATATGATGCAGCAAAACAGAAACATGATCCTGTTTTGCTGCATTTTTTTGTTTTCATGTTAAGACTTTGTGTCTTGCATAGCAGACAGTATTATGATAACATAAAACATACACAGTGCATGTAAAAGGAGGTGAGATACGCAGTGCCGAGAAATAAACATCCGGAAGAAACAGTACAGAGGATTTTAGATGCTTCACTGAAGCTTTTTCTGGAAAAAGGATATGAGGAGACCACAGTTTTAGATATCATCAGTGAATTAGGCGGGCTGACGAGAGGAGCATTTTACCACCATTTCAAATCAAAAGAGGAAGTCTTTGATGTTTTAAGTGAAAAATTGTTCTATGACGATAACCCTTTTGCAAAGGCAAAAGCACGCAGAGATCTAAATGGACTGGAGAAATTAAAGTTTGTACTGAAAGATTCTTTTAGAGAAACTGACAGCAGGAAGCTCAGTATCGCTTCCATCCAACTGGTGGAGAGTCCTTCCTTTTTAAAAAAATTGATCGAGACAAACCGCGATACGCTGGCACCTATGTTTGAGGAATTAATAGAAGAAGGAATAAAGGACGGGTCTGTAACAGCAAAGCATGCTAAACCCTTATCTCAGCTGGCAGTGATGCTGACTAATTTTTGGATGGTTCCGTCAGTCTTTCCCTGTGAGACAGAAGAGGAGCTATGGGAGCGTTTGTCAATGATCAAGGAGATCACAGATAAAATAGGAATGCCGGTCATAGACGAAGAAATTTTGTCAATGTGCAGGGAGAATACCATAAATATAGATTAAATTGCCTTATGCCAGCCGAGGCAATTTTTTATAACCAAATACATACATGTTGCATGTATCTAAGGAGGATATAATGAATCAGTTTTTAAAAGAAAATAAGTTTCTGCTTTTTGTCACTGTTCTATTTACTGTTGTAAGTTCTTTATCCTATGTTTTTATCGCTATAGTCCTGCAGAAAATACTTGATATTGCAGTTATAGGTGATAAGAAGGGTTTTTTGACGACGATGATCTTTTCACTGTTTTACTTTCTTTTTATAGGAATTTTTGCATATTTGCAGGAACTGTGCAGTAAGCGTTTCATCTGCAATGCGCTGCGTTCTGTCCGCACAAAGACATTTGAGGGAATAGAACGCCGCAGTACTGAAGATTTTGAAAAATATCAAACTTCTGAATACCTTTCCTTTATCACAAATGATGTGAAATTGCTGGAAGACAACTATCTCATCCCTTTGCTGGAAATCCTTCAGTATACGATTGTTTTTATAGCCTCCCTCGCAGTCATGATTTATTTTAGCCTTATTATCACAGTCTGCGTCATCTTTGCTGTTCTCCTGATGTTTATCGTTCCCGGTGTATTCGGCGGAATCATGGCAAAAAGACAGGAGGCATATTCAGAAAAACTTGCGGATTTTACCGGACATGTGAAGGATCTTTTGTCAGGATTTGAAGTCATTAAATCTTATGGGATGAAAAGATATGCGCTTTCCAGATTTGAAAAGAGCAGCATACAGACCATAAATGCAAAGTATTCCGTGGACAAAACAGCTGCTGCAAATGATGCCCTGTCCATGCTGCTTGCAGTTTTTCTGCAGGTGGTTGTCATTTTTCTTTCTGCTTATTTCATTATGACTGGCCGTGTGACACCTGGAGTGCTGCTGGGAATGACGCAGGCCAGCGGAAATCTTGCTAATCCGCTTTTGATGATTTTGGGAAGTATCCCAAAACTAAAAAGTGTGAAGCCGATCATAAAACGTCTGAAGAATTTGTCGGAGTACCAGGAAAGAAGGTTTATCGGCAAAACAGCCCCTTCATTAAACAAGAAAATATCGATTGATCATTTGAAATTTTCTTATGACAGCAGCCGGAATGTGATAGACGGACTCTCTTTGAACATAGAACAAGGAAAGAAATATGCGCTTGTGGGCAGAAGCGGCTGTGGAAAATCGACGCTTATCCGGCTGATTACGGGTTGTTACTCCAAATATGAAGGCACGATCAGGTACGATGATACAGACCTGGGAGATCTTGATCTCAGAAAAATTACGGAACTTTCCTCCGTCATTCATCAAAATATTTATATGTTTAATGAAAGCATCTATCATAACATTTGTTTACATCAGGAGTTTACGGACCACCAGCTGGAGGAGGCGCTAGAGGCCAGTGGTTCTGCCGGTTTTATCAGTCAGATGGCGGATGGTCTGTCCCATATCGCCGGTGAAAACGGGGCAAACTTGTCCGGCGGACAAAAGCAGCGCATTGCGGTTGCCCGCGCTCTGATCAGACATAAACCATTTTTGATTTTAGATGAGGGGACTTCCGCTGTTGATATGCAGACGGCATATGATATAGAAACCAGGCTTTTGAAATTGAAAGGACTGACACTGGTGACGATTACCCACAATATGAATGCAGATATATTTAAGATGTATGATGAAATTATTTATATGGAAGACGGCAGAATCTCTGAACAGGGCAGTTTTCAGGAACTTATGGAAGCAAATAAGAGATTCCGTGACTTTTTTGAACTGAAAAAGTAGTTATTACAGCATATCTATTTGATAAAAGTTTCCTTTTATTATAAAATAATAGAGAATTCATAGTTCTATTTTGTCAATACATTGCAGAATTCACAGGGGAAAGGGGTTTCGGATGAAAAGAGTGTTTAGAAAGAAGGTTTCCATATTTTTAACAGTTATTATAGTTCTCGGCACCACCGGGACAATATTTGCAGTAGAACCAGGAAATATAAGCGGCGGAAATGTCGTTTTAAATGAGAAGACAGGGACTGAATATACATCTCTGACAGAGGCAGCGGCCAATGCAGCGGAGGGGGATACACTCAAACTTCTGGAAGATATTACGCTGGACAGTAAGATAATCATAAACGAAAAGATAACGATTGACTTAAACGGAAAGAGTCTGAACGCATCTTCGGACGGTGATTGGAGCAGCGGTGTCATTTATAACGAACAGTCATGGAAGAGTTATATCTTTACTATAAAAAACGGAACGATCAATCTTCCGAAACCGCCTTCGGATACGAAAAATGTGATCGGCATCTATAATCACATTGGCAGTATAGAAGCTGAAAGTCTGTCTGTAATCTACGGCGGTCCGCCGGCTTTGGCGGGTCAGGTGACCGGAATCCGAAACAGTGGAATGAATGTCACTGTTTCAAACTGCAGTTTTCAGGTAGATGACAACGGTGTTGTTTTTCTCACTGACGGAGAAAGCTCAAAGGTTATGGTGAAAGCCGGGACCTTTTCAAAGAATCCTCTGTCCGAAGATAACATTTCACTCAGCAAAGGGTATATCATGGAAGAGGCGAACGGTATGTTCGTTGTAAAAGCAGATGAAGCAGCGAAGATCAGCAGAGATGGAGCGGATATTATTTATACCACATTGGCAGAAGCACTCAGAAAGGCAGAGGCCGGAGAGACCGTAGTGCTGCTCAAAGATGTGCCTGCCGCCAATGAACAATTCTCAATTGATAAATCCATGACATTGGATTTGAACGGACACAGCATCGGATCTGTAAAAGAGCAGACTTTTTTGATAAATAAATATGGGGAAACGATTGAAGTTAAGCTGAAAAACGGAACGATTACCAATGACAGCAGCGAACCTGGCAAGTTAAGCATAGCGGTGTTTGCAAGACAAAGAGTCAAACTGTATCTGGAGAATATGAAGCTTACATCGAATCCAGACGCCGGTATGATGGGATATGGCCTGAGGATCGGAAACGGCGACAACAATTTGGCACCGGAAGTCACTGTCAGCGGTGCTGACACCCGGATCACCGGAAGCGGCGCGGGAATTGCGCTGATCGGCAGCGGCACCTATGGGACTGCATCCCTGGTGCTGAATGACGGCTCAGTGACCGGGGGATCTTATGGCATTGCAGGAAACGGTACTTTTGACGGTACGGATATTACGGTGAACGGTAGCGCTGTAAAAGCTTTGAATACCGGCGGGGCGGCAGTCTATCATCCTCAGAACGGCAATCTGACAATCAACGGCGGAATTTTTGAAGGAAGCGCAGGGATTCAGTATCTCGGTGAAGGAAAGGTTTCAATATCAGGAGGAGTGATTACCGCTTCCGATGAGCGGGTCAATCCGGTGATTCCCTCAGGAGACGGGGCAGTCCGTGACGGAGCGGCACTTTCCATCATATCCAGAGGCGGAGAATACGGAGGTGCTCGGGGAGCCGAGGTATCTATTACCGGGGGTACATTTATAAGCAAACATAATATAGCGGTCCGGGAATACGGTGCGGACAATCTCGATTCTCTAGTTAAAACACTGAATATCAATCAGGGGGAAGGAAAACTCTTAAAAGTTTGGAGCAGCGACGGACAGAAGGCAATGCAGATGGACAAAATGGATACCGATGAAATACCTCCGATTACCTCAGGCACATTTTCAGGTGATGTTTCGGATTTATATGACGAAATGAAGTATCAGCAGAATCCGCCGGATGCGCTCAAAGATCCTGGAGCAGTCGTTCCGAGGTCATATAAGATCATTTATGATTATGCCGGAGGAGGACTGCCTCAGGGACAAAAGAATCCGGGGACATACACCTATTTTGACGATGAAATTCTCCTGATCAATCCTCAGAGAACAGGTTATGAATTCGCTGGATGGATGGGGACCGGATTCCCGCTGCCGTCGCAGGATGTGAGCATTCCGGAAGGTTCTTACGGCGACCGTTCCTATATAGCCGTGTGGTCTGCCAAAGAAGCATCTATTGTATTTAAAGTGAATGGGGGCAGCTCTGTGGACAATCTTACAGGATTGACAGACCAGAAGATTTCTGACCGCAGCATGCCGAAGACGTCAAAAGAAGGATATATGTTTACTGGCTGGTTTGATCAAAATGGAAAGAAATCAGAGCTTCTGCCGGAGAAATTCCCGGCGGGAACAACGGTTTACAGTGCCGGGTGGAAAGCGGTTCCAAAGGAGGATGAACAGAAGGCTGCTGTGCCTCCGTCCAACAGTTCATCCGCGCCGAAACCGAAGACCGGCAGCTCAGTCCAATCGAAGCGGGTCACCAAAAATACGGCTAAAGCTGGAGAGTCTTTGGGCTTTGCAGGTTGGGCAGGAGTCATGCTCATGTCGCTGATATGCGGTGTGGCTGCGGCAAACCGTAAAAAGAAAAATGTCTCCTAGACAGGAACTTCTTAAAACAAAAGGAACTATCGTTGGATGGTTCCTTTTGTTTGATGAATACTTATCCAGTAGGTATGTTTGGCAGAGAAATGCCGGATGAGCTCTGTTTTTAGTTGCGCTTTTTCAGCAAAACGTGCTAAAATTCTTTCAGACATAAAAAGGAGTTAGCTATGGAACTTTCGATGATAGGAATAGATTATCATACGGCATCGGTGGAGGAGAGGGAGCCGTTTGCGTTTACAGATTCAGGAGCCGTCCGATTCATGAAGTCGGTGAAGGAAACAGACCCAGACGCGTCCTGTATTGTCCTGTCGACCTGCAACCGGACAGAACTTTGGTTTTATAATCTGACACCTGACCCCCTGGATTACCTTTTCACACAGTTGCCTCATATAAAGAATTCGGGGAGAGAGCTGTTCGTCCGAAGATCCGGGACTGAGGCTGTTTCTTATTTGATGGAAATGACCAGTGGTCTCCATTCTCAGATCCTTGGGGAAGACCAGATTGTCTCCCAGGTCAGAGAGGCGCTTAACCGTGCCAGAGAATGCTGTAAGCCGGATCCTGTTCTGGACACGCTGTTTCGGATGGCTGTGACGGCAGCAAAAAAAGTCAAAACGGAAACCCGGATCGGAAGCAGGGACACCTCTGTGCCGGAACGGGCCGTTTCGATTTTGGAAGACCGATACGGCTCATTTAAAGGAAAACAATGTCTGGTCATCGGTAATGGAGAAATGGGCCGTCTTCTGGCCGCATGGCTGATACATAAAGGGGCCTGTGTTTCCATGACTCTGCGGCAGTACCGGAAACAGGACGTCATGATCCCGGCAGGATGCGGAGTCGTTCCTTACCGGGACCGGTATAAAACCATGGGAACCATGGATTTTGTTTTCAGTGCCACAAAAAGTCCACACTATACGGTCCATGCGCAGCAGGCGGCAGAGGCTCTGGAGGAGAACTGCTCTTATGTATTTGCAGACCTTGCAGTGCCAAGAGACCTGGACCCGGATCTTACAGAGCTGCCCGGATGCTGCCTTTTAGATATGGACGATCTGGGCCTTCAGGTATCGGCGGATGCCGGGGAACTTAAGAAGGCAGAAGAAATCATTTGCGAGCAGTCTGATGAGTTTATGAACTGGTATTATTTCAGGGACTACATTCCCCTGGTCCGGGAAGTCAGCAGCGCTGCCGGGGAACTGACCAATGCCAAGCTGAAGAAGACATACAGGGAGTTAAGGAAAAAGCACCGGGATGTAAGCGGTCTTCAAAAAGAGGTGATGCGGGCATCGGAGTCAGCAGTTGAACGAATCCTCTTCGGGCTTAAAGATGTGCTCCCGAGGCAGGAGTGGAAACATATCCTTGAGGCACTGGAATTGTCGGCAGATGAGGTGGATATTTTTTAAGGAGGCTTGACCATGGGATACTTTCCATTGTATACAGATATCCGGCATTTCAGGATTTTGATGGTCGGAGGGGGCGCAATCGCCCTGCGGAGGCTTAAGACACTTCAAATGTTTCATGAACATATCACCGTCATATCGCCGTCTGTCTGCAAAGAGATAGAAGACATGGTTCTTGAGGGCTTTGTCACCTGGATTTCCAGGAGTTATGTTTCAGGAGACCTGAAAAATTTTGATATGGTGCTTGCCGCAACAGATGACAGGGAAGTCAATCACATTATTTTTCTGGAAGCCCGGAGGGAGAAAATACCTGTCAATATCAGCGACTGCAAAGAAGAGTGCAGTTTTTATTTTCCTTCAGTTATAAAAGACGGGGATATTGTCATCGGGGTTACATCCGGAGGTGCCGATCATAAAAAGACAAAACAGACAGCAGACAGAATCAGGAGTTTGATATGGAACCAAAAAGACTGAGGATTGGAAGCCGCGAAAGCCTTCTGGCTGTGGCTCAGACAAGACTTGTAATAGAGCAGTTAAAAGCAAATTATCCGGAGCTTTCTTTTGAACTGGTGACTTTGAAAACCACCGGGGATAAGATTCTTAATAAGACATTAGATAAGATTGGGGGAAAGGGCCTCTTTGTGAAGGAACTTGACCAGGCCCTTCTGGACGGAAGGATCGACATGGCGGTCCACAGTATGAAGGATCTGCCTATGGAGATCTCTGATGACCTTCCCGTGGCGGCAGTGCCTAAGCGGGGTGATCCGAGAGACGTGCTTGTGCTTCCTTCATCCGGAGATTTTGAAGAATTTGGACAGGTGATCGGTTCTTCCAGTGCCAGAAGAGTTCTCCAGGTAAGAAGATTGTTTCCGGAAGCAGAGTTTCAGAGTATCCGGGGGAACATCCACACGAGACTCCGCAAATTGGACAAAGGACAGTATTCGTCACTGATCATGGCGGCCGCGGGACTGAAAAGAGCAGGCCTTAAAGAGCGGATCAGCCGTTATTTTTCAGTGGAAGAAATGCTGCCGGCGGCAGGGCAGGGGACACTGTGCGTTCAGGTGAGGAAAGATTTTGATCAGTCCCTTTTTTCCTGTATCCATGACAGGGAGACGGAACTTGTGACCGAGGCGGAACGGAGTTTTGTACGTGCTCTGGACGGGGGCTGTTCTTCTCCGATCGCGGCATACGCAGAGATTACAGGGAGTGACCTTTGTCTTACCGGTCTTTATTATAATGCAGCAGATAATACCGGAAGGAAAATGAGCATCACTGGGAAGGCACAGGATGCCGGTGGGCTTGGACGGCGCCTTGCAGAACAGATACAGGAATAAATGATACAGAAAGAAGGATGCAGAATGGATATGACAATAAGATCAAGAAGACTCCGGTCCACACCGGTATTGAGAAAGATGGTGCGGGAGACGAGGATGGATGCGTCTTCTCTCATTTATCCGCTTTTTGTGCGGGAGGGAGAAAATGTGAAAGAAGAAATTCCGTCCATGCCGGGACAGTTCAGGTACAGTCTGGACCGGATGCCGGAGGTGCTGAATGAAATGGCGGATGCCGGGGTGACGAGTGTTATGCTGTTTGGAATTCCGGATATAAAAGATGAGTGCGGAACCGGGGCCTGGTCAGAGTACGGCATCATCCAGAAGGCATTGAGAAAGGCAAAAAAGGAAGTGCCGGATCTCTATTATATTACAGACGTGTGTATGTGTGAGTATACTTCCCACGGACACTGCGGTATTTTAAGCGGAGAACGGGTGGACAACGACAAGACTCTGCCCATGATTGCTAAGATTGCCCTGTCCCAGGCACAGGCCGGGGCCGATATGGTAGCCCCGTCTGATATGATGGACGGCCGGGTCTCTGAGATCAGAAGTCTGCTGGATCAGCACGGTTACACAGATGTGCCGATCATGTCCTATGCGGCCAAGTATGCTTCCGCCTTTTACGGTCCATTTCGGGATGCCGCCGGATCTGCCCCTTCTTTTGGAGACCGGAAGAGTTATCAGATGGATTATCATAACCGTCTGGAGGCCCTGAAGGAAGTGAAACAGGACTGCGAAGAAGGAGCGGACATCATCATGGTGAAACCGGCTCTCTCATATCTGGACATTGTGCGGGATGTCCGGAACACGGTCGATCTTCCGGTAGCTGCATACAGCGTCAGCGGGGAGTATGCTATGATCAAGGCGGCAGCCATGAAGGGCTGGATTGATGAGGATCAGATGATCTGCGAGACGGCTGCCGGGATTTACCGGGCAGGCTGTGATATCCTCCTGACGTATTTTGCGAAGGAGATCGCCGCATTTATGAGAGAAGGGAGGATCGGATGATGACCAGATCAGAAGACTTATTTAACCGCGCCAAACGGGTACTGCCGGGAGGCGTCAACAGCCCGGTGAGGGCCTACAAGTCTGTGGGTGGCTGTCCGCGGTTCATTAAAAAAGCGGAAGGCACTTATGTATATGACGAAGAAGGAAAACGTTATCTTGATTACATCGGCTCCTGGGGACCGATGATCCTAGGACATAATCATCCAGAGATCCAACAAGCGGTAGTGGAAGCTGCTCAAAAGGGGCTGAGCTTTGGTACGGCCACAGAGATCGAAGTCAAGATGGGAGAACTGCTCTGCAGCCTGGTGCCGTGTTTTGATATGGTCCGCATGGTCAATTCGGGCACGGAGGCCGTGATGAGTTCCATTCGGGCGGCGAGAGGTTTTACAGGCAGAGATAAGATCATCAAATTTGAGGGATGCTATCATGGACATTTTGACGCACTGCTGGTCAAAGCAGGGTCCGGTGTAATGACCGCCGGAATCCCGGACAGCTCTGGGGTGCCAAAGGGTTGTGCGATGGATACCCTGACTGCGGTGTATAATGACATAGACAGCGTCCGTAAATTATTTGAAGAAAATCCGGGACAGATCGCCGCGCTGATCATTGAACCGGTGGCGGCAAATATGGGGGTTGTACTGCCGAGAGAAGGCTTTCTTAAGGATCTCAGAGACATCTGTACCGAGAACGGGACACTGCTGATTTTTGATGAGGTCATCACCGGCTTCAGACTGGGACTTACCGGCGCACAGGGAACTTACGGCGTGATGCCGGACTTGGCCACATTCGGAAAGATCATCGGAGGAGGCATGCCGGTAGGCTGTTACGGAGGAAAGCGGGAGATCATGGAAATGATCGCACCTCTCGGCAGTGTTTATCAGGCCGGGACTCTGAGCGGAAATCCGGTTGCCATGGCGGCCGGTATCACGGAACTTACAATTCTAAAAGATCACCCGGAAGTCTACCGGCATCTTGAGAAACTCGGAGAGTCTTTCAGGAGCGGTGTAAAAGAGATCTTAAAGCGGCACGGCAGGGAATATCAGATTACAGGGACAGGCTCCTTAAGCTGTCTGTTTTTTACAGACCGTCCGGTTACCAATTATGAGGATGCAAAGACTTCGGATGTATCAGTATTTGCAGAATATTTTCATTATATGCTGGATCACGGAATCCATCTGGCCCCGTCCCAGTTTGAAGCTATTTTCTTTAACAATGCTATGAAACAGGAGGATGTAGATCTGACGCTGGATGTGATGGATTCCTTTTTTTCATAGAGAAGACAGCCGGGAGGAATTCTATGGGCAGGGGACTTGAAGAACATAAGGTCATAAAGCAGAATAAAGAGCTGAGATGCGGTTTTACGACAGGCTCCTGTGCGGCCGCCGCAGCCAAAGGAGCTGCGGCAGCTCTGCTTTTTGGGAAACAGGAGGCAAAGATTTCTCTTATGACACCAGCGGGTATCCGTCTTTTTCTGCCCCTGGAGGATTTCAGGGTATCAGATAATTCGGTTTCCTGCTGTGTTACCAAAGATGCCGGAGACGACCCGGATGTCACAGACGGGATTCATATTTATGCGGAGGTGAAAAAAAATCCTTCTCCCGGAATTCTCATAGAAGGAGGAGAGGGGATTGGTCAAATTACAAGAAAAGGCCTTTTTCTGCCGGTCGGCGAGGCGGCCATTAACCCTGTGCCGAGGAAAATGATCACGGATGCCGTGCAGGAAGTTCTTGACTGTTCCGATTATGAAGGAGGTCTCTCAGTCACCGTCCGGACGCCGGAGGGAGAGGAGACTGCAAAGAAAACCTTTAATCCGCGCCTCGGGATCGAAGGAGGGATCTCGATTCTCGGAACCACCGGGATCGTAGAACCTATGAGCGAAGCGGCGATAGTCAAAAGTATTGAAACAGAGATGCGGATTCTGCTCGCAGAGGGAAACGGGTACCTTTTAGTGACGCCAGGGAATTACGGGGCTGACTATGTAAAAACACACTGCGGCATTTCGGGAGACAACATCTTAAAGTGCAGTAACTTTGTGGGTGATACGATCGACATGGCTGTCAATTTAAAGGCCAGGGGTCTTTTGTTTGTGTCCCATATCGGAAAGTTCATCAAGCTTGCAGGCGGGATTATGAATACCCATTCAAGAGAGGCAGACTGCCGGGCAGAGCTGATGGCTGCCGCTGCAGTGAGGAGCGGTGCAGGTCTTAAAACGGTCAGGGAGATTCTTCAGACAAAAACCACGGAAGAGGGCATTTCGTTACTGAAATCAGAAGGTATTTTGGAGCGGACAATGGAAGATCTGTTAGAAAAGATTGGGGAGAATCTTTCCCGAAGAGCCTATGACAGGCTGCTGACCGGTGCCCTGGTCTTTTCAGGCGGACACGGATTTCTGGGACAGACGAAACACACAGATTTACTATGGCAGAAACTAAAGGAGACAGAATGAGCGGAACACTATATGGAATCGGGGTGGGTCCCGGGGATCCGGAACTTATAACGCTAAAGGCAGTGAGAAAGATCAGAGAGTGCGCGGCAGTCGCTGTTCCGGGCAGAAATCCGGAAGAAAGCACGGCTTTTCAGATTGCGGTCAGGGCGTGTCCGGAAATAAAAGATAAAAAACTGATCGGTATCCATATGCCTATGACGCGAGATGAAGAAAAACTGAAGGAGAACCATGAAGCGGGGGCGTTTCTTTTGACAGAACATCTGAAGAAAGGGATGGATATCGCTTTCTTAACGCTCGGTGACCCCACTGTGTATTCTACTTACCTGTATTTACATAAGATTGTCAGAAAACAGGGATTTTTGGCAGAGATCATAAGCGGTATCCCCTCTTTTTGTGCGGCTGCGGCCAGAATGGAAACAGGCCTTGCAGAGAAAGACCAGGCACTGCACATTTTACCGGCAGCCTATGAGGTGGAAGAATGGCTGGAACTTTCGGGGACAAAAGTATTCATGAAGGCAGGAAAACAGCTGGCCAAGGTGAAGAAAAAATTGTCTGAAAAAAATCTGGACGGAAGAATGATAGAAAACTGCGGAATGAGAGATGAGAAACTTTATGGCAGCATCAATGAGATCCCACAGGAGGCAGGGTATTACTCCCTGATCATCGTAAAGGAACAGGAGGATGTACAATGATCCATTTTGTCGGAGCGGGCAGCGGAGCGCCGGACCTGATCACCATCCGGGGAAAACAGCTGATCGAGACAGCGGATATCCTGATCTACGCCGGATCTCTGGTGAATCCGGAGCTTCTTTTATATGCAGGGCCTGACTGTAAGATCTACAACAGCGCAGAAATGACACTGGAGAAAGTTTTCAAGGTCATGGAAGAAGGGGAACAGGCGGGGAAGGACACGGTCCGGCTGCACACCGGAGATCCATGTCTTTACGGGGCTGTCAGAGAACAGATGGACCTTCTGGATGAAAAAGGTCTCCCATATGATTACTGTCCGGGTGTCAGTTCCTTCTGCGGAGCAGCATCTGCTTTGAACTTAGAATATACACTTCCCGATGTGTCACAGAGCGTCATCATTACAAGGATGGCGGGAAGGACCCCGGTCCCGGAAAGAGAAAGCATTGCATCTTTTGCTGCTCACCAGGCCACTATGGTGATTTTCCTCAGCACCGGAATGTTAAAGGAATTATCAGAGAAGCTTGTGGAAGGCGGATACGCAGAGGAGACACCGGCGGCTATCGTCTATAAGGCGACCTGGGAGGATGAGCAGACCTTCCTCTGTACCGTGGCGACTCTCTTTCAGACGGCAGAGGAGCACGGGATTACGAAAACAGCGCTGATCATTGTTGGGGATGTGGTCTCCCATCATCATTATCAGAGGTCGAAGCTCTATGATCCGGAGTTTACCACGGGATACAGAAAAGGAAACGGGAAATGAAGACAGTCATCATTTGCTTTAGCCAAAGAGGGTTAAACCTTGCCGAAAAATTGAAGACGGGTCTCAATAAGTCGGGCCACAGAGCAGAAATCTCAGTGAAATCCGGATATATCAAGAACCGGGATGTGCACTGTGTAACAGAGTCATTAAATGACTGGACTGCCAGGCAGTTTCGGGAAAAAGACGCCTTATATTTCATCGGGGCCTGCGGGATTGCGGTGAGGGCTATTGCACCTTTTATCAAAAGCAAAGACACTGATCCGGCTGTCATAGCAATCGATGAGACAGGAAACTTTTCGGTTCCTCTGCTGTCCGGACATCTGGGAGGCGCCAACGATCTGGCAGAACAGGCGGCTTTCCTCACAGGCGCTGTTCCTGTGATTACTACGGCTACGGATATCCATCAGGTGTTTGCAGTGGATCTGTTTGCAAAAAAGAACCGTCTGCATATCATGGATCTTGGGCTTGCCAAAGAAATATCCGCCTCTCTGCTGTCAGGGATGCCGGTCGGGTTTCACAGTGACTTTCCGGTGTCTGGGAATCTGCCGGAGGGACTGGTGCGGGGGGAAGATACAAAACTCGGCATCTGCATTTCTGTGAGGAAGAATTTTCTTCCTTTTGCGAAAACCCTGAGGCTGATTCCGAAAGCTCTCGTTTTTGGAGTGGGATGCAAAAAAGGCACACCGGAAAAAGCCATCAAACAGGCTTTTTTACAGGTATGTGAAACAGGGCAGCTTGAGCCTTTGGCATTGGGATTGGCAGCCAGCATTGATTTAAAGAAGGAAGAACGCGGACTCCTTGGTTTTTGCAGGGAGAAAGCAATTCTTTTTCAAACGTTTACTGCCAAGGAACTGATGCAGGCAGAAGGAGCATTTACATCCTCTGCCTTTGTCAGCCGCGTGACCGGCGCAGATAATGTTTGTGAGAGAAGTGCCTTTCTGGCGGCCGGAGACGGAGGGAAACTGATTGTGGGCAGACAGGCTGGAAATGGCGTGACTGCGGCTCTTGCGTTAAAAGATTGGAGGATCAGGTTTGAGTCATAAAATATATGTAGTGGGCATCGGTCCGGGAGCGTATGAACAGATGACCGTAAAGGCAGCGGATGTTTTAAGACAGAGTGATGTCATTATCGGATATACCGTATACATTGATCTGGTGAGAGATCACCTGCCGGGCAAACAGTTTCTGTCTACTCCCATGACAAAAGAGACAGACAGGTGCCGAATGGCATTTTCGGAGGCCCGGAAAGGAAAGACGGTGTCGGTGATCTGCAGCGGAGATGCGGGAATCTACGGGATGGCCGGACTAATGTATGAAATCGGCGCACAATATCCTGATACAGAACTGGAAGTCATACCGGGGGTCACGGCAGCCACAGCCGGAGCGGCACTGCTTGGGGCACCATTGATCCATGATTTCTGCGTCATCAGCCTGAGTGATCTGCTGACTCCGTGGGAAACCATCGAGAAGCGGATTCTTGCGGCTTCCAGGGCAGACTTTTCTGTCTGTCTCTACAATCCGTCCAGCAAAAAGCGTCGGGATTATCTGAAAAAGGCATGTGAACTCATGCTGAAGTATAAATCCCCGGACACGGTATGCGGAATCGTAAAAAATATCGGAAGAGAGGGGGAGGAGAAGTCTCTCCTCACTCTTCAGGAGCTTAAAGACGCAGAGGCGGATATGTTTACCACAGTATTTGTTGGGAACTCCCAGACAAAGACCCTGTCCGAAGCGATGGTCACTCCGAGAGGATATCAAGATGTATAAAGTATTTTTATTTGCGGGCACCACAGAGGGCCGGGAACTGGCGGAGTTTCTAAGCCGGGCCGGCGTGGAGGTCTTTGTATTTACGGCAACTGAATATGGGAAAAGCCTGATCAGGGAAGCGGAGCATATGGTCCTGTCTCCTGAAAGGCTTTCCGCAGAGGAGATGGAAGAACAGATCGGAACCGAAAATCCGGATCTTGTGGTTGACGCCACACACCCGTATGCAGAATTGGTAACAGAAAATATACGGTCAGCCTGTATCCACACCCACACGGAGCTGATACGGCTGGTAAGGGACGAGGGCACCTGGGACGGAGGAGACATTACCTGTGTCAGTTCCGCAAAAGAAGCAGCGGAGTTTCTTTCACGCACAGAGGGAAATGTTCTTTTGACAACCGGAAGCAAAGATTTGGCAGAGTTTACTGCGGTTCCTGAATTTGAAGAGAGGATTTATGCGAGAGTCCTCTCTCTTCCGGATGTGGTAAAAAGCTGTGACGAAATGGGGTTTCGGGGAAATCATTTGATCTGTATGCAAGGGCCGTTTTCAAAGGAACTGAATACTGCAATGCTCAGGCAGTATGGCTGTAAATGGATGGTGACAAAGGCCTCCGGTATGGAAGGCGGATTTCCGGAAAAATTAGAGGCCGCGAAAGAGGCGGGAGCAAAGCTTCTGATCATTGGGAGGCCGAAGAAGGAAGCAGGGCTTACCTTTAAAGAATGCCGGAAGATGCTGAAGGAACGTTTTCAGATCCCATACCGTCCGGAGATTACTCTTGCAGGTGTGGGAATGGGAAGCATCGAAACGATGACAGGAGAGGCAGTACGTGCATGCCAAAAGGCAGATCTTCTGATCGGAGCCGGCCGGGTGCTGGAAACAGCAAAAAAAGCGGCCGGAAACGCTCGTAAGGCAGAGATTTATGAGGAATATAAAAGTGAAGAGATTTTGGCATACATAAAGGCTCATCCGTTTTATGACCATATTGCCATTGCTGTGTCAGGGGATCCCGGATTTTACAGCGGGGCAAAGAAACTGTACGGACTGCTGTCCTCTGAAAAAGAATGGAACGTAAGAGCAGTGTCCGGCATTTCTTCTCTGTCCTATTTCATGGCCAAACTTCGTATTTCCTGGGAGGATGCGGTGATGGTTAGCTGCCATGGACAGAAAAGACATCTTGTACGGAAAATAGCAGAAAACGGGAAAGTATTTGCGATCCTGGGCACAGGAACACAAATCGGGGAGCTGGCGAAGGAACTCCTTCAATATGGCCTTTGGGAGGTTACTCTCCATATAGGGGAACGGCTTTCCTATCCCGGCGAAAAGATCAGATCCGGCCCGCCTAAGGAATTCCTTTGCTGCAAAACGGATACTTTAAGTGTGCTCTGTGTGGAAAATCCAAAGCCGCGGAATCGTTTTGCTTTTCACAGTTTACAGGATGATCTGTTCGTGCGCGGAAAGGTTCCCATGACGAAGGAGGAGGTGCGGAGCATCACTCTTTCAAAGCTTCAGCTTTTGAAAGATGCTGTCTGCTATGATATCGGTGCAGGCACGGGATCTGTCTCCATAGAGATGGCAGAGAAAGCAGATGAAGGACGCGTATATGCAGTGGAAAAGAAACCGGAAGCGGCAGATTTGATCCGTCAAAACCGGAGAAAGTTCTGCATGGATTCTATACATATCGTGGAAGGTACGGCACCGGAGGCATTAAAAGGGCTGGAACCTCCCACCCATGTCTTTATCGGAGGGACTTCAGGCGGTCTCACAGAAATCCTTCATGCTGTGTTAAAGAAAAACCCCAGGGTCAGAATTGTTATGAACTGCATAACGCTGGAGACACTTACAGAGGCAGTCAAGGCCTTTCAAACTCTGCCTGTCACGAAGCCGGATATCGTGAATGTGACGGTGAGCAGGGCGAAAAAAGCCGGCAGTTATCATTTGATGATGGGAGAAAATCCGGTTTATATCCTTTCCTGCACTGGGACCGGGGAGGTGCGCCGTGAAGATTGACAGACTCTTATTTACGGCCCCGCAGAGTGCAGGAGGGAAGACGATGGTGACCTGCGGCATTCTTGCCGCCCTTGGAGAGATGGGGAAAAAGGCGGTATCCTTTAAGTGCGGGCCGGATTATATTGACCCGATGTTTCACCGGAAAGCAGTCGGAACCGATGCCTGGAATTTGGATCCTTTTCTGACAGCGGCTTCGGCACTCAGATCCCTGCTGGCCCGCCATGCCAAAGACGCCGATCTGGCTGTGATAGAGGGCGTCATGGGGTATTATGACGGCCTCGGAGGGACAACGGCAAAAGCCAGCGCATATGAACTGTGCAGCATCACAGGAACTCCTGCAGTCCTGATTGTCGATGCAAAAGGGATGAGTACTTCTGTCCTGGCACAGATTCATGGCTTTTTATCATGGAAAAAGGACAGCGGCATCCGAGGGGTCCTTCTAAACCGGATATCTCCGATGCTCTATCCCCGGATGAAACAATTGATCGAGGAACGGCTGGACATCCCGGTTGCAGGCTATGTGCCGGAAGTCCCGGACTGTGTGTTTAAAAGCCGTCACCTCGGTCTTGTGATGCCGGATGAAATCAAGGATATCAAAGAGAAGCTTCACCGTCTTGCGGGTATTATGAGAGAAACTATCGACTGGGATACATTATTTAGAATTGCGCAAGGTGCCTCTTTCCTGGAGGCAGAAGATGAAACGGATTCTTTTGAGAACACATCGTTTTCCAAGGTAAGGATCGGGCTTGCAAAAGATGAAGCCTTCTGTTTTATGTACAGAGAAAATTTAGAACTGCTCAGTGACATGGGAGCGGAACTTGTATTTTTTTCGCCTATTCATGACAGACACCTGCCTAAAGATTTGGACGGACTGATCTTTTACGGCGGTTATCCGGAACTTTACGGAATGGAACTTGAGGAAAATCATGTGATGAGACGAGAGACTGCATCTGCTGTGTCTTCCGGGCTTCCATGTATGGCCGAATGCGGAGGCTTTCTGTATCTTCACAGGGAGATGGAGGACAAAGACGGTATTTTCAGGGAAATGGCAGGCGTGATTCCGGGAAAGGCATATAAAGAGGACCGTCTTTCACGGTTCGGATATATCTCTCTGAGACAGAACTCTGGCAGCTTGTTTGGAACCAGTCCTGCAGAGCTTACGGCTCACGAGTTTCATTATTATGATTCCGACTGCTGCGGGCAGGACTTTTATGCCAAAAAACCAGTGGGAAACAGAGGCTGGGAATGTATCTACGCATCCGATACTTTGTTTGCAGGTTTTCCTCATTTTTATTACTATGGCTGTCCGGAGCTTCCAAAGGCATTTTTAAGGAAATGCCGTCAATACCAGACGGAAAAGAGGAGATAAAATGGACATCACAGAAATCAGCAGTCATATCACGAAACCGGATGAAGGCGCCATGAAACGGTGCAGAAAGCGCTGGGACAGCATAGCAAAACCGCTGCACAGCCTTGGAAAGCTGGAAGATCTGATCGTAAAGATCGCGGGGATCACCGGAAGTGAGCGCATCAATCTCACGAAAAAAGCACTGGTTTGTATGTGCGCCGACAACGGAGTCGTGGAAGAGGGAATTTCCCAGTCAGGACAGGAGGTCACGGCGATCGTCTCTGAAAACATGTTAAACGGCAGGGCTACTTCCAGTGTGATGTGCCGGCATCTGGGGGCAGATCTGTTTGCCGTGGACGTGGGAGTCGCATGCGAGACGTCTCTGATTCAAAAGAAATCAGGCTTTGGGACAAGAAATATGCTGAGAGAGCCTGCGATGTCCAGAGAGGAAGCCGTCAGCGCAGTCAATGCGGGAATTTCCATGGCATTTGAACTTTCCCGTAAGGGATATTGTATCGCAGCCACCGGCGAGATGGGAATCGGAAATACGGCCACCAGCAGTGCGGTCGCATCCGTTCTTCTGGACCGGCCGGCAGAAGAAATGACCGGGCGTGGAGCGGGCCTCGATGATCAGAGACTCCGGTGCAAGATTCAGGTGATTACACAGGCAGTAAACCTGCACCAGCCAGACAGGAAGGATCCGCTGGATGTCCTATCCAAAGTCGGCGGTTTTGATCTGGCCGCTCTGACGGGATTCTTCCTGGGCGGAGCGGCAGTAAGACTTCCCATTGTGATCGACGGTTTTATTTCCGGGACAGCGGCTCTGGCGGCAATGAAAATCTGTCCTGACGCAGTCCATTATATGCTTCCTTCCCACAAGTCAAAGGAGCCGGCGGCAGGACTGCTGCTGGATGCGCTTGGTCTGGACGCCTGCCTTGACTGCGGCATGAGCCTTGGAGAAGGGACAGGGGCTCTTATGCTGTTTCCTTTACTGGACACGGCATTGGATGTCTATGAAAAAATGAGCACCTTTGATGAAATCAACGTGGAACAGTATGTTCCTCTCAGCTGAAAGGAGGGCAGGATGTTTACCTTAGTCACCGGCGGCAGCGGCAGCGGAAAATCAGAATATGCAGAGAGTCTTGCAGATTCCTGGAACGATCCGAAAATCTATATAGCAACGATGATGCCGTTTGATGAGGAGACCAGAAAGAAGATCCAAAGACACCGGGAGATGAGACGGGACAAAGGGTTTGTCACCTTAGAATGTTTTACCGGCCTTTCTGATCTCTGTCTTCCTGAGGAGTGCCATGTGCTGCTGGACTGTATGTCAAACCTTACGGCCAACGAAATGTTTACAGAAGAGGGAGCAGGTGCTGATACAAGAGCATCCATTCTTTCCGGTATAGAACATCTTCTGGCATCTGCAGAGGATGTATGTATTGTCACAAATGAGATTTTTTCAGACGGAATAGAATATGGAGCCGAAACGATCCTCTATCAGAAATATCTTGGGGATTTAAACTGCCGGATGGCAGAAATGGCAGACCGGGTGGTGGAAGTAGTATGCGGGATTCCGCTGAGACAGAAAGGATGAGACAAAAAATGAAGCAGCTTTGGAACAGCTTTAAAATCGCATTTTCCATGTATTCCAGGATTCCTGTGCCGAAAAGTGAGTGGACAAAAGAATATATGAAATATACCCTTTGTTTTTTTCCGGCAGTTGGGGGGATTGTGGGGCTTCTTGTCATCTGCTGGTCCGATTTCAGCAGCTTTTTGAACTTGGGTATCCTGGCCCGCACTGCCGGCCTGGCTCTGATCCCGGTCATTGTCACCGGAGGCATCCACATGGATGGATTCATGGATACCGCAGACGCTTTAGGGTCCTGCCGGGACAGAGAAAAAAAGCTGCTGATTTTAAAAGATCCCCACTGCGGAGCATTTGCCGTTCTCTCATGCGTGGGTTATTTTATTGCTTATGGAGGCGCCCTCAGTGAGATCGGAAGAGGAAATCTTTTGATTCTTTCCTGGGGATTCGTGCTGTCACGGGCGCTGAGTGCCTTTTCCATCGCATCTTTTCCCATGGCAAAAGAAACAGGGCTTGCGGCATCCTTTTCGGGGACTGCCCACAAAAGAGCGGTGCGCGGAGTCTCGGCTGTGACAGCGGCAGGGTCTGCGGCCGCCATGTGTCTCTTAAATCCTGCTGCCGGACTTTTGTGTATTGGAGGAGCCATTTTATCCTTTGCCTGGTATTACCGGATGTCGATGAAACAGTTTGGCGGCATTACAGGAGATCTCGCAGGGTGGTTTCTGCAGATATGTGAGCTGTCTGCGGCCATATGCCTGGCCGTAATAGAGAAAATAATGTAAAGGAGCAGTCATGATCATCATCATAGGAGGAGCATTTCAAGGAAAAAAACAATATGCGGAAAGGGTCACCGGCATTCCGGGAAATCAGATGACAGACGGAGCGGATTGTTCTTTGGAGGAGATTTATTCCTGCCAATGCCTGTATCATTTTCATGAATGGGTCAGGCGGAAACTGCCGGATATAAAGGATTATGAACAGGAAGCCAGGAAAATTTTTGAGGCAAACCCGGAGCTGGTCCTTATAGCTAATGAACTCGGCTGCGGTGTTGTGCCGGCGAATGCATTTGACCGGAATTTCAGGGAGACAGAGGGAAGGCTTCTTACCTGTCTGGCCGGGATGAGCAGTGAAGTGCACCGGGTCGTGTGCGGAATAGGGACGGTGATAAAGGGATGATCAGAGGATACGTGATCCGGCACAGCATGACAGAGAGTAATGCTTCAGGCCGCTATGCTGGAAAAAGAACAGATGAAAATTTAAGCCCGGAAGGGATCTCCTTGTGTCTGGACCGGATATATCCGCAGACAGACGTGGTCTATACAAGCCCTATGAGGCGGTGTATACAGACTGCCGGACTTCTTTACCGCGGGAAAAAGCCGGTGATCCGGGAACATTTCGCTGAGTGTGATTTCGGCATTTTTGAGGGAAAGAACTACATAGAGTTATCCGATGAACCGAAGTATCAGGAATGGATCGACAGCAACGGAACCCTCCCTTTTCCTGGGGGAGAGAGCAGAGAAGAATTTCAGGCCAGGTGTCTTGAAGGGTTTTCTCTATGCATAGAGCACTGCATACAGTATCAATATAGAACTTTTGCAATGGTAGTCCATGGAGGAACGATCATGAGTATTTTAGACGGATTTGCCGTCCCTCACAGGGATTATTTTGACTGGCAGGTAAAAAATCTGGAGGGATATGAAATAGAGACGGATGAGAAACAATGGGTCATAGGCAGTCATGAAATCTATATCAGAAAAGAGGGATCAGACATATGGAAGTAAGAGCAGCAGCATTATTGTTTGGGTTTTTCCTGGACTTCCTGTTCGGCGATCCCCGCTGGCTCTGTCATCCCGTCCGCCTGATCGGTTCTGCCATATCAGCGGCGGAAAAAGGAATCCGGTCTGTTTTTCCTCAGACACCACGAGGAGAACGGGCGGGAGGAATTCTTCTGATCCTCCTGATCGGGTCCGCATCCTTCGCCCTTCCGTTTTTTGCTTTGAAAATACTGTACGGATGGAGCCAGGCGGCAGGGTTTCTTTTGGAGTCTTTTTTCTGTTATCAGCTGACGGCGGCAAGAGGCTTGAAAGATGAAAGTATGAAAGTTTACAGAGAGCTTACCGAAGGATCTCTTTTAGGGGCCAGAAAGGCAGTTTCCATGATCGTCGGAAGAGATACAGAAGAACTAACCCGGACCGGTGTTATAAAGGCCGCCGTGGAGACCGTGGCGGAAAATACATCGGATGGAGTCGTGGCCCCGTTATTTTATATGACATTAGGCGGTGTTCCGCTGATGTTTCTCTACAAAGCCATCAACACGATGGATTCCATGGTGGGCTATAAGAATGAACAATATCTGAATTTTGGCAGATATCCGGCGAAATTGGATGACCTGGCAAATTATATCCCTGCAAGGCTGTCTGCATGGTTTATGATTGCTGCCTGTATTTTTACCGGAAATGATGTGCCGGCGGCCAGACGGATTTACAGGAGAGACAAAAGAAACCATAAGAGTCCCAATGCTGCCCACACGGAAGCCGTGACAGCGGGAGCCCTGCATATCCAGCTGGCAGGAAATGCCTGGTACTTTGGAAAACTTTATGAAAAACCAACCATAGGCGATGATTTAAGACACCCGGAGCCGGAAGATATAAAAAGAGCCAACGGCCTTATGTACGGATGCAGCCTCTTGGCAGCCGCCGTTTTTGGGATTATACTTATGTGTATCGGATGGAAGTTTTGACCGGAAGGAGGAGCGGCATGAAGAAACATATACACGGGGGAGATATTTACCGTCACGGGCATATAACTGATTTTTCCGCCAATGTAAATCCTCTTGGAACGCCGGAGAGTGTCAAAGAAGCTGTTCGGAAATCGGCCGAAGGAATCGAACATTACCCGGACGTTCACTGCAGCAAATTAAAAAAGGCATTATCAGAGTGGGAACAGGTTCCTGAGTCCTGGCTGATCTGCGGCAACGGCGCTGCAGATCTTATTTTCGCCCTGACACTGGCGTTAAAGCCTAAGAAAGCTTTGATCTTAGCTCCGACCTTCGCAGAATATGAACAGGCACTGAAAAGTGTGGGCTGTCAGATAACCTATTTTTATTTGACAGAACAGGAAGAATTCCGTGTGACAGAGAAGATCCTTTCAGAAATCACACCGGCTTTGGATATGGTGTTTTTGTGCAATCCAAACAATCCCACAGGAGAACTGACCGACAGGGAAATGCTGCTGAAACTCTCACAAAAGTGCAGAGAACATCAGGTATTTTTTGCAGTGGACGAGTGTTTCCTGGATTTTGTCCCGAAAGGACAGGACTATGAACTGGCAGGCTGCCTGAAATATAACCGCCATATTTTTTTGCTGAAAGCATTTACAAAGCGCTATGCCATGGCCGGTCTCCGTCTCGGGTACGGTATCTGTTCCGACGAAAAGGTCCTTTTAAAAATGACGGAAGTGACCCAGCCATGGAGAGTGTCGTCTCCTGCCCAGGCCGCAGGAACAGCGGCTTTGTCGGAGCAGTCCTACTTAAAACGGTCAGTCCGGTTCGTGTCTGAACAGAAACATATTTTAAAGAAAGCATTGGAGGAAGCAGGCTTTCGAATTTACGGGTCCAGAGCCAACTATATATTTTTCAAAGGCCCGGAGGATTTCTATGAATATTGTCTCTCAAATCAAATTCTGATCAGGAATTGCCGGAATTATGAGGGGCTTTCAAAAGGATGGTTCAGGATCGCAGTCCGGACAGAAGAGGAAAACCGGCGGTTTATCCGGACACTTCAGGCGTTCACGAAAGGAGAAACAGCATGGCAAAGACAATCATGATTCAGGGAACGATGTCAAACGTCGGGAAAAGTCTTATCACAGCAGGGCTTTGCAGGATATTGAAGCAGGATGGCTATAAAACCGCTCCGTTTAAGTCTCAGAATATGTCACTGAACTCATACATAACAAAGGACGGACTGGAGATGGGACGTGCCCAGGTTATGCAGGCAGAGGCGGCGGGAATCGAACCGTCTGTCTATATGAATCCGATTCTTTTAAAGCCCTCCAGCGATACCGGCTCTCAGGTGATTGTAAATGGGAAAGTCCTTGGCAATATGAGCGCCAGAGATTATTTTGCATATAAAAAAACGCTGATTCCTGAAATCCAAAAGGCATTTGATGCTCTGAGCAGGGAATATGATATGATTGTCATAGAAGGTGCGGGGAGTCCGGCAGAGATTAATCTGAAACAGGACGATATCGTCAATATGGGCATGGCAGAACTGGCCAATGCACCTGTACTTCTAGTGGGAGACATCGACCGGGGAGGCGTCTTTGCACAGCTGACCGGAACCATGATGCTGCTGACAGAGGAAGAACAAAAAAGAGTGAAAGGAATGATTATCAACAAGTTTCGGGGAGATAAAACGATCCTGGATCCCGGCGTTGAGATGCTGGAAGAAAAAGTGCAGATCCCGGTCGTGGGGGTTACCCCTTATATGAATCTTGAATTAGATGATGAGGACAGTCTGAGCGAGAAGTTCGACCGGAAAACAAAAAAGGAATTGGTCGACATTGCTGTGATCCGGTTTCCAAGGATTTCTAACTTTACGGACTTTAACGTGTTTGAACTCATTCCAAATGTTTCACTGCGTTATGTGAAAACCCCGGGAGAACTCGGAGATCCGGATATGATCCTGCTTCCGGGAAGCAAAAATACCATTGAGGATCTCCTGTGGCTCCGTCAGTCCGGCCTGGAAAATATGATCCTCAAAGAAGCATACCGGGGAACGATTATTTTTGGAATCTGCGGAGGCTATCAGATGCTGGGAGAAGTACTGTCTGACCCTCATCATGTGGAGACAGGAGGATTGGTTAAAGGAATGGGACTGCTCCCGATCGACACCGTCTTTTCCAAACAAAAAACAAGAAGCCGGGTCAAAGGAAGATTTCTTAAGCTGGATGGAGATTTGTATCCAATCTCAGGAGCTCCCTTTGAAGGATATGAAATTCACATGGGAATCTCTTCACAGCACGGCAATGCAAAACCGCTGACGTTTTTTGAGGATAAAGGTAACGGCGTCACAAAGCTTTGCGGAACCTGGGTAGGAAATGTCTACGGCACTTATTTACATGGCATTTTTGACCTCTCGGATACGGCGGAAAAGATTGTCCGTGCCATTGGAGAAAAGAAAGGGATCGATCTTTCCGATGCTCCGGCGACGGATTACCGGCAGTTAAAGGAAGATCAGTATGATCTGCTGGCAGATGAACTGAGAAAGCATCTGGATATGGAAAAAATATATGAAATCCTTCATAAAGGAGCAGAAGACTGATGAAAATTAAACTTGAGAATGTGGAGCCTGCCCAGATAGAGGCAAGAAGTTTTGAGATCATAACAGAGGAATTGAGGGCTTTTTCGCTGATTCCCGGAACTGAACCTATCGTAAAGCGCTGTATTCATACTAGCGCCGACTTTGATTATGCAAAAAATCTTTGCTTTTCGGATCATGTAGTATCACTTGCCATAGATGCCATCAAAAACGGCGCGTCCATTGTGACAGATACGCAGATGGGCAGGGCAGGCATTAATAAAAAGAAACTGGCCCGGTATGGGGGAACGGTCCACTGTTTTATGTCCGATGAGGATGTTGCAGAAGCAGCAAAAGCAAACGGCACCACAAGGGCTGTGGCGAGTATGGACAAAGCGGCGGCTTTAGGTGAGAAGTTCATTTTTGCAGTTGGAAATGCCCCGACGGCACTGGTCAGGCTGTATGAGCTGATCAGGGAAGGGAAACTGGATCCTCATCTGGTAATAGGGGTTCCCGTGGGATTTGTCAATGTGGTCCAGTCAAAAGAACTGATCATGGATGCTGAAGTTCCGTATATTGTGGCAAGGGGAAGAAAAGGCGGGAGCAATATTGCGGCGTGTATTGTAAATGCACTGCTTTATATGATAGATGGAACCAGATAAATCGATGCATTCAAAAGGGCCGGCTCACCTTAGTGGATCCGGCCCTTTTGATTAAAGGTAATTCACTGCGACAATCGCCAGTCCAAGCACCGTAAGGACCGCACCGGTTGCCCGGTTTAATACGATCGCCGAAGCTTTGTTTGCAAACTTCGCTGCTACTCTTGCCCAGAGAAATGTACTCAGCACGCAGAAAAGCAGGCTTAGCATATCCGGGCGTCCGCCGATGGCAAAATGACTCAGAGATCCGGTCAGAGCAGTAAATGTCATGATAAATACACTGGTTCCAACAGCAGTTTTGAGTTCGTACCCTAAGACACTGGTCAGCAGAAGGAGCATCATCATGCCTCCGCCCGCTCCTACAAATCCGCAGATAAAACCGACGACAGATCCGCAGAGAACAGACTGAAGAAATCTTTTTTTTGCATCCACCAAATCCATACTGCTTTTTGTGGTCATAACAGGACGGACAATAAATTTAATTCCCAGCAGCAAAGTCATGAATGTAGAAAATCCGCCCATAGCAGTGCTTGGTACAAGGCTGGAAATATAGCTGCCGACTAGTGTAAAGCAAAGCACAGAAATCATCATGACCAGTCCGTTTTTAATATCCAGATTTTTGTGTTTTCCATATGTATAAGCTGAAACTGCGCTGGCAAAAACATCGCTTGCCAGGGCAATGCCCACTGCCATATATGGATTCATTCCAAGAAAAGTGATCAGCATGGGACTTATGACTGCAGCTGCACTCATTCCAGCGAAGCCTGTCCCCAATCCTGCGCCGATTCCGGCTAAAAAACAAATGATAAATTTATACAACATAGCTGTTACCTCATACTTCGTGTTTTTTATGATTTAGTGACTTTGTAATATTTTCGTCGATCCTGCTGAAAAATTCCTGCAGCTTGAGCCGCTCCTCTTCTGTAAATCCATCGAGGAGAAGTGCGAAACATTGTTCCTGGCACTTTGAAAGGGCGTCGATTCTGTTCTGCATTTCCTCAGCCAGATACAGACGGCGGACCTTCCGGTTACCGGGATCAGGAGAGGTGGTCAGATAACCCTGTATCCTGAGAGATTCCACGGCTTTTGAAACATTGGATTTTGCAAACCCCCGCATGACTGAGATTTCCTTGGCGGTATTATTCCGGGGATTGTTTTTCAGAAAGAGCAAAATATCAATTTCCAGCTGAGACATTTCATATTGTTCCGACAAGGGCTGAAATGTCTGGCGGTACAGATGTTTGAAATGATTGGCATAGGTTAAAACATGATTCTGCATCAAATGCATTCCTTTCTATATAGTTCTATTTATAACTGTTATAATTATAACTATATAATAAAAAGATGTCAAGAAACCGTAAAATGAACGTATCATAAGACAGGTGATTTAAATGAAAAAACCAAGTGAATATTTAGAGTGTGGATTAAAGCTTTCCCTGCCGGCGAATTTCAGCCGGACTCTTGATCGATCAGCGGAGACTGTGTTGTTAGAAAAGGGCTGCACTGTCCTTTACCAGGGAGAGGAACCTGGTTTCATTTACTTTATCGCTGAAGGTCTCATGAGGGGATATTATATAGACTCAGAAGGGAATGATATGTCAAAATGCTTTGCGGCAGAAGGGGAGTTTGCCTGTACAGAAAGACTCAGAAAATCAGGAAAAGCGACTTTCACAATCGAGACATTAGAAACGTGTATTTGCGTAAAGATACCTTATTCCTTTCTCAATGCTAACAGAAATGAAGATGAAACGATTCTTAAAGTCATCAATGAGTTTACCCAGCGTGCCTTGAAGAAAGCAGAAAGACGGGAAAGGGGCCTGCTGACCCTAAGCGCCTCTGAACGATATATAGATTTTCTTTTGGAAGAATCCAAACTGGCTGGCCGTCTCAGCCAAAAGCATCTGGCATCTTATTTGGGAATCCGCCCGGGCTCCTTGTGCCGTATAAAAAAACAGATGGATTCACCTATGTGAATGACAGATATGCTCCTTTTGATTACAATGCATGTAAGTAAGGAGATTTTTATGGAATATGTATTAATCACAGGCGGAACCAGCGGTATTGGATATGAACTTGCGAGAGTTTTTGCCCAAAATGGTTTTGGAATTCTAATCGCAGCTTCAAACAGTGAGAAATTGTCTATGGTAAAAAACAGTTTGTCAGAAGAATTTCACACAGAAGTAGAAACATACAAAAAGGATTTGTCTAAGTTTGGGGCTGCAGAGGAACTTTACAAAGAAATAACAGGAGGTCATTCTGAAATTTCTGTTCTCGTCAATAACGCAGGATACGGATTGAAAGGAGAAACACAAAACATTGGTATAGAAGAAGACCGTAATATGCTGATCTTAAATATGATGACGCTTGCAGAACTTACGAAGCTGTTTCTTAAAGACCGGTATCAGAAGGGAAGCGGAAAGGTGCTCAACGTTTCTTCCACAGGGGCATTTCAGCCGGGTCCTTATACTTCCAGCTTTTTTGCGAGCAAAGCTTTTGTTTTAAGTTACAGCCGTGCAGTAAGATATGAGGCCAAAACATGGAATACAGGTTTGCACATTATGTCCCGGTGCTACAAAGACAGGTTTCTTTCAAAGAGAGGGAGCCAAAATTCCAAAGGGTGCCATGAATCCGGAGAATGTGGCCCGGCATGCATATCACAGCCTGATGAAAAATAAGAGTATTTTCATTCCCGGATGGAGAAACAAACTGCTTTGTCTGCTGCCGTCAGTCATCAAGATGAAATTTGTAGCAAAGATGAAACAATAGTTGACAAAATCCCGGCTTTCTTATAATATTGAATTAAAGTTCAATATTAGGAGGCGCTATGGCACAAGTCTTAAAAGATGAAATACGTCAGTGTATTCTTGATTCTGCACTGGAAGAGTTTTTTACCCATGGATATGTCCGCACAACGATACGGGACATTGCCGGCAGGGCAGGGATTCCCGCCGGACTGATCTATTCCTATTATAAAAATAAAGAGGCTTTGTTTGATGAAGTTTTAAGGCCGGTTTGTTTTGACTGGAAACGGGTCATGAAACATGGCGGCTCTCCGGACTATCAAGACTATAAGTATCTGAGCCAAATGGAAGAGAACTGTATCCGGACTCTTTTCAGACACCGCAGGGAATTGATTATTATGATGGATAAGAGCACAAAGACCAAATATGAGGATGAAAAAGAGCGCTTAGTCAGTGAAATTGAGCATCATCTGAATTCACACAAAGACATGTTAAAAAACCATGATCCGGTGTTTGTGCATATTGTAGCCAACAATTTTGTAGATGCGCTGCTTCAAATTGCATACCATTATGAAAGCGAGGAATGGGCTATGGAATTACTAAATAAAATATCGAAGATGTATTTGCAGGGAATCGGTTTTTGAGCCGGTTCCCTTTTTTATTGAACAATATTGAATATATATTCAATATTATAATTCTTCTGATTTGTACGGAAAAGTGATCCGTTCAGATAAAAAATACTTTTGGAGGTAAGAAAAATGGAACAAACAACGAAAACGAACTTTCTTTTAGGAGAAGAAAAAGTGTCAAAGGCGCTGATGAAACTAGGTATCCCCACGATGATCGGTATGCTGATCTCAGCTCTGTATAATGCCGTGGACGCTTATTTTGTGGGAGGATTGGGAACCAGCCAAATGGGCGCAGTCTCTGTGGTTTTCCCTGTTGTCCAGCTGGTCATCGGACTGGGGATGATGTTCGGTGCAGGGGCGTCCTCCTATATTTCCCGGCTGCTCGGGGAGAAGGAGTACACTCTGGCTGACCAGACAGCCTCAACGGCTTTATTTTCCGGACTATTGACAGGAGCGGCAGTTATTGGCCTGATCCTGTGCTTTTTGACACCAGTATTGTCGGCACTTGGAGCTACAGAAACGATCTTACCCTATGCCAGAGAATATTCTGTAATTTATGTTTCCGGTTCTATACTCAATGTATTTAATGTGACCATGAATAACCTTCTGACGGCTCAGGGATCAACGCGATTTACAATGGCGGCTATGATGGCCGGAAGTGTGACGAACCTGATCCTGGATCCGATTCTGATATACGGACTGCATATGGGAATCCGCGGAGCCGCCGCAGCTACGGTTATTTCTCTTTGTGTCAATTCATTGATGTATGTGTATTACCTGAGAAAACAAAAGGGTGTGCTGAAACCGTCCATCCGTAAAATTACAATAAAAGGTGCTGTTTATAAGGAAATTTTAAAAATAGGAATTCCTGTCCTGACCTTTCAGCTGTTTGCCAGTGCTGCACTGGGCCTTACAAATACGGCGGCAAAAGAGTACGGGGATTATGCAGTCGCAGCAATGGGTGCCGTCAGCCGGGTCATGACGGTCGGTATCTATATCGTCTTTGGCTTTATGAAGGGATTTCAGCCGTTTGCAGGTTTTAACTTTGGTGCAGGGCAGTATGAACGGCTCAGGAAGGCGGTAAAGCTGTGCAGTTTATGGTCTACTGCCTTTTGTATTCTCATGTCATTTCTATGTATTCTGTATTCCGGAGAGGTAATCGGGCTGTTTGGAACTGACCCTCAGATGCTGGCCCTTGGAGGAAAAGCACTGAGGCTGAATGCGCTGATGTTTCTTACTTTTGGGTTTCAGATGGTTTATGCCTCCCTATATCTGTCGGCAGGGAGAAGCGGTGCCGGAAGTATTCTGAGTTTAGGAAGGCAGGGGATCTTTTTCTTTCCGTGTATTTTAATCCTTCCAAAACTCTTCGGACTTTCAGGGATTGTGTGGGCTCAGCCGGCGGCGGATATCTGTTCGGCACTGATGACTCTGTGGTTTGCATGGAAGATGAATGAAATATTGGGAATCCAAAACGGCAGCCGGTCTATGGAACAGATGAAGGAGGAAAATATATGAAAGGGGAAAAGAAAGGGATCGGTATTTTCGGACTTACCGTGCTGGGAATTGCATTAAACTTATTGCTGTGTGCGGTGAAATTTGGAGCCGGCGCTGTCAGCCATTCTGTAACGATAACCGCAGACGGATGGAACAGCCTGACAGATGCGGGGACATCGGCTGTCACGATGCTTGGGCTCTGGGCGGCAGGATGCGGCGCTGGAAGACATCATCCGTTTGGACACGGGAGACTGGAATGGATCCTTGGCATGCTGACCTCTGCATCGGTAATCACGATAGGATTAGAACTGCTCAAATCCTCTGGGTCCGCCGTATATCAAGGACAGCAGTCCCAGTATCCGGGTTCTGTATTTATTGTGCTGCTCCTGTCTGTATTTATTAAAATATGGATGCATTTTATACAAAAGCGGGCAGGAGAGCGGCGGCAGTCAGAGACATTAAAAGCTGTTTCAAATGATTCACTGGCCGATGCACTCGCTACATCCGCAGTACTGGTTTCAGCACTCGCCGCAGAATTTACTTCCTGAAAAATAGATGGATGGTGCGGGGTCGGAGTGGCGGCACTGATTATATTCAATGGAGTCAAAAGTTTTTCAGACATTGTACAGAAAGTAATCGGTATGCAGGCCGATAGTTCCATAGCAGAAAAGATAGAAGAGATGATAATGCAAAAGAAAGGCATCAAGAGTTGTTATGAATTAATGATTCATGACTACGGGCTCAACCATTATGTGGTCTCGGCAAAGGTTCTTGGAACAGAAAATACTGTCTGCGCCCGGGCCTCAGAGCTTTCTATAGAAATAGAGCAGAAGTTTGGATGCAGCTGTACGGTCCAGGCGGATATAATGGCAGAAGAGTCTCCTGAGATACAGGAAATAAAAAAAGATTTAAAAGAGAAAGCGAAAGAAATCCATCGATTATTAAACATCCATCATTTTTATTTGATCAAATCTGGGGCAAACATTCTCATAACGGCGGACATCAGTATTCCTGTTTCCCAGCAGAAGAAACGGGAACTGGTTTACGGGGAACTGAGCCGGACGGTCCGTCAGCACGGCGGGCAGTATCAGCTGAGATTACACCCTGTCATGGAAAACAATCATGACAAAGCCTGGAAGACTTCACATCAGGCAGAAAAAAGAATAGGGGCAGACTAATCCGCCAGAAGATTCTTTCGGTCAGCCAGTACAAAGGATGCCATCCGGCGGGCAGATTCCCGGTTCAGCGGCATGACCCTTCCGTGATAAGGATAATAGATCAGATTAGACCAGAGGACTTCATAACCGCCCTCATCATATTCCTCAGCTGTGGGAAGGTAACTGTCAATCCCATTGGTATAGCCGTTTAGGAAAAGAAGGGAATCCTTTGACCGATGCCACGCATCCAGAGATATTTCGCACATGATTTCATTGGGAACACCGCAGAGACATCCTTCATTCAATAAAAAATATTGAAATTCAATGTCTGCTGTCTGAGCAGGGATGTGTTCATGGTGCAGCCTGCGGACCTCCTGCAGCCATCCTGTTCCGTCAATCCTGGCCTTTTCCTTTGCTTCAGCCGCGATTTCAGCAGCCCGGTTCAAAGGCGGAACATCGGCTGTGAAACTGTGTCTTACAGAACACATAGAAAGACGGTATATCGGTATTGTTTTTAAAGCAGTAAAGATGGAAGCAACAGACTGAAATATGGATTCTGCCATTTTGTTTAAGGATTCTGTGCTCTGTCTGAAATATTTTTCTTTTTCTTCGGCAGTATATGGTTTTTCTAAGGCGTCTACACCATAAACCTCCATAAACTCTGCATTTTCCTGTTGGAATCTGGGGCGGAGATCTCCGGATGCCCCCTGAATCATCATAACCGGACATCCAAATGAATCGGAAAGTTTTTGCCTGGTTACGCCGAAATAATCGGAAGAAATTTTATAGTTGTCACTTGTAAGGACATTTGCATGGGCGGATACCCGAAGCAGGAGCAGTGCCGGACTGCCATCGGGCTTGGAAAGCTTTAAAACTCCCAGACGGGGATCTCTTAAAACTTTTCCGGATCTCCGATTGACTCCAATGTCATGTTCTGCAATACCCCATCCGGCATAGAATGGTTTCATATTTTTCAGGGCCGTTTTCAGGGCAGAACATATATGGTCACACACGAAGGTAAAATAGGCACTTTCTGCTGCAGCATTCGGAGCAGAGTGAGTATGGGAAAAGCAGATCATGATGTTGTCAACGGGAACATTCAGTACATTTGATATCTGCTTCCTTAATTGAGACGTTAATTTTACGGTAAATCCCAGACTGTCGATGGCTGTCAGACATATTGTTTTATCTGCGGTCCTGAATATCAGGACTTGTGCTTTCAATGGATGAAGAACACCCCTTGATTTATTGTTTGTTCTTGAAAATCCAACCATTTCTACGGATATGCTCGGGGCAATATCCGTTTGTGCAAATCCAAATGATGCAGTCTTTCTATTTTGTTTCATAAGTAACACCTCCTGCATCAAAGAATATCAGAGAGATAAGTTTCCCTCAATATACGAATTGATACAGAATCATTTTATACTTATGGATTCAGAAAGTTTCATGCGCAAAACAAAAGTGCGGTTTCCAATCTATAAACCGCACTTTTTCCAGATATTTTATTTGCTGTATATAATCTTCCTGATAGTGTGTACAGATAGAAAATATGTCTCTGACAGATTTTCTATTGACTTCCCAAGCTGAAAATCTCTCCGGATACAGGCATTGCGTTTGCTGATCCTGAGCCGGCTTCCGGTCTGGTCACCCCAGCTTTTATGCTGATCTTCTTTTTTAGGAATATATAAATATTCTCCCTGCAGGTAGTCCTGAAGTTGTTCCACAAGGGCCGCAGGAAGAAGGGAAGATGCATTTTTATATTTCATATTTGGCCTCGTTTCCTTAAACATCGTTGTTCTTGGATGCAAAGCCGCATATCAAAAGTGCCTGTTTACTCCATGCAGTCGGCACTTTTTTTGTTCGGCTCTGCATGTAGGGTAACATCTGCTTGTCTTTTTTTGTTAATACACATGGTGGATTACCTCCTACTGTTCATATTTTTGCATTTCCTGCCGGATCTGATCTTCGCAGGAACGCATGGCAAGAATCGTTTTTTCAAGTAGTTCATTCAGCTCCCAGCCGAGGTTCTCAGCTCCTTGTGAAATTATATCCCGGGAACATCCTGCCGCAAACTTTTTATCTTTAAACTTTTTGCGGACACTGGATAGTTTCATATCCTGTACGCTTTTAGAAGGACGCATTAATGCAGCAGCACCGATCAGACCGGTCAGTTCGTCGGCCGCAAACAGGACTTTTTCCATTTCATGTTCAGGCCGGACATCGGAACAGATCCCATAGCCGTGGGAACAGACAGAGCGGATCATATCTTCTCCAATACCTCCTGCCCGCAGGAGCTCCGGTGCTTTTTGGCAGTGTTTTTCCGGATAAAGTTCAAAGTCAATATCATGAAGAAGTCCTGTGATGCCCCAGTAGTCTTCTTCCTGTCCGAAGCCTAGTTCGTTTGCATACCATTTCATGACACCTTCCACTGTCAGTGCATGCTGGATGTGAAAAGGTTCTTTGTTATATTGTTTCAAAAGCTCAAAAGCCTTATCACGTGTAATTGCTGATTCCATAGTGCCTCCTTTATTTATAAAAATTTTTATTTCATTATGATTTTATTTTAACACTGAGGATGAGG
Organism: Anaerostipes caccae L1-92; assembly: GCF_014467075.1. Taxonomy (NCBI): domain Bacteria; kingdom Bacillati; phylum Bacillota; class Clostridia; order Lachnospirales; family Lachnospiraceae; genus Anaerostipes; species Anaerostipes caccae. The sequence goes on from NZ_AP023027.1 coordinate 1,770,549, forward strand.
AAAGTAAAAGTGCGATTGTTGTTTTACAGCCTGCATGATATAATTTTTACAGTCAATACGAAAGGAAAAGTAAATGTTTTTAAACATTTACAGAGGAGAAAACTTGGAGCCTATTATATATAAAATAAAGGATAACATACAAAGTCTGCAGGATTTTCAAAAACACTTAGAAAATAAACATTCAGAAAGAATTATATTGCTTGACTACCCAATCGTTTATATTCATAACTGGAAAAAAGGTGAAAGCTACGAGGTTTATGTTGGAGAGACAAACAATGTTGTTCAGAGAACAAAACAGCATTTTGATCAATCCGGGGACAAACAAAACTGGAGGTCTCATCTGAGAACAAAATCGCCAGATTTGTATATCATTGGCCATGAGCATTTCAATAAATCTTTGACTCTGGATATTGAAAATCGTTTAATGATGTATATGATGGGAATCGATGCTGTCAAAAGAATACATAACAAAAGGACAAATCCGCAGAATAGATATTTTCCTGATTTTGAAATGAATCATATTTTTCAAAGGATCTGGTATAAGCTGAGAAAAACAGATCCGGATTTGTTTCCAAATGAAAGTGTTATTAAAGATTCGGCGCTGTTTAAAGCTTCTCCTCTGCATAAGCTGACACAGGAACAGGAAGATATCAGAGACAGGATTATAGAAAAAGTTTTTTCAGCATTAAATGATCAAAATAAAAGAGGACAGCTTATTTTCATTGATGGAGAAGCCGGAACAGGGAAGACTGTTTTAAACAGCAGCACTTTTTATGAGATGTATTTGAAGGCAGAAGAGCAGAAAATAGAGAATTTTCAATGTTGTCTGCTGGTGAATCATGAAGAGCAGATTACAGTATACGAGCAAATAGCAGAAAAATTAGGTTTAAAAAATAAATATGGAAAAGTTGTAAGCAAACCAACTCCGTTTATTAATCATCATTCAATTGATCAGCCCATAGATGTAGCATTTATTGATGAGGCTCATTTACTGTTGACACAAGGGAAGCAATCTTACCAGGGAAAGAACCAGCTCAAGGACATTATCGAGAGAGCAAAAGTCACCATCGTTATGTTTGATGAAAATCAGATCTTAACAACAGAGCAATATTGGGAGGCAGAAATTTTAAATGATTACAGAAAGAGTGCCGACGAAAATGGAAATCATTTTAAGCTGACAAAGCAGATGAGGATTACCGCATCGGATGAAACGATTTCTTGGATCGATGGTTTTACAAAGGAGAAAAGAATATCAAAAATTCCAACGGATACCACCGGATATGAGATAAAAGTTTTTGAACAGCCGGCAGAACTTGAAACAGCGATTAAAGAGAAATCAGCAAAAGAAGAACACAAGCTTTCCCGGATGATAGCGACTTATGATTGGGAATATAGCCAGAACTCATCAGTAGAAAAGAGGATGCAAAAATATTGGGAAGTCATAATCGGAGAATGGAAAAAACCATGGAACCGTGAGCTGAATAAGGAATTAGGGAAAAAAGAGAAAAGAAAAAACAGATCACTTGCCTGGGCAGAGCAGTCTCAGACAATAGATGAAATCGGATCTACATTTACAATCCAGGGATTTGACTTGAATTATGCAGGTGTCATTCTTGGCCCGTCTGTGAAGTACCGCAATGGAGAGATTATTTTTGATCCAAATGAAAGTCATAATTTAAAGGCCACCAGAAAACGTACATTATCGAATGGTACAAAGAAGGAATTTGGTGAAACTTTGATTCAGCATGAAGTGCGGGTTTTGATGACTCGGGGAGTGAATGGATTGTATATTTATGCATGTGATAAAGAATTGCGGGAAGCTTTAAAAGAGGCTGCAAAATAGAGACTGATTGAAATGAATTAGGAGGAGTTTATATGCAGCAGTCAGAAATATTTATCGTAGAAGATGACAGAGATCTGGCGGAGATGTATTCCCGAGTCCTGGCGCTGATGCGAAGAACTTATGGTTACTCTGTCCTAAAGCCTCTTTGTTTTTTTGATATCATCATTGATCAGTTTTATGGCAGAGCCAGGAACAGTAAAATGAAGCGGCCGCCAGGATGCATTTGCCGGAAGTCATCAATATATCTCCCCATTACCTTAAAAGTTTCCAATCACTTAGAGACGGGAGATACTGTGACTCTTAAACTGTTCGGGCAGATGTCAAAATACCGGATCGCAGGTTTTTTTGAAGATCCGTTTCTCGGGAGCACAATGACCGGATTTAAACAGCTGTTTTTAGACCGGGAGACCTATGAGAAGCTTTCAGCGACAACGAAAGCTGTAAACTATCAGAGCACGATGGTAAGTTTGTAGACGAATCATGCTACCGGAAAGGATTTCACATCCAGAATCAAATTATTGAATGGCAGGACCGACTTTGCCAGAAAAGGAACAGATGTTCCTTTTATCTATGACACTCTTAAAAAACAGAGGAGAGTGTTTGCCGTTCAGAGAAGTATGGGATATTCTCTAAAGAACCTGCGTCTGCAGTTTGCCTTTTCCTTTGGCATTATCGGAATTCTTGGAACTGTGTTTGGACTTCTTTTTGTCGGGCTGTTTACAAACCGGATGTTTGGTGTCATGTTCGGCAGTCTTGGGATCTCAAAATTTCATGCGGAAATCACAGGGTCCAGTGTACTGCCGCCTGTATTTATCATCGTTGGATTTCTGATCGGTTTTTCCTATCTGATTTCCAGAAGAACCAATAAGTATGGCGTGAGACAGCTGGCTGAGGATATATAGATAATCATTTAATACTATTGACATAGAATTATGATTCTATTACGATTGTATTACAAAAACAGGAGGCGATATTATGGCGAAGGAGGCAACATTACAGGTTCGTATGGATGCGGATTTGAAGGAAAAAGCGGAGACTCTTTACAAGGAGATGGGTACCTCTTTTGCGGAGGCAGTACGTATTTTCGCACAGCAAAGTGTAAATGAAAACGGGATGCCATTTGTCATGACTGCGAATCGAGGGAATACGTACAGACGGCTTTCAAGATATGCTGATTCTGAACTGACAGCAAAAGAGGAAGGTTCATACGAAAGGGCGATGATCGAAAAGCATGAGAAAACTGATTGACGCAAATGTCATTTTAAGATATCTTTTGGGAGATCATCCGCAGATGTCAGAAGAAGCCAGACAGATCATTGAAAAGGGGCCTTTACTCTGCCGGAAGTCGTTGCGGAAGTAGTTTATGTTTTGTCGGGCGTATACAAGATAGAACGGAATGAAATTGGGAGTACACTCATAGATTTTTTTGACGAAGTATTAATCGAAGATCGAGAAATAATCTGTGAGGCACTGACTATATTGGTTGATACATCTCTTGATTTTGTGGACTGTATATTGATTTCACGGCACAGAGTATTAGGAGATACGATAGTAAGTTTTGATAAAAAACTGAATAAGATGCTGGATTAAAGTCAGGACAAAAGGCGCTTTGTATTATATACAGGGTGTCTTTTTGTTTTGAATAATGATCGCTCGTCATGTTTTGATTTTTATATTTGCCATTGTATTGTAAGGTACATAAGAAGCAGTTATGATGATCCCAGGAGGTAAGGATATGCAGATAAAGAAAGAAGAGATCAGAACAACCATTTTAAATGCGGCCCAACAGGAGTTTCTGATTCACGGCTACGAAGGTTCCTCTCTGAGAGTCATCGCAAAAAAAGCAAACACAACCATTGGAAATATCTATCACTATTTTGATAACAAAGAAGCAATACTGGAAGAATTGCTGAAGGAGCCGGTAGAGGGGCTTAATAAACTTATAGAACAGCACTTTGAAAAAGAACAAAAGGTATATTCCTTAAAAGAAGTCAAAGAAATTTTTGGTCAGATGGATGATGTCGTGTCATTAGTCCAGGGATCAGAGATACAGTATTTGATGGATCAGCGGCTGCTTATATTATTGGATCTTAAAACCACTCGTTTTTTAGAATTAAAGAAGTCATTTATACAGCAGTTCAAAGAACACATGGCATGGCATTTAGGCCTTGATGACAGTGATTCTCCCTATGTGGATATTATCGCTGAAATGTTTATATCCTGTATCCGCCATGCTCTTTTGGAACATCCAAATTCAGAGGAAGCACAGAAAGAATTCATTCAGGTTTTCCGGATGCTCTGTGCGGGACTTGTCATGAACCAGGAGGAGAAGCCATGAAGATTGTAGAACTGAATCATATCAGCAGGATTTACCATACCGGGGATCGCGATATCTATGCGCTGAAAGATGTATCTTTTTCTGTCGAACCGGGAGAATTCACTGCAATCTTAGGGCCCAGCGGCGCCGGTAAATCCACGCTTTTAAATATTCTGGGAGGAATAGACCGGGCGGACAGCGGAACTGCAGAAGTGGCCGGTCAGGAGATCACAGGTCTGACTGAAAAAGAACTGTCTTTTTACAGAGCCGGAAAAGTTGGGTTTGTATTTCAATTTTATAATTTAATTCCCACGTTAACTGTAAAAGAAAATGTGGATCTGATGAGAGAATTAAAACGAGAAGCACTTCCGGCAGCAGAAGTTCTGAAAAAAGTGGGACTTTCCGGACATGAAGAGAAGTTCCCGGATCAGCTTTCCGGCGGAGAGCAGCAGCGGGTATCCATCGCCAGAGCCATTGCCAAAAACCCCGATATTCTGCTCTGTGATGAACCGACCGGAGCATTGGACAGTGAGACAGGATGCATGATACTGGAACAGCTCTGGAACTTATGCAGAAAAGATAAGAAAACAGTGCTCATTGTCACGCACAATGCCAATATAGCGAAAGCGGCAGATAAGGTCATCCGGGTCAGGAATGGGGAGATCACAGGTGTGGAGATCAATACAGCACCCCTCAGAATAAGCGAGGTGGAGTGGTAATGCTGATAAAAAAAACATTTCGCGACATCAGAAAAAACAAAGTACAGTTTCTGGCTATCTTTCTCATGATGTTTTTTGGCTGCTTTCTGTTCTCAGGTATTACCGGGGAATGGAGCGGGCTTTTAAGCCGCTTCGATGCTTACATAAATAATCAGAAGCTCGCTGACCAATGGCTGTACGGAGACTCCTTTACAAAACAAGATATAAAACGTCTGAAAAAGGACAAAAAAATAGAACAGGCAGAAGGAAGACTTTTCATCCCAATGAGTCTAAAAGGCAGGGAAAAGACAGCCATTGACTGTTATGCCGCCGACAGCAATCAAATATCCAGACTTCTTATAAGAGACGGACAGGGTTTTGACAGCAGACGAAGAGGTGTCTGGCTGGATGACTTATTTGCCAAGAAAAATGGATTTCGCACCGGTGATACCATAACATTTGTTCAAAAAGGTATTACAATAAAGGGGAAAATCCTCGGGCTGGTCTCCAGTCCGGAATATATATACGGGGCCGGAAAAGACTCTATGGTTCCGGACCATAAAAATAATGGATTTGCATGGATCAGTCCGAAACTGGTTCCGGCGGCGGGACTGCCTGCCTATAATCAGATTGTAATAAGGACTTCAAAATCAGCCCGCAGGGAAAATATCGCGGGAATCATTTATAAAAACAGGCAAATCACGACCGTTTATGCGAAAGACCATCCGGCTGTCTCTATGATTACCGATGAGATCAAGCAGCACCAGTCTATCGGAACGGTATTTTCCATGGCCTTTCTTTTTATCGCTTTGATGATCACATCTACGACTATGCACCGGATGCTGAAAAATCAAAGGACACAGATCGGGATTTTGAAAGCGCTGGGCTTTACCAAAGAGAAACTGACGGTCCATTATCTATCCCATACTGCGCTGATCTGTGTTTTGGGAACAGGACTCGGATATATATTAGGTTATCGGGTGCTGCCGGATCTGATCTACCGGTTTTTAAAAAATATGTATCATCTTCCTGAATGGGGAGGAAGCCTTCCGGCAGTTTATGCGGTTTTGCCGGCAGGGTGCGTTTTGATCTGTCTTTTTATCAGTTTTTCTGTCTGCAGGACCTATTTGAAAGGAACAGCGGCAGAAAGCCTCAGAGAAGAAACGCAGCCAAAGTACCGCATAAGAAACTGCATGAAAATACCGAGGTGTCTTTCCTTTTCCAGCCGATGGAATCTCAGGGATATTGGAAGAAACCGGCTGAGAAGTTTTATGACTCTCTGTGGAATTTTAGGGTGTACAGCGCTTCTGTTCTGCGCATTTTCTTTATACGATACCTTTGTCAGCCTCTCTGACTGGACGTTTCATAAGCAGCAGTCATATGAATGCAAGATTACAGATTTGCCTGATGAAAGAGGCCGGGAGGAATTGCTGCGAAGAACCGATGGAGAGTATCTTCAGGAAGGCACGGCGCTTCTCATAAGGAACGGAAATGAACATGAAGTGAGCATGACGGTACAGGAGTCGGCCAGCTATTTAAAGCTTGCAGAGAGTCTCAGCCAATTTACCGATCTTCAGAACGGAATTGCAGTTTCTAAAAAGACGGCAGACCGCTTTGGGATCAAAAAGGGGGATACGGTTGCCTGGAAGGCTGCCGGACAGGATAAAAAAATCTGTTCTAAAGTACAGGCAGTGATCCGGACACCGGTCTCTCAGGGAATCACGATGATGAGACGAGATTATCTGGACAGAGGACTTAAGTTCAGGCCCACAGCCGTCATTGGAAAGATACCGGAGAATGGTTTTGGAAACTATGAGGGTCAGTGTACCATCTCGCTTCAGGCTGACCTGACAAAAAACATGGATGTGATGATGGAAGGAATGGTTATGATCATAGGAATTCTGGTTTTTGGTGCTGTGCTTTTAGGAAGTGTCATGCTTTACAATTTGGGTGTTTTGTCATATATGGAACGATACAGAGAATTTGCAACACTGAAGGTTCTTGGCTTTCCCGACCATCGGATCAGGACTGTTATGATCCAGCAGAACGTGTGGGTATGCGCGGCCGGAATTCTCCTGGGACTGCCGGCTGGATATGGAATGCTTTGTTATCTGCTCTCCACCGTTCAGGAATCGATGGATATCCCGGTCTTTATCCGATGGACTTCATGGCTGTTTAGCGCCGCAGGAACCTTGGTGCTCTCATGGATGATCAGCCGCATTGTATCCAGAAAAATTCCCGGCATCAACATGGTGGAGGCATTAAAGGCAAAAGAATAAAATCTGTGATATAATAGGCTGGAAAGGGGTGACTTTCTATGAAATTGTGTATTGCAGTCACTGGAATGGTCTAGGGAAAACACGAAGCAAAGATAGGAGAAGTGTTATGACGATTCCAGATACGAAAAAAATTTATCCAAGAACCGGCGACAGCCAGACAATTTATTTAAAAAATGTGATTGACTGTCCGAATATAGAAGTCGGTGATTTTACAATTTACAACGATTTTGTCCATGATCCGAGAGATTTTCAGAAACATAATGTGCTGTATCATTATCCGATCAATCACGACAAAGTGTATATCGGAAAATTTTGTTCCATCGCGTGCGGAGCAAAATTTTTGATGAACTGTGCGAATCATACTCTGTCTTCTCTGTCCGGCTATACGTTTCCGCTGTTCGGTGAAGAGTGGGGACACGGCATTACGCCGGAACAGTCCTGGGACAACAGGGGAGATGTCGTCGTGGGCAATGATGTATGGATCGGCTTTGAAGCCGTTATCATGGCGGGTGTGACGATCGGTGACGGTGCAGTAATCGGCACCCGCGCAGTCGTGACAAAAGACGTACCGCCCTATACGATTGTCGGCGGGATTCCTGCAAGGCCGATACGAAGGCGGTTTTCTAAAGAAGATACTGCATTCCTTCAGGAACTCAGATGGTGGGACTGGCCCGCAGAGCAAATTTCCGAGATAATCCCGTATATTCAGTCCGGAGATATCAGAGGTCTGAAAAAACGGCTGAAATGACGAAGATATCTGTTGGAGAAGTTATCTGAAAACCCCGGTATAGCAAGGGAAAGCTATACCGGGGTTTTTTAAGTACTTAGGGTAAGATGTTATCGCCCTTTTACAGATAAATTTTTATTGAAATGCATCATTGCAGCTATGGCAAACACTGCAACGATGGATTCGGTCAGAGGCATTGTAAACCAAAGGTAATCAGCGTTTATGAAAGGAAGTATCATAATGAAACCTCCGCTGATAAAAAGTCCTCTGGCTACTGAGACAATAAAAGAGGCTCTTGGTTTCAATAACGCCTGAAAATAGTACGTTGAGAAAATATTAAAAGGGAGAAGCAGGAAAGAAAGCCCGTAACACCTCATAATATCAGGTGCAATTTTTAATATTCCTCCGGCAGGTGTCATGAATATTTTAATAAATGTATTTGGAAAAAGCAGCATTAACAGGGTCCAGAAAACTCCCAAAAATATAACTGTGTACAAAGCATATTTTAACGTTTCTTTTATCCGATGTCCCTGTGCTGCCCCAAAGTTGACAGAAATAATAGGCTGGGAAGCTTGTCCGACACTGTATGCACAGCATTGTACAAATGTACTTAAGGTAACGATAACCCCGTAGACGGATAAGGCGTTTACCCCTAAGTATTTGATGATCTGTCTGTTAAACAGGATTGTCATAATACCCATGGCAATATCAACAAAAAATGTTGAGAACCCAACCACACTGATTTCTTTTAGCTTATGGAGCAAGCGTTCGGGCTTTACAAAAGTTAATGTATTTCTTTTTGTGAAAAAATGAGACAGCATTACAGCACATGATATGACAGAACCAATCGCTGTGGCCAATCCGGCTCCAAAGATTCCCATGTCAAAGGCGAAGACAAAAATGTAGTCTCCAAATACATTAATGAGTCCGCCGGATAATACACCAATGGCTGCCAGGAGCGGAGCTTGATCATTTCTTAAAAAAGCTGCCAGCATTTGTGTGAGTAAGAAGCAGGGCAGTACGAATTTAACTGGTATGATATAGGTTTCTGCCAGCGCTAAAAAGCTGCCTTTTGCTCCGAAGAAGACCAACAATTCTTTGCCGAAAAAGATTAGAATGATCCATGCAGCTACAGCTAAAAAAACGGAACCAATGACGGAAGCAGAAAAATATTCATTTTCGTCACGTGATTTAAGATCTGTTCGTCCTTTTAAGGTACTGAAGATTACCGACCCTCCAATCCCCATAAGCAGTCCCAGGCTGTAAATGATATTCCATATTGGGGCAACTACGGCAAGAGCAGCTGTACCTTCCGGGCCTTGATATTGTCCTACCACGGCCATATCTACAACAGAATAGATGGAAGTTATCAGTGCACTGCAGAAAGCAGCTGATAAATATTTAAAATAAAGTGGTCTGATTTTTCCTGTTAAAAAATCCATATTGTGATCCTCCTGAAAATAAATGATAATTTTAGACGTAAAAAAGCCGGACAGGGAACAGATTGATCATTCAATCTATACCCTTGTCCGGCCTATCATCCAAATGATTTGCCCTCCGAGCAATTCATATTATAACAGACGAATTCCTAATGTCAAGAATCTTTTTTCTTTACTTTATGAAATTGAAAAAGCAGGATCATTCCAATCAGACTGACAAGCAGCTCGGTCGTGGGAAAGGCCGCCCAAACCCCAGTGATGCCTCCCAGGGCAGACAACAAAAAAGCCATAGGAATGATGATGACAAATCCCCGGAGAATTGATATGATGTGTGCCGGCCGCGGGTATTCCGTGGAAGTAAAGTAGACGGCAGCCACAACGTTGAAACCTGCAAATACAGAGGCGGTAAAGTATATTTTCAGTCCTGCGGCTGCGATATCCTGAAGTGTTTTATTGTGACTGCTGTTAAAGACTCCGGTAATCGGTTCCGCACCGAAAAATATACACAGATAAACGCAGGCGGAGATAACAATAACCGCAGTGACGGCGTAACGTAAAATCACAGTAACATTTTTATGGTTTCCGGCACCGTAATTGCTGCTTAAGACGGGCTGTATCCCCTGTGCGATGCCTGTATAGACTGCCATGACGACCAGCGACAGATTCGCGATGACACCATAGGCCGCGACGCCGATGTTCCCCGCTATGCGCAGCAGGATCATATTAAATACAATGATCACGATACCGGAAGAAACTTCCGTGATCAAAGACGGAAGTCCGCTTGAAAAAATGTCAAGCAGCAGATTTGCCGAAAGCCTGCATTTCTTTAAATGAAACTGATTTCTTTTATTGATCAGATAAGGGGACAGAATCAAAATGCTGATTACCGGTGCCAGTCCGGTGGCAAACGCTGCCCCAAACAGTCCCATTCCGAGCGGAAATATAAAGATATAATCCAAAATAATATTAGACAGACTTCCGCAGATCATAGCTGCCATGGCTAAATGAGGATTTCCGTCATTTCTTACGAAACACAGCAAGAGATTATTTGCCATAAACATTGGGGCAAACAGCAGAATAACCTGTAAATAAGTTTTTGTCATTTGGAACACAGATTCGTTGGCTCCCAACATTCTGACCATAGGTCCGGAGCAGAAAATACCAAGCAGGCAGAAGATACCTGCAACGATTCCCGTCAAAACCACAGCATTTGTAAATACCTGATTCGCTTTGGTTTTATTTTTCTGGCTTCTTAAAATTGAATATTTTGTTCCTCCTCCGATTCCGAGCATTAATCCGCTGCCGTTTATAAAGCTGTAAACCGGAATTGCAAGATTCAGGGCGGTCAGTCCATCTGCCCCTAATGCCCTGGAGACAAAAAAAGTATCTGCCAAAATATAAAAAGACAGCCCCAGCATACCCAGTACATTGAGCGAAGAATACTTCAAAAAAACTTTAAAACATGACATCTCTTTCATATGGTATATACCTTCCTTATGCATTTGTGTACATCTCCGCAGGACTTCCCTATGGAATAAAAAACGCCTTACTCATTCCAACAAAGGCCTACTGGAATAAATAAGACGTTACCCGGCGGTAATTAACATTTATGCTATTTTTATAGATAATATCATATTGACTGAGAAAGTCAATATCTAGGTACACGATTTCGCGTGTTCGGCAAACAGCTCCCTGACCCCGTCATATTCTCCGAGTCCTTTCATGACACATTCTACTTGATATCCTGCCGACACAAACTGAGAGTACCAGGAATCCGGGTCGTCTCCCGCCATATCATGTCTTGCATGATCTCCGGCTACGATCATAAAAGGTGCAAGAATGACTTTCTTCGGCTGGTATTCTTTTACCATACGCATCAGGGACTGCATGCTCGGGAAGGCTTCTACTGTACCCAGAAATATATTTTTAAACCCCATATCCTTGAACCGGTAGTCAAGTGCAGCATAGACAGTATTGGCATAGTGAGTAGTTCCGTGTCCCATCAAAACCAGGGCATCTTTGTCAGTGATCCACGAAAATTCCGATGCCACCGCATTTACAACCGCTTCATTGTCGGATTCCGATGAGAGAAGAGGTGCCCCGAAGACAATAGAATGAAAAGAGTCCCGGAAGGAAAGCGCGTCTGTTTTCATCCGGTCATTTTCCACACCATTGATGACATGGGTGGGCTGGATGATCACATCCGTAATGCCGTCGGCTTTCATGTGCGCCATGGCTTCCGGCACAGAATCAATATGGATGCCGTCTCTTATCTTTATTTTTTTAAGGATCATACGGCTGGTCCAGGCCCGGTACATCTTGTGATCCGGGAAATGATGTTCCAGTGTATGTTCGATCGCTTCGATCGTTTTTTTTCGTGTATCTTCATAGCTTGTCCCGAAACTGACAGCTAAAATCGCTTTTTTCTTCATCTATTTCCTCCGCAGACAGATATTTTTCAGATTCCTTCAATTATTTGTTCAAGCTCCTTAAGGTTCTTGGGAATCGGAATTCCAGTATTTATTATTTTTTTCCGGCAAAGACTTCCATACATAGAAAGTACGGCGGGCCGAGACAGATTGGTGAGGGTAAGGGCTGCCTGATCAGAAAATACTTCTATAGGAGATCCTGATTTCAGAACTCTGCCCTGATGGAATAATATAATCTGGTCCGCCCATGAGAAAGCATAGTCCGGATCATGGGTTGAGATCAGAACAGTCAATCCGGCTTCTGTCATTTGATCTATGGTTCCGTTTACCAGGGCCGTATGTTTAGGGTCCAGAGCCGCAGCCGGCTCATCCAGGATTACAATATCAGGATGCATGACAAGGATGTCAGCAATGGCAACCTGTTTTTTCTGCCCTCCGCTCAGGATATGGGTAGGGCGGTCTTTCAACTCTGTGATATCCAGAGCATCCATGATCTTTTCCGTCTCTTTGAGAGCCGTTTCGCTGTCAGCTCCAAGATTCAAGATGCCGAAGGAGATTTCCTGCAGGACACTGGCCGAAAACAGCTGGTTATCGGGATCCTGAAATACAATTCCAATCCTGTGCCTCAGCTCTAACAGACTTTTCCTATCATAGGAATATGGTGTTCCACAAAAAAACAGAGTTCCCTTTTGAGGCTTTAAAATCCCATTCAGACAGAGAAAGAAAGTAGATTTTCCGGAACCGTTGGCTCCCATGACTGCGATTTTTTTGCCTTTTTGAATATCCAGGGAAAGCCCGTTTAACGCCGGAGTATTCTCTCCGTCATAAGTAAAATACAGATTATCGGCTTTTATAATAGATTCCATCTTCATCCGTAAATTTTCCTTCCTATTATGAGAGACAGCAGAAGAAGTTCAAACATTATGATGTAAATAATTTCTTTCCTTTTTGGAGGATAGTCCTCTAAAAGGACCCGCATGTTCCCGTTATAGCATCTGGATTCCATGGCATCAAATAATCTGCCGGAACGCTTCATTGCTTTCATGAACAAGGCGGAAGCCATACCTCCGAATGCATGGACTGATGTCTTGAAATTCCGGTTGGAAAGCCTTGCCTCCTGGGAGATCCTGATGGCTGTGGCCTCCGACAATAAGACAAAAATAAACCGGTAAATGAGCATAAACAGTTCTATGAGCAGAGCCGGGCAGCCCAGCTTCTTTAAAATGCCGATCAAGTCAGTCACCGGGGTGGAAAGAGACAAAAAATATAAGCAGGATACTGCAGAAAGAGCTGAGAGTATCAGCCTGAAACCGAAGATCAGCGACTCCCAGCTTCCTGTTATATAGTAGGAACCTGCCGGCACTGCATAGGCATCCAGAGGAGTTTTGGAAATATTAAAGAGGATCGCCAGCGTGCTCAAGAGCAGGAAGACCGCAGGAAGACGCATCAGCTTTATATACCGGCGGACAGGGATGCCGCCTTTTTTTACCGTCAGCCAGCCAAGGCTTAGAATGACCAGAGTCGAAACAGAAAAAGATCTGCTGAGGATACAGAGCAGAAGCGTTGTCATGGAAAAGCAGAACTTTTCCATGACATTTACTTTTCTGAGCCCGGACCGGTGACAGTATTGGTCAATCAGCATCGTTTGCCGCCTCTGCCGCAGCAAGGAGGCGCTTCCGTTCCCTTAAACGTCCCAGGTTATAGGCAATGATCCCGACACCAATCCCGGTCTGTACACAGAACAAGAGGCTTTCCACTTCACCCGGAAGTTCTCCGTCAATAAAGGTTTCCAGCACAGGAGTGAACCACGGCTGATATTCCTTTCCCTCAATCTTTGATATCATGACACTGCCCGCATCATCAGAGCCTCCGAACTCGGCGCCTTTTAAGGCAAACAGAGGGGCCACAGCAATAAAGGCGGCCACGAAAAGCAGGATGATTACTTTTTTCTTATCACTTTTCATATGCATGTCCCTCCTTGATGAAGCTGAGAATCTTGAGTTCCGGGCGGGCATAGGATTCAAGAGCGATAATGATCACAACGGTCAGAATTCCTTCTACGATGGCAAGAGGGAGCTGGGTCGGAGCAAAGACTCCGAGAAATTTTGCTGCAGAAGCCAAAAAGCCGCCCTGTTCTGAAGGATATGCAAGTGCCAGCTGAACACTGGTAATACAGTATGTAAAAATGTCTCCAAGCATTGCGGCCAAAAATACACTGATTCGGCGGTTCAGCCCGCATTTTTGGCAGATCTTATACACTGCGAAGGATAAAAACGGCCCTGCGACTGCCATAGAAAAAGTGTTGGCTCCAAGAGTCGTCAATCCGCCGTGGGCTAAAAGGACTGCCTGGAAGATCAGAACGATGATGCCCAGTATGCTTACAGCCAGAGGTCCGAACAGAATGGCGCCAAGTCCGGTACCGGTCATGTGGGAACAGCTTCCTGTGACAGAGGGGATTTTTAAAGAAGAGATAACGAAGATGAATGCTCCTGACATAGCAAGTATCGTCATCAGCCGCCGGTCTTTGCTGACCGTCTTTTTGATGGAAAAAAATCCTGCGGCTAAAAACGGAAGGCTCAGAACTCCCCAGGCGATACAGAACAGAGGAGGAAGATATCCCTCCATGATGTGCATGGCGCTGGCTGTGCGGCCGAAGCCAAAGATGACAGCCGCCGCCAATGCAGCGGTTACAATGATTTTTTGATAGTTTTTCATGTTTGCTCCTTTCGATTCACTTCGCTGTGTCTCGGTGTAAGAAACTGCAGCACCGAAAACACCAGGTATGCTGGCGCATCGAATATAGGCGCAGAAGGACGCGGCTCCTTCGACGATATATTCTACAACGGCTGTCTTTCGCAGACCGGTGTAAATCGCATGTTTACGGCAGGTCTTCTGACTCAGGCCTCACTGCCGCATTCCGCCTTCCCAGTTTCCCAGTGACATGATTGAAATGCAGCTCTTCCTATACAGCGGCGGGACCGTGCGGGAATCTCACCCGCTTTCCTATTCTCCTTTATAAAAGGCACCTGTAAACATTCAATTTCTCCCATTTTATCGAGTTGTTAGAACCTTGTCAATATGCTATGATGGAAATAAAAAGGAGAAATTACCGATGAAGACTGGAAAGGTATGGCTGGTGGGCGCAGGGCCCGGGTCCATCAGCCTTTTGACGATAAAAGCGGCGGAAGTGCTGCAGAAGGCAGATGTGATCATTTATGACAGCCTGATCGGCACCGAAATATTATCGGCACTTCCCAAAACAGCTGATTACATTTATGTCGGAAAACGTTCCGGACAGCACACGATGCCTCAGGAAGAAATCAATCTGCTGCTTCTTAAAGAAGCTCAAAAAGGCCGTTTTGTCGTGCGGCTGAAGGGAGGAGACCCCTTCCTGTTCGGCAGGGGAGGAGAAGAACTGGAACTGTTAAAAGAACACCAGATTCCATTTGAAATCGTTCCTGGCATCACCTCACCGATTGCGGTGCCGGAATATAACGGTATCCCGGTGACTCACAGGGATTTCAGTTCTTCCGTTCATATCATAACCGGACACAAAAAAGCAGGGTCAGAATATGATATCGACTTTGAAGCTCTCGTGAGAACAAAAGGTACTCTGGTGTTTTTGATGGGAATTTCATCACTTCCGGATATCGCAGACTCCCTGATCTCTGCGGGAATGGACCCTCAGATGCCGGCTGCCGTGCTTTCCAGGGGAACCACGGCAGGACAGAAAAGAGTTGCTGCGCCGCTTCGTGAACTTCCGGAAGCCGTGTGCAAAAGCCGGATAAAGACTCCTGCGGTCATTGTCGTCGGACAGGTATGCAGATTTTCAAAAGATTTTGCCTGGTATGAAGACCTCCCTCTGGCGGGATGCCGCATTTTACTCACACGCCCGAAGGAGCTTATCAAAAAGACAGCTGCCATGTTCAGAGATCAGGGGGCCGAAGTCTTGGAAATGCCTTCTATCAGTATAGAGCCGGTAAGAGACCAGAGGAAACTTTCCATGGCTCTTGAGAAGATCAATTCTTATGACTGGATCGTGTTCACAAGCGTCAACGGAGTCAGAATCTTCTTTGAGGAAATGAAACATCAGAAGAAAGATATCAGGAGCCTTGGTTCCTGCAGGATAGCCTCCATCGGTGCAGGCACAAAAAATGCATTGGAAGAGAGAGGCCTGTTTTGTGATCTGGTACCCGAACATTATGACGGAGTTTCTCTTGCCGGGACACTCGCGGACAGACTTACAGGTACGGAGCACATCCTGATACCGCGGGCAGCTTCGGGAAATCAGGAAATGATACGGATTCTTCATAAAAAGCCCGGAATTCAGACAGATGATATAGGAATCTATGACACTCAATATGAGAATTGGCAGCTGGTCCCTGTAAAAGAAATGATCGAATCGGGAGAGATCGACTGGACAGTTTTTACAAGCGCTTCCACAGTCCGGGGATTTGCGGCTGCAGTGGCGGATACGTGCATCAAAGGAATGAAGGCAGCATGCATCGGAGAGCAGACTGCCCGGGCGGCAGAAGAAGTTGGAATGAAGGTATATATTGCAGAGCAGGCATCGGCCGAAAGTCTCGTCCGCCTCGTTTCAGAACATCAGACAGGAAGTAAATTATGAAGAGAGAGAAAAAAAACTATCAATTTTTCCGGCACAGAGACTGTGAGTATTTTCCATGCCATGAAACAGATGATATTGAAAACTTTAATTGTCTTTTTTGTTACTGTCCGCTCTATATGCTTGGGGAGAACTGCGGCGGCAGTTTTAATTTAAAAAACGGCGTGAAAGACTGCAGTCAGTGCATAATTCCCCATAAAAGAGAAAATTATGGCTATATTACCGGGAAATTTTCTGAGATTGCCGCTGCAATGAATTTTTCCAAAGATCAGCAGCAGGAATAATCTTTCCTTTTCAGTTCCGCATTCATTGTTCCGATTTCCTCTTATGAAGCCGGTATATCTAACATATCCTTCCCCATTATTTCCATAATAGTGTCCTGCTCTGCAGTCATGGCTGCAAAAGCTGAGCTCCCGATGACTCATAGATTTATTTTCATCTTGATATCCTGTTCCTGTCACGTTTGATAGACGGCTTTTCTATGAATCTTGTAAACAGAAAATGGATGACAAAATTCGACATAAAAGAAGAAGCATGTTCATATCCATCTGTTTTGTGTGCTGAGAGATTATAATACATACGTCTACGCATCTAGTGAAACGGGAAACCTTTTGTATATAATGAAATACATGTATGTTAAAACCTTAAAGATAAGGCTGTGAAAGGATATGAGAGAGAGAAAATAATACCGATTGGAGCCATGAACATGGAACGCAGATTGTTGGGTAAGAGGATTAACCAGATTCGGAAAGAAAGAGGGCTGACTTCCGAAGCTCTTTCAGAAATTTGTGATGTAAATGCCGGACACATCAGGCAGATAGAATCAGGGATCAGGCTTCCAAGTCTGCCTCTGTTTATCAGAATATGTTAGGCATTAAAAACAGCACCAAATGAAATATTAAAAGATCAATTTGATCCGGAAATAATTGAGAGTGAAAACAAACTTCTCCTGAAAGTAGAAAGTTTGACTCCCAAACAAAAACGTATATTGTCAGATTTGCTGGACACTTTTAAGAAAAGTATGAACGGAGATTCTGTCGAATAGAGACGGATTCTTTCATTTTATGTCTGTCGAAAAGAATAGACTTTTTCAGAATTTTGCTTTACTCTATAAGCATGAGCAGTGTTACTTTTAAGATAATAAAAGGAGCAAATATGAAATATATGTCTGAAGTTTTTTTAGAGTTGCTTGGAAATGATTTTAGCACAGAAAATGTGAGGCAGACCGCAGCCGCAGTAGGGAAATTACTGAATGACCGTACAACCGAATTAAGCGGTCAGGAGGCAAGGGACTTATGGGATGTCATGAAAGAATTTTCCTATCTGATCGACGATTGTTCTGTAAAACAGAAGGTCCTTGCCAAAGCAAATGCTACATACAGTTTTTCTGTGAATTTGTCGAATAACTAAAACTTCATCTTTTATCATTAAAATATCGGCAATCAGGCAGGGGGTATCTGTACTTTCAGATACTTCCTGTTTCTGTTATAATAAAAAGCGGAAAAAATATGGAGGACTTACATCGTGGCAAACAAATTTTATGCAGTCAGACAAGGACGCAACCCGGGAATTTACCGCACATGGAAGGATTGTCAGGCACAGGTTTCCGGATTTCCTTGTGCTCAGTTTAAAAGCTTTCCTGCATTGGCTGAGGCTGAGGCATTTCTTAATTCTTCAGCCGGGCAGGATATAGAGATCGACGGTCAGACACTGACAGCCTATGTAGACGGGAGTTATGACCATCGAAAAAAAGAATTTTCATATGGCATGGTCCTCAGAAAAAAAGAGGGAGACTTGTATTTTGCCGAAAAATATGCAGATCCTGCGTTAGCCGCTATGCGAAATGTAGCCGGCGAGATCAAGGGTGCTCAAAAGGCAATGCAGTATGCTGTGGACAGCGGTTATCAAAAACTGGCCATTTACTATGACTATGAGGGAATCGCAAAATGGTGTACCGGGGAGTGGGCAGCAAAAAAAGAGGGAACGAAAGCCTACCGTTCCTTCTACGATAGTGTGAAGGATCGGCTTCAGGTACGGTTTGTAAAGGTAAAAGGGCATTCCAATGATGAATACAATGACAAGGCAGATATGCTTGCAAAGTCTGCGCTTGGCATCGGTGACGGAAGCTTTGTTTCAGACGGATCAGGCCGGTGGATGCCGCAAAATAATCAAAAGAAAAAGTGAGGTGGGGATATTGGCTATACTATTCGATGTGGATGACACACTTTATGATGTATCCATACCATTTTGCAGCGCATGCGACAAGGTTTTTAAAGAGAAATATTCCATTCCTTCCATAGACTTATTTCTGGCAGGAAGAATTCACGACATCCCTGTTGTTGACAGAATCCGCAAAGCTTTCAGTAAATTCGGGATTCAGATTACAGAGTCAGAGGTGATGGAATTTCATGAAGTTTACCGGGGAGAACAGACAAAAATTACGCTGACAGAAGGAATGAAAAACGTTCTGGAATTTTGCAGACAAGAAGGAATTTTCACCGGAATTATAACAAATGGATTCTCCCGTGCTCAGTGGAACAAAGTAAAGAGTCTTCATCTGGAAGAATGGATACCAAGAAGCCATATCATTGTATCCGGGGATGAGGGAGTCCGCAAACCGGACCCCGGGATTTTTAAACTCGCGGAGCAGAGATTCGGACTTGATATGAAGGATACATGGTTTATAGGTGATACCTATGCCACAGATATATGCGGAGCCATTGCTGCCGGCTGGAAGAGCATCTGGCTGAACCGGAGACAGGATATTCTGCCGGACGGCAAGACATCTCCGGACTATACAGTGTCAGACGAAGAAGGTCTGCTTAACATCCTGCTCTCAAAATAATCCGTCTGAAATATGCATCTGAAAACAGAGAAACATCTCTGGGTTTTCAGATGCTTTTTTTATGCATTAGGTGTATAATGAAAAAAAACATTTTGACTTTAAAAGGGGGCGTGAAGATGGATGCGATTGTAAACAGGCTGGCTGAAATTGAGAGTGCCGCTGCCGCCATCGTAAAACATGCAGAGGAAGAGAAGGATGAGCTTGAACAGGAAATGCGGCGGAAACAGACAAAATTTGACGAGGAATTAAAGGCTGTGACGGAGCAGAGGCTTACAGAAGTATCAAAACAGGCAGAGAGCCAAGTATCCGCTGAAAAGGAACAGCTGAAAAAAAAACATGAATCAAAGATCCTTCAGCTGAAGAAGGAATATGAGCAGAGCGGGGAGCAGTATGCCAGGGAGATTTTAGAACGCATCAGCGGGGTATAGCCTATGGGAAGTATGATAAAATACAGCGCTCTTGTTACTAAGATACGTGCCATGAGAGCCAAGCTGTTAAGGGATGAAGATTTTCAGTTTTTGGCAGAGCTTTTCAGTGTCCCTGAAATCGTGGGCCATCTGAAAGGATATCCGGCCTACAGGGATATCCTATCTCTTCTGGATGAGGGAGATCTTCACCGAGGGAATATAGAAAAGGTTCTGGTACAGTCTCTTTATGAAGATTATACAAAGCTGTACCGGTTTTCAGGACTGGAACAGCGCAGATTCCTCAAATTATATTTAAAAAGATATGAGGTGGAACTGATCAATTACTGTTTCCGGATTATTTTTAATCATTATCAAAAACCTTTTGACCTGGATTATAAGAAACGATTTTTTGACCGATATTCTCAGATTTCCATCGATCGTTTGATCGGATCAAAAAATATGAAAGATTTGGTGGAAGGACTTCGGGATACGGAGTATTACGGTCCGCTCTCAAATTTACTGGATGCAGGGGCACAGACACTGTTTGATTTTGATCTGGCACTGAATCTCTATTATTTCTCCTCCATATGGAGGGAAAAGAAAAAAATCTTAAAAAAGAAAGAACTGGAGATTTTCACGAAAGAGGCAGGCACACAGGTAGATCTTCTGAATCTGCAGTGGATCTACCGATCCAAGAAGTACTATGAGATGCAGCCTGCGGATATCTATGCGCTGCTGATTCCAATACATTTTCATATTCATGCGGAGGAATTGAAAAAACTCACAGAAGTGTCAGGAACTGAGGAATTTAAGACGGAGGTCACGGGAAGTTTTTATGGGAGGCGGTACCGGATAGAAGATACAGCTTCCATTGAGCAGATGTACCGCGAATGTCTCCGCCGCCTGTATTTGACGGAAAGGCGCAGAGATCCGTATTCTATCGCAAGCCTCACCGCATATCTCTTTTATAAGGAAGAAGAGATACAGAGACTGATCACCATTATGGAACGTGTCCGTTACGGCCTGCCTCCTGAACAGACGGCAGGCTATGTGAAAGGAGTGATCGGGGTATGATTGTTAAGATGAAGTTTATAACACTCACAGGACCAAAGCGCGACATCGACAGAGTCACCAACGACTATCTGTCAAAATATGAGATTCAGCTTGAAAATGCCTTGTCGGAATTAAAGACGGTTGATAACCTGCAGCCGTTCACAGATACAAACCCTTATAAAAAGCCTCTGGAACAGGCCGATAAAGCCGCAGAGCTTCTGAGTGTTCCAAAAACTCAGGATCTGCCTGGTCTGACTTCTGACCAGGCACTCAGGATCATATCCCAGACCGAAAACATCTGCCGCAGTATTGAGGCCCAAAAAGAAGCACTGGAACTTGAGGAAAAGAATCTCACCGAGCAAATAAAAATGATTGAACCATTCCGCCCCATGCAGTTTGTACTGAGAGAAGTGTTTCACTTTCAATTCGTGAAATTCCGTTTCGGACGGGCACCCTTGGAATACTTCGAAAAGATGCTGGAGTTTATCGAACACAATCCGGATGTGATCTTCGTCGAAGGGGTACGAAATAACAGCTATGGGTATGGGGTATATTTTACGTCCAGGTCCAAATCGGAACAGATTGATGCCATTTTCAAGTCTCTTCACTTTGAGAGGATTTTTATTCCGGACGAGTTCATCGGAACTCCGGAGGAGGCTTGTGACGACCTGAACCGAAAACTCTCTATTCTAACAGAGGAAAAAAAGAAGCTGAATAAGAAGCTGGAACAGGAATTAAATGAAAATGCGGATAAGATTTATGCCGCCAGGGAAACCTTAGCGGCTTTATCGGCAAATTTTGACGTGAGGAAGATGGCGGCATGTGTGGAGGACAAACACGAGAATTTTTATATTTTATGCGGCTGGATGTCAGAAGAAGACGTCAAAAGTTTTACCGAAGACATTAAAAACGACCAAAAGCTGTTTTTAATGGTGGAGGATGAACACGAGGATTACTTCGGAGAGCCCCCTACGAAACTGCACAATCCAAAGGTGCTCAGGCCATTTGAAATGTTTGTGAAAATGTACGGACTGCCTTCTCACAACGAGATTGATCCGACGATCTTTATTGCGATGACGTATCCTCTTATTTTCGGCATCATGTTCGGAGATCTGGGACAGGGATTATGTCTTTTTGCGGGAGGTATGCTGCTCTATCTGACAAAAAAGGCTGACCTGGCCGGGATCATTGCGGCTGCCGGCATCTGTTCTTCCTTTTTCGGCTGGATGTACGGAAGCTTTTTTGGATTTGAGAATATTATACAGGCCAGATGGCTGAAGCCCCAGGAGGCAATGATGAATGTTCCGGGCATCGGAAAGATGAATACGGTCTTCATCGCGGCGATTATTTTTGGAACATTTTTGATTCTTCTGACCATGATCCTGCACATTATATTTTCTGTACGGGCCGGTGATCTGGGAGAATCACTGTTTGGAGCCAGCGGAGCCGCAGGACTTCTGTTTTATGGCTCTGTACTCCTGGCAGTATTTATGTTTGTCACGGGCCGCAGGATGCCGGGAACGGTCATACTGGCTGTCATGTTCGGCATTCCGCTGCTCATAATTGCATTGAAGGAACCTCTCTCCGGCATGCTGAAAAGACACAGGCCTGAAATAAAGGAGGGGAAGCTTATGTTTTTCGTCCAGGCATTTTTTGAATTATTTGAGACACTGTTAAGCTACTTTTCCAACACTCTGTCTTTTGTGAGGATCGGAGCGTTTGCTGTCAGCCACGGAGCCATGATGGGAGTCGTCATGATGCTGTCCGGAGCGGAAGAAGGGCATATCAACTGGGCGGTGATCGTATTCGGAAACCTGTTTGTCTGTCTGATGGAAGGACTCATTGTGGGCATCCAGGTGCTGAGACTCGAATATTATGAAATATTCAGCCGCTTTTATCAGGGAGGCGGAACGGAATTCCGGCCGTACAGACATAAAACCAAACAGGACACATCAGATCAAAGGAGGTCTTCACTATGAATACATTAACAAAGCTTGTGCTGATTGCAGCCTTGATTTTAAGCGTTTTAATACCGTTCGGATACTTTCTGTTAGGGCAGAAAAAGAAATCCAGATATAAGAAGGCTCTGGGAGTCAATGTTTTCTTTTTCTTCGGCACTCTTCTGATTGCCGCAGTGGTTATGCTTTATCCCGAAAGAGTGCAGGCGGCTTCGGGCTCCGGCAATCCATCGGCCGGGATCGGATATCTGGCAGCGGCTCTTTCTACTGGTCTTTCCGGCATCGGCGGAGGAATTGCCGTGGCCAGCGCCGCAAGCGCTGCTCTCGGCGCCATCAGTGAGGACAGCAGTATTTTTGGTAAATCTTTGATCTTTGCAGGGCTGGCGGAAGGAATCTGCCTTTATGGGC
Organism: Anaerostipes caccae L1-92; assembly: GCF_014467075.1. Classification (NCBI taxonomy): domain Bacteria; kingdom Bacillati; phylum Bacillota; class Clostridia; order Lachnospirales; family Lachnospiraceae; genus Anaerostipes; species Anaerostipes caccae. The sequence goes on from NZ_AP023027.1 coordinate 1,793,576, forward strand.
TGGTCATCGCCTTTATGATCCTGGGAAAGCTGTGAGCCATGAAAATGTTTTTGATCAGTGATAATGTCGACACCTGCACAGGAATGCGGCTTGCCGGCGTGGACGGCATCGTTGTCCATGAAAGAGAGGAACTCTCCCGTACACTTGAGAAGGTCATGACCGACAGCACGATCGGCATTGTGCTGCTCACGGAAAAGTTCGGCAGGGAATTTCCCGAGATCATCGACGAGATCAGACTGAACAGGAAAATGCCCCTGATTGTCGAGATACCCGACCGCCACGGAACCGGACGCAGAAAAGACTTTATCACATCGTATGTAAATGAAGCCATTGGACTGAAGCTTTAAGGATTGCAAAGAAGGTGACCCCAAATGACATTGGAAGAAAAAATCCAGAACCTGCAGAGGGTTTCTATGAAAGAGGCAAGGTCCGAGGGAAATGCCCTGATCAAAGGACATGCGGATTTTCTGTCTCACAGATTGTCGGAACATCAGCAGAAAATGAAGATGCAGGCCGAGAACAGGATTGGGAATGAAAAAGCCCGGATCAGGTTAAGGCAGAACAGAGATATTTCTGAGTATCAGATAAGGCTCAGGAGAGAACTGAATGAATATCAGGAGGAGTTAAAAAAGAAACTTTTTGGACGGGTCCGCGAACTGCTGAAGATTTATATGAAAACCGGGGAATACCTGGATCTTCTCAGCCGCCAGGTCAGAGAAGCCATGCTCTATGCTGACGGGGAGGAGACTGTGATCTATATCAATGCTTCGGACAGAGAGTTAAAGGAAGCCATAGAAGAGAGGACCGGAGCTTTGCTGACGGTCAGCAGCGAAGATTTTACCGGCGGAATCCGGGCAGTCATCCGGACCAAAAATATTCTGATTGACCGTTCTTTCAGCCGGGCACTTGAGAAAGAATACGCGGATTTTCTGTTCCGGGGAGGTGAGAAAAATGTCTGAGGCAGGCCGTATATACGGAATCAACGGACCGGTCATCTACGTGAAGGGAGACATTGGCTTTAAAATGTCCGAGATGGTCTATGTGGGACCGGAGAAACTGGTGGGAGAGGTGATCTCCCTGGATAAGAATGCGGCTACGGTACAGGTTTTTGAAGATACCACAGGCATTCGTCCCGGAGACCGGGCAGAGGCCTCCGGACATCCGCTTTCTGTGTCACTGGCACCGGGAATTCTCCATAATATCTTTGACGGAATTGAACGCCCTCTCGAACAGATTGCCGCTCAGTCCGGAAAATATATCAGCCGGGGAACTCAGGTAGATTCCCTGGATTATCAAAAACGCTGGGAAACACAGATCACCGTATCGGCGGGAGATCAGATAAAACCGGGGGATGTGATTGCCAGGGTGCCGGAGACGGCCGCCATCACTCACCGGTGCATGGTGCCTCCCGGAGTTCAGGGTGTCGTCGAAAAGACAGTCTGCGACGGCAACTATACCATCGATGAACCGCTGGTTACCGTAAGACAGGAAAACGGTGATCTCAAAGAACTTCCTATGATGCAGCAGTGGCCCATCAGAGTTCCGAGACCGGTCAGCCTGCGCTATCCGGCATCCAGGCCGCTGATTACCGGACAGAGGATTCTGGATACGATGTTCCCCATTGCAAAAGGCGGTACGGCCTGTATCCCGGGCGGCTTTGGAACCGGCAAGACGATGACTCAGCATCAGATCGCCAAGTGGTCGGATGCCGACATCATCATTTATATCGGATGCGGAGAGCGCGGAAATGAGATGACACAGGTATTGGAGGAGTTTTCCAAGCTGGTGGACCCGAAGAACGGGAATCCCCTGATGGACCGCACAGTCCTGATCGCAAACACGTCCAATATGCCTGTTGCCGCCAGGGAAGCAAGCATTTATACTGGACTGACCCTGGCCGAATATTACAGGGATATGGGATATGACGTGGCAATCATGGCAGATTCTACGTCCCGCTGGGCGGAAGCGCTGAGAGAACTTTCCGGACGGCTGGAGGAGATGCCGGCGGAGGAAGGCTTTCCTGCCTATCTTGCCTCAAGACTGTCGGCCTTTTATGAAAGGGCGGGTATGATGAAGAATTTAAACGGCACAGAAGGCTCCGTATCGATCATCGGCGCGGTATCGCCCCAGGGAGGCGACTTTTCAGAACCGGTGACCCAGAATACAAAGAGGTTTGTGCGGTGCTTTTGGGGACTTGACAAAAGTCTTGCTTATTCCAGACATTTCCCTGCCATTCACTGGCTGACCAGTTACAGTGAATACTTAAAAGATCTGGCACCCTGGTATGAAGAACACGTCTCCGTGGAGTTTGTGGATCACAGAAACCGCATCATGGCTCTCTTAAATCAGGAGAGCAGCCTGATGGAAATCGTCAAACTGATCGGAAGCGATGTGCTTCCCGATGACCAGAAGCTGATTCTGGAGATCGCCAGAGTAATCCGTCTTGGATTTCTGCAGCAGAATGCCTTTCATAAAGACGATACCTGCGTATCTATGGAAAAACAGTTTGAGATGATGGATGTAATCCTCTATTTATATGAAAAGGCAAAGCTGTTGATCAGTATGAATATGCCCATGTCTGTTTTGAAAGAAGATACGGTGTTTGAATCTGTGATCTCCATGAAATATGACGTGCCCAATGACAGGATGGAGATGTTTGATGAATATCGGAAAGCGGTGGATGATTTCTATCGGAAAGTGATCGAGAAAAACGGATAAATTGTCTGCAGTGTAAAAAAATTGTACCTGAAAGGAGTGTTTCACATGCCGATTGAATATTTGGGACTTGACAGGATCAATGGACCTTTGGTGGTACTGGAGGGCTGCAGAGATGCTTTTTATGAGGAAATTGTAGAGTTTGTGGTAGAGGGAAATAAAAAAAAGCTTGGAAAGATCATAGAACTTTACGAGGACAAAGCGATCATCCAGGTGTTTGACACAACGGATAATATGGGGCTTTCCAATACTCATACAAGGCTTACGGGGCATCCAATGGAAATTTTTCTCTCTCCCGACATCCTCGGGAGGACATTAAACGGCCTTGGGAAGCCTATCGACGGACTGGGACCCATTGTGTCGGACGTAAAACGCAATGTCAACGGACTACCCCTGAATCCGGTCCGCAGGGAGTATCCGCGAAATTTTATATGCACAGGGATTTCGGCAATTGACGGCCTGATGACACTGATCCGGGGACAGAAACTTCCTATCTTTTCGGGAAATGGGCTGCCCCATGATCAGCTGGCTGCCCAGATCGTGACCCAGGCTTCACTGGGCGGGGACAGCATGGAAAACTTTGGTATCGTCTTTGCCGCCATGGGTGTCAAACACGACGACGCGGATTTCTTCCGCAGGACGTTTGAAGAGAGCGGTGCCTTAGGCCATGTGGCGATGTTTTTAAATATGGCCAACGACCCGGTGGCTGAGAGGCTGATCACACCCAAGGTGGCGCTGACCGCGGCAGAATATCTGGCTTTTGAACATCACATGCATATTTTAGTCATTCTGACGGATATGACGGCCTTTGCGGAGGCCATGAGGGAAGTTTCCTCCTCAAAGGGAGAAATTCCGAGCCGGAAAGGATTTCCCGGTTATTTATACAGTGAACTGGCAATGATCTATGAGAGGGCGGGCATTGTGGAAGGCATCGACGGATCAGTGACCCAGATACCGATCCTTACAATGCCCAATGACGATATCACGCATCCCATCCCGGATCTCACCGGATATATTACGGAAGGACAGATCGTGCTGGACCGCAGCCTGCACGGTCAGGCTGTCTATCCGCCGATCAGTGTGCTCCCGTCCCTGTCCCGCCTTATGAAAGACGGAATCGGAGAGGGCTATACGAGGGAAGATCATCAGGATCTGGCAAATCAGCTTTTCTCCGCCTATGCAAAAGTGGGAGATGCCAGAAATCTGGCCTCCGTCATCGGGGAAGACGAACTGTCTCCGATCGACAAAAAGTATTTAGAGTTTGGAAAAGAGTTTGAGGAACGGTACATCGGACAGGGAAGTGAGGAAAACCGTACGGTGACAGAGACCCTCGATCTCGGCTGGGAACTCCTCGCCATTCTCCCGAGAGAAGAACTGGACCGTGTTGACACGAAGCTTTTGGACCGTTATTATCGAAAGACCGGAGATAAGGAGACTTATTCCAAAAATCCGGAGGACAGCAGGCCTCCGGCGGCGACGGATTCTTTAATGTTTTAGTCCAAGCTGAACGAAAGGAGGCGGACATATGGACCCGAGAACTTTTCCGACCAAGGGGAATCTGATGCTCGCTAAAAATTCTCTCGCCCTGGCGATGCAGGGGTATGATCTGATGGACAAGAAGCGGAACATTTTGATCAGAGAGCTTATGAACCTGATTGATCAGGCGAAGGATATTCAGGAACAGATTGATGTGACTTTTACGTACGCCTATCAATGTCTTCAGGAAGCAAATATTGAACACGGCATCAGCGAGACAGACCAGCTGGCCTACACGGTGCCCATCGAGGATTCTATTCAGATAAAGAGCCGCAGTATCATGGGAACAGAGATCCCTCTGGTGACTTACACACCGGATCAAAACATTCCGACCTATTCCTTCAGCACTACGAGGGAATCCATCGACAAAGCAAGAGAAGCTTTCCGGAAAGTCAAAGATCTGACGATCCGGCTTTCCATGGTTGAAAACTCTGCCTACCGGCTGGCAGCCAGCATCAAAAAGACGCAAAAGCGTGCAAATGCCTTGAAAAACATTACGATTCCCTCTTACAGGAGTCTTGTGAGCGAGATATCCAATGCCCTGGAAGAGAAAGAGAGAGAAGAATTCACCAGGCTTAAAGTGATCAAACAGAGAAAAAATAAAACTTAACGGACAGGAGAGCACTATGTGCGGAAGATATTTTACAGACCCTTCAGTGGCAGAAGAACTCTATAATATATTCAAAATTCCCGGAACAAAAGATGTTGTCCCGGCGGCGGAGGATATTCATCCCGCGGATACTGCGGATGTCCTGATTTCCACACCGAAAGGAATTGGGTTTGAAAAGATGAGATGGGGATTTCCCGGTTTTGAGAAAAATAAGCTGATTTTCAATGCAAGAGCGGAGGGTGCACTGGAAAAAAAGATGTTCAGAGACAGCGTCCGCACCAAAAGAATTCTCGTACCTTCCCGCGGTTTTTATGAGTGGGACAGCGAAAAGACGAAATATACTTTTGAGCGCACAGACAGAAAACCGCTGCTGATGGCAGGATGCTGGAATCAGTTTGGTTCCTGGCAGCGTTTCGTGATTCTTACCACAGAAGCAAATGAATCAGTGAGAGGTGTTCACCACAGGATGCCTCTCATCCTGGACCCGAAAGATGCATGGGTATGGCTTATGGATGACGGACAGACCGAATTCATCTTACAGAAAACACCCGGGCCGCTGGAAAAAAAGTCTGACTATGAACAGATATCTTTTTCTTTTTTATTCCATAAGGAGGAACCTTTATGACCATTGAACGATTGGTAAAACTTCAGAGGAATTTTTATTATACAGGTGCTGCACAGTCTTACGCTTTTCGGATGGAAGCTCTCTGCCGTTTAGAGCAGACAGTCAAAAGCCATGAAAAACAGCTGGAGCGTGCCCTGAAAAAAGATTTGAACAAATCCGGCTTTGAATCATATATGACAGAAATCGGATTATTTTACAGTGAATTAACTCATGCAAAAAAACATTTAAAAAATTGGATGAAACCGAAGAGAAAGCCTACGCCGGTCAGCCAGTTTCACGCAAAAAGCTTTGAAATCTCCGAGCCTCTGGGTGTGGTTTTGATCATGGCTCCATGGAATTATCCCTTTTTACTGACGTTTGCTCCTTTGATCGGAGCCATAGCCGCCGGAAACTGCTGTATCTTAAAGCCGTCCAGAGACGCATCCAACACATCCGCGCTGATCCGGCACATCGTCGAGGAGGCTTTTCCAGCGAATTATATCTCTGTCGTAGAAGGCGGAAGAGAGGAGAACAAGCAGCTTCTCAGCCAGAAGTTTGATCATATTTTCTTTACCGGCAGCAAGGCAGTGGGGAAAATCGTCATGGAACATGCGGCACGCCGTCTGACGCCCGTAACCCTGGAACTCGGAGGAAAGAGTCCCTGTATCGTGGACAGGTCGGCAGATCTTTCCCTGGCTGCCAGGAGGATCGTGTTCGGAAAATTGTTAAACAGCGGACAGACCTGTGTGGCCCCGGACTATATCCTCGTACACGAAGCAGTAAAAGAGACTTTGATAACAGAACTGATCTTCCAGACCCGCAGGATGCTTGGAGAGGAGCCTCTCCTAAACAGTGAATACCCAAAAATCGTCAATAAAAAACACTATCACAGGATTATGAAGCTGATCGGGGAAGAGACTGCAGTCCTCGGAGGATACGGCTGTGAAAAAACACTGAAAATAGCACCGTCTATTCTTCCGGAGGTATCGTGGGATTCCCCCGTCATGCAGGAAGAGATCTTTGGCCCTGTACTTCCTGTGCTGTCCTACCGTAGATTTTCTGACGCGGTACAGCATATCAGGCAGATGGAGAAGCCCCTGGCTCTCTATCTGTTTACAGGAAACAAGAAGATGGAACAGTGGATTCTTAACAACATGGCTTTCGGAGGCGGATGTATCAACGACACCGTCATTCATCTTGCCACGTCACACATGGGATTCGGGGGAGTCGGTGAGAGCGGCATGGGCTCCTATCACGGCGAATATGGCTTTCGGACATTCAGCCACAGAAAAAGTATCGTAAAAAAATCAACATGGACGGATCTTCCCATTCGTTACCACCCGTACAGCAAGAGAAAAAACAGGCTGCTTCGTCTGTTTTTGAGATAGAAAGGACACACAGTGATGAAAGATATCTATGGACGCACAATTGATTACATGAGGATTTCCGTCACTGACCGTTGTAATTTAAGGTGCCGGTACTGCATGCCGGAGGATATTCCATCAGTGGAACATACAGATATTTTAAGCTACGAAGAACTGTTAAGCATATGTGAGAGCGCCGCAGATCTGGGCATCTGTAAGTTTAAGATCACAGGGGGAGAGCCTCTGGTGAGGAAAGGATGCGCCGGCTTTATAGAAAGACTGAAACAGCTTCCCGGAGTCAGGCAGGTTACCCTGACCAGCAACGGCCTCCTCTTAGAACCGTATCTTGAACGGCTGAAAGAGGCAGGGATCGACGGCATCAACATCAGCCTGGACACGCTGGACGAGAAGAAATATAAAGAGATCACCGGGAAAACAGGAGTACAGACAGTTTTGTCAGCCGTCAGAAACTCTGCCCGCATGGGTCTGAACACGAAAGTAAATTGTGTGGTTATGAAAGGCATCAACGACGATGAAATCTTGGATCTGCTGGAAATCGGAAGAGAGGATCACGTTGACATCCGCTTTATTGAGATGATGCCTATCGGCTTCGGAACACAATTTACCGGTATGAATTCAGATGAGATCATATCTCTGCTCCGTCAAACATATCCCGGGATTAAAAAAGAAGAACAAATCCGTGGAAACGGACCTGCCAGATACTTAAAAATTCCCGGTTTTTCCGGAGCCGTGGGCTTCATCGATGCGGTACACTGTAAATTCTGCAGACAGTGCAACAGAATCCGGCTCACCTCAGAAGGCTTCTTAAAGCCCTGCCTGTATTACAGCCGCGGCATCCCTCTGAGAGAAAAATTAAGATCCGGAATATCAAGAGGAGATCTTTCACAGCTCATACGCCAGACTGTTCTGGATAAGCCCGAAGGACACCGATTTTCTGAGAGAGACACGGATGGTGAAGCAGACAGCCGGAAAATGTCTCAGATCGGAGGATAAAAAAGACGCTTTTAAACGACCTGATTACAAAGCCTTTAAAAGCGTCATTTTGTATATAATTTCTTTAGTTCATAGATTCCAAAATTGCATCAGCCATCGCGTCGATTTCCTCTGACTGGCTGTCATTCAGTGCAGATTTGATCGTGATGGTTGGTTCCAGGACCGTCATTTGTTTCATCCCTGACACCATCTCATTCATCTGCCTGCCGGATGTGGCTGCCCACGTTCCGTTCTGCATGAACGCTACGGTACGTTTCTGAAGATTATGGGCTTTCAGATCAAGCAGCACGGTCTCCATATTCGGAAAAATACCGCCGTTGTATGTCGGGGATGCAAATACCAGATGACTTGCCCGGAATGCTTCGGAAACAACCACAGACGGATGGGTTACAGACACATCGTACATGGCAATATTTTTAAGACCTTTATCAGCGAGGCGGGAAGCCAGTACATTGGCTGCATTTTCCGTGTTGCCGTATATAGATGCATAAGCGATCATGACACCCTGGTCTTCCGGCTCATAAGTGCTCCATTTCTGATACTTTTCAACGAACCACTCAATATTTTTTCTCCATACCGGACCGTGGAGCGGACAGATCATCCCGATTTCCACATTGGAAGCCTTCTTTAACAGCGCCTGTACCTGAGCTCCGTATTTTCCTACGATATTCGTATAATATCTTCTGGCGTCATCCAGCCATTTGTGTTCAAATTCAATCTCATCGGCAAACAGATTTCCGTTGATCGCTCCGAATGTTCCGAAAGCATCTGCTGAAAATAATATTTTGTCCGTCGTATCATATGTGACCATAACTTCCGGCCAATGTACCATAGGTGCCATAAGGAATGTGAAAGTATGTTTTCCTGTACAAAGGGTATCGTTTTCCTTCACGATGACAGCGTCCGTCTCGATCTTAAAGAACTGTTTGATAATGTCCGCTGTCTTGGCATTGCATACGATCTGAACATCCGGATATCGCATGATTACTTCTTTGAGCATGGCACAGTGATCAGGCTCCATGTGGTTAATAATCACATAATCCAGTGTGCGTTCTCCGAGCGCATGGACAAGATTTTCAAAAAACTGTTCACTGACAGCCTTGTCCACCGTATCGAAAAGCACTGTTTTTTCATCTAACAGCACATAAGAATTGTAAGAAACACCGTTTGGCACCGGAAAAATGTTTTCAAACAGGGCGAGTCTCCTGTCGTTTCCTCCGATCCAATATAAATCGTCTGTAATATTTTTTGTGCAATACATGTTTTCATCCCCTTAGCTTATTTGATTATTTTTTGTCAATATTATATCACTACTAGTATAATGTCCAAAAAACCATTTTACAAGTCAAAGATACCAACTGAAAAAGATTCTACATAATTCCCAGCATGATTCTATGATATAATTTCTTTGTTAGTAAAAATTGACACACTATCATTCCTCTTTTATAATGGAGACGGCACATAGAAGGAAAATAAAACAAAAATTTATATAAGAACAGGAGATAAGACAATGCAGATCAGTAAAAAAAATATGATCGCACTGATCTTTGGGACAGTCGCTGTGATCATTTGCATGGTCATTGTTGTAATGTTTTCCGGAGGATTTAAAAAGGATAAGGAAGATTCATCGGCAACCGAGACATCCTCGGAAGAGACGACTTTAGAAGACACCGGGTCCTCAGAAGATCAGCAGACTCAGGAGCGGGGCACAGAAAACACCGGCTCCAATCATCAGAGTACGACCGCAGCCCACAAGAGTACGACGACGCGCAGACAGAAGAAGACTACGGCCGAACGGCAGAAAACGACGACAGCCACACAGCAGAAGACCGAGGCACCAAAACCTGCCACGACGGAGCAGCCGGCCACAACGGAACAGCAGCAGGAACAAACCGAAGATGACGGTCAGTAAGTAAGGAGTAATGAGAGATGAACGGCAAAAAAAGACATACAGGGCTCTGGTTTCTTCCGGGTATCCTGCCCGCAGGGTTTTCTCTGTTTTCATACAGAAAGCTGCACGGAAAACAAAAGAGGGCTGCAGCGGATGTGTTCTTCTGTGAGGCGTTAAAAAAGCGGGACGGCATTTTGGTCCCGGGAGCACTCGTTAAAAACGGTATCATAGGCGCACAGCTGAAAGACCGTCTGGACGGGGCGCTGAGGCTTTACCGGGCCAGCATCGGAAAGTTTATTCTGATCTCAGGGACGAGAAAAGAAGTAAAGTTCATGAAAATGTACCTGCTTTTCAGAGGAATTCCACAAGAAAATATATATGAAGACCGGGAAGGTCTCGATACATTCCGCACAATGAAAAATACATGTTCCGCATTTCCCGGAAAATCATTTTATGTGTGCACGCAGAAACTCTATGTTCCAAGGACGGATTATCTGGCAGAAGCCGCAGGACTGAACGCCCATGCGGTGATCTCGGATTCGGTGATCTATCAAAGCAGACACAAAGACAGAATCCGTGAATATTTTGCCGCGTCCAAGGCACTGCTGGAGGGAGTGGTTTACCAGTGGATCAGGCATTAGACTATGAAGTGATTTACAGCGGCAGAAAGACCCTTGCAGTCACGGTGACTGCAGACGGTCGGGTGGTCGTCAGGGCTCCCGAACGATTTCCGAAAAGTGAGATCCGCAGATTTATAGAAGATAAGCAGGATTGGATCAGACACCACATGAAGCTTTCAGCGGAGAGAAAAAGAAATCAGAAAAAAATTCGTATGACTGCTGAAGAACGGGAAAACTATAAAAAGGAAGCAAAGACTGTGATCACACGGCTCTGCCGGATATATGCAGAACAGATGGGTGTTTCCTGCGGGAAAATAACGATCCGTGAGCAGAAAACCCGCTGGGGCAGCGCGAGCAGCAGAGGAAACTTGAATTTTAACTGGAAGCTGATCCTGATGCCGCGGAAAGTTCTTGAATATGTAGTGGTGCATGAACTTGCCCACTTAAAAGTCATGAATCATTCCCCGGCATTTTATGAGGCGGTCGCACAGTATATGCCGGATTATGAACAGCCGAAAACATGGCTGTCGAAACATGGTGCAGAATATAATATTCATTTGATTTCATAAAGGAGGGACCGTGATGAATGCGGTTTACGAAAAATTACAGAGATGCTATGAGAGCATGCAGGAAAAAACAGACTTTAAGCCGCTGATAGCCGTTGTGCTCGGATCAGGACTAGGCGGTTTTGCAGAAGATATTCAGATTGAGACGATTGTAGAATATAGGGATCTGCCGGATTTTCCGGTGTCTACAGTGGAAGGCCATAAAGGAAGATTTATCTTTGGTTATGTAGAAAAGGTGCCTGTTGTGATCATGCAGGGAAGAGTTCATTACTATGAAGGTTATGATATGACAGATGTAGTTCTGCCGATCCGCCTGATGAAAATGATGGGCGCCAAAGCCTTGATCCTTACCAATGCGGCAGGAGGTGTCAACGACGAATTTGACGCCGGTGATCTCATGATGATCACTGACCAGATTTCCACCTTTGTTCCTTCTCCGCTGATTGGACCGAATCTGGAAAAGCTTGGAGAACGTTTCTGTGACATGACAGGCATTTATAATGACAGATTTCAGGATATTTTCCGCAGAATCGCCAGGACACTTGAAATTGATTTAAAGGAAGGTGTCTATGTACAGCTCAGCGGACCGAATTTTGAATCTCCCCAGGAGATCAAGATGTGCAGAATACTGGGAGCGGATGCGGTTGGCATGAGTACAGCCTGCGAAGCCGTAGCCGCAAAGCATATGGGGATGAAAACCTGCGGTATTTCCTGCATCACCAATCCGGGTGCAGGTATTACAATGAAGCCTTTAAGCCATGAAGAGGTTCAGGAGACTGCCGATAAAGTGGCTCCTGTGTTCAAGGCACTGCTCAAAGAAGGGATCATAAAGATAGCGGAGCTGCTTTGAGAAAAGCAGTTCCGGCGGTATATTTAAGGGAGAGTCCCATGATAAGGATCTACAATGCTAAAATTCTTACAATGGAAAACGGCATGCAGCCGTTTGACGGAGAAATTCAAACTGACGGGTCCCGTATTTCATATATCGGTGAAAAACCACCCGCAGATTCCGGAGATGCCCGGCCGTTTGAAAGAGAGATTGACGCCCGGGGCGGTCTTTTAATGCCGGGCTTTAAAAATGCCCACACTCATTCCGCCATGACCTTTTTAAGATCCCATGCAGATGACCTGCCGCTGCTCGAATGGCTCAACCGGCAGGTTTTTCCGTGGGAGGCAAAACTCACTCCCGATGATATCTATCATCTCTCTAAACTGGCTGTCATGGAATATCTGACGAGCGGGATGACAGCTAATTTCGATATGTATTTAACACCCGATACGATTGCTCAGGCCTCCGAAGACTGCGGATTCAGGACAGTGCTCTGCGGTGCCCTGAACGATTTTTCACAGTCTGCCCAACAGCTGGACGAATGGTATCAAAAATATAACAAAGAAGACAGTCTGATCAGCTTTCGGCTTGGATTTCATGCGGAGTATACTACATCCGAAGAGAAGCTTCGCGCTGTAAAAGAGCTGTCGGATCAGTATCATGCCCCGGTTTATACTCACAGTTCAGAGGGCCTCCCGGAAGTCATCTCCTGCAGAGAGCGCACCGGGCTGACGCCGACGGCTTACATGGATCGTCTGGGCCTGTTTGAAAATGGAGGCGGGTGTTTTCACTGTATCCATATGGAACCGGAAGATCTCCGGATTTTGAAAAGACGCCGGGTGTCTGTGATCACCAATCCGGCATCTAATCTGAAGCTGGCAAGCGGTATTGCACCAATAAAGCAGATGCTGGATATGGGAATCAGCCTGGCCATCGGGACAGACGGTCCCGCAAGCAACAACTGCCTGGATATGTTCCGGGAAATGTTTTTGGTCACAGGGCTCTCCAAATACCGGGAAAACGACGCCTCGGCCACAGATGCGGACACTGTGCTCAAAATGGCAACTTTAGGCGGCGCAGCGGCAATGGGGCTTTCTGACTGTGATATTCTCGCAGAAGGGAAGCAGGCGGACTTAATACTGATCGATCTGAACCAGCCCAATATGCGGCCGGTCCACAATCTGACAAAAAACTTAGTTTACAGCGGCAGCAAGCAGAATGTCCGGCTCACCATGGTTGCTGGAAAGATCCTCTATGAGGACGGAGAATTCTCCATCGGAGAAGAACCAGATTTCGTTTACAGGAAAGCGGAAGAGATTACAGGAAGAATTTTTGGAAATTGACAGAAAGAGAGAGCATATGAAATTTGTAATTCAAAGAGTCAGCCATGCCAAAGTGGATGCGGACCACAAAACGGTCGGAAGCATTGACCGAGGCTTTCTCGTGCTGATTGGTGTCGGTCAGAACGACACGAGAGAGACAGCGGATAAACTGATCAAAAAAATGGTGGGGTTAAGAATTTTTGATGATGAAAACGGAAAGACGAATCTTGCACTGAAGGATGTGGACGGAAGCCTTTTGCTCGTCTCCCAGTTTACCCTCTATGCAGACTGCAGAAAGGGCAACCGGCCTTCTTTCATCAATGCAGGAAAACCGGATCTTGCAGAAGAATTGTATGAATATATCATATCGGAGTGCAGAAAAAAAGTTCCTAAAGTCGAGACCGGGATCTTCGGTGCGGAGATGGAAGTGACACTCGCAAACGACGGACCGTTTACGATTATACTGGACAGTGAGGACAGCTGATTTTCAGTTGTCCTTTGGTATGGTTTATGCTATAATTCATCAGAGAGAAACAGAAAAATACGATAGATGAGGTATGTTCATGAAAGATATAAAGGATATGAAACGGATTCTTTTAAAGCTGAGCGGCGAAGCTCTCGCGGGAGATAAAAAGACCGGTTTTGACGAAGCTACCTGTATGGATGTGGCAAGACAGGTCAAGGTTTTAGCCGACCGGGGCCTCCAGATTTCCATTGTCATCGGAGGCGGTAATTTCTGGAGAGGACGCACAAGCGAGAATATGGAACGGACAAAAGCAGACCAGATCGGCATGCTGGCTACGGTGATGAACTGTATTTATGTTGCGGACGCTTTCCGCACCGCAGGGCTTGAGACCGAAGTATTCACCCCATTTGTGTGCGGTTCGTTTACAGAACTGTTTTCCAAAGACAAGGCGGTAAAAGCCATGGAAGACGGAAAGATCGCTTTCTTTGCCGGCGGAACCGGGCATCCGTATTTTTCTACCGATACGGCAACGGCTCTGCGCGCCGTGGAGATCGAGGCAGATGCGATACTGCTCGCAAAGTCTATTGACGGTGTATACGACAGCGATCCCGCGGTCAACCCCGATGCAAAAAAATACGATACGATCAGTTTAGATGAAGTATTGGATCAAAAGCTTGCAGTCGTGGATCTGACAGCTACGATCATGTGTCTGGAAAACAAGATGCCCCTTGCAGTGTTCGGGCTCAATGAGCCGGACAGCATAGCTGATTTATTAAAAGGAAAATTCAATGGTACATATGTTACCGTAAAATAGGAGGAAGAAAAATGTTAAAAAAATTTGAAGATAAGATGCAGAAGTCTTATGAGAACATGACATCAGAATTTATGGCGATACGTGCAGGACGGGCCAATCCCCATGTTCTGGACAAAGTTACCGTAGACTATTACGGAGTACCGACTCCGATCCAGCAGGTGGGCAATGTCTCTGTTCCCGAAGCACGCACGATCCTGATCCAGCCATGGGAGCCGAATCTGCTCGGAGAGATCGAGAAAGCGATCATGATGTCTGACATCGGAATCACTCCTAACAATGACGGGTCTGCGATCCGCTTGAATTTCCCGGAACTCACGGAAGAACGCAGAAAAGATCTGGCAAAGGATATCAAAAAAAGAGGGGAGACAACAAAAGTTGCAGTCCGGAATATCCGCAGAGATGCTAATGACGAATTGAAAAAAATGAACAAAGCCAATGAACTGAACGATGACCAGCTAAAAGACCAGGAATCTGAAGTTCAGAAGCTTACAGATGTATATATTAAAAAAATTGATGATGCGGTGGAAGCAAAGTCAAAAGAGATCATGACGGTATAACAATAAAGAAAAGCAGCAGGGCTGGTTTGAGTCAGCCCTGTTTTTTCGATGATTTGACGGAGGTGTTCTATGGAGTCAATGAGAGTGCCGGAGCATGTTGCGATCATTCTGGACGGCAACGGCAGATGGGCGAAAAAAAGATTCCTTCCCAGGAATATGGGGCATGCACAGGGCAGCAAGACGGTGGAGAGAATCATTGAGGATGCATTTGACATGGGCATCAAATACCTGACGGTATACGCATTTTCAACCGAAAACTGGAGACGTCCGAAGGATGAAGTGGATGCTTTGATGAAGCTTTTAAGGGATTACTTAAAAACATGCATCAAACGGGCAAATAAAAATAATATGCGGGTCCGCGTCATCGGAGACGTGACCGGCCTTTCAGAGGATCTCAGGGAAAAGATCGAACAGCTTGAAGAAGCATCCAAGGGCAACACAGGAATTAATTTTACGATTGCCCTGAATTACGGAAGCCGCGATGAAATGATCCGCGCCATGAAAAAAATGGCCGGTGATCTGCTGGCCGGTACCCTGAAAAAAGAGGATATTACAGAGGATGTATTTGCGGAATATCTGGATACAAAGGGTATTCCAGAACCTGATCTGATGATCCGCACAAGCGGAGAGCAGCGTCTGTCAAATTTTATGCTCTGGCAGCTGGCCTACACAGAATTTTATTTTACCGATGTGCTCTGGCCGGATTTCAATAAAAAAGAATTGAAAAAAGCTGTGGAGTACTATAACGGAAGAGAACGGAGATTTGGAGGAATATAGACTTATGTTTAAACAGAGACTTATCAGCGGGATTGCTTTAGTGGCAGTTACCGTCCTTGGCCTTTACCTGGGAGGGATCGTGACTTTACTCTTAACGGCGATCGTTGCCCTGATCGGATACAATGAAATACTGAAGATATTCAATATAGAGAAATCATCTCTGGCGGTCCTTGGATACACAGGAACGATTCTTTACTATGCCGCCTTGTTTTTTGACCTGGGCCAGTGGTCCACATCGATCATCATTTTGTTTATGATCTTCCTGCTCGGCTGTTATGTGGTCCGATTTCCCAAATATCACATGAACCAGGTCATGGCTTGTTTTTTTGGATTTGTCTATGTGAGCGTCATGATTTCCTATATTTATCAGCTGAGGATCGCTCAGAACGGAGGCGAATTTATTGTACTCCTGTTCCTGGCCGCGTGGGGCAATGATACACTGGCCTACTGTACGGGCATGCTGATCGGAAAGCACAAAATGACCCCGAAGCTGAGTCCGAAAAAGAGCATAGAAGGACTGATCGGCGGAATCCTTGGGGCGGTGATCTTAGGAGCAGCATATGGGATCTATTTAAAGACAAGAATCCGGTTTAATTTTAATCCGATGATGATGTTCGGGATCATCTGTGGAATCGGTGCGGCTATATCCGTGATCGGTGACCTGGCTGCCTCTGCCATCAAGAGAGATTCCAAGATCAAAGATTTCGGGACTCTGATTCCAGGACACGGCGGTATTTTAGACCGGTTTGACAGTATCATACTGATTGCTCCGGTTATTTATTATCTCACAATGATGATCTCAGGAGGCACAATGCAGTGAAATACATTTCCATCATCGGCTCTACCGGTTCCATCGGAACCCAGACACTGGAGCTTGTACGTGCAAATAAAGATCTTGGCGTGACGGCTCTGGCAGCCGGAAGCAATGTGGATCTTTTAGAACAGCAGATCCGGGAATTTCATCCTCATACAGCAGTTCTCTATGACGAACAAAGAGCAGAGGAACTGCGTCTTCGTGTAAAGGATCTCGAAGTGCAGGTGCTTTCCGGACCGGAAGGGCTCATCGAGGCAGCTTCTGAGCCGTGCTGTTCGCTGGTCGTCACTGCAGTCGTCGGGATGATCGGCATAAAGCCGACGATGGCTGCTATAAGGGCAAAGAAAGACATCGCTCTCGCAAATAAGGAGACGCTGGTGACCGCAGGCCACCTGATCATGCCATTGGCAAAAGAATACGGAGTTTCGATTTATCCGGTGGACAGTGAACACTCCGCTATTTTTCAGTGCCTTCAGGGAGAGTCTGATAGAGATGTGGATTCCCTGATCATCACGGCATCCGGCGGACCGTTCCGAACCAAGACAAAAGAAGAACTCAAAACGGTCACATTAAAAGATGCTTTAAAACATCCGAACTGGTCTATGGGCAAAAAGATCACCATAGATTCCGCAACGCTGGTCAATAAGGGGCTGGAAGTGATCGAGGCACGCTGGCTCTTTGATATAGATTTTGACCGGATCAAGGTAGTCGTACAGCCGCAGAGTATCATTCACTCTATGGTGCAGTTTCAGGACGGCGGGGTAAAGGCCCAGCTGGGAACCCCGGATATGAAGCTGCCGATCCAATACGCCCTCTACTACCCGGAGCGCAGATTTCTTCCGGGAGACCGTTTAGATTTTGCTGCATTGGGAAGTATCTCTTTTGAAGAGCCGCCTGTCGATGTTCTAAAAGGTCTTTCATATGCATATGATGCAGGACGGACCGGAGGATCCATGCCGGCCGTGCTGAACGCAGCCAACGAAAAAGCGGTGGCTCTGTTTTTGCAGGAGAAAATATCTTTTACAGAGATTTATGATCTGATCGAAGATGCAATGAATGCACATCATGTGATAGAGAATCCATCTCTTACGGAGGTACTGGAAACAGAACAGTGGGTATATGAATTCATAGAAAGCAGGTAATTACTTGAACATTATTATTGCAATCTTAATCTTTGGCATTATTATCATCGTACATGAATTGGGACATTTTTCAGTCGCCAAAAAGAATGGTATCCGTGTGGACGAATTCTGTATAGGTCTTGGTCCGACTCTGTTTGGGAAACAAGTGGGAGAAACTTATTATTCCGTAAAACTCCTTCCATTTGGCGGAGCCTGTATGATGGGTGAAGACGAAGACCGGCCGGAGGCGGACGCTTTTGGAAATAAATCTGTCTGGGCCAGAATGGCAGTCATTTTTGCCGGACCGTTTTTCAATTTTGTTTTTGCCCTGATCCTTGCCTTTATTATGATCGGTATATCAGGCGCTGACCTGCCCGATATCGCCAGAGTGGAGAAAAAGTCTCCTGCTCAGGAAGCAGGATTGAAAGCCGGGGACCAGGTCTTGAAGATTGATGGAAAAAAGATCTACAATAACCGTGAATTGTCTTATTATTTCCTTCTGGACTATAAAGGCGGAGAAGTGCCTATTGTGATAAAGCGGGACGGAACAGAGAAAAGCCTCTCTGTGACCCCGAAGTTTAACCAAGAAGCCAAGCGGTATATGATCGGCATCGGCTGGGAACCATATCAAAAATTAAATCCATTAAAAACCATAGAATATGGATTTCATGAGGTGGGATTCCAAATTCGCGTGACGGTAAAGAGTGTTGTAAAACTGGCCACGGGACAGCTGACGCTGAATGATCTGTCAGGACCTGTAGGCATTGTAAAACAGGTAGGGGATACGTATAACCAGGCAGCCACTTACGGTTTCACAGTCCTTCTCTCCACAATGCTGAGTATTGCGGTCCTGATCAGTGCAAACCTGGGGGTTATGAACCTTCTGCCGCTTCCCGCACTGGACGGAGGCAGACTTTGTTTTCTTATCGTGGAAGCGGTCAGAAGAAAGCCTGTTTCAAAAAACGTGGAAGCTGCTGTCCACACGGTCGGCCTGTTTTTACTGCTGGGGCTTATGATCTTTGTCATGTTCCAGGATATCTATAAGATTATGTTGTAAAGGAGTCTTAGTATGGTTACTAGAAATAATACAAAAGTCATCCGGATTGGGGATAAGAAGATTGGCGGCGGCAATCCTGTGCTGATCCAGTCCATGACCAATACAAAGACAGAAGACGTTGAGTCTACCGTATCACAGATATTAAGCCTTGAGAAAGCCGGATGTGACATCGTAAGATGCACGGTCCCGACTCCGGAAGCAGCGGATGCCCTGGGTGAGATCAAAAAAAGGATTCACATTCCGCTGGTGGCGGATATACATTTCAACTATAAGCTCGCCATCGCGGCTATGGAGAACGGCGCCGATAAAATTCGCATCAATCCGGGCAATATCGGAGGAGAAGACCGTATCCGTGCAGTCATTGAAAAAGCAAAGGAGTACGGCGTTCCGATCCGAGTAGGCGTCAACAGCGGTTCCCTGGAAAAAGAGCTGGTGGAAAAACATCACGGTGTGACGGCCGAGGGACTGGTGGAGAGTGCCGTTGACAAAGTCCGTATGATCGAGGCATTCGACTATGACAATCTGGTGGTCAGCATCAAATCCTCTGATGTTCTCATGTGTGCCAGAGCATATGAACTGGTAGCAGAGCAGATTGATTATCCGCTTCACGTCGGAATCACAGAGGCAGGAACCGTGTACAGCGGGAATATCAAGTCCGCTGTCGGACTGGGCATTATCCTTCACCAGGGGCTCGGAGACACAATCCGCGTCTCACTGACCGGAGATCCTGTCAACGAAATCGCAAGCGCTAAACTGATCTTAAAGACGTTAGGGCTCAGAAGGGGCGGGATCGAAGTAGTTTCCTGTCCTACATGCGGAAGGACCAACATTGATCTGATCAGTCTTGCCGGGCAGGTGGAGACGATGGCCGCAGACTTCGAACATTTGAATATCAAGGTCGCCGTCATGGGCTGTGTCGTCAACGGTCCCGGTGAGGCAAAGGAAGCGGATATCGGGATCGCAGGCGGAATCGGTGAAGGCCTTCTGATGAAAAAAGGACAGGTCATCCGCAAGGTCCCGGAGGAGGATCTTTTAAGTACTCTGCGCTATGAATTAGAACATTGGGGTGAATCAGATGCAGACTGCTAAAGAGCATACAAAAGAATTTTTTCAGGTATTTCCTGACCTGAAAGTATCCGGGGATGTAAAAGAACTGTTCCGCACTGTGTGTATCCGTCAGGTCCTGTTCAAGAAATCAAAAAATACACTTTTCATTTCATTTACAAGCGACCATCTGATCCCAAGAATCGACACCTGGCGGATGGAACAGCAGATCCGGGAGCAGCTGTTTTCAAAGCGCTATGTTAAAATACGCTTTCAGGAGTATTTCCGGCTTTCAGCCCAATACGATCTGGATTATTTATTTGAACACTATATGAAAAGCTTCCTCTTTGAGTTAAAAGGCAAAGGGGAGGTTATTTTTAATGTAGTCAGAAAAGGAGACTATGCCATTGACGGCGATGTCGTTACCTTTATTTTTGAAAATACGTTTGTCAACAAGAGCAAGGCAGATGAGATCAAAGAATATTTTGAGACAACGCTGAAAGACAAATTTGGCATGGAGATCAAAGTTGGCTTTGATTTTTCCAAGACGACAGACCGGTCTTTGAAAAAGGAAAGCCAATATAAGCTTCAAAAAGAGATTGAGGGGATTGTCGAACAGGCAGACCTGCTCAGCAAAGAACAGGAAGAAGAGAAAAAAGCCAGAAAAAAGAAAAAGGAATCCAACTTTTCTTACGATTCCAAGTTTAAGAGAAAGCCTAAATTTAAAGACGATCCGACCCTTCTTTACGGCCGAAACTGTGAAGGGGAACTCATTGAAATCAAAGATATTATCGATGAGATCGGTGAAGTCGTGATCCACGGACAGGTTACAACCCTCGATACGAGAGAAATTCGAAATGAAAAAACAATCATTATTTTTCATATCACGGACTTTACGGATACCATCTCCTGTAAAATTTTTGTCAGGAATGAACAGCTCCCGGAGGTTCTAAGCGATCTGAAAAAAGGCGGTTTCTACCGTGTTAAGGCGGTCGCCATGTATGATAAATTTGATCATGAGATATCTCTTGGTTCTGTCATGGGCATTAAGGCAGTCTCGGATTTCAGGGAGAAACGCCAGGACACGTCCATGGACAAGAGAGTAGAACTCCATTTACATACAGTTATGAGCGACAACGACAGCGTTGTTCAGATCAATGACATCGTAAAACGCGCCTACGAGTGGGGACATCCTGCCGTTGCCATCACGGATCACGGCGTGCTTCAGGCCTTTCCGATTGCAAGGCACGCTTATGAGGATTTAAGGCTTCCACAAGACGATCCGTTTAAGATTATTTACGGAGTGGAGGCTTATTTTGTCGATGACCTTGGAGATCTGGCAGTCCGCTCCAGAGGCCAGTCCCTCCGGGGAGATTTTGTGGTATTCGACATTGAGACCACAGGATTTAACAGCCAGACAGACCGCATCATAGAAATCGGGGCCGTAAAGGTCATAGATGGTGAGATCACAGAAACCTTCAGTGAATTCATTAATCCGCAGATTCCGATTCCATTTAAAATCACACAGCTTACGACAATAACAGATGAAATGGTCATGAATGCAGATACGATCGATGCTGTACTTCCAAGATTTCTTGAGTTCTGCGGGGATTCTGTCTTAGTGGCTCACAATGCCGGGTTCGACACCGGATTTATCCATGAAAATGCGAAACGTCTGGATCTTGATTTTCATCCAACCATTGTGGATACGCTCGGTCTGTCAAGAAGCCTGATGACCCACCTGGCAAAATTTACACTGGATAATCTGTGCAAAAATTTGAACATCAAACTGGAGACTCATCATCGGGCAGTGGATGACGCCACAGCTACGGGGAAAATCTTCATAAAATTTGTTCAGATGCTGGAGGAAAAAGAAATCTTTGACCTGGATCAGGTAAATGAGTTTGTTGCAGGTTCCGAAGACTTCATTAAAAAAGGCCGTACCTATCACGGGATCATTCTCGTCAAAAATAACACCGGAAGAGTCAACCTAAACCGCCTGGTGTCGGAATCTCACGTCCGGTACTTTAACCGGCGCCCCAGAATGCCCAAATCCCTGATCAATAAGTACCGGGAAGGGCTGATCATCGGATCAGCATGTGAAGCCGGCGAACTGTACAGTGCCATCGTGGATCAGCGGTCTGAGGAAGAAATCGCAAAGATTGTTGAATTTTATGATTACCTGGAAATTCAGCCGGAGGGCAATAACCAGTTTATGATCGAATCTGCCCGCCATGAGAACGTCAGCTCTTTTGAGGATATCAGAAATTTCAACCGGAAGATTGTGGAGCTGGGCGAAACCTTCCGCAAACCTGTGGCTGCTACCTGCGATGTGCATTTTTTAGATCCGGATGATTCCATTTACCGGGCGATTCTTATGGCCGGAAAAGGATTTAAAGATGCGGACAGCCAGCCGCCTCTCTACTTCCGTACAACGGAGGAAATGCTCCATGAATTTGAATATCTGGGAAGCGATAAAGCCAGAGAAGTTGTCATAACAAATCCGAATAAGATCAGTGACCAGATTGAAAATATCTCTCCGATCCATCCGGATAAATGTCCGCCGGTCATCGAAAACTCAGACCGGGATCTCCGGGATATCTGCTACAAGAAAGCACACGATATCTATGGTCCGAACCTGCCGGACATCGTAACTACCAGACTTGACAAAGAACTGAATTCCATCATCGGAAACGGCTATGCAGTTATGTATATCATCGCACAGAAGCTTGTATGGGATTCCCTGGACCATGGTTATCTGGTAGGTTCAAGAGGATCTGTCGGGTCATCTTTTGCGGCGACCATGTCCGGGATCACGGAAGTAAATCCTCTGCCTGCCCACTACATCTGTCCGGAGTGTTATTATGTGGATTTTGACTCTCCTGAGGTAAAAAAATATGCCAGGATGGGTATGTCCGGATGTGATATGCCGGATGCGGTGTGTCCGAAATGCGGTGCAAAATTAAACAAAGAAGGCCACGATATTCCGTTCGAAACATTCCTCGGATTTAAAGGGGACAAGGAACCTGATATTGACCTTAATTTTTCAGGGGAATATCAAAGTAAGGCCCACGCATATGTGGAAGTGATCTTTGGCAAAGGAAAGGCCTACCGCGCGGGGACCATCGGTACGCTGGCGGAAAAGACTGCCTATGGATATGTCCTTAAATATTTAGAAGAAAGAGAAATATCGAAAAGAAAATGTGAGATCGAACGGCTGGCGAAAGGATGCACCGGAGTTAAGAGAACGACCGGCCAGCACCCCGGCGGCATCATCGTTGTGCCCCATGACAAAGAAATTTATGACTTTACTGCCGTTCAGCGTCCGGCCAACGACGTAAGATCACCGATTATTACAACCCATTATGAGTATCATTCCATCGATTCCAACCTGTTAAAGCTGGATATCCTGGGTCACGACGATCCCTCCATGATCCGCAGACTGGAAGATCTGACAGGAGTCAACGCCCAGAATATACCCCTGGATGATAAATCTGTCATGTCTCTGTTTCACGGAACAGAGGTTCTGGGCATCACTCCGGAACAGATCGGAGGCACGAAACTCGGATCTCTCGGGATACCGGAATTCGGAACCGATTTCGTTATTCAGATGCTTTTGGACACAAATCCTCAGAGCTTTTCGGATCTGGTCCGTATTTCAGGACTGTCCCACGGTACAGATGTATGGCTCGGCAATGCTCAGAAACTGATCGAGGAGGGGGATGCTACAATCTCAACTTCCATCTGTACGAGGGATGATATTATGGTCTATCTGATCAATCAGGGTCTGGATGAAGCCTTGTCATTTACGATTATGGAGAGCGTCCGGAAGGGAAAAGGCCTGAAACCGGAACAGGAAGAAGCAATGAGGGAAAAAGATGTGCCGGAATGGTATATCTGGTCCTGTAAACAAATTAAATACATGTTCCCGAAAGCACATGCGGTTGCCTATGTCATGATGGCATGGAGGATTGCCTGGTTTAAGGTTTTTCATCCTCTCGCCTACTATGCCGCCTATTTCAGTATCCGCGCAAAAGCATTTTCCTATGAAGACATGTGTATGGGAAAAGAAAAACTGAATAACCGGATGAAGGAGATACAAAACACGCCGAAGTTTGAGGTGAAAAATGCAGACCTTGATCTTCTGCGGGAAATGAAGATTGCAGATGAGATGTATGCCCGTGGATTTGAGTTCATGCCTCTGGATATCTACCGGGCAAAGGCAAAAGACTTTCAGATCATTGACGGAAAGATCATGCCTCCTTACTCAGCCATTGACGGTATGGGAGAAAAAGCTGCCAAGGAAGCCGCAGAGGCGTCTAAAGGAGAACCATTTACTTCTATGGAAAATTTCCGTGACCGGACAAAGACGCCCAAATCTGTTGTAGATAAGATGAAAGAATTGGGATTAATGGGAGATCTGGAAGAAAGCGATCAGCTCAGTTTCAATTTCCTTTGATCCCCCGAAATGATAGAACCGAATATGTTTTTTTACATATCCGGTTCTATTTTTGGAAAATCTCTCATATAATAATTTTAATGTCTGCCGGAAGGCATCGGCAGGCTTCGGGGGTTTTGTTTTAATAAGGGGGAGACATGGATCGATCATGAGCAATTTAAATCACTTTCATCTTGAAAAGACAGGCAAAGAACAATCTGTGGAGGAACTGACAAAGCAGATTGAACATCTTGAATATAACTTGGAAGAGTGCCGTAAGAAACGGATGCATTACCAGCAGCTGTTTCACAGCGCGCCGGCCGGATATCTTGTATTTGACCAGGAAGGGCGGATCGCAGATGCAAATCACCGATTCTGCAGTATGGTATCTGTACCGTTTCAGGACCGGTGCAGCTATAATATCAGAGACTTGACAGACAAAGACACCAGAGAGGAACTGGATATGATGATACACGGTCTCTTGAAGAAGGATCAGGTCTTATCAATAGAAGCCAGGATGTTGTGCAGGAACAGTTATATCCCGGTTATCATAACCGGCAACCGATATGGACAGCCCCTCGGCCGTATGGAGAACAAAGCATCCATGCTGTTTGCGGGCATCGTAACAGAAGTGTCGGAATTGAAAAAAGAACAGCAGAAAATAAGGGAGAAAAGTATTCATGATTCACTGACCGGATTTTATAACCGGATGTTTTACAATGAATATCTTCTGTACTGTGATAAAACGGATGATCTCCCCCTCTCCGCGGCAATCCTGGATCTGGACCGTTTAAAAATGATCAATGATTCCCTGGGCCATTCCTTCGGGGACAGGGCGATCACTACAGTTGCAAAGATTCTGAAAACATACGCAAAGGAAAACTATATCTTTGCCCGGATCGGGGGAGATGAAATCGCTGCCTTTTTCCCGGGGACAGAATTATGCGAAGCTGAATCGTTTCTAAAAAGAGCAGAGGAGATGATACAGCTGCACAGCCTGTCAGGCATCCGGCTTTCCTTCTCATGGGGCTGCGCAGTAAAAAGCAGTCCGGGAGAAGATATATTGACGGTTTTATCCGCCGCAGAAGATATGATGTACCGAAAGAAGTTCAGAAACAACGCCGTGAAAAAATCAGAGACATTAGATGTAATCCTCAATGCACTCTTTACTAGAAATCCGAAAATCCATCAGCATTCCATGAGAATGTCCCGGCTTTTCGGTCAGTTTTCTTCTTATCTCGGTCTGGAAACCGAACGGGTCAAGTTTCTCCAGGGCCTCGGCTATGTACATG
Source organism: Anaerostipes caccae L1-92 (assembly GCF_014467075.1). Lineage (NCBI taxonomy): Bacteria > Bacillati > Bacillota > Clostridia > Lachnospirales > Lachnospiraceae > Anaerostipes > Anaerostipes caccae. The sequence continues at coordinate 1,819,027 of NZ_AP023027.1, forward strand.
ATATCGGAATGGCTTCCATTTCTGATGAGGTCCTGAACAAGCGGGACCTTCTGTCCTATAACGAAAGGCAGGAAGTCAAGCGTCATCCGGAAACGGGATACCGGATTCTGAAGTCCGTGCCGGATATGGAAGAAGAAGCACAGATTGTGTTATACCATCATGAAAACTGGGACGGCAGCGGCTATCCGTATGGTCTGTCAGGCGACAGCATTCCGGTGGAATCGAGAATGCTTTTAATTTTAGATACCTATGACCGGATGAAATATGCACCATTCGGAAGGTATCGTCATTCTGAAAAAGAAATCATAAAAGAATTAAAACGCTGGTCAGGAAGACAGTTTGACCCGCTTTTAACAAAAAAATTCATCGAGTGGATGGAAGGCAGAAAAAAGCAGAGATAAGCTGCTTTTTTCTGCTTTTCTACGTATAAGGCGATATTATAAGCGGATTGGGAAATACTAATTGAGAAATGTTATCGTTGACAGAAATTATGGCGGGACCTATAATATACCCATACCCCCAGGGGGTGGTAAGGAGGCGTGTTATGAAACAAAAATTTGATGTGACGGGTATGACATGCAGTGCATGCAGTGCCCATGTAGATAAGAGTGTCCGAAAATTAGACGGTGTTGCTGAAGTTAATGTCAATCTGCTTCAAAACACCATGACCGTAGAGTATGACGAGTCAGAAGTAAACGATGATCAGATTATCCGCGCTGTCATCGGCGGAGGCTACGGTGCCTTTGTCCATGATAAGCAGGAAGAAGCAGGCAGAAAACGGGATATCGGCGTAGATGATGAGATTACTGGCATGAAAAGAAGACTCTGGGTATCCATCCTGTTTATGATACCGCTTATGTACATTTCCATGGGGCATATGGTGAATCTTCCGCTCCCGTCCTTTCTGAGCGGAACCCACAACGCGGTTTCTTACGGGCTGACCCAGATGCTCCTGGTTCTCCCGGTCATGTATATTAACCGGAAGTTTTATCAGGTGGGATTTAAAACATTGTTTAAGGGCTCTCCAAATATGGATTCCCTGATCGCCATCGGGTCCGGCGCTGCCTTTGTCTATGGAGTCTTTGCCATTTACCGCATGGGATACGGCCTCGGTGTGCAGAATCTTCATCTGGTACATCAGTACCACATGGATTTATATTTTGAATCTGCATCTATGATCCTGACGCTGATCACGGTCGGAAAATATCTGGAGGCCAGGTCCAAAGGGAAGACTTCGGAGGCTATCAGCAAACTCTTAGATCTGGCTCCGAAGACTGCGACTGTAGAAAGAAGCGGGGAAGAGATTGAGATCCCTGTGGAGGAGCTGAATGAGGGTGATACGGTGATCGTGCGCCCCGGAGCCAGTATTCCGGTTGACGGAGTCATCCTTGAAGGCATGACTTCTGTGGATGAAAGCGCTCTGACCGGGGAAAGCATCCCTGTGGAGAAATCCTCCGGAGACAAAGTCATCAGCGCATCCATCAATAAAGGGGGATTTATTAAATTTAGGGCTACAAAGGTAGGAAACGACACGACGCTTGCCCAGATCATACAGCTTGTGGAAGATGCCTCCGGTTCCAAAGCGCCGATCGCAAAGCTTGCGGATAAAATTGCCGGAATTTTTGTTCCCGTAGTGATTGTCATTGCCCTGGCTTCTGGGATCATATGGCTCCTTTCCGGGCAGACATTTGAGTTCGCGCTGTCTACGTCCATTGCCGTCCTGGTTATTTCCTGCCCGTGTGCACTTGGCCTTGCCACCCCGACCGCAATCATGGTGGGAACCGGGAAAGGCGCAGAAAACGGCATTCTGATCAAGTCTGCGGAGAGCCTTGAGACGGCACATGAGATAAAAACCGTCGTTCTGGACAAGACCGGAACTGTCACGGAAGGACGTCCTCAGGTGACAGATATTTTAACCTCCGGCAGCATGAAAGAAAAAGAACTGGTCAAGCTTGCCGCCAGTATGGAGAAACCTTCAGAGCATCCTCTCGCAGATGCCATTGTCTCTTTTGGCGAAGAGACCAATGCCGGTCTCTATGAAGTATCTGGATTTAAGTCTGTGCCCGGAGAAGGGATCGAAGGTTCCATAAAAGGTGATAAGGTTTATGCCGGCAACCTGAAAATGATGGAACGGATAGGAGTTTCTCTTGGAGAACTGGAAGAAAAAAGTACTGTTTTTGCCTCACAGGGCAAGACTCCTCTTTACTTTGCAAAAGAGGGCACACTGCTTGGACTGATTTCCGTAGCCGATGTGGTAAAACCGACCAGCAGACAGGCCATTCAGGAATTTGAAAAGATGCATATCGAAGTCGTCATGCTGACCGGAGATAACAAAAAAACAGCAGAGGCAATCCAGAAACAGCTGGGCATCAGCCGTGTAATCGCAGAAGTGCTTCCACAGGACAAAGAGGCCAAGATCCGGGAAATTCAGAATGAAGGAAAGAAAGTGGCCATGATCGGGGATGGTATCAATGACGCTCCGGCCCTTGCCAGAGCCGACGTGGGAATAGCTATTGGAGCCGGCACCGATATTGCCATCGAATCCGCAGATATCGTTCTGATGAAGAGTGATCTGCTGGACGGAGTGGCGGCAGTCCAGCTCAGCAAAGCGGTGATCAAAAACATCAAGGAAAATCTCTTCTGGGCCTTTTTCTATAATGTAATCGGAATTCCCCTGGCCGCCGGATGTCTGTATCCGTTTTTCGGATTAAAGCTTAATCCTATGTTCGGTGCCGCAGCCATGAGTTTAAGTTCTGTATTTGTCGTGAGCAATGCCCTGCGCCTGAAGTTTTTCCGGCCAGGTTTTATAAGAAACAAAGAAACACCGGTGAAAGTACATGAGCCGGGCCAAAGTGAGGAGGAAACAAAGATGAAAAAGACGATTTCAATCGAAGGAATGATGTGTGAACACTGTGTAAAACACGTGACAGATGCACTCAATAAACTCGACGGGGTGGCCGCAGAGGTCAGCCTTTCAGATAAAAATGCTGTTGTGAACTTAGAAAAAGAGGTCAGTGAGGAAGTACTGAAACAGGCAGTGGAAGATGCAGGTTATCAAGTGACGGGTATTCAGTAAGGAGGGTCCATGCAGGCAGACAAAACTCAGATCACAAGGCTTCTTAAAACCGCCAGGGGACAGATCGACGGTATCTTAAAGATGGTGGAGGAAGACCGGTACTGTATGGATATCTCCAATCAGCTCATGGCGACAGAGGCCGTCATACGAAAGACGAATAAAGAAATTCTAAGAGCACACATGAAGGGATGCATATCTGAAGCACTGGCAGAAGACAACGGTGATGAGAAGATCGATGAACTGATCGAACTCATCGACAAATTCGGAAAATAAAAAATATCCTTACAACTGGCAAATACAGTCAGTTGTAAGGATATTTTTTGCATTAGAAAAAACGATATTTCAGAGTTTTTTTTCCAGTTCATGAATGATCCCATAAACTTCCTCAGGGGTTTTTGCCTCGTCCAGGTGCTGAAATAAGGTGGGACTGGACGCAACATTAATCACAGACAGTATTTTTTCATCATTTTCGGAAGTATCTGATGCAATAAAAGTAAAAATATACTTCACAGGATCATTCTGTTCATTTCCGAAGAATACCGGCTGCTTCAGGCGGATCAGACTTGCCGAAAAGGGCATAAATTCCGCACTTGCATTTGCATGGGCCAAAGCGATATGCGGCCAGAAGACAAAGTAAGGACCGTTGATTTCTATATTTTTTACGATCGAATCAATATATTCCTGAGTCATCAATCCTTCCTGCATTAATAGACTGCCGCCCAGCTGTACAGCATCTTTCCACGTACCTGCATAAAGATCCAATGCAATCAGATGCGGAGAAATTATGCTGGAAGATTTAGAGGAGGGCGCCTCCTGAGCCTCTGAAAATCTTGCAGATCGTTTGTTGAGGATATGATTTTCATCCTTCCTGGATTCATACATCTTTTCCTGAAGTTTGATCAGATCCTCCGGCGGAAGTCCGGGCGATACGACAACAACAGGAATCGAGATTTCATCGACAGGGTAAAAGGAGACGATCAGATTCGGCGGCGGATTCACCCTTGACATGTAATTTTTAAACTCAAAGGATGTAACCGCTTGTACATCATCTACCTTACAGTAATATTTTAATTTATTTGTGACATAGGAGGCAGCGGCGGCGCCAGTATCACAGATAAGAAGGATCTTAAATTTCTGCCGTTCTGTCAGGATTTTGGAGACAGCAGCGGCAATGTGCATGACCAAAAATGCCGTTTCGTTTTCACTGTATGTACGGTGAAAGCTCTGTTCCAGAATATATAAATTATTTTTGACCGACTTACATATGGCCGGGTACTCATCTTCCAGCTCTTTATAAAAACTCTGGTCGAAGGACGTACTTCTCTCTAACAGTGAGAAGAAACTTTTTATATGGGCAGACAGCTGATCGTAGAGCTTAACATCGTTTGCCAGCTTCAGCTTCAGATCATGAGATACATTGACCAAAAAGGTGTGGATGACGGTGTTTGACGGAATGATCCCCAGCGGAGTCTGAGGAAGGTTTGTAAGACACAGGCCGTCAATATAGGAGGCAAGGAAATAAAATTCTTCTTCTGGAATCGATGCAGAGATCACCCTCTGAATTCTTAGGTACAGATCTCTTGAGACTGCAACCGTGCGCCTGTCCGATGCGCAGGGGAATGCATCGAGGTGATTTCCCTGTTTGATTCGTTCAGCAGTCACCACGAGTATCCAGAGCAGCTGGTAAAACTGATAACCCTCAATATGAATATGATTGTCTTTCTGCCATGTAAGAAGAATCGGAAATACCTGAAGCTTGAATGCATCCAGGTCAAAATGTCTGGAAATCCATAAATCAATGCCCGAAAAGGAAGAATGGTCTCCTGCCACATTCAAAAAAGTGTGAAAACTATTAATCAGATAATCCCTTCTGAAAACTTCACTAACATCAATCCGGTATCCTTTCGCGGTTGTGATCAGTAAAATATCCTGCTGCTCAAGGTCCTTTGCAACTTGTTTCATATCTGAAAGACAGGTTTTTTTGCTGATATCCAGAGAACGTATGATGTCAGACGTAGAAACCAGGTTTTGTCTGCATAAGAGCAATTTGATGATGGATGTGCGCTCTTCTGAAGAAAAATGATATTCATAGAGAGGGCGGGAATAGTATCGTTTCCGTATCATTCCAAGCTCATTGATGGAGCTGTCCAGTACAAGCGTACTGTCGGGAAGGATTTGGATTTTATGAAATCCATTCTCATGCAGGAAATCATTGATCTCAGCAATGTAGTTATTAATTGACCGCTTACCGATATGCAGCATTTCTTCTAGTTCTTTGTATGTATATTTCTTCTTTTCAGAAGATGTAAAAAGAGTAACGAGCTGATATTGTTTCTGATTCATAGCAATCTCCTGATTTATCGTTGGCAATACATGTTAATTTTCTTATTCTAAAGTAAATCTTAATAAAAAAAGATAAAAAAGGCAAGAAAAAGTGTTCAGAATGACGGAAGCAAATGTTACCAAAAATCATGAAAAGCAAATTGTACGTGATTTTGTACATTGCTATAATTGCCGTAGAAACATGGAAATGACGCAGAAAGCTGCGCAGTGTACGAAAGGAGAACTTTTGACTACCATGAGAAATAATGCCATATCAAAAGAACAATTATTGGAATTCTACCGGAAAATGATACGGATCCGTGAGTTTGAGAATGAGGCCATTGAACTGGCCAAGATGAATCTGACCCGCGCAGCCGTCCATACATACAATGGAGAAGAAGCCATAGCCGTCGGTGTCTGTGCCCATCTTAACGATCAGGATTACATCACCTCTACCCACAGAGGGCATGGACACTGTATCGCAAAAGGCGCCGATATGAAGCTGATGTTTGCGGAACTGATGGCCAGGGAGTCCGGTTACTGTAAAGGAAAAGGGGGCTCCATGCACATTGCCGATATGTCGATCGGTATGCTGGGTGCCAACGGTATCGTGGGAGGAGGTCTTCCGATCTCTGTGGGTGCCGCATTTGCGCTGAAATATACGTCCAGCAAAAATATTGCCGTATGTTTCTTCGGCGATGGTGCCTCCAACCAGGGTTCTTTTCATGAAGCGGTGAATCTGGCATCCGTCATGAAACTCCCAGTCATCTTTGTGTGTGAAAACAACCAGTGGGCGATCTCCACCAGCCAGAAAAAATCATCCAACATAGAGAATCTCAGTGACAGAGCCGTCGGATACGGAATCGAGGGCATCACGGTAGACGGAAACGATATTGAGGCGGTCTACAGCGAGTTCGGCAGGGCGTGTGAGAAAGTAAGGGGCGGCAGCGGCCCGATCTTAATGGAAATGAAGACATACCGCATCGCCGGACATTATTACGGAGACAACGAAAATTACAGATCCAGGGAAGAAGTCACGGAGTGGAAAGAAAAGTGTCCGATCCGGCATGTGGAAAAACTTCTGGCAGAGGAGTACGGCTTTAAAGAAGAGGATTTTAAAAAGATACAGAAAGAAGAACTCGCAGTCGTTCTTGAGGCCAGCGAAAGCGCAAAAAATGAAAAAGAGCCCTCCCCGGAAGACTTAAGAAATGATTTATATGACACTTCATTTGCAGAGATACAGTGGAACAGGTTCGTGAAATAAGGAAAGGAAGAAGACGATATGAGAAAGATTTCTATGCGGGAAGCCATCAATGAAGCGCTTCACACGGCATTTAACAGTGACCCGTCCGTATTTTCCATCGGGGAAGATATAGCGGTTTACGGAGGGCAGCTCCGCTGTTCTTATGACTTGATTCAGAACTTCGGAGAGAAACGGATCATGGACACCCCGATTTCCGAAGCCGCCATTATAGGAACAGCCATTGGCTCTTCTATGCTCGGCTTGCGCCCTGTAGTGGAAATTTCATATATTGATTTTATCGGCACCTGCTTTGACCAAATCATGAATCAGGCGGCAAAATTACGATATATGTACGGAGGACGCGTCAGTCTGCCCCTTGTCATCCGCACCCAGGGCGGCGCAGGGTTAGGAAACGGGGCGCAGCATTCCCAGTCATTGGAGGCAATCTTTGCACATATTCCGGGAATCCGGGTCGTGATTCCGTCCAACGCCTACGACGCCAAAGGCCTGCTCCTGCACGCGATCAGAGATAACAACCCGGTTGTGTTTATAGAGCACAAAGGTTTATACAAAAAGAAATGCGAAGTGCCTGAGGAACCATACGAATGCGGATATAACTGTGATATCAAGCGGGAGGGAAGTGACATTACAATCGTTGCATATTCTTCTATGGTGGATCAGAGTCTCAGGGCGGCCAAAGAGCTTGAAAAAGAGGGAATACAGGCCGAAGTGATTGACGTCCGTTCTTTAGAACCATTCGATGCCGATACCATCATCTCTTCTGTCAGCAAGACAGGACACGCAGTCATCGCACACGAAGCCTGTGTCAAAGGCGGGTTCGGAGCGGAAATTGCGGCGGTGATTCAGGAAAAGGCATTCGACAAGCTCAAAGAACCTGTAAAGCGGGTGGGTGCTCCGAACGTACCGGTTCCATTTGCGCCGGTACTTGAAAAGGCATACCTTCCTGATTATAAAGACATTCTGGATGCCGCCCATTCTTGTCTGTAACAGAAAGGAGAACTATGGATATCTTAGATTTGATTGTGATCGGAGGAGGCCCCGCAGGCTACCTGGCTGCCCAGAGAGCTGCAGAGTCCGGGATGAAGGTCCTGCTGTTTGAGAAAAAGAAACTCGGGGGCGTGTGCTTAAACGAGGGATGTGTTCCTACAAAAACCCTGCTGAATTCGGCCAAGATCTTTGATCACGCTAAAAACGGCCAGGCGTATGGCGTCATGGCCCGCGGCGTGACCATGGATACCAAGACCGTCCTTCAAAGAAAAAATAAGGTGATACAGATGCTGGTCTCCGGCGTCGGTATGACCATGAAGAAAAATAAGATAAAGGTCGTCTATGAGAGAGCAGAAGTCATAGAAAAAACAAAAGAAGGATTTCTCGTGGAGGCGGGAGCAGAGAGATATACCGCAAAATATATTTTGGCAGCCCCGGGATCAGAGACTCTGATTCCGCCGATCCCGGGGGTGGCAAAGGCCCTGGAAAGCGGGCTGGCCATAACCAGCAGAGAACTGTTAGAGTTGGAAGAACTCCCCGGACATCTGGCTGTCATCGGGGCCGGTGTCATCGGATTGGAGATGGCGGCTTACTGCTGTACGGCAGGTGTAAAGGTGACCGTGGTCGAGATGCTTGATAAGGTTGCTGGAAGTATGGATGCCAGACTGTCAAAGATTCTCCAGAAGGAATTGGAGAAAAAGGGGGTATCTTTCCTGATGGGACACAAGGTCACGGAAGTAAACAGTCATGGCCTTGTGTGTGAAAAAAACGGAGAGACAAAGCTCGCAGAAGCCGATAAAATTCTTCTCTCCATAGGCAGAAAGCCCGTCATGGAAGGATGCGGCCTGGAACATATAGGAGTCGCTGCAAAACATGGGAGGGTCGTGACAGATCAGCATCTTTGTACCTCCGCAGAGGGAATATACGCCGCCGGGGATGTCAACGGAAAAATGATGCTGGCCCACACTGCTTATCGGGAAAGTGAGGTCGCAGTCCATCATATGCTGGGCATAGAAGATGAGATCAACTATCAGACAATTCCTTCCGTCATCTACACGTTCCCGGAATTTGCGGGAATCGGGGAAACCGAAGAATCTGCGAGAGAAAAAGGCCTTGCGGTTAAAACTGCAGAGCTTCCGATGGCCTATTCCGGCCGTTATGTGGCAGAAAATGCAGATGGAAACGGGCTGTGCAGGCTGATCATGGATCAGGAGACAGGGTGTCTTGTGGGCGCGCATCTTCTGGGGCCCTATGTATCAGAAATGATATGGGGCATCGCAGCCCTGATAGATCAGAAGGTATCTGTGGAAGAACTCAAAAAAAGTGTGTTCCCCCATCCGTCTGTCAGCGAAATTATCAGAGAAACCATATTTAAATTATAAACCCAATGAGTGAAAGGAGAAGCAGTATGAGAAAAGAAGTCATTATGCCGAAAATTGGATTGGACATGGAGGAGGGTACAATTCTTGAATGGAAAAAGAAAGCAGGTGATACTGTTTCAAAAGGCGAAGTCCTTTTGGAGATCGAGACAGACAAAGCAGTGACCGAGGTAGAATCAGCGCTTGACGGTACGTTGGCTGAAATTGTAGCTGACGAGGGCGATACCGTTGAGATCACAAAAACGATTGCCTGGGTAGAAGTCGATGATTGAAAAGAAACTTTCGCCTTTAGCCAAAAGTATGGGAAAGCAGATGGTAAAAAGCTGGGAAGCTCCACAATTTACACATTTTTCAGTGATAAATTGTGAGCAGATGATCGCATACCGAAAAAGTTTACCGTTCAAAGTCTCATACACAACTATTTTAATCAAAGCGGTGGCAGATACAATCGCCGAGTTTCCCATTATGAATTGTTCCTGGGATGACGGAACCAAGATCATCCAGAACGAAAATATCAATATGGGCGTCGCCGTAGATACAAAACGTGGTTTATTAGTCCCTGTTATCAGAGATGCAGACAAACTGCCTCTGGAAGAGATTCACCGATGTATGGGAGATATCAAAAATAAATCAGGGAAAGGAAACTTTAACATGAATGATTTAAGCGGGGGAACTTTTGTCGTGAGCAATCTGGGAATGTTTAATATCCACGCATTTTCTGCAATCGTCAGCTCTCCCAACTCTGCCATCATCTCTGCTGGAAAGATGGAAGAAGTCCCCCTGGTAAAAGACGGGGAGATCGTCATAGGCAAAACCATGACCATAGCTCTTAACATGGACCACCGTGTTATTGACGGAGCCACAGGAGCCAAATTTCTGACAGCCCTCGCAGAGCGGCTGGAAACTTTAAATGAATAAGGAAAGGAAGATGTACTTATGAAAGCTGCTGTACTATACGGAGCAAATGATCTGCGCTATGAAACTGTTGATACTCCGATGTGTCCGGAAAAAGGAATTCTCCTGAAAGTCATTGCCTGCGGTATCTGCGGCTCCGACCTGCGCACCTACGGGGGAGGCTCTTCCAGGGCACAGTACCCGTCTGTTTCCGGTCATGAGATTGCCGGAGAGATTGTGGAGAGTCAGAATCTGAACTTCCCTGTGGGAGCGAAACTGTCTGTGGCCCCGGTCATCGCATGCGGCCATTGCTGGTACTGTAAAAACGGTATTCAGAACCAATGTGACAATATGAAGATGATCGGTACTGCGGAAGGGATTCCGGGAGGTTTTGCCGAGTATGTTTCATTCACAGAAGACATGCTGGAAAATGGTTGTTTTAATATCATTCCTGAAGGGATAGACCCGGTCGATACCGTAATTGCAGAGACGGCTTCTTCCGTGCTGAATGCACAGATCAATACAAACATTGTCATGGAAGATCTCGTAGTCATCATCGGGGCCGGTACCATCGGATGTCTTCACAGCGAGATTGCATCGATCCGGGGAACCAAAGAAACGGTCATCGCCGAGATGAACACAGAGAAGGCTGAACTGGCCAGAAAACAAGGGTTTCAAAATGTTTATAACATGGGTAGCGGCGACCCGGAACTAAAAGAATTCATCATGGAAAAAACCAACGGCCGCGGCGCCGATACCGTCATATGCGCGTGTCCGGCAGGACAGGCACAGGCGGATGCTGTCGGATTGGTGAGAAAAAGAGGAAAGATCATTTTCTTTGGAGGGATTTCTGCAGACAGTGCTGCAGTCATTGACACTAATGCTATCCACTACAAAGAAATTACGGTTCACGGAGCGTCAGCCTATTCGCCTGAGGTTAACCGTAAGGCACTGGATCTTGTCTTAAGCGGTCAGCTTGACGCATCAAAATTCATCACACACCGCTATGAATTAAAAGATCTGGCACAGGGATATGAGGATATGAGTCATGGAAAAATGATCAAGGGAGTCGTAGTCTTTTAACGAAATATATGCCGCAGACAAGGCATAGGAAATTAAATCAGAGGTGATCATTATGGAGAATAAAACAATTTTGGTATTATGCGGTGCAGGCTTTGCAACTTCCACGGTAGGAGCAAAACTGTGTGAAGATGTGTGTAAAGAATTGGGGATGAAAGGAAACGTACAGAAAAGGCCCGCAACCCAGGGTAAGACAGCCATCAAACAGCTGGAACCGGATGCTATCTTATTGATGGCAAAGATCACACTGGATTTTGGAGACATTCCTGTCGTAAACGGAATTCCGCTGATTACAGGGAGAGGCAAAGATGAAGTAAGGCAGAATCTCAAAGAAGTACTGATGAAATAGCAGACCGGGAAACGGCATAATAAGGTATCGGGAGGTGAGCAAGATCGACATTCAAACAGTTATGCCTCAGATCATGGGGTATCAGATAACAGGAACAGAGCGGGATGATGTCCTTACAGAGATGGCAGATTTCCTTGCATCCATGGGGATGGTCAAACCGACTTACGCAAAGGCCGTTATTGACCGGGAAAACATTTATCCTACAGGAATCTGTACAGAGCCTTACCCTGTGGCGATTCCCCACTGCGAGAGAGACGGTGTCTTAAAAACCGCCATCCTGGTGGGTCAGACAAGGAACAATGGAATCACATTCCAGCGTATCGATGACACAGATCTGAATGTAGATGCAAAAGTGATTTTTATGCTGGCGGTAGATACAAATCAAGGACAGTTGGAGGTGATATCAAAACTAATGGACGTGATTCAGGACGAGAAAGTAGTGGAAGAAATTGTACATGCGAAGACGTGCGAAATGATAAAAGAAATTGTAACAAATGCCTTTATGAATGGGTAAATCACAGAGATGAAAGGAGATTTATATGGAAGCTTTTTTTAATGGATTGTCCTCCGCTTTATCAAGTCTTGGGGCCAACGGTATCCTGCCCATCGGCCTGTTTATTCTGGCTCTGGTCTTCCGGCTGAAAATTGGGGAAGCCCTCCGGGCAGCGCTGACCGGTGCCGTAGGAATGGTTGGAATGAATCTTACCACAGATATGCTGGTTGCCCAAATGACACCGGCAACCCAGTCTATGGTGGAACGTCTTGGCTGGCACTTAGATATTGTAGACACCGGCTGGTCGCTGATGTCATATGCGTGGGGGTCTCCTGTTTCAGGAATTCTCATTATCCTTGGAATCGCGCTGAACTTGTTTTTGCTGGTAACGAACTTTACCAAAACTCTAATGATCGACTTTTGGAACTACTGGAGCTTCTTAGCCTGCGGGGCTTTGATTTACGGAGCCACAGAAAGTGTCTTATGGTCCGTTGCAGCCACAGGTATTTACATGATCGTTGCATGGAAATGGTCTGACCACGTTGCCCCGATTTTTCAGGAAGCAAGCGGTATGGAGGCCTGCACCTGGCCGACAGGCGCAATTATAGCTCCGGCTATGATCGGCTTTCCTGTGATTAAATTATGCCAGAAGATCCCTGTCATTAAAGATATCAAAGCAGACCCGGAACATCTTCAGAACAAGTTGGGTGTTTTCGGTGAAACCATGGTCGTCGGTTTTTTCATCGGCATCATCATCGGAATTCTGGCAGCCTTTGATGTGATTAAATGCTTCCTGCTCGGTGTCAATATGGGAGCAGTCATGATCTTGCTCCCACGAATGATATCTATCATGATGGAAGGAATTCTGCCGATTGCCAACGCTGCCCAGGAATTTTGCGAAAAACATCTGCACGGCAAAAAAATCTGGATCGGCATTGACGCATCCACCCTTATGGGGAATCCATGTAATATGACGAGCATTATGATCATGACACCGATTGTAACTGCCATGTCGATTATTCCGGGAAACCGTATGCTTGCTGTTGCCAGTCTTGTGGCAGTTCCCTGGTTTATCATTCCGCTGGCCTACTACGCAAAGGATAATATTCTGCATACCTGTATTGCAGCATTTGCAGTATTTTGCGTTTACTTCCTGTGCGCCACGGCTCTCGCAGGGGCACACACCAACATTGCCCACATATGCGGTTCCCTGGCAAACGGAAACACGCTTACCAGCTGTCTGTCTGAGGGAGGAAATCCGATCACATGGATCATCTATAAACTCCTGCAGATTTTCGGGCAGACAGTAATCTAAAGGAGCTTATCATGGTGAAAAGAAAAGTCACAGTCACAAATGCATCGGGGCTTCATGCCAGGCCGGCATCTATGTTTGTGAAAGAAGCAAAAAAATATAAGAGCAGCCTGACCATAAAAACAAAAGGCAAAGAAAAAGATGGGAAATCTATTATGGGAATCTTGTCCTGCGCTATCTGCCAAAATACGGAGATTGAGCTGATATTCGAAGGTGAAGATGAAGATTTGGCAGCAGATGCGTTGGCAGAGTTAGTCGAGTCCGGATTCGGAGAATAGAAAGAAGGTGTTTCTATGTATTATTTATTGTTCCTGGTTGTTGGCGGAGCTGTATGGACGCTGGTACTTCGGAACCGGCGTGAAAAACGGAAACGGATACATCATAAAAACTAGTCAGACAATGGAGGAAATTTATTATGAAGTTTGAAACGATGAAGCTGCCGGAAAGTGTGAATGAAGATTTCCTGACTGCTGTATATTATATGAATTCTGCAAGAGAGCCGGATCTCTATGACTGGGTGAAGCTTGTGGCTGCCGATCAAAGTGCGGGAACGTGGACTCATGTGGAAGGAGAGACACCGGAAGTCATAGAGAAATATGGCGGAAAAGTCATCGGCATTTATCCAATGGCAGAGGAACACGCATGTATTGCACGCATTGCATTTCCTACGGCAAACTTTCCTGCCTACCTTCCGATGATCCTGAGTACTGTGGCCGGAAATGTACTGGGACAGGATGGGATCAAGCTTATGGATATTGAATTTCCGGAAAAAATCCTAAGGGAAATCCCAGGTCCCCTGATGGGAGTCGAAGGGATTCGTGAACGGATCGGTGTGCCAGACAGGCCTCTTGTAGGTGCTATTTTAAAACCCTGCATCGGAGTGCCGCCAGAAATCAGCGCAAACGGAGCACGCCAGGCCGCCCTTGGCGGGGCAGATGTCATCAAGGATGATGAGCTCTTATCTTATCCGGAATATTCTCCTATGGAGAAACGTGTGGCCGCTGTCATGGAACAGATCCGGGACATTGGGAAGGAGAAGACTTGTCTGTATGCGGTCAATATCACAGGAGAAAATCTATTTGACCGGGCAAGACGGGCTATTGATGCCGGAGCCAATGCGCTGATGGTAAATTACCAGGCAATGGGCTGGGGAGCTGTGGAAGATTTTATCCGTGCAATGAAGCGTGAAAAGCTTATTTATCCGATTTTCGGACATTGTGCGGGTATGGGTGCCTATTACCGTTCGAAGACAAATGGAATCTCAACGGCACTTTCCATGGGAAAACTGGCCAGACTTTCCGGCATGGATATGCCTTTAGTGTACCCGGACAGCGGCCGTTTCGGCCTTAGTACCAATGAATTTGTGGAGACCCATGCACAGTGTATCGCCCCGATGAAACATATAAAAAGAGCATTCATGACCGTAGCAGGCGGTGTACAGCCTGGAGCTGTAGAGTATCTGATGGATCTGCTGGGAAATGACTGTATTCTGATGGCCGGAGGAGGTATTTACGGACATCCGATGGGAGCAGAAGCAGGGGCAAAGGCAATCCTCTCCGCCATCAATGCCAAAATGAAGGGTAAAACAATCCTTGAGGCGGCTTCGGAATGTGCGGAACTTCAGGCGGCTATTGATGTATGGGGAACAAAAGGACATTGAGAACCTGTGAGATCTATTTCATAGGAAATGCGGGTGTATTGATTTCCGCAGACGATACCTCAGTTCTCATAGACGGACTATATAGTTCCAGAGGCGGGGAATTTCCAGTCAGTCCTATCCCTGGAGATGTCCTGAACGAGCTTTACAGCAGACGGGGACCGCTGCCTGAACCGGATTATCTGGTCTTTTCTCATCCTCACTATGACCATCTGTCGGAAAAGCTGCTCGATTCTTATCTGGATACTCACCCTTCCGGCTCCGTCTATCTGCCGGAAGGGACATCATCTGCATATGTACGTTCATTATATAATATGAAGCAGAGGGGAAACACATACGAGATCATCACCGGGAAAGAGCGGCAGTACCGGCCGGGAAAAGATCTTGAGATTTCTTTCTATAAAACAAGACATCTGGGAAAGAACTTCAAACAGACTCTGCACTATTGTATCCTGATTACAATTTCTTCATGCCGGCTGCTTTTTACCGCAGATGTAGATTTCTTTTCAGAATCTCTTAGTCAATTCAGTCAAGTTCCCCTGAATGCTGCATTTGTAAATCCGTTTCTTTACCATAATGAGGAAGGACAAAAAATTCTTAGGAACACTCTGCAGGCAGAACATACTTATATTTATCATGTTCCCTTCGAGGAAAATGATAAATATCATATCCGGCATATGATAAACAAAGATCTTTACAGATACCGAAAGACCACACCTGCCGTTCTGCTCTGTACCCCGCGGCAGAATGAAAAACTGACGCTGAAGGAAGGAGAACAGACATATGATGTACTATATCGAAAGTCCCAGCAGTGATCCATATTTTAATCTGGCACTGGAGCAGTATGTATTTGACTGTCTGGACCGGAGCCACAGCTACTTTATGCTGTGGCAGAATGATAATGCGGTGATCGTGGGAAAGCATCAAAATACCATCGCGGAGATCAATGAAACTTTTGTCAGAGATCACGGCATAAAAGTGGTAAGACGCCTCTCTGGAGGAGGAGCTGTTTATCATGATATGGGGAATATCAATTTTACTTTCATTGTAGACAGAGACGATGGTCTTTTTGATTTTTCAAAGTTCTGCCTGCCATTGGTTCGTGCACTGGAAAGCGTGGGTGTGGCTGCCGAGATCAATGGACGCAATGATATAACTATCGATAGAAAAAAATTTTCCGGAAATTCACAATATTCCAAAGAAGGCCGTACCATGCATCATGGGACGGTCATGTATGACAGTGATTTAAATACCGTAGAAAATGTTCTGAAGGTTTCAAATGATAAAATAGAGTCAAAAGGGTGTAAATCTGTCATAAGCAGGGTGACAAATGTACGTCCTTATGTCCGTACAGATATGAATACAAAACAATTCTTTGGTACCCTCAGAGATTTTATGATGAAAGAAAATAAACTGATCCCTTATCATCTTACCGAGCAGGACTATCTGGCGGTGCATCAATTAAAAAATACCCGATACAGTACATGGGAGTGGAACTATGGTTTTTCCCCTAAGTATGCGGTTGAAAAAAAACGGCGGGTAGAGGGATGCGGCTGCATCGAAGTACATATGAACGTGGAAAAGGGGATCATCACTGGGATTGCATTTACAGGTGACTATTTCTCTGACGCGGACAGTTCTTCCCTTGCACGTCTCTTAACGGGCTGCAGACTCTGTATGCCTGATTTATCAGAAAAACTGAAATCTGTTTGCATTGGAGATTATTTTCATAACCTTACCAGCAATAAATTTATAAAACTGCTCCTTGAGTAAAAATAAAGAGGACGGGAAACATACATGCAGTGGTATGCTCCCTGTCCTTTTTACAGTGATCTTTTATCTCAAAAAACATTTCCTCTTTATAAAATAAGCCGCAGCCACGAGCATTCCCAGCACGGAACAGATCAAAAAAAATCCATTGCTGGATATTGATTCTGTGATGAGAAAGAAACTGTCTTTGCTGAAAAATATGAGATATATCTGACTGACAAAAGCTGCAATGCTCCCGATGCCAACGGCTCCGGCCAGAACGGTCCAGACTGGATCGCTTAGGTCAAAGGCTCCTTTTATAATCATTTCCAAAAAAATCAAAGTAAAAGCAGCGACAATAATAAAGGTATTATCCCATATTCCGTCAATCAGAATATAGCTCCTTGTTCTCAAATAAGTATCCGCAAGCAAAAGCACAGACATTAAGAGAATCCCGTGCAGCAGCGCATTTTGGCGCGCTTTCAGCTGTTTTATTGTAGATGTATCCTGACTCATAAACTCATTCCCCTTTCTCCTATGAAGTATAAGTATATGATAATTCGACAAAAGATTCAACCACGTGAAAATTTCCATATTTGCAATTCAAATTTTTTCCTGCTATTATATTCAATTAGATAATATAGAGAAAGGAACATGCCTGTGAAACGATGGATTGTCTTTCTGCTGTGTCTTACTGTCTGCATGTCCGTGTTAACCGGATGCAGCACTGGTAAAGATGCCGACAGCAGTTCAAAAAAACCGAATGTTGTTACCACCATTTTTCCTTACTATGATTTTGTACGGCAAATTGGGAAAGATAAAGTAAACCTCAAAATGATCGTCACTGCGGGCAAAGACAGTCATACATTTGAACCGACTCCGGCCGATCTGATCAGCATACAGAAGGCCGATATTTTTTTCTATAACGGCGGAGCAATGGAATATTGGGTCCAAAAAATACAGAAATCCCAGGAAAACAACGGACAAGTTTCTTATGCCTTTATGGACTCGGTTCATCCAGTAGAAGAAGAGGTAACAGAGGGGATGAGCCTTCCCAGGGAAGAAGAAGGGGAAACAGAATATGACGAACACATTTGGACATCCCCTGTGAACGCACAAATTATTGTTAAAAAAATATGTGCTGTCTTATCTAAGGAAGATCCAGAAAACGCCCATTTTTATGAGAAGAATACAAAGGATTATTTAAAAAAGCTCAAAAAACTGGACCGGGACTTCAGAGAGACAGTAAAACATGGGAAACGTAAGCTTATGGTTTTCGGAGATAAATTCCCGATGCGCTATTTCACCGAAGAATACGGCCTCTCTTACAGGGCGGCATTCCCGGGATGCAGCGAGGAATCGGAGCCTAGTTCCAGGACGCTTTCTTATCTGATTGATCTGGTAAAGAAAGAAAAAATACCAGTCATCTATCATATGGACTTTGGAAGCAGTAAGATCGCGGATGTGATCTGTGAAGCATCCGGTGCTGAGAATATACCGTTTTATTCCTGCCATACTGTGACAAAACGTCAGTTTGACCAGGGCGTCACATACCTGGATCTGATGGAGAAAAATGTGAAAAATCTGGAGAAAGGACTGAGAGAATGACTTCCATTATTACGTGCAGTCATGTAGATCTTGGATATGACGGACATGTCATCGTAAAAGACTTAAATATGAAAATAGAACAGGGGGCTTATGTCTCTGTCATCGGACAAAATGGCTCCGGTAAGAGCACGTTTATCAAGACGCTGCTGGGTCTTGTGCGCCCTGTCTCCGGGAAAATTCAGCGCAGTCTTTCGGGAAAAGGCATCGGATATCTCCCACAGCAGACGGAAATGCAGAAAAATTTTCCGGCAACTGCCCTGGAAGTGGTTCTGTCAGGGTTTTTAAGCCGAAAACAGCGAAGGCCTTTTTATACGAAAAAAGAAAAATCCACCGCCATGGAGCAGTTAGAGAAGCTTGGTATTCCGGAGCTTTTCAAAACATGCTATCGGGAGCTTTCCGGCGGCCAGCAGCAGAGAGTCCTGTTGGCAAGAGCCTTATGCGCAACCGATCAGCTGCTGGTCCTGGACGAGCCGGTGACAGGTCTGGACCCGGGTGCCGCAAAAGAACTCTATCTCTTGCTGAAGGAACTCAACAAAAATGAGGGCATCGCAATTCTGATGGTCTCCCACGACTTGTCCAATGCCTTAAAAGATGCGGATGAAATCCTCCACATCCGGCATGAGGATTACTTCTTCGGCAGTGTTTCAGAATACTGCCGTTCTGAACATTTTCGTGAAATGAATGGAGGTGCTGTTCATGGAATTGTTTAAAGAAATGATTTCTTATCCTTTTATTATCCGTGCTTTCATCGTGGGAATTTTGATTTCCCTCTGTGCAGCCCTGCTCGGTGTAAGCCTTGTGCTGAAAAAATTCTCTATGATCGGAGACGGACTGTCTCATGTGTCCTTCGGAGCGCTTTCCATCGCAGTCGCTTTCGGGATTGCTCCTTTGAAACTCTCGATTCCGGTCGTTGTCATTGCCGCATTTTTTCTCCTGAAGCTGACTGAGAGCAGCCGGATCAGCAGCGATGCGGCCATCGCTGTCATGTCGGCATCGGCTTTGGCTGCCGGAGTCCTGGTGACTTCCTTCACTACCGGCATGAATATGGATGTATATAGTTATATGTTTGGAAGCATTCTGGCTATGAGCAGAGAAGATGTACGGCTGAGTGTTCTGCTGAGTGTAGCAGTCCTCATTTTGTTTCTTTTTTGTTATCATAAGATCTTTGCTGTCACCTTTGATGAAAGTTTTGCGCGGGCATCAGGAGTGGATGTCTCCTTTTATAATTCGCTGCTTGCAATCCTGACCGCCGTCACGATTGTTATCGGCATGAGAATGATGGGGGCTATGCTCATTTCCAGCCTGGTCATCTTTCCTGCGCTGACGGCCATGCAGATGTTTAAAAGCTTCCGGGGAGTTGTGATCTGTTCCGGTTTCCTCTCTGTCATATGTTTTTGTATCGGTCTGTCGGCATCATATTTCTTTTCTGCACCGGCCGGTGCGAGCATCGTCATTGCAAACCTCTTGGGATTTCTCTTATTCCGACTGCTGCGTATGGTTTACAGACAGAATGTTTGATTTCCAAAACATTCTGTGATAGAATAATTTCATTATTACAAGTTAGGAGAAACATATGAATAAAAAGAGAAATGTGATGCTGACGATCATGAGCATCATTCTGCTGTTAGCCGGAATCTTAAACCTTGTGACCAATGTCACCCTGATGACAAGCGGCAATCTGATGAAGATGGCTATGGAGCAGGTCAAGCTAAGCGGCGGGATTTTAACCGTGTACCTCATAGTCTGCATTATCTTCGGGATGCTTGAAATCGTTTGCGGAGTTTACGGTTTAAAAGCAGCCAAACATTTTGAATTTGGAGAAACCTGCTTTCAGCTTGCCATTGCGCTCGTAGCCGCCGCTGTATTCATTTTTATTTTTAATTTCTTTGTCAATGGATTTACAGCTACAAGCCTGGGAGGCTTCGTCTTCCCTTTGCTTTATCTTTATTCCATCAGATTCTGCAAATAATTTCATAATCAGTCACTAGAAACAGATAATCAGCAGATTGTCTGTTTTGTTCTTACATAGAAAAGAATGTTTTATGTCAGGATAAAACACTACGAAAGAAGGAGAATACGATGTACATTGCAGATTTACATATCCACTCCAGATATTCCAGGGCAACAAGCAAAGAGTGTGATCCGGAACATCTGGATCTCTGGGCCAGAAAAAAAGGGATTCATATTGTAGGAACCGGTGATTTTACTCATCAGGCGTGGAGGGACGAGTTACGGGAAAAATTAGAACCTGCGGAAGAAGGATTATACATCCTTAAAGAAGAGTTCCGAATAAAAGACGGGATCGCTCCGGACAGCCAGAGTCCGCGCTTTGTCGTTACCGGGGAGATCAGTTCTATCTATAAAAAGAACGGAAAGACAAGGAAAGTCCACAACCTGATCCTTCTTCCGGGACTCGAAACCGCAGATAAGATTTCTGCAAAACTTGAGACCATCGGCAATATCCATTCCGACGGCAGGCCGATCCTTGGTCTGGACAGCCGGGATCTCTTAGAGATTCTTCTGGACATTTCTCCAAATGCAGTACTGGTGCCTGCCCATATATGGACTCCTCATTTCTCACTGTTCGGAGCCTTTTCGGGGTTTGATACGATCGAGGAATGTTTTGAAGACTTAACGCCCCATATCCATGCGTTAGAGACAGGCCTGTCCTCCGATCCTCCTATGAACTGGAGGCTTTCAGCGCTGGACTCCTTCCAGCTGATCTCAAATTCAGATGCCCACTCTCCGGCAAAGCTTGGGCGGGAAGCCAATCTCATGGACATTGAACTTTCTTATCCGGAACTCACGAAAGCCATCCAGACCGGACAGGGCCTTTACGGAACGATCGAGTTTTTCCCGGAAGAAGGAAAATATCACTTTGACGGACACCGAAAATGCGGTCTTGTGCTGACTCCGTCAGAGACAAAGGAATATGGTGGGATCTGTCCGGTCTGCGGGAAAAAAATCACCATCGGAGTCCAGCACCGGGTAGAACAGCTGGCGGACAGGCCCGAAGATTATCTCCGCCCTGACGCAAAGCCCTTTGAAAGCCTCGTACCACTTCCGGAAGTCATTGCCGCATCTACGGGAATGTCGGCCGGCGGGAAAAAGGTGAATGCGCAGTTTGAAAAAATGCTCTCAGAGCTTGGACCGGAGTTTTCTATTTTAAGAGAAGTACCTTTTGAGGATATAAGACACAGTGCGGGAGCCTGTGTAGAGGAAGGAATCCGGCGTTTAAGACGGGGAGAAGTCCGGCGCGACCCCGGATATGACGGAGAATACGGAAAAATCCATCTCATCGAAAAGGACGAGATGGATATCATTAACGGCCAGATGACACTTTTTGATTCTCTTGGTATTGCCGCCGCAGCCGAGCCCGGGAAAAAGAAGAAAAAAATCAGACCTGTGAAAAAAGAAACCGTCATGGAAACAGACGGCCCTAAAGGAAAAGATACAGGGATCAACAAAGAACAGCAGGAGGCGGTCACCGCCGAGAACAGGGCTGTTGCGGTCATCGCGGGACCTGGAACAGGAAAAACGAAAACCCTGGTAGACAAGATAGCTTATCTTGTGAAGGAGAGGAACGTATCTCCGTCTCAGGTCACAGCCGTTACCTTTACAAACCAGGCGGCAGCGGAGATGAGAGAGCGGCTTGCCAAAAGGCTTGGAGGAAAACGGGCTGTCAAAGATATGACCATCGGCACCTTTCATTCTATCTGCCTTCAGCTTCTGAAACAGCAGGGTGAGGACATTATCCTCGCCGATGAAGCGGAACTTCTTGAAACTGCCAAAGAAGCCCTGAACCGTTTAGATTCAGATAAGAAGCCAAAGGACTTTTTAAAACAGATATCCAATTTTAAAAACAATGTGCCGATGGAAGAACGTCTGACGAATGATGAAGCAGACTGTTTTCAGGAAATCATGAGTGAGATGGGTCTTACAGATTTTGATGACCTGCTTCTTCGTGTGCTTTCACAAGCAGAATCCCCGGTTTTACAAACCTCTCAGTTTTCTTATCTTCTCGTAGATGAATTTCAGGATATCAACGACATACAATTCCGTCTGGTACTCTCCTGGAACCAAAACGGAAAAGAATTATTTGTCATCGGAGATCCGGACCAGTCGATTTATGGCTTCCGTGGTTCTGATTCCAGATGTTTTGCACGGCTGAAAGAAGAAATTCCGGATCTGTATGAAATTTATCTGAAGAAAAATTACCGTTCAACACCTGAAATTGTGGAATCTGCCCTTCAGGTAATCAGCCGGAATCCGGGAAACAAACGCTGTCTTTCTGCCGTCCGTGAACCCGGGAAACCAGTCCGACTGGTTACTGCCTCCAATGACTGGTCCGAGGCAATTTTTATTGCAAAGGAAATCAACAGGCTCACCGGCGGCATGGATATGATGGATGCCCAGAATTATGCCTTAAAAACGGAACATCCCAGAGGTTTTGGAGAAATTGCCGTATTATACAGAACCCACCATCAGGCCAGAGCCATAGAAAAATGTTTAAGACAGGAGAGTATTCCATGCGTCATCACAGGACAGGATAGTTTCCTTGAGGAAGAAAAGGTAAAAGGTACAACTTCATTTTTTCGGTTTCTTCTCGATGAAAAGGATACGAAGGCTCTTCAGATCGCACTGAACGCTTTTCCTGACTGCGGAACCTTAGAAAAAGAATTCAAACAGCTTTTGAAAAAAGAGTCTCCAGGAGAGGTTTTAAAGCTCTGGATGGAAAAGAACGGTCTTTTGGATGATGAATCCCTTCTCAGTCTGTACAAGATGACTCTGTTTCATAAAGATATGGCATCCTTTTTGTCCAATCTTTTGCTGGGAACAGAAGGGGATATAAAAAGAAGCGGTGAAAAGGAATATACGTCAGATGCTGTCACCCTGATGACTCTCCACGGGTCCAAAGGACTGGAATTTCCGGTTGTGTTCATCGCCGGAACAAAACAGGGCAGTATACCGCTGGAATCACCTGCTCACCATGCAGATAAGGAAGAGGAGAGACGTCTGTTCTATGTAGGCATGACCAGGGCAAAAGAAGAACTGATCCTTCTTACAAGAAAAGAATCTTCCGAATTTCTCGCGGACCTGCCGCAGAAATATACGGCAAAAGAGACTGCAGGAAAAAAAGAGCCGGAGATTACTCAGCTGTCACTGTTTGATCTGTGATATCATAATTAGTAATCTCTAAACAGGATGCTTGAAATTTTGTAATCTAACTTGCCCACATTTCCCATCTTCACCATAGTATATTCTTTTTGTAACTGTTAATATTCAGCATAGAAAAAAGGAGAAAATTATGAATATGTGGGAAAATACAGTATTGACGGACAAAGGTACAGCACTGCAGTCGAAGCTGCTTAAAGGGCAGCCCTTAAAAATTACAAATGTAAAAACTGGTGGAGAAAAGGTACCCATAGTAAATCTGAGACAGCAGACAACACTGGCTGGAGTTGAACGTAAAATCACACTGCAGCCAGCTAGAACTGAAGACACAACAACTATTATTCCGGTATTACTGGATAATATAAATTTAAAAGAAAGCTACGAATTATGGCAGGTTGGATTTTATGCAGAGGACCCGGATGAGGGAGAAATATTATTTTGTCTTTCACAGTCATCTGTTGGAAAAATCATTCCATCTGAAGATGAAAATCCCGGATTTACAATTACATGGGATTTCTATTTTAATATATCAAATTCTACCCCCATTGAAGTGGTTCTAAACTCCAATGGCCTTGTTAATATAGAACAACATCAAATTCATTCCAATAAGATTAATACTATAACCAACAAACTGGATGATTTGAGCAGCAACTTGTTTTTATTAACGCACCCTGTTGGTATAGTACTTGAGTTTGGAAAAAACGTAGACCCAAATGACTACGGTGGATCTTGGGAAAGATTCGGCAATGGGAGAACAACCGTTGGTGTAGACGAATCAGATAACAGTAACAATTTTAATATTGTAAATAAAAAGGGTGGAAATAAAGATCTGCAGGCACATACTCATGGTTTAAATAACCATACACATTCTATTAATCTTAATTCTGGTATACAAAGTGCCGGACATACACATGGCACAGGAAATTCCACCTATCGCTATTGGCCAATCGCCTCAGTTGAGCCGGGTGGTGACAGCGGTGATGTTGGCGGCGCAACCTATAAATATCCCAGAATCAGCAGCAATGGAAGCTGGAGCAGAATTACATCAACCGGCACACAGTCTGCTAATCATACACATAATATCAGTGGAACTTCCGGAGGTAACAGCGGTAATACTTCAAGTTCAGGAAGTGGAGATTCACAAAATTTACAGCCGTATATTACTGTATACCGCTGGATCAGAGTACTTTAATCATCCAATCCATAATATCGGTTTCCATAAGAAATTACAGGCAAACCCTTGTATTATGTAATTCTAAGTGTTATAATAACCAATAACATAAAGCATTAACTTAAAGAGTGGACGCAAGTCCACTCTTATTGTTTGCGCAGAAAAGGAGGCAGGGCAACTTGGCAGGAAAAGCAGAGATTGAACAGAAAACAGAAGAACTTGTGACACCGATCATCGATGAAAACCACTTTGAACTTGTTGATGTGGAGTATGTAAAAGAGGGTGCCAACTGGTATCTGCGGATTTACGCGGATAAAGATGGGGGCATCAGTATCGATGACTGTGTGCTGATCAGCCGGGCACTGGAGGCCAAATTGGACGCCGATGATTTTATCAAAGACGCATATATTCTGGAAGTCAGCTCCCCGGGTCTCGGAAGACCTTTAAAAAAGGAAAAAGACTATCAGAGAAGTATCGGACAGTCTGTGGACATTAAATTATATAAGGCCATTGACAAACAAAAAGAGTTTACCGGTATATTAAAAGAATATTCAAAGGAAAGAATCATACTCTCGATCGGCGGAACCGATCAGGAATTTGAAACAAAAAGTGTGGCATCCGCCCGTTTATCATTAGATTTTTAAAGGAGGACAACAGAAAAAATGAGTGAATTAATTGATGCATTAAACCAGTTAGAAAAAGAAAAACATATTGATAAAGACGTCATTATGGAAGCGATTGAAAATTCCCTGGTTGCTGCATGCAAAAGAGACTTTGGAAATGCAGACAATGTGGTGGTCAATATGGACCGTGAGACCGGAGATATTGTCGTATATGCAGAAAAAGAAGTCGTGGAAACCGCAGACGGGGAAGATTTTGACCCGGCGCTCCAGATCAGTCTTGCCAAAGCAAAAGCAATGGACCCTAAATATGAGCTGGGTGATATTGTCCGCGTGGAGATAACACCGAAAGATTTTGGAAGAATTGCTGCTATGCACGCCAGAAGTGTCATTGTACAGAAGATCAAAGAAGAAGAAAGAAGAGTTGTCTTTGATCATTTTTACTGCAAGGAAAAAGACATTGTCACAGGCGTGGTACAGCGCTATGTCGGCGAAAACGTCAGTGTCAGCCTGGATGACAAGACAGATGCACTTCTGATGAAGTCCGAACAGATCAGAGGCGAAGTATTCCAGCCCACGGAACGGATCAAACTTTACATTGTAGAAGTAAAAGACACCAACCGCGGACCCCGGATCTTAGTGTCCCGTACACATCCGGATCTTGTAAAGCGTCTTTTTGAAAAAGAGGTAGCCGAGATCCAGGACGGCATCGTAGAGATTAAGAACATCGTCCGCGAAGCCGGTTCCAGAACAAAGCTTGCCGTCTGGTCCAATGATCCTAACGTAGATCCTGTCGGTGCCTGTGTCGGCATGAACGGTGCCAGAGTCAACGCGATCGTCAATGACTTAAAAGGTGAAAAGATCGATATCATCAACTGGAATGAAGATCCTTGTGTCTATATCGAAAATGCGCTGAGTCCGTCTAAGGTTGTATCTGTATCCGTAGACGTGGAGGAAAAAAGTGCTCAGGTTGTCGTTCCGGATTATCAGTTATCACTGGCTATCGGAAAAGAGGGGCAGAACGCAAGACTCGCTGCAAGGCTGACCGGCTATAAAATCGATATCAAAAGTGAATCTCAGGCTGAGGAAGAAGAGGAACTCCAAGGTTATGAAGATTACGAATCCGAAGAAATGGCAGATGAATCCATGGCTTACGATGATGAAAATGCCGTGGAAGATGAGCTCCTTTCCGAAGAATCTGAATATATTGACGAATAAAATTTAGGATGTGATCGTATATGAACAAGAAAACTCCGATGAGAAAATGCATTGGATGTCAGGAATCAAAAGCGAAAAAAGACCTTGTTAGAGTGGTAAAACCCAAGGATGGAGATATCTTCATCGATCCCACCGGCAAGTCCAACGGACGCGGCGCTTATATCTGCCGTTCTCTCTCCTGCCTGAAAAAAGCGAGAAAGTCAAAAGGTCTTGACCGTTCTTTTAAGACATCGATTTCCGAGGAAGTCTATGACGCGCTGGAAAAGGAGATGATGGATCTTGAATCATAAAATTCTGTCTCTTCTCGGATTAGCAGCCCGATCGAGAAATTTGGTAAGCGGAGAATTTGCGGTAGAAAAATCCGTAAAATCCGGCCATGCATACATGGTCCTTGCGGCCAATGATGCTTCCGAAAATACGAAAAAGATGTACCGGAATATGTGCGAATACTATCATGTGCCGCTGTATTTTTTCAGCGACAGAAGCGAACTTGGCCACGCCATCGGAAAAGAATTCCGTGCGGCGGTAGCTGTGGAAGATCAGGGATTTGCAAAGGCCATTCGCGGGAAACTCGAAAATAGTAAAATTGAATAATGGAGGTGCAATCTATGGCAAAAACTAGAGTCCATGAGATAGCAAAGAAATATAATAAACAGAGCAAAGAAATCATTGAAATATTGAAAAAAAATAATATCGAAGTAAAAAATCATATGAGTACGGTGGAAGACTCCCAGATCGCGGTCATTGACAAGGCCCTTGGAGTAAAAAAGGAAGAAAAACCGGTGAAAAAAGAGAATAAACCGGAGAACCGCCAGGAAAAGCCAAGGAATCAGCAGGGCCGAGACCAGCAGCGCGGCAGCAGGGGTCAGCATCAGCAGGGACAGCAGAGGCCTCAGAATACTCAGAATCAGAACCGTACGGGCAAAAAGCCTGAGAGGCAGCCGAAGGAAAAAGATTCGGGCCAGAATCAGGGAACTCAGAAGAAAGTGCTGAAGAAAGAAAATCCGCAGAATTCTCAGAAATTTTCCAATAATAACGGACAGAATGGGAAGAATAATAAAAACAATAGGTTTAACAAGAACAACAAAAAGAACAGAAACAATAAGTTCAACAATAAAAATCAAAATACCCAGAAGAAGAAAAAGACGGGACCGGGAGCTTTCATCAAGCCGGATCCGGTAAAGAAGCCAGAATATGATCCAAGTGAACCGGTAAAAATTCCTGAGATCCTCACCTTAAAAGAGTTTGCGGAAGCGATCCACATCCCTGCAAATGACATCATCAAAAAACTTCTGATCTCCGGAGGCGGACTTGTGAACCTCAACACAGAATTGGATTTTGAACGTGCAGAAGAGATCGCTTTAGAGTATGACCGCATCGTTGAGTTAGAAGAGACCGTAGACGTCATCGAAGAGCTGTTAAAAGATGAAGACGAAGAAGATACAAAGGATCTTGTGACCAGACCGCCGGTTGTGTGCGTTATGGGACACGTTGATCACGGTAAAACCTCTCTTCTGGATGCGATTCGATCCGCCCGTGTCACTGCCGGTGAGGCCGGAGGGATCACCCAGCATATCGGTGCCTATACGGTACAGACAGAGAGCGGAACAATCACATTCCTGGATACACCGGGACACGAAGCCTTCACATCCATGCGTATGCGCGGTGCTCAGTCTACTGATATCGCAATCCTTGTAGTAGCCGCAGATGACGGTGTCATGCCGCAGACAATCGAGGCAATCAACCATGCCAAAGCTGCCGGTGTTGAGATCATCGTTGCCATCAACAAGATCGATAAGGAAAGTGCAAATATTGAGCGTGTAAAACAGGAACTTACAGAGTATGAACTGATTCCGGAAGACTGGGGCGGTACGACAATCTTTTGTCCTGTATCCGCACACAGCAAAGAGGGAATCGACGATCTTCTTGATATGATCTCGCTCACAGCCGAAGTTCTGGAGCTGAAAGCAAATCCGAAGCGTAAGGCAAGAGGTATTGTCATCGAGGCAGAACTCGACAAAGGACGCGGTCCGGTCGCTACCGTACTTGTTCAGAAAGGAACTCTCCATGTGGGAGATGCCATCGCAGTCGGAAGTGCTCACGGAAAAGTCCGTGCTATGATTGATGACAAAGGAAAACGTGTTAAAACTGCCGGACCGTCAACTCCGGTTGAGATTCTCGGGCTCAGCGAAGTTCCGTTTGCAGGAGAAGTCTGCATGGCCATGGACAATGAAAAAGAAGCCCGTTCAACGGCAGAGAAATTCATTGCATACGGCAGAGAAAAAATGCTCTCAGAGACAAAATCACAGCTTTCTCTGGATGATCTCTTTGACCAGATCCAGGCAGGAAGCGTAAAAGATTTAAATATCATCGTCAAAGCAGACGTTCAGGGATCGGTGGAGGCTGTAAAGCAGAGTCTTTCCAAGCTCTCTAACGATGAAGTAGCCGTCAAAGTCATCCACGGAGGAGTCGGCGCGATCACGGAATCTGACGTTATGCTTGCATCTGCATCCAACGCCATCATCATCGGATTTAACGTCCGTCCGGACCCAACCGCTAAAGATGCTGCCGAGAGAGACAAAGTCGATCTGAGACTGTACCGTGTCATTTATAACGCTATCGAAGATATCGAAGCGGCCATGAAGGGTATGCTGGAGCCGGAGTATGTGGAGAAAGTCATCGGCCACGCCGAAGTACGCCAGACATTCAAGGCATCCGGAGTCGGAACCATCGCAGGATCCTATATCCTCGACGGTATCATTCAGAGAGGCAGCACTGCCAGACTGATCCGTGACGGTATCGTCGTACACGAAGGCGGATTCGCGTCTATCAAGCGTTTTAATGACGACGTAAAAGAAGTCAAGACCGGCTTTGAGTGCGGCCTTGTGCTTGAAAATTATAATGATATTAAAGAAGGCGATCAGATTGAAGCCTATATAATGGAAGAGATCCCTAGATAAGCCTTCTTTACAGGAGGAAAACCATGAGAAAGAACAGCATTAAGAATACTAGAATCAACGGGGAGGTACAGCGGGAACTGAGCCGTATCATCAGTCGGGAAATTAAAGATCCCCGCATCGCTCCTATGACATCTGTTGTGGATGCGGTTGTGACCTCGGACTTAAAACAGTGTAAGGCTTATATCAGTGTCCTTGGAGACCAGAAAGCCAAAGAGGATACCCTTAACGGCCTCAGAAGTGCGGTTGGCTATATCCGCAGGGAGCTGGCACATTCCATTAATCTTAGGAATACCCCGGAAATCACTTTTATTTTGGATGATTCCATTGAATATGGTGTTGAAATGTCAAAAAAAATTGACGAGCTGAACAAATAGGAGAAGCACTATGAATGAATTCATATCATCCATCGAAGCCGCAGACACCATTGCAGTCACCGGCCATATCCATCCGGACGGTGACTGCATCGGGAGCTGCCTGGGGCTTCGGCAGTACATTTTGGATAATTATCCCGGGAAATCTGTCACAGTTTACCTTGAGTCCATTGCTCCGGAGTTTCTCTTTCTTTCCGGGGCTGATTCAGTGAAACAGGAGACCGAGTCTAAATCCTATGATTTGTTCTTTGTCCTGGACTGCAGTTCTCTGGACAGAATCGAACCGTATCTGTCCATGTATGAACGCGCGGCAAAGACGTTCTGTATCGACCACCACATCAGCAGCAAAGGAATCGGTCAGGAGTATATTTTAAAACCCCAGGCCAGTGCCACCTGTGAAGTGCTGTATGAATTATTTGAAACGGACCGTATTTCCTTATCCTGTGCCTATTGTCTGTATACCGGCATCGTCCATGACACCGGTGTGTTCAAACATTCCAATACGACGAAACAAACAATGGAATATGCAGGTGATCTGATCTCAAAAGGAATCAACACTTCCAAAGTGATCGATGAAACCTTTTACCAGAAAACTTTTGTTCAAAACCGTGTCATGGGACAGGCTTTAGTAAACAGCAGGCTATATGAAGACGGTCAGATCATCCTTTCTTATCTGAACAAAGATGAAATGCAGGCTCTCGGCGCAGATTCCGGAGACACCAACGGCATCATCGATCAGATGAGAGTGACGAAAGGTGTCGAAGCCGCAGTGTTTCTTTACGCTTTGGATAAAGATACTTATAAGGTCAGCATGCGTTCCAACGGCAGAGTCAATGTGGCTGCAATCTCAGAAGAATTCAGCGGCGGAGGGCATGTCCGTGCTGCCGGCTTCAGTATGAAAGCCGGACTTGAAGAAGTGACCGGCATTGTCCTTTCAAAAATCCGAGAACAATTATAGAGGTGCTTATGATACACGGTATCTTAAATATTTACAAAGAAGCCGGCTTTACCTCTCATGATGTAGTGGCAAAGCTCCGGGGAATCATAAAACAAAAGAAAATCGGACACACCGGCACCCTGGACCCCCAGGCCACCGGTGTGCTTCCTGTCTGTCTTGGAAAGGCTACCAAGCTGTGCGATATGCTCACGGATACGAAAAAGGAATACAGGGCAGTCTTCCGTCTCGGCCTCACAACTGATACGGAAGATATCTGGGGAGAGACTTTGAGAGAATCAGACATTTCTGTCTCCGAGGACGAGGTGCGAAAAACCATCTGTTCTTTTAAAGGAAGCTATGATCAGATTCCTCCCATGTATTCTGCCTTGAAAGTAAATGGCAAAAAACTGTACGAACTTGCAAGAGAGGGTAAAGTAATTGAGCGAAAAGCAAGACCCGTTACGATCTATGAAATCAAAAATTTAGAGATTTGTCTCCCTGAGTTTTCCATGACCGTTGTCTGCAGCAAAGGCACCTATATACGGAGCCTTGGACGCGACATCGGCGAAAAACTGGGGTGCGGTGCCTGTATGACCAGTTTGGAGCGCACTGCGGCCAGCGGATTTCACAAAAAAGACAGCCATACTCTGGATGAGGTTGAGAAGCTGGTCAAGGAAAATCGGCTTATGGAGGCTGTCATTCCTCCGGATCAGGTGTTTATGAGCCTTCCCTGTCAAACGGTAAAAAAACAATATGAAAAAATCCTCTATAATGGCAACCCCTTAAAATCAGAGTGTTTTACATCCTCCTGCGGCGATGAACAGCGGCTGAGGATTTATGATGAGGATGGCTGTTTTATCGGGGTGTATGATTGGAAAGATCAGAAAAAAATGTACTTTCCGGATAAATTATTTTACTGAAAGGAGCACTATGGAATACATACATCAAACGGAGAACTTTCAATTTCATAACTCTGCGGTAGCGCTTGGTAAATTTGACGGACTGCACAGGGGCCATCAGCTTATTTTTGACCAGCTGCTGGAATACAAAAAACAGCGATACCAGACTGTTGTATTTTCTTTTGACCGTCCTCCGGTCAATACCCTGAAATCCGAAAATTATCACATGATCTATTCTAAAGAAGAAAAGGAGCGCTTATTGGCAAAAAAGGGGATGGACGTCTTAATTGAGCATCCTTTTACCAAAGAATTCTCTAAGCTCTCTCCGAGGGATTTCGTGACAGAAGTCCTGATCAAAAAGGTCGGAATGAAAATTCTTGTGGTGGGAGACGACTGCGGCTTCGGATACAAGCGTCAGGGAAATGTAGAACTCTTGAAGGAGATGCAGAAAGAATACGATTTTAAACTGATCGTAATTCCAAAACTTGAATTGAACGGAGGAATTGTCTCAAGCAGCCGCATCCGCAGCCTGCTCAGAGAGGCAAGGATCGAGGAGGCCAACAGCCTGCTCTCATCCCCTTTTTTGGTTTATGGACCCGTCGTGCAGGGCAATCATATGGGAAAAGATATCTTAGGAGTTCCCACTGCCAATCAAATTCCAAATCCTGAAAAGCTGCTTCCCCCTAACGGAGTTTATGTATCCAGGATTACGATCAAAAATCAGGTATATTACGGAATCAGCAATATAGGCGTCAAACCCACGATCGAAGGAAAAAAACATATGGGGGTTGAAACGTATATTTTAGATTTTGATAAGAATATATATCATAAACCAATATCTGTTGAACTTCTTTGTTTTAAACGCCCGGAAATGAAGTTTGAATCCCTTGACTGCCTTTCCAGGCAAATGAAGGAAGACGCGCTATTTGCAAGAGATTGGGTAATAGAACAAGGGCTCATTTAAATACCTGTGTGCCCTGCGGGTATACTTTTTTGCCGAGATGCGTTATAATAAAGATAACTTAAACGAAGTTACTGAAAAGAAGGGAGCGGTTCATATGGCTACAAAAACGATTATTACGATTGAAAGACAGTATGGAAGCGGCGGGCACCTGATCGGGAAAAAGCTTGCCGAAGATCTTGGTATTCCTTTTTATGACGGAGAATTATTAAAAGTCGCAGCAAAGGAGAGCGGAATCTGTGAGGAAATCTTTGAAAGCTTTGATGAGAAACCGACCACAAGCTTTTTATACTCCCTGGTTATGGACCCCTATTCTCTGGGATATAACGCCAATTCCTTTGATCTTCCGCTGAACCACAAAGTATTTCTGGCTGCCTTTGACACCATTAAAGACATTGCCAGCAAAGGTCCCTGCATTTTCGTCGGCAGATGCGCTGATTATGCCCTGGAAGACTTTGATAACTGCCTGAGCATTTTTATCCACGCTCCTTTTGAAG
The DNA here is from genome assembly GCF_014467075.1 of Anaerostipes caccae L1-92. Classification (NCBI taxonomy): domain Bacteria; kingdom Bacillati; phylum Bacillota; class Clostridia; order Lachnospirales; family Lachnospiraceae; genus Anaerostipes; species Anaerostipes caccae. Next base: position 1,852,006 of record NZ_AP023027.1, read on the forward strand.
ACCGTATCAAACGGATTGAAGAAGTATATGAGATCCCCAAGGCGAAAAGCAAGGAAGCGCTTCTGAAAAAGGATAAGCAGCGGGCTAGCTATTATAACTATTACAGCTCTAATAAGTGGGGCGATGCAAAGGCCTATGACTTCTGTATCAACAGCAGCCTTCTGGGCATTGACCAGACCGTAGAACTGATCAAGCAGGTTATTGAAGAAAAAGAGAAGTAAAAACAGTACATGAGAATATAATTATCAAGCCCCTCACTCTTTGAGGGGCTTGATGTATTTGCGCGCCGAATGACACTGCCGGAGAAAGGAGAGACATCTTAGATTATGAAATTGATTGTTTGTCTGGACAATAAAAACGGACTTTGTTTCAATAAAAGAAGACAGAGCCAGGACCGAAGATTAAGAGATTTTATCAAAGCTATGACAAAAGATTCAAAGCTGTATATGAATTTCTACACCTATGAACTATATAAAGACTTTAAAAATGCAGTTGTCAGTGAAGATTTTTTATCCCGGGCAAAAGCAGATGACTATTGTCTCTTGGAAACCTGCTCTGTGAAAGAGGATGAAGAGAAGATCCGGGAACTTTTCATATTCCGCTGGAACAAAGTTTATCCGGCAGACACGTATTTTGATCTGGACTTATCGCTCTGGAATCTCGCAGAGCTTGAAGAGCTGGAGGGATCCTCTCACAGCATCACAAAAGAAAGATATATAAAAGGAGATTACGAAATATGAAATTAAGGAACAGAATTTCTGTCTTACTTTTCGCACTGTTCATGGCCTTTGGCCTGACAGCATGCCAGGACAGTTCGAAAGAAAAACAGCCGGGCAGCCACACAGCGGAAACCGAGGTTCAGACCGCCTCCAATTCCTCACAAAAGAACATATCCGTAAACAATATCCCTGATTATTCGGGAAAGATGTATGTGGAACTCAACGGCAGCCGGCCTGACTTTCAATCCAGGGAATTAAAGACTAAATCTTACGAGTCATACAGCAAACTGGATTCTCTCGGAAGATGCGGCACTGCCCAGGCAAACATAGGAAAAGATATCATGCCCACGAAAAAAAGAGGCGCCATCGGAATGGTCAAACCTACCGGATGGCATACCGTCAAATACAGCAATGTGGACGGAAAATACCTCTATAACCGCTGTCATTTGATCGGCTATCAGCTCACCGGCGAAAATGCAAACGAAAAGAACCTGATTACCGGAACCCGTGCGATGAATGTAGACGGAATGCTGCCATTTGAAGATATGGTAGCCGACTATGTCAAAGAGACCGGAAATCACGTTTTGTACCGGGTCACTCCTGTTTATGAGGAAGAAGACCTGGTCGCAAAAGGCGTTCAGATGGAAGCTATGTCTGTGGAAGACAGAGGAAAGGATATTGAATTTAATGTCTTCGTATATAACGTACAGCCTGGAGTCTCCATTGACTATAAAACAGGGAAAAGCAAAAAAGCACAGAATACAGAGACTCAGACAGCCGCTTCAAAGAAAAGACGACATGCCGAAAGCGGCCAGAGCCATCACAATGAATCCGTCTATATCTGCGGCAACTCAAGATCTAAGGTTTATCACTGCCCAGGACAGAGGGATTATGAAAAAATGAAAACCTCAAAATATCTTGTGAAGTTTAAAAGCGAGAAGGAAGCACAGGCTGCGGGATATCGCAGAGCAAAACGGTAATATCGGCAATCAAAGATTGGAGGATCATATGAAATATGAAGAAATTTTGAAGACGGCCAGAAACTGTATGGGACCATACTGCAAGGCCTGTTCAGTATGCAATGGCAGGGCCTGCAGAAATCAGATACCGGGGCCCGGAGCAAAAGGAAGCGGTGATACAGCCATCCGCAATTATCAAAAATGGCAGGAAATTCGTGTCAACATGGATACCCTGTGCGAAAACCTGCCCGCTGATACCAGCCTTGAACTGTTCGGAAAAACTTTTCGCTATCCGTTCTTTGCAGGTCCGGCAGGGGCTGTGAATCTCCATTACAGCGAAAAATACACTGATGTCACATACAATGAAGTATTGGTCTCTTCCTGTGCCGATGCGGGAATTGCAGCTTTTACCGGTGACGGAACCAATCCGGAAGTGATGTGCGCCGCAACAGAAGCAATCAGGAAAACCGGCGGACTGGGTGTCCCTACCGTCAAGCCGTGGAATCTTCAGACGATCCGGGAAAAGTTCGCACAGGTACACAGCTGCGGTGCTTTTGCTGTGGCTATGGATGTGGATGCGGCAGGCCTTCCTTTTCTTAAAAATATGACGCCGCCTGCCGGACGAAAGTCAGAGCAAGAATTAGCTGAAATCATGAAAGAGACCAATCTTCCTTTCATCGTCAAAGGTGTGATGACTGTGAGAGGTGCCTTAAAAGCGAAAGAGGCAGGTGCCAAAGCCATCGTAGTCTCCAATCACGGGGGACGTGTGCTGGATCAGTGTCCTTCTACCGCAGAAGTACTGAAAGAGATTTCGGATGCAGTAGACGGATCCATGAAAATTCTGGTAGACGGCGGAATCCGTTCCGGCGCTGACGTGTTTAAAGCCCTGGCCCTGGGAGCAGACGGTGTTCTCATATGCCGGCCGTTCGTGACTGCCGTATATGGAGGGGGTTCTGAAGGTGTCAGGACCTACATAGATAAAATAGGAAGTGAATTGGAAGACACTATGGTGATGTGCGGTGCAGATTCTTTGAAAAAGATCACAAGGGAAATGATTCGCTTCTAAAAACAGTTGACAGCCTGGTCAATATATCATGACATTTTCCACATGATTTCCGTTCGGCTCTTAGAATGCCTCACTCCAATCATATGGAAAATGGACGTAATGTCTGTTGGAGAAAGGTCTCTGTCAAAAAAAGGTGCCACTTTTCGAAAGTTATTTACCCCTATTGAAGGAGGGCATTTCAAAAGCGCGACGGAAATAGTGGTGAATGACTCATCTTTTCTGACCCAAGTATAGTGTGATTGACTGTACTTGGGCCTTTTGGTTTGCACTGAAGCGAAGATTACCCTTCGTTTGCAGAAAGAAGAAAGCTGATCGATGATGACAGCCTCAGTTCATTCTGCTGAAAGCCATGTCTGATCAGATACTTTTCAGCAAATATAAACTGCTTAGAGACAAATTGCTTTATAAGGGCAGCACACTGGTCAATATCGTCTGTCTCCAGTGCTTGTATCAGTTCTTCCGTAAACATCCTGTACATCCGCTTGTTATCCGGTTCCGTCTCATGGGATGGTTTCAAAGAATAGCCCCACAGAAACAGTCCATAAATGTTTCCATAGATCTCTCTGATTCCCTGAAGAGGACTGCCCACCGCAACTGTCAGCAGAAGTCGCCAGAGAGAAATTTCACAGCAGCCCAATGCCAAATATTTTCTCAGCTGTTCCTTCAGCTGTTTTTTTTCTTCCGGGCTTATTGCCGAGAAAGTGATATGCAGAGCTTCCTCACAGGAGTACATAATAATTTCAAATGCCTGAAAGAAGAAAGCCATGTTGCGCCGGATCGGAGCAATGGAAAGATCCGGCATCCCATCGCCTTCCCTGATCCTGCAAATACGGGTACCCTTCCCGTTTACCGGCTGAACAGCACCCAGATGATGAAGCACATATACGGTCCTGCGCATGGTGCTGACCGATACATTGTACTTGACTGACATCTTTTCGTAGGATGGGAGATATTCAGCTTCGCTGTATTCACCCATACACATCTCATGAAGAAGACGCACTGAGAGACTGTAGCAGATCTGAGGATGCTCTCTGTAGATCCTCCACTTAAATGGAATCTGTTCTGAATCAGGCGCAGGAGAAATATGTTTTTGTACATATCTCTTTACCTCCTCAAAAGTCTGTTTTTGGAAGGTGAAAAGTACCTTATATGTTTCAGTCCAGTTCCGCTCCGCCGCATATCCCGCCACGGCTTTCAAATAATCTCTGATTGTCTGATCACTGTATAGGCTGATGCCGGCATTTTTCTGAGCCAGCAGAAATCCTTCAAACATTGCTGTCTCCCAAAAAAGGTTCATGATCAGCGGATTATCTAACTTCTGGAGAACAAAACAATAGAAATGCAGTAAATTGTCGGTTGTTGGCTGTTCAGACAACTGAAAGATACCGGAAATCTCGTCGTCGTTCATCCGGCACAGACCCTCCATTATTAATGGAATATAAATGAGTAATCCCGTTTCATTGAGATCAGCAAATGCTTTATACCGTTTTGAATAATAGTCCGTAATAAAGTCTGAAAGATCTTCTCCGGTCTGGCGGAAAATCACGGTTGTAGGTCTGCCGTTATGCATTGAAATATAACCTTCTGAACGCAGACGCCTGAGAGCAGATTTAACAGTCTGTGAGGATACACTGAACTCATCGCACAGCGTATCAATGGACGGCAGTGTATCCCCGCACTCGTAATATTGAAACCGAATCCGGAGAAAAAAATATTCATAGATTAAATTAGAAAAGTGTTGTTTATTATGCAATGATCGGCCACCTCCACAGATGTCATTTTAGCATTTTATCATATTACTTTCCATAGATGAGTTGAGTTTTTTCATTTTTGCGGTATAATATAAAAGAAGTGGTTATGAACAAGGTTAGAGTTCTTTCACGTTTAGCAGAAACTACATGAGAGAACATAGTTTCGGAGGAATGCAGATATGGAAGAACATGAAAAAGAATGCACTGTGCCGGACAATTATGAAATGTCTGCCGGTTATGAATATGATACGTTAATGCGTCTGCTGGGCGTCAGTGTAAGTAAGCATCTGCTGGATGACCGCTTTACTCTGATCTGGGCAAATGATTTTTATTATGAACTGATCGGATGGCCTAAAGATGAGTATGAAGCGGCATTCCACAACCGTCCCGATCTGTATTACCAATACCATGACAGCCAAAAAGAATGGGAAGAACTTTCTGAAACCGTGTTAAATGCAGTCAGTTCCGGACAAAACGGATATCATATGGTTTCCCGGATCAGGCGGAAAGACGGAAATTATGTCTGGGTGCAATTTTCGGCTCAGTTTTCTGATGAGTATATTAATGGACATCAGGTAGCATATTCAGTTCTCACAAATATTGATGATTTAATCAGAGCACAAAAGGAACAATCCGTTACCTATGAAAATATTCCGGGATTTGTGGCAAAGTACCGGATTGATCAGGAATTTAATTTCCAGGCGCTGGAGGGAAACGACCGCTTCATGGAGTATTTCGGAAATGATGCGGTGGGCAGCGGCAGCAGCCTGAGTCAGAGGAATATACACAGCAATATGGATACACTGCTTGAGCAAAAAGACAGGATACTGGAGGGAAAACCGCTGCATTTTCTGATGAATGTAAAAAGCCTTAAAGAACAAACCTTATGGCTTCAAGTGAATGCTTCATGCATAGAATGGCAGGACGGATGTCCCGTTTATCTGGCAGTTTTTACTGATATTACGGACGTAACGGAACTTCGGGAGATTCAGAGAAAACTGACGGAACAGGCCGCGGCATTAAAAGATGCCCTGACCGTTGCCGAACAGGCCAACAAGGCAAAAACGGAATTTCTATCTAGAATGAGCCACGAAATCCGCACTCCCATGAATGCGATTATTGGTATGACAACCATCGCAGCAGCATACATAGATGATCGTCAGCGTGTCTCAGACTGCCTTGAAAAGATCGGCTACTCCTCCAAACATCTGATGACGCTGATCAATGATATATTGGATATGTCTAAAATTTCAGAAGGAAAAATGAAGATTGCTCATGAACCGTTTCAGCTTGAAACTGTGGTGGAGTCTGTATCTTCCATTGTATATCCCCAGGCTTCTGACAAAGGTCTTGTCTTTACAGTACCGCTGGCAGATCTGACGGATACATCCTTGGTAGGAGATTCCCTTCGGCTGAACCAGATTCTTTTAAATCTTTTATCCAATGCACTGAAGTTTACTCCTGAGGGCGGAAGTATCCGGATGGAAATCCGGCAGATCAAAAAAAATTCCGATACTGTCTGCCTGCGTTTTACTGTCAGTGATACCGGCATCGGAATGGCTGATGAATTTATATCAAACTTATTTCATCCTTTTGAGCAGGAAGACGCTTCAACGAGTCAGAAGTACGGAGGCACCGGACTTGGCATGTCCATCACCAAAAATCTCGTAACACTGATGGGCGGAACAATCTCTGTCAAAAGCAAGCCCGGAAAAGGAACAACATTCACAGTGGAACTTGAGTTTGATAAGCCGGCAGACCAGAGATCCGTAATTCCAAAAAAACAGCATATGATAGAATCGCTGAAGGTACTCATAGCAGATGATGACCGGGACAGCTGCATCCATACATCTCTATTGCTGAAAAATATGGGGATTATATCAGACTGGGTGCTGAGCGGAAACGACTGTGTGAGAAAGGTTCAGGATGCACACAACAGAGAGCAGGACTACGACGTCTGTCTGATCGATTGGAAATTGCCGGATATCAACGGTATAGAGGTGACAAAACGTGTGAGAAATATCGCAGGCCCTGATACAACAATCATCATTATAACTGCGTATGACTGGATGTCCATTGAAGAAAGTGCGCTTAATACAGGAGCAGACTCTTTTCTGGCAAAACCTGTTTTTGCGTCTTCCTTATATAATTCTCTTCTCTCTGTAACGGGCATCGGGAAAACGGTGCGCACGCCGGGTGAAATGACACAGCACCCTGAATTAGCCGGATGCCGGGTCCTGCTTGCAGAGGATAATGAACTCAACCGTGAGATTGCAGTAGAACTCCTTCGTATGGCAGGTATCACGGCAGACTGTGCAAAAAACGGGGAAGAAGCAGTAAAAAAATTCTTAGAAAACGGGGAAGCCTATGACCTTATCCTGATGGATGTACAGATGCCGGTCATGGATGGCTATCAGGCCACAGAGATCATACGGAATTCCGGCCAAAAGCACGGAAAAACCATCCCTATCATTGCTATGACTGCCAATGCATTCCGCGAGGACGTCATGAAGTCAGATGAGGCCGGTATGAACAGACACCTTGCTAAGCCCATCGATCCTGAACTTCTCTATCAGACTCTGGCAGAAGAAGCAGCAAAAAAGAGGCATTCCTGAAAATTTATTTCTCTCTGAGAGTCACTTTTTTTGCTGCCTGTCTCCGCTTTGTATCAGACATGGCAGAATAGTGTTTTCTCGTTGTATTTACATCGTTATGGCCCAGAACTTCCGCAACCAGATAAATATCATCTGTCTCCTCGTAAAGAGCAGTTCCATAAGTACTCCGCAGCTTATGCGGAGTAATTTTTTTCAGCGGAGTTACTTGTCTGGCATATTTCTTCACCAGATTCTGAACTGCCTGAACTCCGATTCGTTTTCTCTGCATGGAATAAAAGAGGGCATTCTCATGTCCTTCCCGCGGGATGATTTTGCTCCTGGAACCTTCTATGTACTGGAGCAGGGCATCGGATACCTCATCACCGAAATAGACCGTCATTTCTTTCCGGCCTTTCCGGATCAGGTGAAGACCATTATTTTTAAAATCCACGTCATTCATATCAAGGCCCACCAGTTCCGACACACGGATCCCTGTGCCTAAAAGAAGAGTAATGATGGCCAGATCCCTCTCTTTAGTTTTCTCATAATACATTCGTTTCTGTCCGGTTAAATTATCTCCGCCCTTCTCGATAAAATCCAGCAGTGAGGCGACTTCATCGGCTTCCAGCCGAATGATCTCTTTTTCATGAATCCTCGGCATATCGACGAGCAGAGTCGGATTAGTTTTTATGAGCTGACGCTTATAATAGTATGCATAAAATGTCCGCAGGGAAGACATCTTGCGGAAGATTCCCCTTTCTGTGTTCTGCATCCGTTTATCATCGGAGACATAAGTCTTTAAATATTCCATATATTCTTCCAGGTCTACAGACTCAATCCGGTCAAGATCCGCCGGTTTAAAATCTATAACAGTATAATTCTTATACACCGGATTCTCATCCATTAAAAAATGAAAAAAGACTCTTAAGTCATATGCATATGCGATCCGTGTGCGCACCTGAGTCGTCGTATCTATGGCGCGGAAAAATTCTTTTGCAAAAGGCGGCAGAGTCCGGATCAATTCTCTTAATTTCAATGTCTGCTGCATGCTCAGTTCATCATAGTAAGATTGAGGTTTCATTCTGTAAAATGGCTCCTTTCCGTATCAGCTTTCTGGAGTCCATTATATCATAAACTGTCTTCTGCCTAAAGCCTTACAAATTTATGGCAGTATGTTAAAATAAAAGCGGAAGGAGAGATACTGTATGACAATCCGTAAAAAAGAACTCTTTACAATACCAAACCTGATGGGATACTTTCGTATTCTGCTGATCCCGATTTTTATGTATATTTATTTAAATGCGCAGTCTGTGACAGATACCTGCCGTGCATTGTTCATACTTATTTTATCCGGCATCACCGACTTTTTTGACGGGATCGCAGCGAGGAAGCTTCATCAGGTGACCCAGCTGGGAAAAGCCCTGGATCCTGTTGCGGATAAACTCACGCTCGGTGCCGTGATCTTCTGCTTGATTCGAACAATTCCGGGAATCCAATACCTGTTTGCTGTATTTGCGGTAAAAGAACTGTATATGCTGGCAGGAAATCTTATCTCCATGCGATTTCATGGCAAAAAGCTTGACGGTGCCGCCTTTATCGGAAAAGCATCTACTATGATCACTTACTGGTGCCTGGCCTTTTTCCTTTTGTTCCCTCATATGCCCAGGCTCCTGCAGCTAATTCTGATGATGCTGTGCGGAGGCATGATGATCGCCGCAGGGCTTTATTATCTGCCAACATTTTACCATTTTATCAAGGGAGACTAGGAAGGATTTACCGTAAAATAAAAATGTTTCGCATTGCACTCATCACCGATATGAAAGAACTTTCAGACAGCATTGAAGAAGAAGTACTGCCAAATCCGGAAATGTGATAAAATAGTATATATCTATATGATCGGAGAAGCTTTCAATGCAGATAACCAGCCTTTATATTCATAACTTTAAATCCATCAAGACTATGCATTTGACTGATGTTGAAAATGCTCTGATTCTCGTGGGTAAAAATAATGCCGGCAAAAGTTCTGTTTTAGATGCAGTCAGAGCAGTGGGAGGACAGTATCAAATCACCGAAGACGATTTTCATCCATCCGGACAAAATATCGAGATAGGGATCACACTCTCCATTACCCGGGAAGATTTGAAAGTCCTCCATTCCGAGGGCATTGTGAGCCAATATAAGCGCTACGATGTCTGGGAAAAAAGATTTAAAGAACGGCTTCCTTCGTTTCAGGACGGGTGCCTTACGTTCTCTTTTATCGCCAACAGAAACGGCAGGATCTTATATCAGGACGGATTTCAGAAAAATAATCCCTATATTCCAAAGGTGTTTCCCAAAATTTATTATATTGACACGGAACGGGATATTTCCCAGATCCAGGAGGATCTGTTTATCAGCCAGGAAGACCGGCTGCTGACTCAGATGCGCTCCGACTGCTGCCTCTTTGACAGGAAAAAAAAGTGCACCCACTGTTTTCAGTGCATCGGCCTGATCAATCAAAAAATGCCGGAAGAATTGAATGCCTTTGAGGCTTCCAAATTATTCGAATATAAACTGTACCACCTGAACCTGGATCGTTTTGTGGAAAAGGTCAACACAAGCTTTCGCAAAAACGGCGGAGTGGGCGACGTATTTTACTATATGAATTATGATATGAATTCTCTGCTGAAGGTTCATTCTATGATTTACAGTCCCGAACATCAGGCCTCCAGAACCGTAGAGCAGCAGGGAAAAGGCATCCGCAGCATCTATATTTTGTCCCTTCTGGAGGCCTATGTGGAAGAGTCCGCGAGTATTCCATGTATCATCATGATGGAGGTTCCTGAAATCTATCTGCATCCGGAACTCCAGAAAACGGCAGGAGATCTGCTGTATAAACTTTCGGAAAAGAATCAGGTCATGTTTACCACCCATGCACCGCACCTGATCTTTAACTTTAACAGCCGGCAGATTCGGCAGATCCAGCTGGACAAAAATGCGTATTCCATTGTGCGGGATAAGACAGATATCGGCGGAATCTTAAATGACCTTGGCTATACAGCGGCAGACTTGATGGATGTGAATTTTGTTTTTATCGTGGAGGGAAAACAGGACAAAAGCCGTCTTCCTCTTTTGCTTGAACGGTATTATTCGGAAGTCTGTGATGAAGATGGCCGTTTAAAGCGGATCGCCATCATTACCACCAACAGCTGTACGAATATTAAGACTTATGCCAACTTAAAGTATATGAATCAGATATATCTGAAGAACCAGTTCCTGATGATACGGGACAGCGACGGAAAGGACCCGGATATCCTCGGAAAACAGCTCTGCAGGTACTATGATGAGCGGAGTTTCTCCGATGCGGACCCTCTGCCGAAGGTCACCAGAAAAAACGTCCTGATCCTAAAGTATTATTCCTTTGAAAACTATTTCCTGAACCCAAAGGTTATGGTAAAATTAAACCTTCTAAAGACAGAGGAAGAGTTCTATGAGATTTTGTTTGACAAATGGCAGGAATATCTTCATCGCCTGCAGAGCGGCAGGCATTTGACAGAAATACTCGGAAGAACTTTGACATCATCTGAGGATATCAGGCAGCATATGGAACAGATCAAAATTTATCTGAGGGGCCATAATCTTTTTGATATTTTTTACGGCCCCTATAAGAAAAATGAACGGGAGCTTCTGAAAAAATATATAGAATTGGCTCCGAGAGAAGACTTTCAGGATATCCTCGGTGCAATCGATGATTTTATCTACTTCAAGAGCAAAAGAACACAGGAATAGGAGGAAAAAACTATGGGCTGTTTTGGAAATATATTATGGTTTATCTGCGGAGGCTTTGTAAGCGGACTGGGCTGGTGCGCTGCCGGCTGCCTCTGGTGCATTACGATAGTGGGAATACCGGTAGGACTTCAGTGTTTTAAATTCGCTTCCCTAAGCTTCTGGCCCTTCGGAAAAGAAGTACGTTACGGCGGCGGCGCCGGTTCCATGCTTCTGAATATTATCTGGCTGATCGTCACGGGACTTCCCATGGCCGCAGGCTCTGCCCTTATGGGAGCCTTATTGTGTGTAACCATTGTAGGCATTCCTTTCGGGCTTCAGCATTTTAAGATCGCAAAACTGGCTCTGATGCCGTTTGGCTCTGAGATTTTTTAAAACACAGGAGAAATCATGAACGTTATACTTACTGCAATTAATGCAAAATACATCCACTCCAATCTGGCAGTGTACTGCCTGAGAGCTTTTGCAAAACCCTATCAGGACGAAATCACTGTCGCAGAATATACGATCAACCAGCAGACAGACGATATTTTAATGGATCTGTACAAACAAAAACCGGATCTTCTTTGTTTCTCCTGTTATATTTGGAATATCGAATATGTGGAACGAATCCTCCGCGAGATAAAAAAACTGTTCCCCTCCCTGCCCATCTGGCTGGGAGGGCCGGAAGTCTCTTATGATGCAGAACAAGTTCTCCTGACATTTCCCGAGGTTACAGGAATCATGAGGGGAGAAGGAGAAGAAACATTTTTGGAGCTGCTTGACCATTATCACGGCAAGACAGAAGATCTCTCTCAGATTCAAGGCATTACTTACCGACATCGGGATCAGATTACAGAAAATCCATGGCGGCCTGTCATGGATTTAAGCATGGTCCCCTTTGTCTACCACCATCTGGAAGATTTTCAGAATAAGATCATTTACTATGAATCCAGCCGGGGCTGTCCTTTTTCCTGCAGCTACTGCCTTTCATCCATTGACAAGTGCCTGCGTTTTAGGGATCTGTCTCTCGTAACAGAAGAACTGCAGTTTTTTCTTAACCACAGGGTTCCCCAGGTAAAATTCGTAGACAGGACGTTCAACTGTAACCACAGACATGCCGCGGCCATATGGAATTATATAAAGGATCACGACAACGGCATCACCAATTTCCACTTTGAGGTGGCCGCCGATCTTTTATCAGAGGAAGAATTAGATCTGATATCCGGCATGCGTCCCGGCCTGATCCAGCTGGAAATCGGAGTTCAGTCCACCAATCCGAAAACGATATCCGAGATCTGCAGGAAAATGGATTTTGCCAAAGTATCCGCCATTGCAGAGAGGATCAACCATGGACAAAATATCCATCAGCACCTGGACCTGATCGCGGGTCTTCCGTTTGAAGATCTCAAAAGTTTCAGGGATTCTTTTAACGACGTATACAGAGTAAGGCCGGAACAGCTGCAGCTTGGATTTTTAAAAGTGCTGAAAGGATCTTTTATGGAGCAGCAGAAGGATTCCTATGGACTTGTATATAAGAGCACTCCTCCCTATGAGGTTCTCTATACAAAATGGCTCTCTTACGAAGACGTTCTTACGCTGAAGTCTGTTGAGAGTATGGTGGAAACTTACTATAACAGCGGTCAGTTCACTTATACGATGAGACAGCTGGAACACGAATTTTCCACACCTTTTGATATGTACCAAAGTCTCGGGGAATTCTATTTACAAAACGGCTATCACAAGAGAAAGCATTCCCGTATTTCCAGATATGAAATTTTGGATGAATTTATTTCAGGACTGCCCGGCATCAAAGAAAAAAAATCTTTTTATAAGGAATACTTAACCTTTGATCTGTACTTGCGGGAAAATGTGAAAAACCGGCCCGGATTTGCCGGGGATTATTCTGTGGGGAAAGAGGAGCTGTATGATCTCTATGATGAAGTACTGTCCAAAAATCCATCTTTATCCGCGTATGCGAAAAAGAATATGCGCAAGATGGCCCACATTGAGAAATTCCGGTATGATGTTTATGGCAGCGGATGCAGGAAAGACACACTCCTTCTCTTTGATTATCAAAAAAGAAATCCTCTCAATCAACAGGCCTGTGTAATACAGCTTTGAATACAAAGGAGAAAACCATGCTTTCAAGAAAAGAAATGAAGCAGCTGGGCAGACAGTCATTAAAAAAGCATTATATCATGTTTCTTGCCGTCTGCCTGATTGCCGCATTTTTTGGGACCGAGTTCACCGGCTCTCTTAAGTTTGTCAAAACCTATTCTCCCACTTCAGAACAAGTTTCCCCATCCGGTACCGTAACAGTGCAAAAAGGGATCATCGATGTTACAGAAGACTTGTTTACAGGCGGTACAAAAAAGGCAAGAAAGAAATCAGAAAAAATAAAAAAAGAAGAAGTAAAGGCTGCCAAACACGGAAATCCGGCATTTGGCCGGAGCCGGGGTGTTTTTGCCGAGGCATTTAACGCTGTAACTTCCGGATCCATTGTTGTAACCTTAGTTTCCGGGTTAAATTCCTTCCTTGGCTCTACAGACGCTGCACTGGCAGTCCTTTTGATCCTCAGTATCCTCATCGTGTGTTTCTTCTGGGTATTTATCGTAAATACATATTCCGTCATATCCAGAAGAATCTTTCTGGAGGGGCGCATTTACAGTCAGATTCCAGCCCATCGTTTTCTTTATCTGCTAAGGGTCAGGAAGTGGGCACAGGCCGCAAAAACGATGCTTCTCATGGCTGTCTATCAGATTTTATGGGGATTAACGGTCATCGGCGGTCCGATCAAGAAATATTCTTATTATCTGGTACCCTTATATTGTTGCGGAAAACCCGGGCATCGGTTCCAGGGAGGCTATTTCCCTTTCAAGAAATATGATGAGAGGACACAAATGGCAGTGTTTTGTATTTGAACTGTCTTTTTTCGGATGGAACATCCTCGAACTTATGACCCTTGGCATCAGTGCAGTCTTATACTCCAGCCCATATAAAACTGCAGTATTTTGTGAGTATTACACACAGCTCAGAAAAGAAGCCAAAGACCGACAGATAAAACATGCAGACTTATTAAATGACCGTTATCTCTTTGAAACTGCAGGGGAAAGAGAAATCGAGCAGGCATATGGAGACGTGATCCCTGTTTTGAAACAAACCAGGAACTTCAAAGACAGCCGCACAGGAATCGGCAGATTTTTATCTGACTATTTCGGCGTAATTCTGGTCAATTCCAATGCGTATCAACAATATGAACAATATCAGTCAGAGCAGATCAGGCTCCAGGATCTTGCCGGCGCTGTTCAAAAAATTTCATATCCCGGAAGACTAAGCAATTTCCCTGAACATACAAAGCGCAGAAAGATTCAGACGCTGCATTATATGCGCAATTATACCATCTGGTCTCTGATCATGATTTATTTTATCCTGTCATTTATCGGATGGGTATGGGAGGTAAGCCTGCATTTAATCTCTGATGGTACCTTTGTAAACCGGGGCGTACTTCACGGTCCCTGGCTTCCAATCTATGGTGTAGGCAGTATTCTGATCCTTACGCTCTTACATAAAATGCGAAGCCGGCCTGTTGCTGAATTCTTTTCTGCAGTTGTGCTGTGCGGATGTGTGGAATATTTTACTTCTGTTTTTCTCGAAACCGTACATCATGGACAAAAATGGTGGGACTACAGCGGATATTTTCTGAATATCCAGGGAAGAGTCTGTGCGGAAGGACTGCTTGTTTTTGGACTTGGAGGCATAGCAATCGTCTATTTCCTTGCCCCAATCATTGATAATCAGATCCAAAAGCTGAAGCCTAAACTGCTGGTCATCCTTTGTATACTGCTGCTGGGGACTTTTTTGACAGATCAGATTTATTCCTCAAAGCATCCAAACGCAGGAAAAGGAATTACCGATTATTCCCGCACAGAAGATCATATCCAGGCAAATTGAGGATTGATTTCAAAATTCATCGGTGTTATAATATTTTAGAAATAAGAAAAAGCGCTGAAGAGAAGAGTAGTCTGTGAAAACTTTCAGAGAGGGACACATATGGTGTAAGTGTTCTAAGCCAAAGCAGATGAAGACCACCTCTGAGCGGCTGCAAACCAGCCCGGCCGGCACCGTTACCGCCATATAAGCGGCCTTCTGTATCATTCACAGAAAGGCAACCAGGGTGGAACCGCGATAACTCGTCCCATGGAATTTTTCCATGGGACTTTTTTATTTTAGTAAGAAAGGAAAAAAAGATGAAAATTACTTTAAAAGATGGTTCTGTAAAAGAATACAGCCAGAGTATGTCTGTCATTGACATTGCCAAAGACATCAGCGAAGGACTTGCAAGAGCAGCATGTGCAGGCGAAGTGAACGGAGAAGTGGTAGATTTAAGGACAATCCTCGAAGATGACTGTGAACTGAACATTCTCACCTTCGATTCAGAAGGCGGAAGACATGCTTTCCGTCATACGGCATCCCATATTTTAGCTCAGGCAGTCAAACGCCTGTATCCGGAAACGAAGCTTGCCATCGGCCCTTCCATTGACAACGGATTTTATTATGATATGGAAAAGGATACTCCTTTTACACAGGATGACCTGGAAAAAATTGAAGCGGAGATGAAGAAGATCGTAAAAGAAGGACTTCAAATCACCTGCTTTACAAAGCCGAGAGAAGAAGCCATTGCTTTTATGAAAGAGAGGAATGAGCCATATAAGGTAGAACTGATTGAAGACCTCCCAGAAGATTCAGTGATCAGTTTTTATCAGCAGGGAGAGTTCATTGACCTGTGTGCCGGACCTCATCTTATGACAACAAAACCAGTGAAAGCTTTTAAACTGACAAGCCTTGCCGGTGCTTACTGGCGCGGTAACGAAAAGAACCAGATGCTCACCAGGATCTATGGAACTGCTTTTGCAAAGAAAGCAGAGCTGAAAGATTACCTGACCATGATGGAAGAGGCCAAAAAACGTGACCACAGAAAGCTTGGAAAAGAACTGGGACTCTTTATGATGAGAGATGAAGGACCAGGGTTCCCGTTCTTCCTGCCGAATGGGATGGTTCTTAAAAATACTTTACTTGATTACTGGAGAGAGATCCATAACAAAGCCGGTTATGTTGAGATTTCAAGCCCGATCATGCTGAGCAGGCATCTGTGGGAGACATCCGGCCACTGGGATCACTATCAGGAAAATATGTATACTACTGTGATCGACGAAGAAGATTTTGCGATCAAACCGATGAACTGTCCGGGCGGCGTTTTAGTATACCAGTCAGAGCCGCGCTCTTACCGTGACCTGCCCCTTCGTATGGGTGAACTCGGTTTAGTCCACCGTCATGAAAAATCCGGACAGCTCCACGGACTGATGCGTGTCCGCTGCTTTACACAGGATGATGCCCATATCTTTATGATGCCGGAGCAGATCAAAGACGAGATCAAAGGTGTTGCAGCACTGATCGATCAGGTTTACAGCCTGTTTGGATTTAAATATCACGTAGAACTGTCAACCCGTCCGGAAGACAGCATGGGAAGTGACGAAGACTGGGAGATGGCAACAGATTCTTTGAGAAGTGCACTGGATGACCTTGGCCTTGACTATGTAGTCAACGAAGGCGACGGAGCATTCTACGGGCCGAAAATCGACTTCCATCTGGAGGATTCCATCGGAAGGACATGGCAGTGCGGAACCATTCAGTTAGACTTCCAGCTTCCGCTGAGATTCGACTTGCACTACACAGGAGCAGACGGAGAGAAGCACCGTCCGATCATGATCCATCGGGTAGCATTTGGTTCTATCGAGCGGTTTATCGGAATCCTGATCGAACATTTCGCCGGGGCCTTCCCAACCTGGCTGGCACCGGTGCAGGTAAAAGTCATTCCGATTTCTGATAAGCATTTAGATTACGGAACAAAAGTCCTCGATGCGTTAAAAGCTGCCGGCATCCGTGCAGAGATCGATACAAGAGCCGAAAAAATGGGCTACAAGATCCGTGAGGCACAGCTGCATAAGATTCCATATATGCTGGTTGTGGGCGGAAAAGAAGAAGAGAACCAGGCAGTTTCCGTGAGAAGCAGATTCAAGGGAGATGAAGGACAGATGTCCTTAGACGACTTTATTTGTGCGATACGGAAAGAAATAGAGACAAAAGAAATCCGCCAGGTGGAAAAAGAAGAAGAAGAGAAGTAAAGATGATTTATAAAGAAAGAACCGGGAGTCACTTATTCCCGGTTCTTTCTTTATCCGTATTATCAAATTTGATTCATCAGTCTTCAATAAGAATTTTAACTGGAGTACATTTTCCGTTATTGCACTCACTCTCAGATACACTGCAGGCGGCAATGCCCAGACGCATATCCATTTCAGCTCTTAGAATTATCTTGTTCCCCGCCTTTGACAGGGGCTTTCTGACCGAAATAGAACCATCCGCACTAATTTTCGTATACATAAAAATATTTACCGGATGAATGATTGGTCTTTTCTTATCCAGACTGTGATTAATATGATCTAAACAATTTGAATGTCCTTCTCCATTGTGATAAAAGAAATCATACATCTCAGGGCGGCAGCATGGGTGAAGCAGATCATGCTCGCCAACCTCATCATAAATCACTTCAAACATCGGGTGATAAAGATTTGAATAAATATGATTTCCGACCGATAGACGTAAAGATTCATTACAATCTATTGTGACTCCGGTGGATAGAAATTCCTCTGAATTTTCTTTATGTTCTGCAAAAAAATCAACGACTTGTCCGCCTTCAAGATCAATAATCGTTACTTTTTGTCCTGCCGATACATTCATACTTTTTCCGCTGCAGGCATCTATTATATACTCCATTTCTAATTTCCCCTCTCTTCATCAAAAGAAAAAATATCCAACGGAAATCACAATCAGTGATTTTATATCCGTCAGATAATCCCTTGGCCAAAGCCTGCCGGCTCTCGTTAAAAAATATTAAAAAGTCGGGGTAACAGGATTCGAACCTGCGACCTCACGGCCCCCAGCCGTGCGCTCTAACCAAACTGAGCCATACCCCGCTAGAAGTATTTTATCGGATTCTATCGAAGAGTGCAAGTATTAATTGAATTTACTCAGATTTTTTTGTATGATGGAATAACAGTATGGTGAGAGCGAAAGGGCGAGTAGAAATATGGAAATAAATTTGGTCAAAAAAAATGATATAGAGTCTTGTATGAAATTTGTCGAAATTGTCAAAACAGATTTTGCAGGCTACAAGGAGGAAGAATTCAGGAAAGCTCTAAAATACTGCATCGAAAACAAAGAAGCCCTTGCGGCAATGAATGATAAAGGAGAAATCACCTGCTTATTATTATTTTCAAGGACGGAAAAGGAATTACAATTCCTAGCCACACATCCTGACTACAGAAAGCAAGGTGCAGCAAAAAAACTTATTAAAAAAATGATCCTGGCTTTTAAACCTGGAGATCAAATTCAGGTGGTGACATTTACATCTGAAGATAAGAAAGGAATTGCGGCACGAAATTGTTATCATGCCTGCGGATTCAAAGATGATGAATTGCTCACAGTATTTGATTATCCATGCCAGAAAATGATCCTAACAGTAGAATAAAGAGCTTTTCCCCTCTATCTATAATTTAAATTAGTATTTTGCGTATAGATATAGAGATCATCATTTTACTCTCCTGATATATTTTTTACTGCAGCTGCTTCGTTCTTGTTGTGGTACAAACTCAAATTATTGTTAAAATCAAAAAGACAAGATATCTATCAAGAAATTACTCTAATAGGCATCTTGTCTTTTTGGTTGATTGTTTTTGTATTTTATCTTTTTCGTTCCTGTCTTTCAGGCCATCCTTCAAGATTTCCATGGATCATAGCCCGAAACATATGATCTTTCGATCCCGGATGGTCTTCATCCAATTTTTTTAAGGTCTCTTTTGCATACTGTCTCTTTGTATAGCCGTCCATCGGACAAGGACTCTTTTCCACCGGAAGGTTCATTTTATTCTTAAATCCGATCACATCTGCTTCATCCATGTACATCAAAGGCCGAATGACTTTAAGATCCATCCGGTCCAGGTATGTCACCGGTGAAAAACAGTGAAGCCGCCCTTCAAACAGCATGGACATCAAAAACGTCTCCACCAGATCATCTTTGTGGTGGGCATAGGCAACTTTATTGCATCCCAGTTCTTTTATCTTTTCATTCAATGCACCCTTTCTCATCTTAGCACAAAGAGAACATGGGTTTGTTTCTTTCCTGCGCTCAAAAACCACATCTGCGATCTCTGTCTTCACAACAGTATACGGCACCTTCAGTTCTTCGCACAGTTTTTCTACCTGAGTTATGTCAAAATTTCCGAATCCAAGATCTACGGTAATACCATGGATTTCAAATTTATTTGGGTAAAAAATGCGTAAATGTGCAAGGGCATAGAGCATGGTCAGACTGTCCTTGCCGCCGGAAATGCCGACTGCGATCTTGTCCCCTTCCTGTATCATCTGATAGTCGTCCACGGCCCGGCGGACATAGCTTAGTACTTGCTGTAACTTCATAATCTTCTTCCTCAGTTTCTTGATAAATTTTCGATGTTTAGTATAACATATTAAATTCCGAAGTGCTACTATTGCCGTGGCAAATAAAAAGTGTTTTTATCATTTTAATTTTCCTCCTAAAATGCCTCGTTTTGCCCTACTTTACGCACTTTTTTGCTTTTCTTTAAGTCCTACAGTTTTCTGAAATCTGTAGCAAAATTGGAAAATTACGGCAATTAAATAATATTTTCTTGTATAATCACCATATTGGGTTTCATATAAGTAATAATTTCTATTGCCAAATCTCCAAATGCACTTTTCACTGCTCTTGATATTAAAAGTTTCCTTAACTCTGCCCAATTAGCCTACCATAAAATATCCTATATCCGATTTTAATAAGCTGATTCTTTTTTCTTGAGATCACATAAAAATTTGAAATAACATTCCCACACATAACATAAAAACTGTTCATCTTCTTGCGGTAAATCTTTCCCGTTCTCATCCTTTCTCAAAACTTCACATCTATACTTCTTATCAAGTTGATGGAGCAAAAAACTATTTTCTATCATTATGAATGAGAAATGGTAGATTTGTAGTTACCCCAAAATTAAGCGCTTACCTCATTTCTTTAATATATAGTCGGGTTAAAATAGAAAAATCAAAGAAATCTAATTCTACCTAGTATTTATCTAATCACTAAATACTGTAAACGATATTGACTCTAAAGAAATCTCTTTTTTCCCATATAAATCCTTTTTCATTGCTTCGATTAGTGCCCCATATAATTTATTCTGTTCATCCTTCGTAACTTTACCAGTTGTAAAAATATTCAAAAAATCATGCAACGTTTTCTGAACCTCTTTATTTCCAATGAGATATATCGTCTGTATTCTTGATGATAAAAGTTTATTAATTTCATGTTTTTCTTTGATGTTAGCTATTTTAGCTTCTGCCATGCTTCCCAAAAATTCAATGTATTGATTCTCCTTAATTTTCCTGAGTTCTACTTTCCGTTCGCTTCTCTTGTTTAACATAATAGTTAATGCAGAACCAAATAAACCAATTATAGCCACAACAGCAGCACTCATGAATCCTATAATAGCTATAATAGTATCTGCTTGCTTATCAGACAGTATTCCAATGACATTAGAAATAAATTCTATCATTTACGTATCCTCCATCATTCATATATTTACTCTATATTGAAAGCTTCACATAATGAGCAAAACGAGGCAAAGTGAGACAAGTTGACGACGTCAATCGTAGTAGAAATCAAGGTTTTTTACTACTGTGGTTATTCTACCATATCTCATAGTGCTTGTGGAGTAATGAATCAAAAAAACGCCCAGCAGAACGCCTTAGAAAACGGCAGATGTGCAATTTATCAGATTGCATACCATTTCCGCATCGATCAGAGTTCTGCTTATAACAAAACTGCATAGAGACCTGCAGCCTTCGTGGAAGCTTCTCCTGCGAGGGCTTTCTTTATACTTGGAGAGAGGTGAAATTGGTGCCAAAAAGCAGTTAATGTAGTAACAAGGTTGAACAGACTACTGTCTGGGAAAAAGGGCAATAAAAAACCGGGAGCCAGAACCATAATCCAAACAGTCCCAATTCCCGGAAAGCTCTTGTTTTCTGTTGACAATCCACAGCCGTTACGAACCCCACACCCAAATGGTTGCCGTGGCAGATAAATAGTACTTTTATCATATTGTTACATTTCCTTATATCTATAAATATTTTTCACTATCCACTCTTCAAAATAATTTATCCTTGGATAATATCATACATATAATCTGGTAAATCCTCATAAACAATCTCAGCTTCCTGTTTCTTTTGAAATAACTCTGTTAGATCACATTTAAGTATTCTAAATCCAGTTTTTATCTTTTGCTCTTCTGTCAATAAGTTAATACGCTTTTTATATGTTTGCATATACAAGTTTATGCCAATTTCTATTCGTTTTAACCCAGCCGAAATTAATTGATTGTATATCTTCATATTAATATTAGGAATTGAATCCTTTAGTTTAATATTATACTGGGGTTTTAAATGATATATTAACATTGCTTCTGCAACATCAATTATTGCTGTGTCATCTATTTTATCCCCAACAGAATCATACTCTTGCCATTTCGAACTTCCTAAACATACTAAACTGGCAAAATTATATAACTTCGATTTTGCATGCAAAATAAAAACAATTAATTCTTTATCTCTATATTCTAAATTATAATCACTAAATATACTTGTGACTTTTTCATGTTTTCTCAGTCTATCAAAAATAGTTCTATACTCTGATCGAGGATTCGATTGTCCTATATATAATACCCTGTAATCATCATATGTTATCTTTTTTCTCTCACATATAGAGATTAAATCATATATATTGAGTCTAAAAACATTAGATATAGCTGATGGCATTCCCATCATATTTTTTAAACAAGTAAATGCATTCTCTTCAATTTCTACTTTTAATATTATTCCAAACTTCTCAACACTAGTTTTTACGTATTCTTTCGAAATGTCAATGCCTAAAAAAGTATTATAATATAACTTTATCTCTTTTTTATTGCCATCTGCCACATTTTTATAAATTACTAATATATATAGCTTTTCTTCTACTACTTCTACTATTTCTAATTTGTCGCACAGCATTAACATATATATATTAGCTTCATCATATTCACCATCATAAACTTCTTGTATGTCGTTCAAAAACATATATGGAAATATGATTTGTTTATCAAAATATATTTCCATTACTTTATAAAAATCTTCAAACATATTTTTCATCATATCAAGATTTTCTTCACTCTGATTTTCGGCTGAAGAAGTTCCTGTTGTTACGTCCATTCTATAGTCCTCCTTTAAAGATTGTTTTTAGATACTTTGCGGTATAGCATGTACCTGTATAGAGGAGAATCTCCAGAAAAAAGATGGAATGATTGGATATAGTAATTATATCCTACCGCAAAACATATCAAAGTTCTCAAACATTATCTCCACTCTATCAATCTTCTTCTCCGTATGATAATGCCCACAATACCATTTTCCATAATCCAGCCTGTCTTCAATCCTATCCAGCCACGCTTCCGTAGACTTATCCACTTTACTCTGGTCAATTCCTTCCAGGAACACCTCCACCGGCTCATATTTCAGCGGTGTGGTATGACTCAGCACAACATCTACCTTCCACCCCAGCTCTTCCAGTTTCCGCTCCACATCCTTTTTGATTTCCTCCGAAGGCTGTTCATCCGGCCACCAGCCATACCCATACATGAGCCGGACCATTTTATCCACGCTATACGCCCCGCCCATCACAATGACTTTCTTTCCATCCAGTTCAAACACTTCCCCATCTTTCGCAAACAACAAATCCGGGTATTCTTCTTCATAATACACCGTTCCGCCACGCCACATCTTTTCCTTATATGTCCCAATCGTACACGGCCTCTGCTCATGGTTCCCGTGGATAGCAAAAATCGTAATCGGCAGCGATTCCAAAAACTCCTTCTTCATCTGGTCATGCCGGCCACCATTGAAATTAATCCCTGCATCTCCAAGTATAATCAATATATCCTCACGGCTTGTCCCAAATCTTTCACAGAACCGCTCCACCCGTTCAAACCGTCCATGGGTATCCCCTGTTATGTATATCATAATCCTTCTATCCTTTCCAGGTGTCTGCCCTTTGGGAGACACCCTAATTATACCATATTATCCCTGCATTTCACCTTATAATTGGATTTTAGTATGCTATTTTTCAGATATGTCAATAAAATAGAAACACAAGAGAAATGCATCTTATGAAAGGCTAAATCTCTTGTGTTTTATTCTTTTCTATTTTCTCAACTTTTTCTTCATCACCAAGCTTTTGATAATTTAATGCTCATCACTTCTTTCATAAAAAGCCTCAATCGCCTCAGCAAAAAATTCTGCCGCCCCCTCTCCATACGTTTCATCCAATTTAGACTTTGAAGGTTCATTCCGATAGAAGCGTGCGGTGGCAAGCATACCCTCCCTCTCTTCCTTCATCTGACTAAGCTGTTTCACTACAAATCCGTACTCACCGACAATTTCTCTTACCTCAAAGGAATCCAGAGGACAACCACGTTTAGCAATCAGCTTCTGCAATATCACTTCTATTCTTTTATTAAAACTTTCTGCAATTTCTTTGCTGACAGGGTTCTTCACAACAGACAAGTATTCATCTTTACCGCCATACCACTCCACTAATTTTGCATAGCTCTTCTGCATTTTTTCTGAGGACAATACTTCAATGTAATGTTTCCTCCACTCTTCTACACCGCCAAATTCTTTAATGGCCATTTGACGCATTTCATCCGGCATATGATCCAGCATGGCTTCAAACATTTCTTCTATTTCCGGTTTACTGAAAACTGCAAAATCCATTTTATTATCTCCTTTCAAAATATCATCAATACTGGCAATCAGGCGCTCCATTCGTTCTTTCTTAGAAACCAGCATTCTCCTCTGTACCTGCAAAATTTCATTTTTCTCAAGAGCCGGATTTTCTATAACAGCTTTGATTTCCTTCAGTGGAATATCAAACTCACGGAAAAACAGGATTTGCTGTAAAGTTTCCAACGCTTTATCGTCATAAAGCCGGTATCCCGCATCACTCTTGCTCGTCGGCTTTAAAAGTCCGATCTCATCATAGTAGTGAAGCGTGCGCACGCTGATACCTGTTACTTCTGATATTTCCTTTACCGTCCTCATAGCTGTTGCCCTCCCGTTCCTGATATATCCAACTTAATCTATGACGCCCCGTGAGGGTCAATAGATAATTTCAAACTTTTCTTTGAGTATATCATATTTGTATCCAGACATCGATTTTCACACTGCTGCTGTATATGGTAAAATACAATTAACATCCAAAAGATAACATATGAAAGGGAGCCCACATGATCAATCTATTAAAATCAAAAATGAATAAATACAACTATAAAGACTGGATTTCCTACTTTAAATCCAATGACCAGCAAAGACTCCACATCGATTTTTCAAAAGAATTGCCTCTGACAGATTCAGAACGAAGGCTCATCACTCCCTCCGTCCGGGCTTTCCAAAAAGGCGAGGGCTCCGACGGCAGACATCTCATGAACACAGTGGAAGCATACATACATCAACATGGTGCTCCTGAATACCGGGAAGCTATGCTATGGTTCATCAAAGAAGAAAACTGGCACTCCGCATATTTAAGAAAATTCATGGATCATCACCACATCAAACCTGCCAAGTCATCTTTTCCCGATAAAGTCTTCCGGAAATTAAGGCAGGCAGGGGGACTGAGATGTGAGATCACCATACTTGTAACAGCTGAAATGATCGCCCTGACCTATTATGACGCCCTGTCAAAGAGCACAGACTCCCCTGCGTTAAAAAGTATCTGCACCCAGATGCTCCGTGATGAACTGCCGCATATTATGTTTCAGTCTCATACGTTAAGCCGGTTCAAAAAACATCCTTTTCATAAATTCATTAGAATCATCACGATGGAAACCACACTGCTTTTCGTATGGGCACAGTTTCACAATGTATATCAGGCCGGAGGATACAGCTTTGTAAAGTTCCTAAAAGAAAATCTGGGTTATCTGCACCAGTCTATTATGCTGGAAGAAATGAAACATTAAAAACACCTGTCTCACCAGTTACACACTTGCATAAACTGGTGAGACAGGTGTTACCTTTGAACAGCTTCTTTTGTTCAAGGAATAATCTTTACTCTCTTTAGTTCGAAATACTCATCCAGTGACCACAAAGAATTATCACACCCCAGGCCTGAGTTACCAATTCCGCAGTGGGGGAGGAATTCCACATCTCCAATTCCGTCCACATTAATCAAAACTTCTCCAGAATTAAAAATCTCCACCGCCTTTGCGATTTCCTTTGTATCATGGCTGAACAGATAAGAAGAAAGTCCTCCGTCCGTATCCGCAGCTTCCGCAAGGATTTCATCATAATCGCTGTACTTAGACAGGGCAGCAATCGGTCCGAAGATTTCCTGCTGGTAGACTTTCATAGATCGGTTACAGTCTAACAATAAAGTAGGTTCAAAGAAAGCACTTCCCTCCGGCATTCCTTCCGGGATCTTTCCGCCGAGTACAAGTCTCGCACCCTTGTCTACAGCATCCTCAACCAAGTCTTCCATAGTCTTCTGGGCGGACTGGTTGATCATAGGTCCTATGATCATGCCCTCATCTGCTCCCTGTCCGACCTTATATTTCTCTAAACGTTCCAGCATCATATCACAGAACTGATCATAGACAGACTCGTGAATATAGATCCTGTTATGATCCACACACATCTGGCCTGAATTTCCCATTTTCATAGATGCAACGGTGTCAGCTGCTGCCGCAAGATCTGCGCTCTCAGACACGATCGTAGGGGCATTTCCTCCCAGCTCAAAGGAAAATCTTTTTACAGATGTTGCGCTGTCACTCATGACCTTTAATGCCGTATCCGTAGAACCTATCAGTCCGATCAGCCGTGGGATCGTACTTGAATTCAGGGCATATCCTAATTCTGAGGAGGACCCGGCAAGGATATTGATCACTCCATCCGGAATTCCTGCTTCCGTGATCAGTTTTCCTAAGAAAAGAGTTGCAAGAGGAGTCTGTGAAGACGGTTTTAACACTGCCGTACATCCGGACCCGATGACCGGACCGATTTTTAACGCCGCATTATACATAGGATAATTCCATGCCAGATGCCCGACAACAACTCCTACCGGACGCTTCTCCACCATGTGATATACGCTTCCGCGCTGCGAGTTATAATCATTTAAAGTAGTACCATAGACCCGCTTTGCCTCTTCTGCATGAAAGCGAAGCACATTCAAGCAAAAACCTGTGTCTCCATATGCTTCTCCGTATGGTTTTCCTGTCTCCAAAGAATTTAACCTGGAAATCTCATCCTGATGCTCCTCCACCAAGTCCGCAAACTTTGACAGCAGTCTGCATCGCTCCATCACGGAAGTTTTACCCCAGGTTTTAAATGTTTCCTGTGCGGTTTCCAATGCCTCTTCTGCCTGTTCTTTTGTGGCAGAACAAAAAGAGTCAACCACTGTATTGTCTGCCGGATTGATCACGTCGATCTTTTTTCCTTTTCCATCTACATAGTTGCCGCCGATAAATAACTGATACATCTTTATACCTCCGTATATGATTTCTTAATCCGTTCAAAGATAGATCCGGACGGATACTCTGCCATAGAATCAAGCTCCTGTTCCATACGGATGCCTTCATTCCATTTTGCAGTCCTCTCTGAGCGGGCAATAGATCCTACCTTCAACTGTCCTGCGTTTGTTGCGATTGCAAGATGCACGATGGTTGCATCCTCAGTCTCCCCGCTTCTGGCACTGACCACCGGAAGATATCCTGCATTCTTTGTGCATTCGATCGCATCCAGTGTCTCTGTGATGCTGCCGATCTGATTCATTTTGATCAGTACGGAATTGCATGCCCCCTGAGAAACTCCATATTGAATCCTTTTGATATTGGTCGTAAATAAATCGTCACCGATGATCTGTATTTTATGGCCCAATTTTTCGGTGATCAGCCTATTTCCTTCCCAGTCAAATTCTGAACAGCAGTCTTCCATAGATACAATGGCGTACTTCTCTGCCCATTCACACAGCAGATCAACGAATTCAGGGGTTGTATACTCCTGCCTTTCCAAGGTGAATTTATATACTCCGCGTTCTCTGTCATAAAACTCGCTGGCTGCAATATCCATAGCGATCCCAATATCCTTTCCGGGAATATAACCGGCTTCTTTGATCCCTTCCGTAAGGAGTCTGAGACCATCCTCGTTACAGGTAAAGTCTGTGGGCCAGAAACCGCCTTCGTCAGCGATGGATAACGGCCGCCCTGATTGTTCAAATACTCTTTTTGTGCCATTATAAACATTTGCGATCATTTCAATGCCCTGTTCAAATGTATCCGCACTCAGGGGAATTGCCAAAAAATCCTGAATATCAATCGAATCTTTGGCATGGGCTCCGCCGCCGATGATCTGAATCATCGGAACCGGAACTGTTTTTGCATTCACTCCGCCAAGATACCGGAACAAAGGCTCATTTTTTGCATTTGCAGCCGCATGAGCGATGGCCATACTGCAGCCGAGAATGGCATTTGCACCAAGTTTACTTTTATTTTCAGTTCCGTCAAGGCCGATCATGAAATGATCGAGCATCGCCTGCTTTGTAGCGTCTTTGCCGATCAGGGCCGGGGCAAGGAACTGTTCTATATTTTCAATGGCCTGACGGACACTTTTTCCGCCGTACTCTGTTTTGCCGTCCCGCAGTTCCAGGGCTTCATAAGCCCCGGTAGAGGCCCCGGACGGAACCGTACCTCTTCCCACTGCACCGCAGTTTAATATAATATCCACTTCCACCGTAGGGTTTGCCCTGGAATCTATTACCTGCCGTGCAATGACCTTGCTGATTAAATAATCTGTCACTGGAACATCCTCCTTATCTCAATTGCTGTCTGAGCATGTTTATTGTTTCATTGTATGTATCCGTATTGCTTTTGATCATGGTCAGGCTGAGTCTCCTGACAAGCTCCTGTTTTTCTTTTTCTTCTGTCAGATATTCTACAGGACTTTTTCCATCAACCCTTGCCAGCATCAGAAGTGCCAGTGTCCGGATAAAGGAATGTTCAAACTCCTGCCGGTCCATGCAGGTTAAAGCATGGAAATACCTTTTCACCGTATAGTCAAGCAGATCCAGGTATTTGCCGGAGCGTTCAGGAAACTTCACTGCTTTCAGGATAAAGTGATTGGAGAGGAACGCCAGATCAAATGCCGGATGTCCGTAATTTGCCACTTCATAGTCTAATACTTTCATGCCATCCTCTGTTACCATTATGTTTTTCGGACTATAATCTCCGTGGATCAATGTGATCCGGCTTTCCATCATTTCATCAGAAACCTTTTGTGCAAATTCAGCGATTTCCGGATGCTTTGTCACTGTAAAATTGATATAAGGAGAAATCCTGAGCGCATAAAAAACATCTTTGTTCTCAAATAAACGGGCAATCTCTTCATTGCCTGCGCAGTGATTGTGAACGGCTGCCAGTGTATCAGCTGCCTTTTCGGCCACTTTGTAATCGATGATGCCTTTCATCAAGTCATCCTTCCACATCAGACATCCGTCCGGCACGGCTTCTCTACCGTAGATATAATTTTCCTGATCATAAAAGTATGTTTCCGGTGCATTCTCCGGCAAAAGGTCATGATAGATCTTATTGCTCTCATATTCGATGTACATCCGGTTTGGGTCACAGAGCCAGGTATCCTTTGTTTTCAGCTGCTCCAATGCCTGTTTAATGATCATTGGCCGGCCATCGATCTCCACATAGGCAACCGTGCAGGAAACACCGCCCCGGCAATAGTGGATCTTATAGGAGGACTCTGTTTTCAGAAGTCCCCGTTCTTCTAAATATCCTGCTAAAACATCTTCTTTTGAAATATAGATCATTTCGCATCTCTCCATTGATGGTTTATTCACGGCTTTTCTTTGTCATAAACACTTCATAATACTCTTTAAGCTTCTCTGTGACTGCCTTTTGGGAAACCGCACACAACTCAAAGTAGTCCATGTTCTCTATTTCTTGTTCATACGCATTCTTGGCAGCATTCATTAAATCTGTATAAATATTGACTTTACTGATTCCAAGGGATACAGCTTTATTCAGATTCTCATATCCTGTTCCTGAACCTCCATGCAGTACCAGCGGAATTTTAATGTTTGCTCTGATGTCCTTTAATCTTTCAAAATCAAGCTTCGGTGTTCCCACGTAATTTCCATGGGCTGTTCCTATGGATACGGCTAAGGAATCTACTCCTGTAGCTTCTGCAAATGCTGCCGCTTCTTCCACCGTGGTTAATTCTGTCGTGTCTTCTCCTGCGCTTTCTTTCACTTCACTGGAGGCTCCTGCCGCGCCGGATCCTACATGGCCAATCTCCGCTTCCACTGTGACATCATGTTTTTTTGCATATTCCACAATTTCTTTTGTGACCCTTACATTTTCATCATAAGGCAGACTTGATCCGTCAAACATGACAGAAGTAAATCCACAGTCAACGGCCTCTTTCACCAGGGAAGGAGTAAATCCATGATCTAAATGTAAGACAATATCCTGTTCCATATTTTCTGCAAAATATTTGACAAGCAGTGCACACTCTTTCAGCGGGAGTGTCTCTGCATGTACTTCCGCCAGGGCAATGATCAGAGGGCTGTCACACTCTTTTGCCGCATTCAGCACACCTTTCAGTGATTCCAAGTTAAATACATCCGCTGCCGGGACCGCGTAGTTAAGATCCCTCGCTTTATTTAACATACGTTTACTGTTTACTAACATGTTGTTTCCTCCTTTTAATCTCAGTTCTTTTTGTTTCCGGACACAATGATATGGCAGGCGGGTATGTATTTGTCATAGATATCACCAGTCAATTTTGAATCCGTTATGATGTGGTCTGCACAGTCTAAAGCCACAATCTGAAAAGCCGATTTCCGACCAAACTTCTGATGCTCACATAAAAAGAATGTTTCATCTGACGCATCAATCGTTGCAACCTTGCTGCCCAGTTCAAATTCTGTGATAGTGGAAAATCCCATTTGAAGGTCCACTCCATTGGCTCCCAGAAAGCATTTCTGAAAGTGCATGGAACGAATCTGCTCCACGGTCATTGTCCCTTCAATGGCTTCTGCATATTTATAGTAAATCCCGCCTAAAAGGATCAGCTGGCAGTCATCGCTGCTGCTGAGGCTCCTGGCAATATTGAGAGAATTGGTAGCGACAGTGATATTCTTGCTTGTCAGGAAAGGCGGCATCAGATCCGTGATGGAACTGCTGTGCAGAAAGACGAAGTCATCATCCCTGATATAGGAAGCCGCTTTCTTAGCGATCTCCATTTTTTCATGATAATTATGGAACCTGCGCTTTGTGTGATCCAGGATCTCATCATTCTTATTGACCTGCACCAGCGCTCCGCCGTGAGTCCGTATAATAAGACCCAGCTGATTCATATTGTTTAATTCCCTTCGAATGGTAGAAGCAGAGACATTAAATTTTTGGGCCAGATCCTCCACGGAAACTTCCTTCTCTTCATCCAGCAGATTCAGTATCTTTAGCTGTCTTTCTTTCTGTTTCATGTTTTCACCTCGCTGCGTACAAAAAGCCTGTAGTCTGTATTACTCTAGAATTTTACAACAACCCTGAACTTATCTCCCTTTACCGCCGATTCAAAGGCCTGTTTGATGTCCTCTGCTTCATAGATCTCACTTACAAAAGGACGTAGGTCCAGTACTCCTGAGGAAACCATCTGGGCTGCCCGCATAAAGTCACGGCTGTTGGAATTGGCAGTTCCCAGGATCTGAATGGATTTTCCGTGAACCCAGTTGGGATCAAACGGTACGGGTTCTGCCGGGTGGATGGAACTGTATAACACAATCTTTCCTGTATTTCCGACACACTGGAATGCATCCTCCACAACAGAAGGAATCGGTGTGGTGTCAAAAATCACCTGTGCTTTTCTTCCATTGGTGATGTCACTGACACGTTCTGCCAGATTTTCCTTTGCCGGATTGATCACAAATTTTGCTCCCAGCTCTAAAGCCAAAGCAGTTCGCTCTTCGTTTACATCAGATACGATGACTGCCGCCCCTTGTTTGGCACAGATTGCTGTGTGAAGAAGCCCCATAATGCCGCACCCAATGACCAGAACAGTATCACCCAGCTGAACATCCGCTGTCTCCACACTGTGGACAACACAGGAAACCGGTTCGATCACCGCTGCCTGTTCGGGCTCCACATTGTCATACTTGAACAGACATTCCGGAGCCGCAAGCATATATTTGCTCAAACCGCCCATTCCATGGTACGGCATTCCTTCCAAATGCGCACTGTGGTTAAAATGTTCACAGCTCTGCTCATTTCCGGTCTTACAGTAATAACAGTTGCGGCAGGGAAGCGTAGCTCCTATGACAACCTTGTCTCCGATGTTCCATTCCGCCGGGTCCACATCTTCTCCAAGTTCTACGATATGTCCTGCGATTTCATGTCCTCCGATGAATGGGAACTCTACCTTATTCACTCCGGTATAAACCCTCTGTTCCCACGTACAGATGGCCGATGCGTCTATTTTTACAAGTATTTTATTGCCTGCCGCCCCGGGCTTGTCACAGGTTTCCAGTTCAATCTTCTTTACATCCCTGAACACCGCTGTTTTCATTGTCTCAGACATTTTCATTTTCCTCCTTATCCCAGGATTCCTGTCAATCCTAAAACTGCTCCTAAAACTGCAAGGATCAGCATAACGGTTGTCGATTTCATCTTTCTGTCTTTCAGTAAATAAAGGGTCAGCAGTGTAATTCCCAGAGGGAGCATTCCCTTCAGAAGTTTATCCAGCACATCTGCCTGCAGCGCCAGACTGGTTGCGCCGACCTTGATTTTCATTGTAGATGCCGCACTTACATAGTTGGCTGTGAGGGAACCGAGCACCGTTGCACCCATGATGGACGCTGCCGAGATCAGCTGCTTCATCTTTCCGCCGCTTAAAATCGCCTCCACTCCGGTCTTACCAGTTTTATAACCCCTCATATACATAAAGTACGCGATGGGAAGCATTACGGCAGCCATCAGGGCCGAGAAAGCCACAGCACCCATGACATTTCCCCCGGATGCAATACTGATTCCCACAGCCAGCAAAATCGGTGTCAGCGTTCCCTGCCACAGGGTATCTCCGATTCCGGCCATTGGCCCCATCAGACCGGTCTTTACACTGTTGATGGCATCATCTGTAATCTCCGCCCCGTTCGCCCGTTCTTCTTCCATGGCGATGACCATTCCGTTGACAATACCGCCAAAATGAGGTTCTGTGTTGTAAAATGCCATATGCCGTTCCATAAACTTCTTCTGCTCTTCTTTGTTATCCGGATATAACTTTTCCGGAAGATGAGACATGGACTGTAAAACACCGCTGGCCTGAAGCCGCTCATAGTTGTAGTTGGAATGTGAAAAAAACGTCCATTTCCAAAATGCCTTTACCACATCTTTTTTGCTCAATGCTGCTCTTTTCTCTGCCATTGTTCCTTCCCTCCTTATTCAAAATCATCGTCAAAGTCATCATCCGGACCGGCTCCGCCCGCCATAGCCGGCACTGCCGCATCGTCTATTTTAGCAATGATGGATGTATAGATATAAGCTACGATTCCTGCAATAATGGCAATCGGCATGGTCTCAAGATTCAGATATACAGCAACGATGAATCCGAGGATGTACCACAATAAAATGCCCGGTTTGCTGATAGCGCGCAGATTCATGGCAATACCGATTGCCGGGAGGAGTCCTCCGATCACCTCCAGTGCCTGCAGCGGCCTTCCCTCCAATGCATGGATAATATCTGTGACAGCACCGGATCCAAAATAACAGCCCAATGCTACCGGAATACAGCCAAGGAAGAAAGCAAAGATTTGAGGCGGCACTATATGTAGAAATTTCGCTTTTTTCATGTTTCCTTCTGCCGCTGCCCGGTCGATGGCATGGACAAAAAACACATCTACCGTCATATGAATCACCCAAATGATGGTTCCCAGCAGTCCGATCGGCACTGCTATGGCAATGGCCGCTGTAGGTTTGACTCCTCCTGCGATGGCCAGCGCAGTTCCCAGCGTTCCTGCAAGACCCGGGTCCGTAGGTGGTGCCCCGCCTGCTGAAATGTAAGCGATGAACGGCAGCTGGATCGCTGCACCGATAATAGCTCCCTGTACGGGATCTCCCATAATACATCCTACCAGCACACCCGCTACCAATGGTTTCTGAATAATGGTGCTTCCCAGGGCCGTGAGCCATGGGGTACCTGTGATTCCCAGATAATAGACAACACCGATTAAGATTGCCTGCCATAATGAAATATTCATAGTTTTTCCACCTTTCCCACACATTTTTTAAAGTAATTTTGATACATCAACTTTTGCGTCCTCTGCAATGATTTGGATTTCTGTCTTACAGCCAGACTGAATGATCTTTTTCAGAATCTCTTTCTCCTCCTCTGTCGCAGAAATGTTTTTGTAGAACTTTTCCCGTCCAGGAGCTGCCCCCATTCCTCCGATGTTTAAATGTTCAAATTCCACCCCCTCTTCAATCAATGAAAGCACCGTATCCGGATACTTTACCAGAATAATGACCTTATCTCCCTGTTTAAATCCCCTTTTCAGCCTGGCCGCCGCTTTCTCAACCGTAAACAGTCCAAGTCCCACATTGGAAGGAACTGCGTTTTTTAATACAGTCTTCATGAACGTATCATTGGCAGTTCCGTTATCGATCACCATAATTTTATTTGCTCCTGTATAGTTCAGCCATGAAGTCATTACCTGTCCGTGAATCAGCCGGTCATCAATCCTTGTCAATACGATTTCTTTCATTGTGCCTCCCTCCTAAATCTCATTATCCATTTCCGCTGCTTCTGCCATGAGCTCCTCGAATCTTTTATGCAGCAGAACAGGATCTTTTTTACCCTCTTCTTCACAAATATCACACAGTTCCTGCAGGTCTGTCCCTTCCCTCATCATGACTGCCTGAACGAGCATCCCCATGTTGACGCCGGCAATGGCACGTATGTCATGTTCCATAGAGAAACATTTCATCACTGTGTTTGCAGGACTTCCTCCCAGTATATCCACAAATACCAGCACGCCGTCTCCGTCATCCAATTCCCGAATGAGCATTTTTATCCTATCCTCAAATTCCCCAATACCGTCCCCGTGACACAGCCCTATCGTCTCGGCTTTTTCCTGTTTTCCTGCGATCAGTTCCACAGCGTTTAACAGCCCTTCCGCAAACTTTCCATGAGTTGCCACTAAAATTCCAACCATTCTTCTTCCTCCTTCTATATCTAAATTATAGAAGGTCTGTTCTCTGCGTTCAATTGATTTGCTCACTATTTTCAACTATTTTATTCCCATTTGAGCATTTTTGATTTGAAACTGTGCACTTTAAGTGATATGATCTTTAAAAGGAGGTATATATATGAATCACAAAGAAAGACAACTGCAGATCTTAAATCTGCTGAATGAAGAAAAAGAAGTGTCAGTAGAAGACCTGGCCAAAAAGTTCAATGTCTCCGCATCCACAATACGAAGAGAATTAAACAGCATGAACAAACTGGGACTGATTATCCGGACCCATGGCGGCGCACTGGTACAGGTCAATAAAAATGATGAGATCCTGGATCACACAAAGAGAAAATTTCATAATTACCATGAAAAAATGGAGATTGCAAAAAAAGCCGCTTCTTACATAAAAGACAATGAATTTGTTTTTCTGCACAGCAGTTCGATTACAGACCTGATGCCGCCGTTTTTAACCGCTAAAAATATAACGGTTGCCACTAACTCGCTGAATATTGCAAAAAGCCTGACAGAAGCCGATGACTGTCAGCTGCTCTTAATCGGAGGACTTTATTATAAATATGCGGAAGCCATTGAAGGAACAATGACCGTAGAACAGATCCATTCCATGCACTTCCAAAAAGCTTTTTTAGGAGCCAATGGCGTAGACCTTGAGATGGGCTTCTCAACTATAACAGAATTTGAACTGGGCAGTAAAATTGCGACTGTAAATGCGTCTGATGAGACCTTTTTTCTGTGTGAACATCAGAAATTCGGCCGGAAATCAGCCTTCCAGATTGTCGGGCTGGAAGAAGTAAATCATATTATAACAGACTCAAAACTGCCGGATGAAACCTGCAAAAAGTATTCCGCCGCCTGCCACATCATCCTGTCAGGAAGCAAAAAGCAAAAAAAGACACCATGTTAAGGTGTCTTTTTTGGTGAATCATATTTATGAGAAAATTGTGAGTTATTCACCACTATTTCCGTTGCGCTTTGAAATGCGTTCCTCCAATAGTGCTAAAAAACTATCGTTGGACGGTTCCATTTGTTTGGTGGATACTTATCCAGCAGATATTACGTCCATTTTGACCAATTTTGAGGCCTTGCATTCGAAGAGATGTTAGTTTTTCTTCTTTCAGAAAAGGCTCGGAGGTGGTGTGCAAAGCACAGTGAGGCCGCCCCCGCGCCAGCGAGTTCCGAACGGGCCACCGCAGAGACTTTACTGAAAGTTAGAAAATCTTACATCTCTGAGACAGCAAGCCGGAAAACTGGTCAAAATGTCATAGTTTATTTCATGCCCCGGTCATGCCGGTATTTTAAAGCAATGGCACAGGCCACACTGATCAAAGCGACAATGGTGGAATAGATCCCTACATAAATGGTATCTCCTTTTCCATAGTCGATCAGCAGTGTACAGATGGTCGGCACAAGACCGGCTACCAGGAAACTCGGCACGTGATAAACAAAGGAAATGCCGGAGTATCTCACTTCTGTTTCAAAATAAGAAGACCAGAGTCCGCTGATGACTGCCCAGATTAAATTGTAGGCAATGCTCCATCCGAGAACAACTCCCATGATGGTAACAAACAGATTTCCGCCGCTCAGCTCAATGACTTTTAATGTCGGAATACTGAGAAACGCCGATGCCAGCCCTCCGATGACAAAAGTTCTGGTCATACCGAACTTTTGTGCACACCATCCGCCGAACAGTGTAAATGGAATCTTGAAAACACATGCAACGATAGTAATGATATAAGTCTGGATCAATGGCATACCGAGCCATCCGATGCAGTAAGATAAAATCCACACAATAAAGATATTATAAAATGTTCCGTCTACCCAGCGGGTTCCGCATCCGAGAAGCAGCGTTTTCCAATATCCTTTTACCATAGGGATAAATCCTACCTTCTGCTTCTTCCCCTCGGCTTCCTGAGCCTCTAATTTTGCCTGGGCTTTCTTGAAGTCTTCCGTCTCCATCGTGATACCTTTTAAATAGACAACAATCAGTGTCAATATGATTGCTGACAAAAACGGGATTCTCCAGCCCCAGTTAAAAAAGATCTCTTCAGGCAGTACCAACGTCGGTACTGCAATTAAAATGGAGGATAATCCGAATCCTATCGGAAGGCCGATCTGCGGAATCGCTGCGTAGAAAGCCCGCTTATTCTCCGGCACATTTTCAAAAGCCATCAGGATACCGCCTCCCCATGTTCCTCCGCGTCCAAAGCACTGCAGCAGTCGCATAAGCTGAAGTACGACCACGACCCAAATGCCCGCCGTTGCTGCCGACGGCAAAATTCCGATAATAGATGTTGAGATGCCCATCATTAATAAAGAGGCATACATTGTAACTTTGCGTCCCTTCCGGTCACCAATGTGTCCAAAAAACACTGCTCCAAACGGCCCTGCTATGTATCCGATGGCAAAAGACATATAAGAAAGGATCAATGCGGTAGTGCCGTCCCCGGACTGTGAGAAAAATACTTTTGCAAACACAGTTCCTGCAGCAGTGCCGTATAGTAAAAAGCAATACCATTGAACGGCACTTTCAAACAGGGTAACTGCGGCAATTTTCCTAAGACTTAATTTTTGCTCTCCCATAGTTTATTCTCCTTTTTCAGACGATTAATGGCCTTCTCCTTCATAATATTTAAATGGCCAGGGGCCGGAATAATCTGCGCCTGTGGGGATGATCATATAATGGGTATTTACCATGTCATTCTGCAGATCATGAATTAAATATCCGGGATTGCCAAGGAAGAAGCGGTCTCCTCCCCCTTTGAAATGATCAGCCAGTTCTTCCTGAGTGACATCCGGTCCGTCTTTTGTCCTGAAGTCTACTTCCATCTGCATGGCGATCGGCGGACAAGTCACACAGGACACTCCCTGCCATGAAGTAAAGATACCTGTGTGCATATGGCCGCAGCAAAGACGGACATTTTTATGTTTCTTTAAAATTGCGGCCAGCCGGTCAGCCTGTGCAAACCCCTCATCCATCGCTGCCAGCCCGGTAGTAAAAGGCGGGTGATGGGTAAATACCAAAGTAGGTTTGTTTGGATATTCAATAATTTTCTTCTCCAGCCATTCTGCGACCTCATCCGTCAGTCCGCCGTAATGGCAGTCCGGAATCATGGTATCAATGATAATCGCACGAATCAGCCCGTCATCTAAGGTGTAGCAAATATAAGGTTTAATATCGTCTTCCACCGGTGCATTTTCAGGGAACATACGGAGGAAAAAATCCCGTTTGTCATGATTGCCGGGAACTACAAAGTAAGGACGTGGAAGCTTATCTAATCCGTCCCTGATGATCTCATATCCTTCCTGTGTTCCTCCGTCGGCCAGATCTCCAGTCACAACAAAAAATTCAGGTAATTCATATGGTTTTAATTTTGAAAAGTACTCGATTGTTTGGTTTAATGCAGCGATCGTGTCCGCTTTCTGGAAAGACAGTTTCCCGTCCCCTCTCAAATGAAAATCAGAAATTTGTATAATTCTCATAATTCTTAAACCTCCTTAGGAATCGTTGATTCACATGAATTGGTGTGTTATAATAAATTAAAATTTTAATAAAACATTCCGGAATTTTATTTAAATTTAACTTTTCTTTACTTAAATTTTAATCCAGACCCGTTAAATTATCAAATTATTTAAATTATTTTCAATAAACTTTGGAATAATATACAGTTTCAATTAAAATATTTTGTATATATTATATAAAGCCCAATTAAAATTTTAATAAGGAGGACCGCCATGGCCAATAAAAAGAGTGTGACGATGAAAGATATTGCAAAGGATACGGACATTTCCGTTTCTGCTGTTTCCATGATCTTAAACCGAAGATCTGATGTCTCCTTCTCCAAAGAAACGGTGGCAAAAGTACTGGAGTCCGCAAAACGTCTGGGATATGAGTTAAGCCATGAGAAAAAAGACACTGCTCTCAGATCCCCCTCTTCTGCACAGATCAAAAAAGTAATCGCTGTTTTTTGCCCCAATATCTTCAACTCTTATTATGCAACGATTGCCCAGTCCATCGAGCAGTCCGCTTATAAAAAAGGATATAAGACCCTAATCTTTACTACGTTTCGCGAAGTAAAGAAAGAACACGAACTGGTCATGGATGCCATCCATATGAACGTGGAAGGAATCATATTCACTATGATACCCAACGATCCGGGATTTGTCGAAAAGGTTGCCAAACAGTTTCCTATTGTCGTGATCGGTGACAAGACTTCTTCCATCAACATCGATATTATTGAAACAAACAATTATACTGCAGGGGTTCTGGTAGCTGAACACCTGCACAGTTTAGGGCATCGGCATATCGCTTTTCTGACAACGACGATCACTCCTGACGTATCCCTGGCCATGCGGTATCAGAGGCTGAAGGCCATTCAGAATACTTATGCAAAATTATGCGCAAATGAGCCCTATGACGTCATCGTAAGAGAACAAAAGGTTGATTCTCAATATGAACGAAATCATTTGTCACTGGAATACGATGTGGGATATCAGCTGTGTATGGACTGCCTGGAAGACCGGGGACTGTCCGGTATCACTGCTTTTGTCGGGAATAACGATATGGTTGCCTATGGTATCATGGATGCGGTTTTAAAGAAAGGATATAAGATTCCAAGAGATTTCAGCGTGTGCAGCTTTGACAATGATTTTCCTTCCGGTCTGCTTCCGGTCTCACTGACCACAGTGGAACATTATATGGAGGAGAAAGGACGGAAGGCTTTTGACACGATTTATCAAAAAATCCAGTGGAATGAAACTCCGGAGCAAAAAAGCCAATACTTTATCCGAATCGAGTACAAGCCTTATCTCATTGTCAGAGATTCGACCAACCGCGCAAGGCAGCAGAAGAGATAAACATAATAGAACGAACTTTCCCATAGTATCAGAAAAAACCGGAGTGCACATGCGCTCCGGTTTTATATGTAAGATCAATAATCAAATATTAGTTGTTGATCAGTTTGTCTTCATCAGACCAGCTGTATAAGCTTCTGATCTCTTCCCCGACAACTTCTGCCGGATGTTCGGAAGCTAACTTTCTCATAGCCTTGAAGTGAACCTGGCTTCCTGCATCGGACATATCTACTAAGAAGTCTTTTGCGAAAGTTCCGTCCTGGATATCGGA
This sequence comes from Anaerostipes caccae L1-92, assembly GCF_014467075.1. Classification (NCBI taxonomy): domain Bacteria; kingdom Bacillati; phylum Bacillota; class Clostridia; order Lachnospirales; family Lachnospiraceae; genus Anaerostipes; species Anaerostipes caccae. The sequence continues at coordinate 1,891,422 of NZ_AP023027.1, forward strand.
AAGGATCTTCTTCATCGCTTTCTTTGTATCTTCTGTGATGATCTTCGGTCCTGTGATGTAGTCACCGTATTCTGCAGTGTTGGAGATAGAGTATCTCATTCCTGAGAATCCTGACTGGTAGATCAAATCTACGATCAGTTTCATCTCATGGATACACTCAAAGTATGCGTTTCTCGGATCATATCCTGCTTCAACTAATGTCTCGAAGCCGGCCTGCATCAGTGCACAAACACCGCCGCAGAGCACTGCCTGTTCTCCGAAGAGGTCTGTTTCTGTCTCTGTTCTGAAAGTAGTCTCAAGAACACCTGCTCTTGCTCCGCCGATCGCCAGTGCATATGCCAAAGCCATATCTAATGCTTTTCCTGTAGCATCCTGCTCTACAGCAACTAAACAAGGAACACCTTTTCCTTCTTCGTATTCGCTTCTTACAGTATGTCCAGGTCCTTTAGGCGCGATCATTGTTACGTCTACGTCTTTAGGAGGCACGATACATCCAAAATGAATGTTGAAGCCATGAGCGAACATGAGCATATTTCCTGCTTCTAAGTTCGGCTCGATATCATTTTTGTACATTGTAGCCTGCTTTTCATCGTTGATCAGAATCATGATGATGTCTGCTTTTTTTGCAGCCTCAGCAGCTGTATATACTTCAAATCCCTGTTCTTCTGCTCTCTTCCAGGATTTGCTTCCTTCATATAATCCGATGATAACATTGCATCCGGACTCTTTTGCGTTAAGGGCATGTGCATGTCCCTGACTTCCGTAACCGATCACCGCGATGGTCTTTCCGTCTAAAAGTGATAAGTTACAGTCTTCTTGATAATAAATCTTTGCCATTTTACATTCCTCCATTTTCTAGGCTTTATAAGTAAGGGGTATTCCCATACCTTTTAATTAAATGTGTGCCTATTTGACAAGTCTCGGCACGGATTCCCCGCGAGAAAGCCCGGTGAGTCCGGTTCTCACAAGTTCCAGAATATCAAAGCCTTCCAGAAGATTTATGAAAGCTTCAATTTTATTTACATTTCCGGTAAGCTCGATCATCAGTGAATCTTTTGACACGTCCACAACTTTGGCTCTGAAAATGTCGGCGATCGTGATGATCTCCTGTTTTTCAGACTTTCCTGTGCGGATTTTGACTAAGATAAGTTCTCTGCAGACAGAGGTCGGGTTTTCCAGTTCCACAAGCGTTATGACATCCTCAAGCTTGATCAGCTGATTCTTGATCTGTGCCAGAATGGTATCATCCCCGCTGACCGCGATCGTCATTCGTGAATACTTCTCATCCTGCGTCTTACAGGCTGTAATACTGTCGATATTATAGCCTCTGCGGCTGAACAGTCCGGATATACGGCTTAGTACCCCCGGGTTGTTTTCCGCCACGATAGATAGTACGATCTGTTTCATAGACGACTTCATCCTCCTAACAATTCTATCAATTCTAATATTCAGTGTCAAGAAATCACTGAAAAACTATTCTTCTGCGTTTCCCTGACTTGTATTTTCTGGTTTCGCAGCCGTTGTGGCATGGGTAGTAGCCTGGGTCTGCTGTTCTGTTGTAGCTTGTGTAGCCGCTGTCGTAGCCGGTCTTTTGGTCGATGTGGAAGCCGGCCTGCTTGTGCCGCTCGTAGACGAAGTGGAGTAGCCGCTTCCCGCAGATCCTCCTGAGTTATTATATCCCGTATTTCCGGACGAGGTACTTCCGGATGAAGTATTCGATACCCCCGAATATCCGAAGGTCTCCACACCGCTCAATCCGCCGTACTCCTTGGCAAAGGCCTCATCAGATCCGTCTCCCGCCTTTCCGTCTCCGAAGATAAAGTAGTTCATGGCAGCTTTGTTTGCATTGAAATTTATGAAGAAGACAAACATGTTATGCTGTGCCCTTCCCATCTTATAGGAACCTTCGATCGGTATTCTCATCTGGTCGATATCTGTCGTGCCCATCTTGATCACAGATGCCGCCAGACCTTTGATGTAGTCAGCATCCATGTCGGTGGAAACATCGCTTAATACCTTCAAAGCAATATCCAGAATCTTTGTGAGACTCTGGCCTTTGACTTTATCAAAGGTAGCCTGCATAACTGCCCTCTGGCGGCCGGTACGGCCGAAATCCCCATCTCCGTATTTCTTAGATACCACATAGCGTATCCTGGAATAGCCGAGAGCCTGGTTTCCGTTCAGGGTATGTTTTCCTGCTTTTACATTGCGGTATTTTTTCTTGGAAATATAATTGGTCGTATTCAGGTACTGTGCCTCTTTTTCTTCGAGGTCGATCTCGATACCGCCCACTTCATTGATGACTTTTTCAAAAGTGTCGAAATCTACGACACAGTATTTATCGATCTTGATTCCAAAGTTCTTCGCAATGGTCTGATAAAGCAGCTCCACGCCTCCATATGCATATGCAGAATTCAGCTTATCCCTTCCGTGTCCAGGGATCTCTACATAGATATCTCTCATAATGGAAGTAAGCTTCAGTTCTTTTGTCTTAAAATTAATCGTTGCGATCATCGAAGAATCGGACCGCCCGGCCGCTTCTTCGTCGGATCTCCGGTCAGAACCGACCAGCAGGATATTCACAACATCCTCATCAAACTTCACATCACCTACATCTACACTTCCTAAATCACCGGTCTTATTGATGGCAGCTTCAAGCCTGGCATCATAATATCCAAGAACTCCTCCCGCCGCAACGGATATTACTAAAAATATGCCCAAAATGATTTTATATGTCTTCAGCGTCATGCTACTCCTCCTGAATTGCTATTTATTAGTCTACAATTATAGCACATTATATCAGAAAACAACAGACAGTTTCTTAATTAAACCTGAAGATTTTACAATGTTTGTGCCGTTTCGACTTTATGTAAGCGTGAAAAACTATCTCTTATAGCTTCCGGGGGAACTCTCTGAAGCATCCTCTGAATCCGGTTTTGCAGGATAGCCGTAAGTCTCTATATTCTGATATCCGCCGAATTTGGATGCGAAATCCTCTTCTTTTCCTTTGCTGAAGATAAAATGCTCCATCGCCGCCTTATTTGCATCAAAATTAATGAAGAAGACAAACATGCCGCTCTGTGCCCGGCCCTGCATGTAAGTGCCCTCGATCGGAATCCTCATCTGCTGGACCTTCGGAACTCCGAACTGAACCACAGAAGTCACAAGGCCTTTGATATAACTTGCATTCATATCGGTGGACACGTCGTCCAGTGCATTAAACCCGATATCCAGGATCTTCATCGGATTCTGCCTGATGATCTTTTTATAAGTGGCTTCCAGGACCGCTCTCTGACGGCCGGTACGGCCGAATTCGCCGTCTCCGTACCTGCTGTTTGACACATAACGGATTCTGGAATAACCGAGAGCCTGGTTCCCGTTCAGGATATGCTTTCCTGCTTTTACATTGCGGTATTTCTTCTTGGAAATGTAATTGGTCGTATTCAGATAGTCTGCCTCTTTCTCTTCCAGATCAATCTCGATGCCTCCCACCTCATTGATCACTTTCTCAAAGGTTGAAAAGTCTACGACACAGTATTTGTCGATCTTTATATCAAAATTTTGGGCAATGGTTTTGTAGAGCAGATCCACTCCGCCGAAAGAATATGCTGAATTCAGCTTGTTTCTTCCGTGTCCCGGAATATCCACATACATATCCCTCATCAGGGAAGTAAGCTTTAATTCTTTTGTCTTCATATTGATGGTGGCAATCATAGATGAATCTGATCTTCCCGCCTCAGTCTCATCGGATCTGCGGTCAGAGCCGACCAGCAGGATATTGACTACATCATTATCAAATTTAACGTCGTCTCCCACATCTACTTTGCTTAAGTTCCCCTTTGGTGTCACCGAAGCCTCTAATTTCGCATCATAGTATCCAAGAACTCCTCCTATGGAAAGAGCAATTACAAGGAAGACAGCCATAACAATTTTAAATTTCTTTCCCATTTCCTTATCCTCCAAACGTATGTCTGTAATTTTATCTATTGTAACAGAAAACTAAACCAGAAATGTTAAGAAAATCTAAAGCTTTTCATACGAATCCCAGTAAGAACGGTTCATCGTGAGTTTCAGAATAAGGCTTTTGGGAAATTTTTTATAGTTTCTGCCCAGTTTATAGCCTATGAATTTACACGCCGTATCCGCCATAAATTTAGGAATCTTAAAGAATCTTCCGGTAAACAGCAGATGTTTCAGCGTGTGAAGGACCATCTTCATCCCCTCCGATTCAGAGGAGACTTCAAGAAACAGCCCTCCGTAGGATACCTGTGAGACTGCCAGATCAAAATTCCTGTGAAGCTGCTCAAAACAACGGTAGTTATGCCAGTGCCATACAGCGGCATCTGCCTGGTATGCAATGGCTTTATCTGCCCCGATCAGCCTGGAAGCCATAATCATGTCCTCATTAAAGATTGTTTTGTGAATGAATCCGCCCATAGCTTCATAATCTTTTTTTCTGTATGCACTGCACACATTGGAGCAGAAAAATGTCTTGATCCCAAGCTTTGGCAGATCGGCTTTTGTCTTTATGGAACTCTCCGGAGGATAGTTAAAAATCCTCGTATAATACTCCAGATAATTGTCCTTCGGGTCCGCCATCTGACGTCCATAAGCGGCTCCCACACGTGGGTCCTCAAAAGCCTTCAGCAGATTTTCCACCATATATTTGTCTCCGGGCACCGCGTCATCGGTCATAAACGCAATGATCTCCGCATCTGAAAGGGAAGCTCCGTAATCCCTCGTGGCTCCGTGATCAAACTCTTCTTTTTTTATATGCTTCACTACTACATTCGGGTACTGCTCCGTAAGATGATCCGGAAAGTATTTCTTCTCCGTATTGATCAGAAAAATCGTACCGAATGGAACCGTCTGTCTGGACAGGCGCCGGAGAGATTCAAAAAGCTTCTCCCCTGGTTTATAAGTTGGAATCACAAGATCAATCGTCATCTCTTCTCTCCTTTTTCTCAGCGCCGGATTTTAGAACCCTTTGTATCCCGTTTCGCAAGCTTCAGTTTATTGAAATCCAGACGTTTTCCTTTGTAGTCCATGGATGTAATGCCGTCAGCCTCCATGAGATAAGTATGAAGCAGTATGTCATCCTTATTCAGTTTAATGCCTCTTACACCTACTGCTCCTTTTTTCTTTTCCGGAACTTCTTCCAGTGAAAACCGCAGGAAAACACCCTCCTTTGTTTCTAATATTACCATATCCGGTTTTATCAGGCCACCTTCTGTTTTCAGCGGCTTTACCGAGAGGAGTGCGTCTCCGTCCGACAGTTTTGTTGCTGATACTGTTCTCTTTGTCACCTGAAATTCCGTTCCCGAAACAATCTTTAACATTCCCTGTTCCGTGGCAAAGAAAAGGCTGTCATGTGTCATTGCCTCTGCTGCCAGGACTGCGATGATTGCCTCGTCAGAGCTGTCATAGTTGCCCAGATTGTCGATCGGTGTTCCCTTATCTTTATATTTTCCCGCCGGTATATCCAGCACTTTGATCTGATGCATAACGCCGGTGTCCGTAAAAATGCAGATCTTATCTGTGTTCATACAAGGGACAATATATTTATAATCCCTGGATGCATTCTCCTGGTTTCTCTGGTAAGTAGCCTTGTCGAAGGTCTTTGCATAGCCAAACCGGTCCATGACAAAATAAACCTGCTCCTCCTTCAGCGGTTCTTCTTCAAAAACTGCCTCGGCTCCGTCCTCTACCACCGTTCTTCTCTCTCGCTGATATTCTTTTTTAATCTTCATAAGATCCTGTTTCATAACACGCTGCATGGATACCGGATTGTGAAGGATATCTTCATATTCAGCTATATTGGCAACGATCTCTTCATATTCTTCTCTGAGAGCCAGGATTTCTAATCCGATCAGCTTTCCGAGGCGCAGGTCCAGGATCGCTTCTGCCTGTTTCTCTGTGAAAGACAGCTTGCAGGCTTCGATCATGGATTCAGATGATTTGAATCTGATATTCCCCACTTCGCCTTTGGTAAGACACGCTTTCGCCTCTTTTAAATTTTTGCTCCCCCTCAGTATCTCAATGATCAGATCGATCATATCGCAGGCCTTGATCAGACCTTCTTTGACTTCCCGCTGGTCATAGAGCTTAGACAGCAGGGTTTGATACTTTCTCTTTACAAGTCCGTAATGAAATTCTGTGTGGTGCGCTATGATATCCCGAAGGCTCAGCGTCTCCGGACGGCCGTCAACGATGGCCAGCATATTTACGCCGAAGGTATCCTCAAGCTTTGTTTTCTTATACAAAAGATTCTTCAGGCGTTCGATGTCTGTCCCTTTCTTCAGTTCCAGGACAATACGGATTCCCTCCTTGGAGGATTCGTTGGAAATATCAGCGATATCCGTCGTTTTCTTAGATTCCACGAGGTTTACCACATCAGAAAGAAATTTCCCGATATTGGCGCCGATCATCGTATATGGAATCTCTGTGATGACCAGCTTATCCTTTTCCCCGCGCTTCTTTCCAGGCTCAAAGACCACCTTTCCCCGGAGTTTCAGTTTTCCGCTGCCTTCGGTATAAATTGTTTTTATATCCTTTTTGTTGACCACCAGGCCTCCCGTAGGAAAATCCGGTCCCTGGATATAGGTAAGCAGATCTTCATTGGCAACTGATTCGTCTTCCAAATACGCGATCATGGCATCGACCACTTCCCCCAGATTATGAGGCGGAATGCTGGTAGTCATACCGACGGCAATTCCCTCGGCACCGTTGATCAGAAGGTTCGGTACTCTGACCGGAAGCACTTCCGGTTCTTTCTCCGTCTCATCGAAATTGGATATAAAATCCACTACATTTTTATCCAGATCCGCAAGATAGACCTCCTGGGTAAATTTTTTAAGCCTTGCCTCCGTGTAACGCATGGCCGCGGCTCCGTCACCTTCAATGGAACCAAAATTTCCATGTCCGTCCACCAAAGGCATACCCTTTTTAAATTCCTGTTCCATGACCACCAGAGACTCATAGATAGAGCTGTCACCGTGAGGGTGATATTTACCCATCGTGTCTCCAACGATTCTCGCAGATTTTCTGTGCGGCCTGTCATGCCTCAGATTAAGCTCGTCCATGGCATACAGGACGCGCCGCTGTACGGGCTTTAAACCGTCCCGAATGTCGGGAAGGGCACGCGCACAAATAACGCTCATGGCATAGTCGATATACGACTTCTGCATGACCTCAGAAAATTCTGCCCTAATGATATGTTCTGCCATCTCTCTCCCTTTCTATATATCCAACATCGCATCCTCTGCGTTATCATAAATAAACTGCCTTCTCGGCGGAACCTCACTGCCCATCAGCATTGAGGTCACATCGGAGGCCATTCTGGCATCTTCGATCTCAATCTGCTTTAATGTCCTCGTCTCCGGGTCCAGCGTCGTCTCCCACAGCTGGCTGGCGTCCATCTCTCCAAGGCCCTTATACCGCTGAAGGGTAAACGGCCCCTTATGAGCGGCCTTATATTTCTCCAGCGCAGTATCATCGAACAAATAAGTTTCTTTCCCCTTCTTAGGAATTGCCTTATATAGAGGAGGCGTTGCCAGATAGACGTGTCCATGGGTAATCAGCTCCGGCATAAACCGGTAGAAAAATGTCAGCAGCAAGGTGGCAATATGTGCCCCGTCCACATCGGCATCGGTCATAATCACAATTTTTTGATACCTCAGTTTCTCAATGTCAAAATCATTTCCGTAGCCTTCTGAAAATCCGCATCCAAAAGTATTAATCATCGTTTTAATCTCTGCATTCGCCAGGACCTTGTCCATGGTAGCCTTCTCGACATTCAGGATCTTTCCCCTGATTGGCAGTATCGCCTGAGTCCGGCGGTTTCTGGCAGTTTTAGCAGATCCTCCTGCCGAATCTCCCTCGACGATAAAAATTTCACACTCTTCCGGCTTCCGGCTTTCGCAGTTGGACAGCTTTCCGTTACTGTCAATGGAGAGTTTCTGTCTCACAAGAAGGTTTGTCTTCGCTTTTTCTTCAGCCTTTCGGATCTTTGCGGATTTCTCCGCACAGGCAAGGACTTTTTTTAAGGTATCCAGGTTTTTATCAAAAAATAATACCGTCTCATCCCCGGTAATTTCACTGACCACTTTATTGGCATCAGGGTTGTCCAATTTTGTCTTCGTCTGCCCTTCAAACCTTGGTTCCGGATGTTTTACGGAAATGATGGCGGTCATGCCGTTTCTCACATCTGCCCCTGTAAAGTTTGTGTCTTTTTCCTTTAATATACCCAGTTCCCTGGCATACTGGTTCATCACTGCTGTAAATTTGGACTTAAATCCTGTGATATGGGTACCGCCCTCCGTGGTATAAATGTTATTGCAGAAGCCTAAAATATTCTCTCCGAAATCTTCCGTATACTGGAAGGCGATCTCCGCTTCGATTCCGTTGATATCCCTCTTATAATAGACTGGATCATGCAGTACATGTTTGCCGTCATTCAGTTTCTTTACATAGGCACAGATTCCCTCAGGCTCGTGATATAAGACTTCCGTCTCTTCTCCTGAACGTTCATTTATATAATGGATCTTTAATTCCGGATTCAGATAAGTCGTCTCATGGAGACGGTTGCGGATCATAGCGGCTTTAAAATAGGTTTTGTCAAAAATCTCCGGATCCGGAAGAAACCGGACCTTTGTTCCGGTCTCCGACTTTCTGCAGCTTCCGGTCACCCTCAGCGGTTCTGTAACCTTCCCTCTTTCAAAACATTCTTCATAAATGTTTCCGTCCTGTTTAACCGTCACTTTAAGCCATGTAGAGAGGGCGTTGACCACAGATGCCCCCACACCGTGCAGTCCTCCCGAAATTTTATATCCCCCGTCTCCGAATTTCCCTCCGGCATGCAGCATGGTAAACACCATCTCAACTGCTGAAAGACCAGTCTGTTCATTGATTCCGACAGGAATGCCCCTGCCATTGTCTTCGATCACTGCTGTCCCGTCGTCTTTTAATGTTACCGTAATTTCATCGCAGTGTCCCGCAAGAAATTCATCCACCGAGTTATCTACGATCTCATAGATCAAATGGTTAAGCCCCTTTGTCGAAACACTTCCTATATACATTCCGGGCCGCTTCCTGACTGCCTCCAGCCCTTCCAGTACAGAAATACTGTTTGCGTCATAGTTTTGACTGCTCATTTTCTATATTCTCCTCCCAATATGATCAGGACTATCCTGCCGCCCTGTCATAGAAACGTCTTCTTTTATACAATCTAAAATATTATATACATTTTGAACAAGAACTTCAAGTAGATATCCTTCAGCAGTCATAGTGTGCAGTATTCCATCGCTTTTCATGCAAAAGGCTGTTATACTAAATCTGTATAACAGCCCTGATTACAATTCTTTTCCTGATAAATAGTCTATGAACTCCTGCTCCGGCATCGGACGTCCGTACAGATATCCCTGGGCATGACGGCACCCCAGCTTCTTAAGCATCTGTGCCTGTTCCCTTGTCTCCACCCCCTCTGCGATGACTTGAAGTTCAAGGGCATCTGCCAGTCTTATCACAAACTCCACGACTTTCTGACGCCGCCGGTTATTTTCAGTCTGCCGCAGAAATTTCAAATAAGACAGGCTATACCGGCATACACAGGCGAAAGATTATGTCTGAACTGCGCAGACTGATCGAGGAACTCCGGTCATGAAAATGTTATGGGAAACATTCTGTTCTTCGATTCTATTCGGCATTTATTGACACATTTCCTTCTAACCTTTATAATGAGACGAGTATTCATTATAAACAAACAGGATTGGGGAAATGAATTATGAAGAAAAATACGAAATTGATGACCTTGGTTATAGCAGCCTTATTGGCGGCAACTCTGCTGACCGGATGCGGCACAAAAAAAGCTCCGGATGCAGATAAATCCATGGATGCTTTTTATCAGCTGATCGTATGCCATAAAGCAGATGCCATGACAGATCTGGGCATTGACTCTGCAGAAGTCAGTGATACCCTGAACGTATACAAAGAGTCTACGATTTCATCACTGAAAGACAGTTTCAAATCTGCGGGCATCACACTGACAACAAAAGACGCTGAAAATATTTATGATGCACTCTCCCAGGCTTTGTCCAGTCTTGATTATGAAGTATCCGTAAAAAAACAGGAAAAGAAAGAGGCTGTTGTTACTGTAAAATCACAGTATATTGATTACTTATCTGTATTCAAGGACGCCAAGAAAAAAACAGTAGACGCGTTAAAGCCTCAGCACATCGAGACGAAAGAAGATGCTCAGAAACTTTTGATCAAAAACGTGGCAAAAGGTTTTAAAAGTATGAAACCCTCTTCCGACATGAAGACAAAGACGTTTACACTGACTAAACAGAATATCAAAAGCGGTGAAGACACAGTTACCCTGTACTTCCCGAAAGATTCCAAACAGCTTGGATCTGATCTGATCAATCTCGTCACAGGGAGATAAGGGATTTTCAAAAGTTTATCTGCCGCCGCCGCAAAAATTTCACCCCGGATATCAGAAAACTCTGACATCCGGGGTATTTTTTTGTCGGACATTTCTACGCTTATTCTTTATTTTTTTTAATACAAAACCTGCCAGCATACAAAAGCAGATGCCGGTCAGAGCACCCGAACTGTCGATCATGACATCTTTTATCTGACAACTTCTTCCCGGCACAAAATACTGGTGCAGTTCATCTGTCACGGCATAGAAAGAACAAAACGCTAATGCCGCACCCAGAAGATGAGCCTTTTTCTTTACATCAATCCCCAAGGCCCGGCACACAAGCACTCCGAGCAGTGCATATTCCAGGAAGTGGGCTGTCTTCCTCACATAGTGGTCCATGACAGACAGCATATCATAAAGGCTGTTTCCGAATCCTCCCGCTTCTGCCGGGGATATCCCGACCAGTTTCGAAATCCACTGGGTAACTCCCATACTCATCTGCTCTGACGCATCTGCCGTCTTCGCAGAAAATAAAAAAATCACCGCCATCATCAAAATGACCATTGTCCAGGATATCACGCGATTTCTTTTTATCTTCATATATCTGTCCCTGTTTAAATTTGTTTTCTGACAATACTATATTCATCATTTAATTGAAAATACGGACAGCTATAATTTGAATATGTCATAAACCGCATCAGTTCATCTTCGTCAAGGTTTACATCACATACATAGGAACCGCACATTTCGTCATACACATAATTTATACAAGACTCACAGTTGCTTTTCTGTTTTCCCGCCATAAAATCCCTCCTATCCTAATCTAAATCCGTATTCGTAGTTTCTGTCTTTATTATACTGTATAATCCGGACTTTTTGCAAACATACTAAGAAAACTAAAAAGAAAGGAGTGATCGCAATGCACGAATCCAACTGCCACAGGCATAAACAGCAGGAACCAAAAGAGGCAAAAAAAGAACGTCCGCACATCGTGGAACCTCTGCCCGAGTCTGAACGTCCGAGAAAAGACGGTCCCGGAGGAGATTAAACAACCCATGCATAATATTTCTAAGACTGGGAAGATTATTAATAGAAAAGGAGGTTGCTATGGGAAGTAAAACATTAGATTATATAGCACTGACAATTACAATTATAGGTGCGGTCAACTGGGGCCTGATTGGCTTCTTCCGGTTTGATTTAGTAGCTTTTCTCTTCGGCAGCATGACGATGCTCTCAAGGATCGTCTATGATCTGGTCGGCATCTGCGGACTTTATCTTTTAACCTTTTACGGCCGCTGTGGAAGAGATCTCTAATACCAATGATCCTCATATTCGTTTGATAAAAGACTGCTGCAAAACCCGGGATTCTGTTATTTTTGACAGAATCATTGATGTACGTTTTGCAGCAGTCTCTTTAATTGGAATTCACCTGTATAGCCGGCCGAAAGTCAAACAGACGGTAAGGACTGATTCTCATGACTCCCGCCAGCTTTTCGATTTCCTCCAGTGTGGGACTTACCAGCCCTCTTTCAATATCATAGATATGCATATGGCTGATGCCCGTATATTTTTCAAGGTTCCTCAAACTGTAACCCTGTTCTTCCCTGATTTCCCATAAAAAAATTCTCATATTTCAAATACCTCGTTTGGTTTGTATATTGATCTGCTTTCGTATTTCTATTAGAAAATTTTTCTGCCTTTGCGGTATTATTTTTTTAAAAACGTTACTTTTGTAATATTATTTTTGTTCTCCAGCTGCATGCCCGGGATGCTCCGCACATAAGAGCTGAACCGATTGTATCCAAAATCCTGTACTTTAAAGTTCTCATATTCTGCATATATTTTGTTTGCAAGATCAGACAGATCAAGTCCCTTTTTTCCTGTGTTTTTCACCAATGCCGTTACATAGTGGTCCAGCTGTTCTTTCATGTCAATATCTTCTCTCAGAGAAACAGTGACAATATTGCCATCCTTAATCAGTCTGAAATGATCGAATTCTTCCAGAAATTTAGAGAGCAGACTGTATCCGTAGCTCCTCACGTCAAAGTCCGGATATCTCTTTAACAGCCTTGTCCCGATCTCTCCCAGCGTCGTCTCTTTATCGCTGTTCTGATTGTCTGTGATGATAGAATGGATCGCTGCCTCGATATCCCTGCGGCCAATCGGCTTGCTTTCCTTTTCCTCTTTGTCCTCGATCAGGAGTTCCAGGTTTGTAAAAACATCACATGCTTTACGGAAAGCCGGGGGAGTCTTCCCCTCACCCATACCGATCACAGTAAGCCCTGTCTCTCTGATCCTGCTGGCAAGCCTCGTAAAATCACTGTCACTGGAGACGATACAAAAGCCGTCCACCCGGTTGGTGTAAAGGATATCCATGGCATCGATGATCATTGCAGAATCTGTGGCATTTTTCCCCTGTGTATAAGAAAACTGCTGGATAGGTGTGATGGAATTGGCCAGCAGCTCCTCTTTCCAGCTGGCATGAAGCGTACTTGTCCAGTCACCGTAGATTCTCTTGTATGTAATATTGCCGTACTGTGACAGCTCGTCCAAAATCGGCTTGATATATTTTGCTGATATGTTGTCAGCGTCAATTAAAAGTGCAAATCTTTTTTCCTTATTTTCCATACTTATATTTGTTTCTCCCTTTTTAGTAGTACCGTTTTATATACTGCAGTGCCATATAATCCATGATCCGGATCGTGAGCAGTTTCCCCCGTTTCATGATCGTTTCCACATTCTGCCGGCTTTTCTTTGCAGTCACCGCAATGCTGCTGGAAACATTTTTAAGAATGACGGCTTCTTCTCCTTCCTTTTTTTCGCCTGTAATGAAGATCGGTTCCTGGACATAAACGTTTTTCTTCCAGGAGATCGTCTGTTCCGGCACTTTTGCGATCTTATCCACCATCTGTTTTGCAGGTCCGAAATTTTCCTTCAGTGTCAGCAGCCTGAGGCCATGATTTTCAAATCGTATCCATGTCCTGTTCTCAACAAACGGGTACAGGATCTCGGCGATCAGCTGGAGACGGTTCTGGATCGAATTCTGTGCACTCAGCATGTCCTTGGAAACATTCAGAAGATAGTTTGCCATACCGTCTTCTCTTGAAGAATGGATCCGCAGCCTCTGTGTCTTCTTCTTTGACACAGTCTTTACAGCCTCTTCCGCCCGGTCATAGGCCGTTCCCTGCTGCTGGGCAGAGGTCCCATCCTCCATCCGCACTGTCCACTCGCCGATCCCGATCCCTCCGGTGACGGCGACCGGATAACACATGATCTCGAAAAGCCGGAAATAGGAGGCTGCGGACAGTGAAGATGTAAACAGACCCTGAAGTTCATCATGCCTTCCGAAGATTACCGGAAATATCATGCTGTCCACAAAAAGGCTGTTCAGCTGCTCCGCCACTTTGGTCAGATAAATCTGAAGATTCTGCTCCTCTTCGGGCTCATACCTCATTCTCTTTTTTATATGTATCATCAACGCTGAATATTCATCCAATTTATAACTCCCATCATTTTACATGCAAACAAATTTGTTTGCATTTATTATAACATAATAAATCTGTTTAAACTAGAAAATTTTCTTGCATTTCCAATGAAATCCTTACCAAAAATCAGACAGCAATCAATATATCTCGTTTTTTTCAGAAATACTAATACAAATATGAAAAGGAGAACTGCTTATGAAACTATTTACCGCCGTATATCATGAACCGGGAATCTTTAATTATCCCCTCGGCCGGAAATTAAAAAAAGATTTTGCGGATCTGCCCTGGCATGAGATCAAAAGCCATAACCGGATCGAAGAGATGACCCAAAGGCCCAACAGCGATTTTCCAAAAATGAAACGTTTTCTGATTATCGGCACAAGAAAGACTCACCGATATACAGAAAACCATAAGATATCCGATTATCTGGTTCCGTTCACTTCGTCCGGATGTACTGCCATGTGCCTTTATTGTTATTTGGTATGCAATTACAATAAATGCGCCTATTTAAGGCTTTTCGTAAATCGGGAAGACATGATGGAACGGCTGATAAAGAATTCAAAAAAAGGAGCTGTACCCCAGACTTTTGAGATAGGCTCCAACAGTGATCTTGTTTTAGAAAATATGATAACAAACAATCTGGAATGGGTCATCCCTGCTTTCGCCCGTGAGGGGAGAGGACAGATTACATTTCCCACCAAATTTGCGTCTGTAAAACCTTTGCTCGGCCTTGACCATCAGGGAAAGAGCATTTTTCGAATGAGCGTCAATCCTCAGGAAATCATAGACCATATCGAACTTGGGACCTCCCCGCTTCATCAGAGAATCCAGGCAGTCAACGACATGTGTGAGGCCGGTTATCCCGTAGGAATACTGATCGCTCCCATCATCCTGAATGATGGCTGGAAAGAAAAATACATGAATTTGATCGATCAGCTGGCCGACGGTCTTACCGAAAAGGCCAAGAAGTCAATAACAATAGAGATGATTTTTATGACTTACAGCTTTGTGCAGAATGCTATTAACAAAGAGGCATTTCCGGAGGCTCCTGACCTCTACGACAATCAGTCTATGTCCGGAGGCGGAAGAGGAAAATACCGCTACCGGAAGGAACTGCGGCTGGAGGCAGAGCCGGTGCTGACAGACTATGTGAGGCTGCGCCTTCCGGAAGCAAGACTGGTCTATGTCTGCTGAGACATCTCCCCTGTCTTTAATTTTACACAGTTTCTTCCGCAGCATTTTGCTTCATAGAGGGCACTGTCTGCCAGAGTAATAAATTCTTTGAATGGAGTCTCAGCGGACGGGCATTATTTATAGACCCCTATACTGACTGTGACAGGACTGCTGTCCGGCCCGTCGCTGATGTATCCGCCGGACTCTGCGGACCGGCGCATATGTTCTGCTATTTCTTCTGCCGCCTCAGCGTCCTGCCCAAATAAGAATATAAGAAATTCTTCACCGCCATAACGGATCAGGCTTCCTGACCTGTTCTGCACTTCCTTCTTCAGGAAGCCTGCGAAAGTTCTCAGGCACTGGTCCCCGGATATATGCCCAAACCGATCATTATATTGTTTTCTAAAAAAATTTTTATCTAATTTTTGATTATCCGCATAAACATTATACTTTACAGTACTTTGAAGTATAAAAAAGCACTCATTTTACCACGATTGAACGAGCCTTGATATGACAGAAAAAAGAGAGGGATACTGCACAAAAAACGTGTGTCTCCCTTTTAATTTTATTGTTTTCTAACTTATTTCCAGTCCATAGCCACACATGCATATACCGCCGTTTCGATTGGTAAAACTTGTTCGTTAAAACATACTTTCGGATTATGATGTGCATAGATATTATCTGAATCAACCTTAGCTCCTATCATAAAATAAGAAGATGGTACTTTATTTGCAAACACTGCAAAATCATCAGAACCAGTTGTGTGTAACCCGGATACCATGTTAAATTCACCATTCATGGACCTTATTGCCTTAGCAATTTCAGTATTTCTTTTTTCATCACAGCAGAGTACGGGTATATCTGCTAGGACATCTACTTTACTTTCTGCATGAAAAGCATGGGAAATATTATCAACAATTTCTTTAATTCTCGTAATTAAATACTGTTTTATTTTATTATCGAATGTGCGAAGTGTTCCCTGTAAAATAGCTGTTTCTGGAATAACATTATTTACCGTTCCAGAGTTAAATTGACCAATTGTCAATGTTACTTCTTGGCTTGGAGAACACTCACGTGCGATTAGCTCCTGCAATGCTTGGTAAATATGAACCCCAACGTTGATAGGGTCTATTCCGTTCTGGGGCATAGCACCATGCGTACCCTTTCCTATTATCGTTATTTTAAATCCAAAGACAGATGTCCCTGTCATAGTTCCATAAGCAATTGTTCCTGCAGGAATAACGGACGCTACATGAGTTGCAAAAGCTGAGTCTACTTTAGGATTTTCCATTACACCCTCAGCAATCACTGCGTTAGCACCCTAATTCCTTTTCGTGTTTTTTTAATATTTTGGCGGCTCCTAACAAAGCGGTCGTATGCATATCATGTCCGCAAGCGTGCATATTACCATTTTGCGAAACAAAAGACAATTTACTTTCTTCATTCATAAGAAGCCCGTCCATATCTGCTCTAAGAAGTAAGCATTTATCCCCAGAGCCCATATAGCCAATAATACAATTTCCATTGACTTTTGTTTCAAATGGAATATCCCATTCTGCTAATTTTTTCTTCACAAAAGAAACTGTTTTAGAAAGTTCAAGTCCCAATTCAGGTGTTTTGTGAAGTTCTCTACGCCATTCTATAAGTTCATTATACATTTCTTTGCTTTCAGCATAAATTGAAGAATACATATTCTCACTCTCTTTCTTAAAATTCTTACGATAATTATTTTACTCTTTTTTCATAAATTTATCTTGAAGTATAATTTTATGCCTGTTATGGTATATACATTATAACTGAAAGGGAATTAAAACATGGGAATACATCATTTAGTAGAAAATTCTTTATGGCGATGCCCCCTTTTTTTAGTAAAGATTACATAGTTTTTTAGTTCTGTGGATGCCATACGCGGACTAAAAAACTTTTTTTATTGTAACGTTTTCATGTTACTTTTTCTATTATTTTAAAGAATAAAAGCGAAAGGAGATAGAAAGCAATGTTAATGAAGTGGAAAATTTCGATATTTTTATGAAAGCTATCATAATCTTGAATTATTATTGACCTAAGTACTTTTTAATGGCAGTAATCAAGTCGACTGTTCATTTCTTCAAATAAGATGATATCCTGAAAAAATGAAGCAGAATCGCATTTCATGCAATTCTGCTCCATTTTTAAGTCATTTTAACCGTGTTGTTTTTTATCTCTTTTAACGCCAAAGAAAGCAATCGATGCACCAAGCATCAGTGCGATCATTAGTCCGATATGATTGTTATCCCCTGTTTTAGGGGCGTGAGAATTGGAGAATTCTTGATTAGAATTTCCGTCGTTTTCGTTATCTGTCGGAGATGTCTCAGGCTTATAATTAGGATCAGCTTTTCCGCACACGGTACATTTTCCGTTTTCATATTTGTGCCCCAGAGCTTTTCGGCTTGTTTTTTCTTTGGAAATTTCCTGGGTTAAAGCTTTGTCAGAAAAGTATTTATCACAAAAACTGCAGTACCAGTATTCAATGTTTCCGTCGGTGTCACAGGTAGGCTCCTTAGCTTCAACGTGTACTGCGTTGTGTACTTTTTCTGTAATACCAGTGCCTTCGATTGTTCCATTTCCTGTGGTGGTATCTGGAATTGTCAGTTCACCGTTGTTTGAAATGAAGCCATTGTTTTTAAGGCTTGTATCGGGGGAAACAGTTAATGCAGCATCAGAGTAGATATTTACTTTTCCCTGTTCGGTAATGATGAGGGCACCTTCCCCTTTTACCGTAATTTTTCCTTGGATGTCTAAGGCACCTGCAATTTCTAAAGTTGCGTCTTTTGCTATTTCAAAAGTAATATTTTTATCAGAATCAATTTCTATGTCGTTTATCTTTAAATTCTTCTCAATAAGTACTGTATCCTGATCGTTTACTTGTATATTTCCATTTGTTTTTTGAGCGAAAAACTGTTCAAATGCTACGTCAGACTGAGGCATGAATGTAATGCTTCCGTCTTCGTTGTACATATATTTATAGTCGCTGTAATCGGCGGGACGAACATTTGCAGGAGTATCACTCCAGATCCAATAGTTTACCGCAGGCTGTCCAGCTGGAAGTAAAATTGGTGTGGCAGCAACATCAATGACCACTAGATTGTTTGTACCTAACTGAAAAGTATTATTTTTAAAGTCTATAGGTTGTCCAATACTTCCCTTTGCCTGGATATAGTGTTCAAATTTATCGTTTTTGATCGTATTCCCTGTGAAATTTGCCTGTGTCTGTAAATAAATAGATCCGGCATTATCAAGCATATTGTTTTTTACGACAATCTGATTGTTGGAAGCGGCTGAAGTAGTAATTGTTGTGGCTTCCCCGGCAGAGCCTCCGGTAGGTCCATTTGCCACGCTGTAAACGCTATTTATGAATTCGCAGTTTTCAATTAGAAAATTACCACTTACATTTGCAAGCATTGTGCGGAATGCCCCGTTGAATTCGTTATTTGTAAAAGTAATACTTCCGGCGTCGTTTTGTTCGTTAACGTATAGACCGTAAGACCATTCAGGTGCGTCTGTTGTCGTTCCATTATTATTTGGGGTATTGATGAAGCGGCAATGATTGATTTTAATAGTTGCACTGTTGCCACTTACTGTCACAGCGCTTCCGCTGGATCTTTTTGTTACGGAATAATGGATCGTAACATTTTCGAGATTAATCGAAGTACTGTCTCCATTTCCAATTGTTAAAAGCTTGCCATTTGTATTTGTTTCATTCGGTTTTAAAGTAAGATTCGTAAGTGTTCCTGCCTTTACGGTTGACGCACCTGAAATCGTGTACTTGCTGGCACCATCAACAGTGATATTTTTGTTAAAGATTACATCTTCTGTCACATCAGAAAGTAGTGTAACAGTACTGTTCTCCGGTGCGGCATCAACAGCTTCTTTCAATGTTGCATATGTTTTCCCATTCACTTTGGCCACGACATTTTCCGCTGGCTCAGCGGCAAAAGACATCTTCGGGAAACAACATGCCGCAAACAATAGGCTTAGTCCCATTGCAAAGATTTTCTTTTTCATAATTACAATCCTCCATAAAACTAAATATCATTGTTTACATAGTATCATAAAAAAAATAGACAGGTCTACATTTACTTAAGAAGTAGTTTATTGAATCTATATCAATCATCATACATGCAATGTTTCCGTGCTTCTCTTGTACGCTTTGAAACTGTTCTCTCAGGGAAGTTTCAAGATAACTGCGGTTAAAAAGTCCAGTCAGACGGTCACGGATTACCTGTTGATTCAACTTCTGATTGATCTCGGCGATTTTCTGATACTGTTCTCCGATAATAATACGGTCATATTCTGACAAGACACGATTCCGATAGAGAATGATTGAAATTCCAATACAAAGAACCGTAATAAAAAGCTGTTCGTCATATTATTAAAGCTCTGATCCGCCCCATAAGGATCAGGAAAGTACGGGAGAAGATCATTCAGTAATGTTCCATGATCTTTCGCCTGAAAACTGCCTTCACTGCCAGACTGAGCACTGTTAAAATGATCAGCAGGATATACATACAGAAATATGCGGTCCTTCTTGGTTTCATAAAAACGCCTCCCGGAAGAGTCGATATTGAATAGAGCATTAAGATCTGACATCCCAGAATAAGCAGCTGAAAAATCGTATGAGTTTTAAAAATATTGGCGGTCATGTTCTGTTCAATTTGAATCCGGTAAGCAGGATCTGCCGGAAACCCCAGATATTTTTTTATCTTATTCATAAATTCTCCCTGTCTCTTCAGATTAAATATGAACTTCCGAACACTGCGGATACCATATCTGACAGTCTCTGTGTGTCAAACATATCTGAAAACAAAAGTTCTTCATTGACCGCTTCCATATTTTCTTCCGAGTATTCGATTTCTTTTGAGTACAGACGGGCAATTTCCAATGACGTCAGGCTTTCCTCTCGTGAAACCGCTGCCTCTGTCCCCCGGACAGCCAAACAGCTGAAAACCGCAAATTTAACCTTATCCAAAAGCTGAAAGTCATAGACGGATTTCAGAAAATACCGGTATATAAAATACACTATCAAATGTTCATAAAAGATTCCATCAAAATCTGAAAAACAAATGTCTCTCTCCCGAAACATGAAAGATGCCTGGCTTAAAGCCTGCTTCCACTCGGGGGTGAGAATCTCCAGATCCAGGAGAAATTCCAGACATTCCGTGAACCATTCTCTCAGACCGGTCCGCGGCTTTTGTACTCTTTCTTTCGTCTCCCATTTATGTATATGCAGATACATGGCCTCCATATCATCGCGAATGTAATCTTCCTGAAAGACCGCTGCCGCCGACAGCGTCTGCCGCAAACGTCTCTCCAGAGTCTGCTCCCTGTCCTGAAGCAGACGGATGATCCAGTCTCTTGCCAGCGTAAGCGGCTCCAGCCAGGGCTCCTCTTCTTCCGCTTTTTCATCCAAATTTTCATCAAGAAACCGGACCTTTTTCTTGTTGGTCAAAATCAGTCTTGCCGCCTCTTCGCACACGAGTCCCAGTCCCGCTTCCTGCCGGCTGCCATAAACTTCATAGAACCGTGGATGGTCTGTACAGATCTGGCAGAGGAAATCTTCTCCCAGATGTATATAAATATCGCATAAATTCTTTTGATTTAAAAAAGGACATCTTCCCTCCTCCATGAGAAAATGATGAGGACGGGAAGAGCTGACAGATCTCATGAGACGGTCTCCGAATGATCCTTTCACGAGGGTGTACTTTTCATAGGTCTCATCGTTCACAGTGATATCCCATCCCGCGCAGCAGCTGTCTGTGCAGTCAGAACCTATACATTTAAATTTGTCATAATAATCCGGTATCCGAAACTTCATCTCTCCTCCTGATATTTTCTGTCCTCTATTATATCATAAATTCCCTGCGCATCTGTACACAGCCTGCAGCAGAAACTATGATTTGTATTTTTTGGCATCTTCCCCTATAATGGAATCCAGCAGATTTAAAAAAATCCCGCACAAAAAGGAGTACAGGAAATGATGAAACGAAATA
This sequence comes from Anaerostipes caccae L1-92, assembly GCF_014467075.1. Classification (NCBI taxonomy): domain Bacteria; kingdom Bacillati; phylum Bacillota; class Clostridia; order Lachnospirales; family Lachnospiraceae; genus Anaerostipes; species Anaerostipes caccae. The sequence goes on from NZ_AP023027.1 coordinate 1,912,532, forward strand.
TCCGTCTGAAGATAGAATATGACGGCACCCGCTATCAAGGCTGGCAGAAACTTGGCAAAAATGCAAACGCCAGCACGATCCAGGGAAAATTGGAGTCAGTTCTCTCAAAAATGACCGGGGAATCCATCCAGATTATCGGTTCCGGCCGCACAGATGCCGGCGTACACGCCTGCGGACAAATCGCCAACTTCCATACAGACTGCAGCTTCTCCTGCCGGGAGATCAAAGAATACCTCACGAAATATCTGCCTTCCGATATCGGTATTGTGACGGCAGATGAAGTCTCAGAGCGCTTCCACAGCCGGCTGAATGCAAAACAAAAGACATATCAGTACCGTATTGCCATTCCCGGCACTGTGAATGTTTTTGAAAGAAAATATTTGTGGAAATATCCGGAAACACTGAACATAGAAAAAATGAACAAGGCAGCCGCCTTCTGTCTCGGCACCCACGACTTTTTAGGATTCTCTTCCGTCAAAAAGACAAAGAAATCAACGGTGAGAACAATCTATTCTATTGTGATTGAAGAAGAACACAGCGAAATCCGCCTCAGTTTCACCGGCGACGGCTTCCTTTATAATATGGTCCGGATTCTGACCGGAACACTGGCTGAGATCGGTGCAGGAACCAGAGACCCTGAGTCTATTTTTCATGTATTTCAGTCAAAAGACCGGAAAGATGCGGGCATCACCGCCCCGCCCCATGGCCTGTTCCTAATGAATGTGGAGTATTAAGACCTCTTAGTAGTGGATAAACACCGGATCTCCGCTCTCCACAAGCTTATATATGGCCGCTGCATCCGAGAGCTGAAGGTTTACACACCCGTGGGAACCGGTCACTTTATATCTGCCTGGAGACCACAGACCCCAGTCGCTCCTCTTGCTCCAGTGATATCCGGTTCCGGTCCACATGATTCTGACCCAATACTTGGTGTCTACACTGTAATCTGCACCAACCAGGGTTTTGGTCAGCCGTTTTTCTTTCACATAGTATGTTCCGGTCCTTGTGATGCGGTCAGGAGTCGGTTTTCCCGTAATACAGTTTGCAGAAAATACTCTCTTGCCGTTTTTATATACAAATACTTCCTGAGCGGAGAGATCCACCTCACTGTAATTTTTATGATCCCAGTCATTTTGAGGATTTTGATAATCTTTCCGATAGGCCTTATTAAAATAAACAGGTTTTAAATTTACGGTCATAGCTTTCTGATTTTTATCCGACGGATCTTTTTGGTAAGTCTCCATCAGTTTCTTTGACGGTGCTTTTTTCAGCAGTTTCAGGACTCTGGCGATCTCCTTGTCGTAATCAATCCTCCATCCGTAGTCTCCGCCTTCTACTTTTATTTTCTTGCCTGAATGCGTGGTGAATTTTCTGGCAATCCCTACGGTTTTATATTTAAGACAGAATTTTTCCACCCAGTCTTCCACGGCAGATTTGTCAAGCTTCACCGTACGTTTTTTTGTATTGACCCTGATACAGTCTTTCAAAACCTCAGGTGTCATCGTCTCCTTTGTATCGTTTCCCATATCCCATTGAATCCAGTGCAGCAAATACTGATTATATGTCTCCTGCATCCTGGTAAGTTCAGAGTCATCGATTCTTAACCCCGGTTCTTTATATACACCGGGATATGTTTTCTGGTCCGTCAGATCCATAGAAGTTTTCAGTTCCTTTATGGCTTCCGATAACCGTCTCACAAAGGCCTTCTGATCCAAAATATTTCCTTCTATTTCTTTTTTCAGCACGCCATACTTTTTCTCTTTAGAGTATTCTATTGCCGCATCTTCGGGCTTCGTCAGCTTATAGCCGTCATCCCCGGTCACCAAAACCGATTTTTTTACAAGACCTGAGAGCTTCTTCTCTGAAAAATCAATCGTATCTTTTAAATTTTTCTGTTCCTTCTTCATAAAAGAAAAAATGACACTCTGTTTATGCTGCTTTTGATACAGTTCTTTCACCGAATCCAAAGACTTTACTTTTAAGCCGATATCCCTGCCTTTGATCGTTAAAGTTCCCTTTTCTCTCCCTTTTACGGTAATGCTGTATCGGTCTGCAGTCTCTTTGAGCTCATCCAGAGACTCTTCATAGGTCATTCCCGATACTTTGAGGCCGTCGATACTGCTTCCCGGATACCACCGGTCTTTATAATAAATATGTACTGCTGTGAGTGCTGCGATGACGGCCACCGCCGCTGCACCCATGATATATAAATATTTTTGTTTTATTTTTGCCATATTTTTCTCCTGTTTCTAAGCTGCTTTTCCCTTTTATGGCCTGTTTTTTCCTGCCATGTATAAGGATAACGAACATTTTATTTAGTGTCAACATGTGATGTATCCTTTTTCAGATTACGGAGATACTAAAGTTGTATCATAAATTGAAAGGAGCCTTGTTATGAAATCAAATGGAAAAAACGATTGTATCGAGTGTACAATTAATAACTGTGCCTACCATGCAGGTGATGTTGACTATTGTACTTTAGAGACAATCAAAATCGGAACTCATGAGCCTAATCCGACAACAAAAGAATGCACTGACTGTGAATCTTTCGCAAACAAATCAGGATGCTAAAGTAATACCATCCACCAACTCATTTTCTTTATTCCTTTAAGTTCGGAAACAGCAGAAATTTTTGGTTAAAAATTTCTGCTGTTTTTATTAATCTGATACTTGCCAGAGCAAAGAAAACGAGAGCCTGCCTGATTTTCCATAAAAGGAAATATTCGAACAAACTCTCTCCTGTCAGTTTCTCAGTTATCTTCTGGTTCGCTTCTTACTTCTTCCATACTGTCAGAGTCATTTTCACTATCTTTTTGAACTCCAACAGCGGCTACTTTTCCGCCGATAACGCCTGCCAGCAGGGACTTAATGTCAAGTCCCATGGACTTCTGCAGTCCCTGATCAACCTGGGCAACAGATTTCACGATATCTTCCGTCAATTTAGCCGAATTCCCGTCTCCGTACATAACGATGGAATCAACCTTGGATAACGGTTCGGCAACGATCCTTGCAACTTCCGGATAAGCTTTAAAGTACATTTCAAGAATTGCAGCCTCACCCATTTTCGCCATGGCCTCTGCTTTCTTTTCAATACCCGCTGCTTCCGCGAGCGCTTTTGCCTGGATTGCAGATGCCTCCGCTTCACCCTTTGCCCGAACTCCGGCAGCCTCCTGTTCGGCCTCATAAGCTTCCGCATCCTTCTTGCGTTCATAAAGATCTGCTTCGGCTTCCTGTTCTCTCGTGAATCGGTCGACCTCAGCCTTTTTGCGGACTTCGGCATCCAATGCCTTCTCCCTGACATCTACTTCTCTCGTTTTTAACTCGACTTCCCGCTCCTGCTTTGCGATATTAGCATTGGCATTGGCAATTTCCAACTGTTTTCGCTGCTCCTGCTCCTCGATCTTATAAATGGCATCTGCTTCTGCCTTCTTCAGATCCGCTTCCTTTTTAAGTTCTGCTTTGCGGATTTCCAACTGGTTATTTTTGATTGCAATTTCTGTCTCTGAGGCAACCCTTGCATCATTGGCCTCTTTATCGGCCTGTGCCTTGGCAACTTCAACTTCTTTTTTAGATTCTGCCCTGGCAATAGCGGCTGATTTTTTAATCTTTGATATGTTGTCGATACCAAGATTTTCAATGACTTCATTGTTATCGACAAAATTTTGAACATTAAAACTGATGATTTCAAGGCCCATAGCTCCCAGATCCGGAACGGCATTGTCTTTTACTTTCTCTGCAAATTTCTGGCGGTCAGAAACCATTTCTTTCAATTCTGGCCGATGATTTCCCTCATATTACCTTCCAGTACTTCCCGGGATATCATACCGATGATATCGGTTCCGCAGTCCAAAAAGTTTTGGGATGCCTTTTCCAGCATCTCCTGAGAACTTCCGATTTTAACATTGACGGCTGAATCTACATTGGTATTGATGTAATCGGCTGTCGGAACCGGACTGGAAGTCTTTACATCTACGGAAACCAGCCTCAGGCTCAATTCGTCTTTCTTTTCAAAAAACGGGATCTTAACGCCCGCCTTTCCGATAAGAAATCTCGGTTTCTTCCTCAGACCGGAAATGATCAGTGCGGTATCCGGAGATGCCTTGACATAGCCGGAGAAAAAATAATTAGAACGAATATGATCGCTGCAGCCGGCAATAAAATTGAAATGTAATCCATGATACTTTCCATATGTACCTCCTCTTTCGTAAAAGTTTCTGGGTTCTTACCTTTGAGAGAACTAAAATTAAAAACCTGGTTCTATAACGCAAAATAGAGATGCACGGTAAAGGCATCTCTTTTATATATGCAGAATATAGTTCCTGTTACCAAAGTTCTCTCTCATGTAATTATTATACAATGACGTGTGGCAATATTCAACAAAAAAGTTTTCTATATCCGGTTGCATACACTCGTTTATACTCCTTTTTACTCTGTTCGTATCCTCTTAAGCAAAAAACGGTTTGTTACAGCTGCTATGAAAAAAATAACGGCCAGCGGAATACAGCTCTTCAGCTCTGATTTCGGTTCTAAAAGCAGAGCATAACCCCATGTCGCAGGAAATAATTTTCCCAGCTGTTCTAAAAATTCAGGAAGCAGATTTACAGGAAACATGATTCCCGACAGCATAATAGAGGGAAAAAATAAGATCTGGCTGATCATCGTCAGTTTTGCCTGACTTTTCACCAGAAGACCCAGAACACCTGAAATACTCAATGAAACGATCAGAAAAAAGACCAGGGCGGCAAAATATAATAAAAGATCAGATGGAATGACTGCATCAAAAGCAGCCGGAGCGGCAGCAAAAATAATTACGCTCATGATAAACAGATGGACGAATGCAGACAGTATGGAGGAAAGCAGACCGCAGTGCAGCGGCACCCCATTGGCCTCATACATTTTCTTGATGTTACTTCCGCAAATTTCCAAAACCGAAGAAGGCACACCGATCAGTGCTCCCATTGATACCCCCATGACCGTCATGGACTGAATTAATGTATCCTTTGCCTCGGGCATCAGCGAGGTAAAAATCCCTCCCATGACGGCAAAAAATAAAAGAGGAACGAGATAGCACGTAACAAGCATAGTTCTGCTCCTTATATCTATCTTAAACTGCAGCATCGTTCCATATAAAAAAGCATTCATATATCATTCCCCCTCTGTCAGTTTCATAAAGAACTGTTCTAATTTCCCTCTGTTTATCTCTATATCTAAAATCTGAAGATTTCTCGTTTGATAGTTTTTAAGAAGTTTAAACATAGTCTCTCCAATCTGATCTGACGTATAATGTTCTTCTCCGAGTTCCGTTGTAATTTTAATATCATATTGTCCGCCTGCTTTTACGGTCAATTCTGAAACCGTGCCCATAAAGGCTATCCTTCCTTCATGTAAAATCGCTATACGGTCACATAACTTCTCCACCTCCGCCATATCATGGCTGGCTAAGATTATTGTTTTTCCCTGATTGTTCAATTTTCCAATTTGATCATGCAGAGATATTCTTCCTCCCACATCAAGCCCGGCTGTAGGCTCATCCAAAAAAATGATATCCGGATTGCCGATCACGGCAAGAGCCAGATGCAGACGCCTTTTCTGACCAGTGGATAAATCGGCATATTTCATCTTCTTCAGCTCATTTATTCCGAGTGCAGATAATACAGAATTGTTTACCTTTGTATGATTCCATTTTGCGAAAAGCTGTATCGCTTCCATCGGTTTTATAAAGGCGGGGAGAGAAGCTGACTGAAGCTGAATTCCTACCCTTCCGTCTGCCGTAATTTTCCCGCTGTCATATTTTCTGAGACCTTCCATGCACTCAAGAGTCGTAGTCTTACCCGCCCCGTTGACGCCGAGTACCCCAAAAATCTCTCCTTTCTTTACTTGAAAACTCAGCCCTTTCAGTACAGTATGGCTCCCATAGCTTTTCGTCAGACTTTCTACCCGGACCGCATAACTCATAATTCACCCTCCACAAACGGATTGATGCCCATCCGCGAAAAATAAATTTCCAGGGCAGGGTCCAGATAAGCATTCACTTCTGCCTGTTTCTGCACCCAATCATTGTCTATGCCCTCGAATTTCCCAAATTCTATGAGCTCCTGCAGTATACTGATATCTCCGCCGGTAAATTCTGTGATCAATGTCCAAAATTTTTCTGCCAGCACCTGAGCCTTTTCATCTTCAGGCGGGACGCCCTTTTCACTGAGTTCTATGGCTTCTTCGTTCAGGCAATTATACTTCTCCATAAAAATCGTACCGCTTTCCTCGTCAAAACGGCTTCGGATATTATCCAGCAGACTGTCGTCAAAATGCTTGATCAGCCAGTAGTACTCGTTGTTCATATGGAAATTTACAATAATATCGGCATATTTCTTAAAATCCACGGTCTGAATCTGCAACACCTCTGACTTTAACATTTCAATGGCATTTAACGATTCCGTCAGACGATCTATTTTTTCTCTGACAGCAGCAGCCTGCCTTGAAAGGGCATCCGCAACATCATCGGGCGAGTCAAGGGAGATCAGTCTGTTCTTTATATCATCCAGTGAAAATCCCAGAGACTTTAAGGACAGGATCTGGTGAAGCCTCACCATGTCTTTATATGTATACAGTCTGCGGCCGCCTCTGCTTTCGGCGGACGGAGAAAAAATGCCTTGTTTATCATAATACTGTAAAGCACGAACCGTAATCCCCATTTTCTTTGCAAGCTCTCCGACTGTCATATATTCTTTGGATGACTCTCTTTGTTCTCTCATTTGTCGTACCTCCTAAAATTATTATAATTCATGACGCCGCGTCACAAGCAAGCAGTTCTTGAACAAAAGTGTGCTTCACACACCTCGCGAACCAGTTTTTTCTATGCACAGCTTTTGTTCCGCGCACGAAGCAGCGCATCCTGCCCGCAGGGCTTTTTATTCCATAGGACGAACTCTCCTATGGAATAAAAAAAGCTTGATTGGGATATACCCAACCAAGCTGAAGTCAGCGTTTAATGTTTATGTTTTTGCTGTAAAATAAAGCTTATCATTGATATAAATGCAGAATGATATGGTAAACATCTGGAATATATCTGTCTTTTAAATCAAATTTTTGTATTATCATACAATTTCTTTTGCTCATAAAACGTTCTCCCCAAAATCATTAATTTCTCAAATTATAACCGCTGTATATGAAATGCCGTTGTCTGGGGTATCACAGAAGGCGTCTGAAAATTTGCATGAGTCACTCTCACCATATTGCCGGGCTGCAGATCACGCAGTCTGATCGGCAAACCGAATTGGTTTGTAATAGTAGTGGAATTTGTAATTAAAAATCTGTTTTGATCATTCATATTCCTTGGATTTTCCGTAACGATAAAATGGTTGTCAAAATCAATTAAAACAATCCTTCCTGTTGTCACCGAGGATGGTCGCTGAGGCGGCAATGGCGGCCGCGGCGGCAGAGAAATCCTTTGTACAATCACAGAAACGGCATTGGACTGAGGCGGTATGCTTCTTGTCATGCGTGATGAAAATATGACATTGACCCACATTCCCCTCTGAATACAGCATATACACATGCTCTGCCCAAAGGAATTTAAGATCACCGTATTCCTATTTAAATTTAAACGTATATATTGAATCGAATCAGGCCGGTTTCTTTCCGGGACAGAATAAGATATCAAGATATTTCCAACTGAATTATTAACACAAGAAGCCTCTTCCACGAAAGCATTGTTGATCCGCATCAGATTCCCTTGTTGAATCAATCTCCCACGAGTAATGTTATCCATAAAAGCTTCCAACAATTGTTTTACTGTATTATATTCAGAATTTGCCGGGCTGTTCAAATAGTGTACGGAATGATAAAGTTTATTCTTTGCTTTTCCATGGACGCTTTTTATCCGTCCATCCTTTTTCCTGCCAATAATCTGAATCCGCCTTATTCCATCCGTTTTTTTGAACGATGCGCATGATATTGAAAAATAATCTGGTCTTTACAGACGGTTCTACTTTGCCATAATTGTTCTTGATTTTTAATGCCAAAGAATCGGTTTTCTTCTCTATATTATTTTTTATCTTGTTATTAATACCATTCCACGCTACCGCCCTAACTGCAGCCCCATATTTATAAATCTTTGCAGTCCCCCAAAAGAACAGGCTGTCTGCCATATCTTTATTTGTGCTTTTCATTCCTCCCCCTGCAGCAGTCGAGATACAGACAGCCTGTTTATGGAACATCTTTTCTTCAGGACGGTGTACCATCCATCGGTACCCATAATGGTCTAAAAATGACTTCATTGCGCCTGTTGCATGATATACATATACCGGGCTTGCCAGGATGATGACATCTGCATCATCCATGGCTTTAGTAATAGGTCTTAATTTTTCATAATGAGGGCATGATGTTTCAGATCTTTCAAAACAGTTTGTACACCCTATGCAAAAGGAGTCAAAATCTCTTGGCAAAAAGAATTCTGTAACTTCCCCCTCCAGCTTTTCCGAGAGCATTTTTGCAATATGATAGGTAGAACCCTTATGGCTCTTTCATTAAAAAATTTTGCATTAGTTATGGCTTTACGCTGATAATAATTTGTTAAATTCTTACTTTATAGCATATATGTTAGTGTTCCATAAATCCATGTATCTGCTGTGTATTTTCCAGAAATAGCTTTAAAACTAACCGCTCCATTTTCGTTATTTACGAATAGCAAAGGTGAAATATATCCATTATGAACGAAAGTTACTTTCATAGTTTTTTTTGGCCAAAACTTTTTTGGTAAAATATATACTGTTATAGTTGTATCAGGTTGAACATCTTGCGCATAAGTAAAATTAAAAGTCAAATTCATTATTTCCCCGAATTTTTCTGCATATATACTACCGCTGTTAAAGCCAGCTTGTGTATACTCTTCCATTTCATATTCTAAAGCCGAATTTAAGCTATTAATTCTGCTATTCGTCCTCTCTATTGCTTCTGTATGTGCCTGATATGCCTCAATGTTTACTAACCCGGCAGAGTTCATCACTACTTCAAATGGTGCTATATTAGAAATATCAAAACAGAAATCCCATGTAACAGAAAAACCCGGACTTTCCTCCTCCGAAGGAATATTTTTAGCCTGTGCTGCCTGTGCAAGACAGAATATTCCTTTTCAGCTGCTGCCGCAGTATATGGCCCGGCAAAAAGGATTCGAGATGTATCTGTGACGGAGACGATTAATGAACTGTAAGATGACCGTGGCCCGTCATGTTTCAAGAATAAAAATTTTTATCCAGCAGGAGTCCCCTGCTGGATATTTCATATCGTATCTTCATAATCATATCTATTACAGATAGTATGTACTGGTCTGTTTCAGTTATTGGCTCATTCACATCCGTCATTGGCCACAAATGATTGATTATCTCTTCTAATATACATATAATTACAATCATACAGATCGTTTCATCACTTATTTACATCAAGCAAAGGAGGATCACAATATGCCATTTAGAACTTATACCCAAGATTTTATTCCAACGATCTCTTATGATCGTCTGTATTCTACAAATGATTTTGCACAAAGCATACTCACGCTCTTTGCACATCAACCGCCAGAAAATTACGATGATAATCCCAGACAAAATCACCCATGCTTAATGAGAACGCTTCGCGCAGTTGAAAGAAATCTCGATTCCCTCATTTCTACAAGGCAGCCTCTGCCGAGCAAAACAACGTCACTGCTGATCAATGGTCTGCCCGTTTATCACGAAACTGACACTAACCATGGCGCCAATAACTGTTCCCTATTTTATACTTTCGACCAGGCCCAAAATAATCTTATAGAAATTCATGCGATAGGCGCTCATGAAACCTATTATAAATTGGACTGTGCCTCTGATGCATTTGATACTGCGGTGCAGGCACTGCCTGCCCAAACTTTATGGAGTTATCATGTAAGAGGGCAGCTTTATGCACCTCAAAGTTAGTGGACAAGTATATTTATCTTTAGATCCATATTTTATCAGGAAGATGGTATCTCATCATTTCCTGACAGTCCTCACACAATAACAAAGGATGCATTACACAGTCAGGATGCTGCGTAAAAATCATGACATTTTCCACATGATTTCCGTTCGGCTCTTAGAATGCCTCACTCCAATCATATGGAAAATGGACGTAATGTCTGTTGGAGAAGGGCCTCTGTAAAAAAGGTGCCACCTGTGATAGTTTTTCTCCATTGTCGGAAGGAGGCCTTTCCAGAGCCGACTGGAGATAATGGAGAAAAACTCATAATTATTTTGTTAACTACTTTTACATCTAATACATCATCAGCTGCAATACTGAATCTCCATTAACTTTCATCTCTGGACGGCAATGATTGCATCAGGGCAAAGAAATGTTTCGGGTCGCCGGTACTAAAGTATTTATACCACGATTCCAGTGTGTTTGTTTCAAAAACATCTAAATATTCAATGATTTGTTTTGTCCACAACAAAGCTCCGGTGCAGCTTGCAGTAATAAGATTATTTTCTGCTGCGGATGGCTTGTCTATATAAAAACTTTGTCCTTTATAACCAGGAGAAACCATTTCAAGAAATCCCGGCCCGTTACTGGTATGCGGACGCTGATCTAACAGCCCAAAGTTGGCAAGCGCTGCAGTAGCCCCGCAGATTGCACCTACCGCAGCACCTAAGGTGAGAAATTCACTTGCTTTCTCGATGACAGCGGCATGCTTTGGGTCGTTCCATGTATCTGATCCCGGCAAAAGCAGCATGCTTGTTTTACTCACAACAATATCGTCGATGAAACAATCCGGCACAATGGTCATCCCGCCCATTGTATGGATTGGGTCCTTAGAATAGCTGACCGTCTTAAGTGATACACGCTGCGCGCCCTTTTTGAAAAATCTACCGGAATTGAGCTCCGAAATAACATGCCCCAGTTCCCAGTCGGCTAAAGTATCAAGAACATAAACATAAATTGTAAACATAATTTCCTCCAATTTCATTGTCTTATTGATTTGTTTGCTTTATCATTGTACCATGTGATTGTTGACAACATTATGGCCATAATCCAAATCGAAAGGCAATTATTAAATGAAAGTAGACAGGCTTGTTAGTATTATTATGATACTCCTTGATAAAAAACGTATAGGTGCGCAGGAGTTAGCAGATATGTTTGAAGTCTCACCCCGCACAATCTACCGCGACATAGACGCTATTAACATGGCAGGCATTCCTGTCCGCGGAGCTGCGGGAGTAGGCGGCGGCTTTGAAATCATGCCGGAATACAAAATTGATAAAAAGGTCTTTTCCAGCGCTGACCTTTCCACTCTCTTGATGGGACTTTCCAGTCTTTCAAATATAATAAAAGGTGATGAGCTGATACACACTCTTACAAAAGTCAAGAGTTTTATTCCTGACGACAGGGCGAAAGAGATTGAATTAAAATTAAATCAAATATGTATAGACGTAAGTCCGTGGAAAGGTAACAGTAACTTACAAACATATGTAGAAATTATCAAAGCAGCCTTACAGGAAAACAAAGTACTTGCGTTTGAATATATCGCCCACCGCGGAATCAGCACCGTACGAACAGTCGATCCATATCAGCTTGTAATGAAAAGCAGTCATTGGTATTTACAGGGATATTGCCATAGAAGGAATGATTTTCGCTTATTCAGACTGTCTCGCATGTCAAATCTGCAAATGCAGGAGGAAACTTTTGCACTGCGGGATTATCAAAAGCCGACTTTAGACGTTACAGACATTTTAGAAGCCTTACAAACAAAAATCAAAATCCGAATTCATAAATCTGTGATGGATAGAGTGCTCGATTATTGCACCTATGAAGATTTTTCACCAGCCGGTGATGAGTATTACATTGTCAGCTTTCCCTTCATAGAGAATGAATACCACTATGATATTCTTTTAAGTTTTGGGGATAAATGCGAGTGTTTAGAGCCAAAACATATCCGTGCAGAAATGAAACGCAGAATACATAATATAGCTAACTTATATGAAAAATGAAACACAGCTTTATACATAATCAAAAATACTTTGAATTGCATCTGTTATATTGATAATGTCTGCCATTGGAATATGCAGAGGGCTGGCCACACTATTCTGAATAATGGGACAACCGATAATTTCACCGGTTTGATTAAAAAAGTCCTTACTCGTAACAAGTACAGGACTCTTGACTCTTTCTATTTTGACAATATCACCTTGATGTAATGTTTCTTTCATTCCAAACCTCTTTTACTACAGGTTCTCCCCAGTCATACTCACCGTCTAAATTTAGTTTTCCATTAAAATCGGCAGCTCTTTCTTCAAGAGTTTTATGTCCAAATGGTTTAACTAATGTAATCATGCCGTTCACTACGTTTACATCTAATGCATCATCAACTGCAATATTGGCTTCCTGTAAAATCTCTTTCGAAATACGTGTGCCTTGACTATTTCCCCATGTTTTAACCTGCGTTTGCAAGAAAACACCTCCATCGTTCTTGTATATATCACCACTATAAATTAATCAATTATTTCTATTATTTTGGCATTTAAGAACACTCCTAAATAAAAATCAAGAAACAAAGAATTGTACCAGATAAACTGAAATTTATTAATTCAGCAAACTTTAAATTTATCTGCTGATTATGTTCTTTAACCCTGTTGTCTTTCTTTCACAGGGTCTTGGCCTTTTAGAATTAGCATGATGTTTTCTGCATTCATCACATTTGCCATAAACCTCACTTTTTGTTTTTTACAAGGGCACTTTTCGTTTATTGTCATTTTCTATCACCATAAATACTAATTTGTCTTATTATACAATATTTGTAAACAAAAAAATAGAAATACCTATCTTTTCCGAGTAATTTGTAACCTACGCACACCAAAAAAGGACCTCTGACAGCCATTCACACCATCAGAGATCCTTATTTTAAGCCATTTCTTAGAACTTACCTTCTTTTGCAGCTTCCTCGATCGCAACTGCAACTGCAACAGTTGCACCTACCATCGGGTTGTTGCCCATTCCGATCAGACCCATCATTTCAACGTGAGCCGGTACGGAAGAAGATCCTGCGAACTGTGCATCAGAATGCATACGTCCCATAGTATCTGTCATACCATAAGAAGCCGGTCCTGCAGCCATGTTGTCCGGATGGAGTGTACGGCCTGTACCACCGCCGGATGCAACAGAGAAGTATTTTTTACCCTGCTCGATACATTCTTTTTTGTATGTACCTGCAACCGGGTGCTGGAAACGTGTTGGGTTCGTAGAGTTTCCTGTGATAGAAACGTCAACACCTTCTTTGTGCATGATAGCAACACCTTCTGTTACATCATTTGCACCGTAGCAGTTAACCTTTGCTCTCAGTCCTTCTGAGTAAGATTTTCTGAATACTTCTTCTACTTTTCCTGTGGAGTAGTCCATCTTAGTTTCAACAAATGTAAATCCATTGATTCTGGAAATGATCTGTGCAGCATCTTTTCCAAGACCATTTAAGATAACACGAAGTGGTTTCTGGCGTACTTTGTTCGCTTTTTCAGCGATACCAATCGCACCTTCTGCTGCTGCAAAAGACTCATGTCCTGCTAAGAATGCAAAACATTCTGTCTCTTCTTCCAGAAGCATCTTACCTAAGTTACCATGTCCAAGACCTACTTTTCTCTGTTCTGCAACAGATCCGGGAATACAGAATGCCTGAAGTCCTTCACCGATTGCAGCAGCAGCGTCAGCAGCTCTTGTGCAGCCTTTTTTGATTGCAATGGCAGCACCTACGGTGTAAGCCCATTTTGCATTTTCAAAACAGATCGGCTGGATGCCTTCTACCTGAGAATAAACATCTAATCCTGCAGCTTTTGTAACTTCAGCAGCTTCTTCAATAGAATTAATACCATATTCTTTTAATACAGCAAGAATTTGTTTCTCTCTTCTCTCATATGATTCAAATAAAGCCATGTTCGTTACCTCCTATTGATTTCTCGGGTCAATGATTTTAGCAGCATCATCTACTCTGCCGTACTGACCTTTTGCTTTGTCTAAAGCTGTCTGAGCGTCATCGCCTGCCTTGATGAAGTCCATCATCTTACCAAAGCTTACAAACTGGTATCCGATAATCTGATCTTCTTCGTCCAAAGCGATTCCTGTAACATATCCTTCAGCCATTTCAAGGTAACGAGGTCCTTTTTTCAGTGTACCGTACATAGTACCAACCTGAGATCTTAACCCTTTTCCTAAATCTTCAAGCCCTGCTCCGATTGGAAGCCCGTCCTCAGAGAAAGCACTCTGGGTTCTTCCGTATACGATCTGTAAGAACAGTTCTCTCATCGCTGTATTGATAGCATCACATACTAAGTCTGTATTTAATGCTTCTAAAATTGTTCTTCCTGGTAAAATTTCAGATGCCATGGCAGCTGAGTGAGTCATACCAGAACATCCGATAGTCTCTACCAATGCTTCCTGGATAATTCCTTCTTTTACGTTCAGAGTTAACTTACATCCCCCCTGCTGAGGTGCACACCATCCAATACCGTGAGTCAGCCCGGAAATATCAGTTACGTTTTTTGCACTGATCCATTTTGCTTCTTCAGGGATCGGAGCAGCTCCGTGGTTTACACCCTGAGCTACAGTACACATTTGTTCTACTTCATGTGAATAAATCATGTTGAAACTCCTTTCAGTGAATAAATAATAAACATTCCACACTCATATGTAAGTAATGTTTTTAAGCTCATTTGCTCTAGTTTATTTTATCATATTGTTAAAATTAAAACAAGAAATTATCTCAATAACTTTGTAATGTTTTGTATTTTTTCGCGGACTGGAAAAGGCCGGGTTCCATTCGCAGGACTCCGGCCTTTTTCTGTTATTTTGCTCTGACCCTATAATGCATTTTCATAAATGTGAACGATATCTTCCTTCGTGAGTTCCACATAAGAGCCTTTACAGCCCGCCGCCGCTTTTTCTGCCATGACATCAAAATAGGTTTCATCAATTCCTACTTCTCTCAATGTAGAAGGAAGCCCCATGTCTTTAAAGAACTCCTTCGTACAGTTGATGGCCTTTCTCGCTGTCTCCATGTCATCTTCTGCCATCGGCAGATTCCAGACATTTCTTCCGTAGTCTGCAAATTTCTTCGCCGTAGCTTCATTCAGTGCAAACTCCATCCAGTGAGGTGTGAGGATTGCAAGTCCCTCCCCGTGGGTGATATCATAAAATGCACTTAATTCGTGCTCCATGGGATGTACACACCATGCAACTTCGGCTCCGTCTGAAAGAATGCCGTTGATCGCCATGCTGGATGTCCACATGAGATTGGCCCTGGCATCATAATCATCCGGGTGTTCCAGCGCAACAGGCCCATAGTAAAAGCAGTTCTTTAAGAGACCCTCCGCAAACCGTGCCTGTACATCAGCATTGGACACATTGGTAAAATAATTTTCAAAAATATGACTGATCATATCTGCTGTACCTGCTGCCGTCTGCTTTTTGGAAACAGAATATGTATACTCCGGATCCATAATAGACATCTTTGGTTTCATATGCTCACTGGCTGTTCCCCATTTTTCATTTTTCTTGAGATCGGAGATTACCGCAAACTTATCCATTTCAGATCCGGTGGCTGCCAATGTAAGCACAGAGTAAATCGGCAGTGCGGCAGTGATCTTTTCCGGGTGTAAAACAAGTTCCCATGGATCTTCTTCACTGCAGGCTCCGGCTGCTATAACTTTCCCACAGTCGATAACACTTCCTCCTCCGATGGCAAGGACCATGTCAATGTTTTCTTCCTTACAGATTCCTACTCCCTTTACCACAGACTCTATCCGCGGATTAGGCTCCACACCGGAAAGTTCGGACACACAAAGTCCCGCATCTTTCAAAATCTTCATCGCGGTATCATAGATTCCTGCTTTTTTAATGCTGCCGCCTCCATAGACAAGCAGAACCTTTTCTCCGCTCTCCCTAAGTTCAGATAAATGAGCGATCTGTCCCTTTCCAAAGTGAATCTTTGTTGGAATTGAGTATGTGAAGTTGTTCATTTGGACCTCCTTAAATTATGTTAATATGTGTTTTATTGTTCTACAGCTATCAAATATTCCGCCGCCTGCATATCGGTGATCAGGACATTTACAATGCCTGCCCTCAGCGCGCCCAGAATTGCCTGCCGCTTTTCTTTGCCGTAGGCGACCCCTACTCTGATCGGTATCTTCTTTAAATTCTCAAATGAAATACTGACCAGGCGCTTGTTGAAAGAATCTTCAATCAGGTTTCCTTCTATGTCAAAAACATGGCAGAGAATCTCGCCGACCCCTCCTTTATCTTTTAGACGGTCATATTCTCCCGGTGGAATAATATCTGTATTCATGATGGTTGAATTGTAATCCAATGCACCGATCCCAAACACTGCTACATCTGCGCCTTCCGCTATCTCAATGACGTTGCGGACACTTTCTTCTTCCATAAACTTCTGTTTGGCCTGCTCGTCTGCAACGACCAGTGGTGCCATGATCTGATATGCACTTACTTTTAAAATCTTAGCGACCACATCGATCAGATAATTGGAATATGCCAGACGGTATTCTTCATCCGCAGAAGCCGGCGGATTATTGGAACCGGACAATGGAACTACTTTTACATCCTTATACTTTTGCAGCCTCAGTCTCATATCTTTTTCCAGATACTGAATAGCCTTTTGAAGAGTAATTCCCTTTGTAAGTGCCAGGGTCATATGGTTTTTCATGATCCTGATCATGTAGTCTGCCGTGAGAAACCCGATTTCTTCGATGACCTCCCCTTCTCTGGGATAAGCTATGATTGCTTCTTTAAGGTCAAATTTTTCTTCAAGGAATTCTTCTTCATTGGCAGCACTGTTTTCAGGAAAATTGATTTTAATCTGTACATATCCCTGTTTTCTGGCCTGCTCCAATGCTCTTGCGACCGTCATCCTGGACACGTTTAATTTCTTACCGATATCCACCTGCGACATGCCGTTTTTGTAATACATCTTTACAACTTTCATCATGAACCGTTCGTCTTTCAACTTCCTGCGTCTCCCTGTCTTCTGCAAATTTGTTTGTCTTACTACTAGTATATAGAAATGATATGTAATCCGTCAATCGAAACCATTCATCCTTTTATATAATTATCCCTAGACATCCTAAAATGAGTGAAACAATGGTCAGCCCCAGAGTGGCCGCAAAATAATTTCTCTTGACCTTTGCAAGGTATCCCCATACGCATAACACTACAGCCAGAGGAAGAAGGCCGGGTATAATAGAGTCGAAGATAGACTGCAGAGTCGTTGTGTACGCACTGGTTGCGAATTTTAACGGTGTGGACACCGTAACATAAGTTGAGGCAAGGCCTCCCATCATAAACAGACCTAAGATGCTTGCTCCTGCAATGATCATATTGACCAGTCCGGATTTCAGCATATTTTCCGCAAAAGAGTATCCAAACGTATAACATTTGGAGGTCAGAAAGTAGCCGATACAAAAACAGACAACAGTTAAGCATACGACCGGTCCAATTCCTCCCAGGGGATTTCCCTGTTTTGCAAGGGGCAGGAACAATCCGATAAACAGATACATGAGGGTGGACCAGGAAATGGTATCGCCGATTCCGGCCAGCGGCCCCATCAGGCCTGTCTTAAGATTCATTACCACTTCACCCGGTATTACATCATAATTTTGTGACTTCTTCTCTTCCATTGCCAGAGTCAGTCCAAGAATTGGGCCGCCGCCCCAGTGAGCCTCTGTGTTAAAAAATGTCATATGGCGTTTCAGTGCTTCACAGTAATGCTCTTTATTCTCTTCTCCCGGATAGAATTTTTTCAGTGCCGGCACCAGCGCTGTACAAAAACTAGGCGCCTGCATTCTTTCAAAGCTGTGTCCGACTTCTGCACCGATCCACCAGCGCATCCATGCATGGAATATGTCTTTTTTTCCGAGCAGTTTTATTGTCTCATCGTATTCTTCTTCCTCTTCATCCTCGTCATCCTCATCTTCTGCCTCTCCTTTATAATCCTTTATAGTAAATGTAATATAGAGGAATGTAAGAAAGAGTCCGGCCAGAAGCAATGGAATTGTTCCGATTTTTGTATATTGGATCAGGAAGAAACCTGCAAAGAAAAACGGCATGTACCTCGGTTTGGAGATTAGATTTGCTATGATTGCAAATCCTACAGCAGGCAGACATGCTCCCATGGCAGAAAGTCCATTTGTTACGAACTTCGGAATATCATCCAGGATTCCCTGTAATGCACCGCTTCCAAAATAAAGGGCAGTCGCCACGGGCACTGCAAACATTAAAGCTCTGATAATGCCGCAGTAAATAACAGACCACCTTGTCATTCCTGCTGCATCACCTTTTTCCGCAAAGGTATCTCCTCTCTGGGCAAAAAATCCATTCAGCAGATAGTCAAGATTCATCAGCTGTGCTCCCAGAAGTCCTACCGGCACTGCCAGGGCAACCGCAGCTGTTGTATTAAGTCCGGAAACCATAGCAACCGGAATTGCAACATAGGAAGCCAGACATGGATCTGTGGGCTGATTTCCGCCGGCGGAAATGACACCCAGGTAAATCAGCTGCAGAGACGCACCGATGATCATTGCCTGTGTCATGTCTCCCATGACAGCACCGATAATGACAGCATTAAAAATTACAGTGTTGAACATAAAGGCCCCTGTCGTATAGGGAATGCAGCATTTGGCTATGCCGCAGAACAAACCCAGCAATATAGCCTGCATTAATGAAATCGTCATATTTTCATCCTCCTTTTCCTCTTAATGAAGATTCGGAAATGTCTTCCTCATAATTTCCAAAGACTCTTTCCTGTCAGTTGGCTGCATCTGGAAACACAGCTTCACCCCGCTCTTTTCAATGTCCATCAGGGTCTGTGCTTCACTTTCTGAGAGTCCTACCTGCTTGTAAATCTGTTTTCTGTCATGAATGACTGCCATCTGGCCGATGGTAATCTCATCAAAAGATACGCCTGCTTCCTGGAGTTTAGCTATTTGCTTTACATCCCGGAATAATACGAACACATTTCCGGAGCCAAACTTATTTTTCTTCCAGGCTTCCGCTGCCTTCTCTACGGATAAAATACTGACTTTCAAGTCCGGCGGCGCTGCAAATTTCAGTATACTTTTCTGCATTTTATCTATCGCCACCTGATCATCAATGACAACGATTTTCTGTGCATGAAAGACTTTCACCCACTGGGTAACCACTTGTCCGTGGATCAGGCGGTCATCAACTCTGACTGCTAATTTTTTCGCCATACCTCATTCTCCTTTTCTGTGACATTCTGAAGATGATTTAGTCATCATCTTCATCGTCATTTAAGAATCCCTCTGTATCAATGCGGAAAATCATTTGCTCTTGCTGATAAACTTTCACTTTTTTACTGCTGATCCAATAAGACACTTACCCTATACATTCCCGGCTTGCTTGCCTCTTCAAATGCTTCCTGGATCTGATCTAATTTGAACGTTTTTTCTTCAATTAGCTTAGATACATCTACAACTCCTGTGCTAAGTGCTCTCGCAGCTTCCTGGAAATCTTCATTGTCTGCGCCAAAGGTTCCGATCAGTTCCATCCTGCGGTAATGCATTTCATTGGAATCAATATGTAATTCCGGTGCCGGATAGCCGGCCGCAAACAGCAGCAGTTTACCGTCTTTTTCTTTGATCATTTTCAGACCCTGATCATTAGCCGCTGTGACTCCTACAGCAGCGATAACAGCATCCGTTCCCTTTCCTTCTGTCAGCCTTTTTACTTCCTCCACAGGATCCGCCTGATTACAGTCAATGACCTCAAATCCCATAGCCCTGGCAGTCTCAAGTTTCTTCGGAATCATTTCTGATACAATCACACGGCATCCATAAGCCTTTGCCACCTGTGCATTGATCAGCCCCATCGTTCCTGCCCCAATGACGGCCACAGTATCAAATGGCTTCAGCCTTAATTTTTTTGCCCCGTGGAGTACTGTAGCCAGCGGTTCTAAAAATCCTGCCTCAGCCGGGTTCACAGAAGCTGCTATTTTGTAAATGCCCCGCACACTTTTCACACAATAGTCTGAAAATCCGAAGAAGCCCCAGCGGTATCCGTCTTCCGTGTCTTTTCTGATGTCTTCACACTGATCCACCTGTCCGTTCCGGCAGGCAGAACAGTTTCCGCAGCCTTCATATCCCGTTGCAACCAGATCACCGATTTTAAAATCAGCCACCTTGGATCCGACTTTCTGTACGATACCGGCAGCCTCATGTCCTCCTGCCATCGGATATCCCTGGTGCTCTCTCAAGCCAAGCCATTGTCCGTAGTCTGTAGTGCAGATGTTGCAGGCTTTCATTTTCAAAAGGACATCATACTCACCGATTTCCGGCAAATCTCTTTCCCTGACTTCTGCCACACCTTTTTTTACTAAACATCCGAATCTCATTTTCCCTTCGCTCATAATCTGCTCCTTTTCTGCTGTCCTAAAAGTCTCTATGCTCTGTTCTCTCCGCCGAATAATCTCATATAATGTTTCAGCAGGTTTTTATAGCCTTCTCCCATAGCATTTGACAAGTCATACATGTTGGCACTCTGGTTTCCAAACTCTCCGAGACTTCCGTCCTTTACCATGCTGTCATAGTCAATTCCGAGATATTCTTTTAATTGTGCAAGCCCTGCATTGCTCAAGTCTGTACATAAATTTACTTTCTGGATTCCTGTCTGCACTGCTTTTCGTAGATTGTCATCTCCTGTCCCCGATCCCCCGTGAAGAACCAGCGGAATTTCGAGCATCTGATGGAGCTCAGCCAGTAATTCGAACTCAAGTTTTGGAGTTCCCTTGTATGTGCCATGGGATGTTCCTACAGAAACTGCCAGACAGTCGACCCCGGTCTGTTTTACAAACTCTGCGGCCTCATCCTTTCTCGTAAGCCCTGAATCCCTGGTCTGTTCATATTCAAATCCCTGTCCGACATGCCCTAATTCCGCTTCCACAGAAACACCGACAGCATGAGCAATTTTAACGATCTCTGCAACCTCTTTTACATTCTCTTCAAATGGCAGTGTGGAGCGGTCTACCATGACGGATGTGCATCCGCACCGGATAGCCGTCATGATTTCTTCAAAATCCCCGCCGTGGTCTAAGTTGATCGCCCCTGATACAGTCGGAAACTTGTGCTTATAGTAGTTCACTGTGTCTATCGTTTCCTCCAGGCTGTGGATTCCTGCGCAGTCAAAGATGACCGGTGCTTTCAGCTCTTCAGCGGCTTCAAAAACACTCTTTACCGTAACACCGTTCCATACATTTGGTGCTGCAACTCCATATCCTTCTGCTTTTGCCTTTCGTAATATTGTACCCATATCTGTGATCATACCATTACCTCCATCTGTGCATTTGCTTTATTTATTGTGCATCTGTTCTTATGTTTCAAATTATAGCATATTTCGGCAGCATGTCAAGCATATTCACTTTTTAATGTGAATATGCTCATTTGTGTATTTGTTATGATATCATCACAAAAAAATCCCACTCCGAATCTGGAGTGGGAAATTATTTTTATTCTTCGTTTTTCATAAAATAGTGACTATATCAGAAAAAAGATTAGGACAGCATCTTTGGAAATCCCTGTTCTTTCAGCATCCCGAGCATCTCTCTGTACTCATCCTTCATTTGCTGATATATCAGCATCAGCCGCTCTCCGTTTTTATCGATCTCCTCCATAAGAAAATCATAATTCATGGAAACGGCCTTTGTAACTTCCGGACATATTTGATTTCTGCGGGCCATGTCACCGAGTATCTTCAAGGTCTGTTCCTTTGAGAAGACCTGCTTATAGCTGCGCTTTCGGATCAGTGCACTGATGATGTCCGCCACCGCACAGATTCTTTCCTCCCTGGAAAGCTGATCTCCCGTAAGACCCAGAGGATACCCGGAGCCGTCCAGCTTTTCATGATGTCTGACTGCGATCTTATATATATCAGGATGGACGTATTCTTTCAGAATTCTTCCGCTGTCAACTACATGCTCCTGCATGATCTTGTATTCGTCCGGTGTCAGTGCCCCCGGCTTTTCTAATATTTCAACCGGTGTGGCAACCTTTCCGATATCATGGAGCAGAGCGCCGTAATACAGGCGGTCTGACCTGTCACCGGGAATTCCCATAATATTTGCTATGGCAATGCTGGCATTAACCGTTGTTATCGTGTGAAGCACCATGAACTCACTGCGGAAGTCGATGGAATATGCCAGCATTTCCAGGTAAGTCCGCTGCTCATCTTCCGTAAATCTCATCTTTTCTATGATGTCTTCCAATTCCTCCTCGAAGGAGCCGTCCTTCAGTGCCCGGCCGATTTGATATTTCTCCTCCGCACGCAGAAGTGTCTCAACGGCAAACTCAGAAAACTCCCTTCCTTTTCTCTCCTCAAGTTTTTCCCTTATTTGTGCCTTTGTCTGCCACAGCAGATCAGTTCTGTCCGCCAGATGAATGACATCTGCAAGGAAAAGAGTACGTCCTTTCACTCCCTGCTCCTTCATCAGGCAGTAATCCGCATGATGGTAAAGCACTGCCTCCGTATATTCGGAAAGAGGCGAAAACATTTTGAGGAATAAGCTGCCGTAAATGGAATGTTCCCATACATTTCTCGATTCAAATTCCACGATACAGTCAATTTCTTCTGTTTTATATGCCCCGATATCATGAATGAGACATACCAGAAGGACATTTTTCAGCATCTCGTGTGAGATCTCTCCCTCTGCCTCTTCTAAAATTTTGAGAGCAATGTAAGCTACCCTCTCTCCGTGTTCAACCAGACGGGGATCTACTTTGTTCAGCGTCCGCTTAACAATCCCCCATATATTTTTGCTCCTTATGGCGTGCATATTATAATACCTTTATATCCCCTTCTTTGTTCATCATGTTACCCTCTTAAGAACTATTTACTTTAACAATTTTTTAATTTTGGAAAGTGATTTTTCGCTGGCTGTATAAAACTTTTGGCTGCCCTTTTTATCCGTGATGCAAAAAGACGTCCCCTCTTCCGATACCGAAAGACTGGTCAGTGTTCCCTGCGTATAAAAACGGTACTCAGTCCACTTCGCAGTGTCATGTTTTTTCTTATCTGCCTTGGCATTCCGCAGGAGTTCAGATACCTGAACAGCTGTTTCGTTAAATTTCAGCTTTTGATCTGTGATGATCAGGGACGCATCTGCAAGCCTTTCCAGATAGGAAGGATAATGTTTGACGTTAACCGCGTCGATCAGCCCATCCCCAATGACGCTTGCATTGTTGAAGCAGTATACATTTTCAGGAATCTGGTCAAATACAATATAGCTGTTCCCATAAACCTTAAATTCATACGTAGAATTATCCTCATCGATCAGTGCATAAGAGTAAATATTACCGTGATATTTTTCCCGCAGATCGGTGACCGTCAGCCCTATGATGCGATATGAATTCTGCACAATATCTTTCACAAAATTACAAACGGGCTCATTCGTGACAGCAAAACTTTGGTACGCCTTTCCCTTTTGGATACGGACAAAATCTGTCTTTGAAATGGTGCTCCCCGCCACTTCCTTTTTGTAGGCAGCCAGCTTCTGATCACCGGTATATTCGTGTATTTCTTTAATTTTTTTGTCCAGCGAATCTTCCCTTGCTCTAGACCTCTTCAGATCCTGGCTGAGCTTTTCGTTCTGGTCCTGTAATTTCTGGTAGTATTCCGATTCGATGATTTCCTGTTTGGAAGCTTTCCCGCAGCCGGAAAGCGCAAAAGAAACGCAGATGAAAAGCGTCAGAGTCATCATTCTTTTTCTCATGCTGTGAAATCCTTTCTTTGTTTATTGTTTTTGGGCGATCTCCCCTGCTTTTTTATAAATACTGTTTTCCTCGATATATCCTCTTACCATGGAAAGAGGATATATATTCGTATTCGCTCCGACAACAGACCCGGGATTTAAAACAGTGCCGCAGCCTACTTCCACATGATCTCCCAGGATTGCCCCTATTTTCTTTCTTCCGGTTTCAATTTTCTGTTCCCCGCATTTAATCACTACATTGGTCTTGTCGGATTTTACATTGGATGTAATCGACCCCGCACCCATATGGGATTTATATCCTAAAATAGAATCTCCAACGTAGTTATAATGGGGAACCTGCACATTATTAAACAGTATATCATTTTTTATTTCTGTTGAGTTCCCGACCACACAGTTATCACCGATCAGCGCATTGCCGCGGATAAAGGCTCCCGGCCTTACCTCAGTGCCTGCCCCGATGATAGCCGGACCATTAATCTCCGCAGTTCTTGCGATAACAGCAGATTTTGCGATCCAGACATCATCGCCGATCCGGTCAAATTCTTCCTCGGGAAGTTCCGGGCCCGTCTTTAAGATAAAATCGCCGATCAGCGCCAGCACTTCCCATGGATATGTAGTCTCTTCAAACAGTTCTTTTGCTATCGTCTGATCCATATCTTTGAATAATTCCTTGTTTGTCAGCTGTTTCATTCTTTTTCACCTTTCCCTTTCTTGTTTACATAATATTTTGCAGTCTCGTCAAACATTCTGCGCAGTATATACTGATGATTCGTCCTTTTGACCGCATCGGTATGCTTTGCCACAAAATGATTCAGTTTCTTCATATACTCTTCTTCACTTACTGTGCCTTCTGCCACATAGGTGAGCCCTTTTTCCCAGCTTGCGGTAAGCTCCGGATTCAGAAGAGAATGGATAGAGCCTCTGACCACGTCAAAGATCATCTCACCCATCAGTGTCGGCGTTACCGTCTGGGTCTTTTTATTCAGCGCTATGTATTGATTATTGATCAGTTTTTTGACGATCTCGGCCCGTGTTGCGCTTGTTCCGATTCCGCTTCCTCTGATCTGCGCTCTCAAATCTTCGTCTTCGATGAGCTGCCCCGCATTTTCCATGGCGAGAATCAAAGAACCGGAATTATAACGCTTCGGAGGGGTTGTAGTACCATCCTTGATCAAATGTTTTTTAATCGGAAGCTTCATTCCCTTTTTCAGGGAGAGTATAGCATCTGTCTGCTCTTTGGAAACAGAATCCTGCTTTTTGGCCTCTTTTCCTCCGGCTACTAAAAGATATCCGGGATCTACAAGCAATTTGAAATTTGCGGTAAAGGTTTCTCCCGCCGTTTTTGTCACCAGCTTTATCTTAGAATATACCGCCGGAGGCAGAAAGATACATAAAAACCGCCGGACAATCACTTCATACACCTTCTGCCCGGTCTGTGAAACGCTTTTTAAGTTATTCAAAGCCTGTCCGGTCGGGATGATGGCATAGTGGTCCGTGATCTTTTTATCATCTACATATCTGGTTTTTGCAAGTCCGGTGTAGGACTTCTTATCTAAAATTTCCGCAGCTGTTTCCGAGAGGATTCCGTAATTTTTTAATCCTGACAGATTTTTATAAATTTCTTTAGAAACTGCGCTAGACAAAACTCTCGCATCGGTTCTCGGATAAGTGACCAGTTTTTTTTCATACAATTCCTGAACAATCTTCAGTGTCTCATCAGGACTTAACTTGAACATCTTGGAGCACTGATTCTGAAGTTCTGCCAGATTGTATAAAAGGGGCGGATTCTTTTTCTCCTGGCGTTTTGAAGAAGCTTCCACTATCGTCTCCATACCGGAGGCTTCTTCTATTTCTTTTATAAAGGCCTCTGCATCCTCTTTTTTTAAAAACCCGTTGTCTTTGTATAATTTCTTTGACTCAAAATATCTGGAACCCTTTACCTCCTTCCATTCAGACTCGATCTTTACACCCTGCGGTGTAATGTGGGAGAGCACTTTATAAAAAGGTATAGGGACAAAGCTCCTGATCTCCCGTTCTCTTTTTACGATCATGCCGAGGACACAGGTCATGACCCTGCCCACAGCCACAACGACACTTCGCTTTTGTTTCATGAAGTTTCCAAGGGTCCAGCCATACTTTAAGGTCAGTACCCTGGAAAAGTTGATCCCCATCAGATAATCTTCCTTTGCCCGCAAGTAAGCGGCAGAAGCCAGATTATCATACTCACTCAGGTCTTTGGCCTCCCGGACTCCTCTGAGCACCTCTTCCTTCGTCTGGGAATCGATCCAGACTCTCTTCTTCTGTTTTCCAGTCACATGGGCTTCCTGATCCACCAGCCGGTAAATATATTCTCCTTCCCGTCCGGAGTCGGTGCACACATAGATCGTATCGATGTCTTCCCGGTTCAGGAGTGAACATACAATATCATACTGTTTCTTTACCCCCGGAATAATCTCATACTTATAATCTTCCGGCAGAAACGGAAGTGTTTCTAAATCCCACCGCTTCAGACTGGGATCATACTTATCCGGATATGACATGGTAACGAGATGGCCCACACACCATGTAATCACGGCTTTCTCACTCTCCAGATATCCGTCCCTGCTGGACGGTTTCAGGTCCAGTGCATTGGCAAATTCTCTTGCCACGCTTGGTTTTTCTGTAATAAATAATGACTTCAAACGTAATCCTGCTTTCATTTTTTTCTTTTGCTATTATATCATATTTAGGTCTCCTGTGATACAATAATATCCAGAGATAAAGTGAGTAAAGGAGTGTGTTTGATATGAGTATGGAAAAAGCAAATCAGGTGACCGCAGCTGCGATCATTAAGAACATGGAAAAGAGAAATTTTTCAGGAGTATACTGTGCTACGAAGGAGGAAGCCTTACAAAAAGCTCTGTCCTACATAGAAAAAGGCTCTGTTGTTTCATGGGGCGGTTCCATGAGTGCAGCAGAGATCGGGCTTATAGATGCCGTGAAAAATTCAGGTCAGTATGAAGCTGTGGACCGGTCGGCGGCAAAAAATTATGAGGAACAGCGACAGATATATGCAAAGGCAGTCCTCGCCGACACCTATATTATGAGTACCAATGCCATCACACTGGAAGGGGAACTGATCAATATCGACGGCTCCGGCAACCGAGTAGGCTGTTTAAGCTACGGACCGAGACAGGTGATTCTGGTCGTTGGAATGAACAAAGTGGTAAGCACCGTGGAAGAAGGCGTGCACCGGACGAGAAGCAAGGCCTCCTGTCCGAACACAATCCGCCTGGGACTGAAAACTCCGTGTTCCATTACAGGACACTGCGGGGAGTGTTACGGTGATTCTTCTATCTGCTCCCATCTGCTGATCACAAGAAGATGCGGACAGAAAGACCGGATCAAGATCATTCTGGTCGGAGAAGATTTGGGTTATTAAAACAAAACAGGTATTCTGGAAGAAGAAACTTCTGGAATACCTGTTTTTTGTTTCTTAGTCTGTCAGACAGTTTCCAGCAGATCCAGTCCGACTTCTCTGAAATCCT
Organism: Anaerostipes caccae L1-92; assembly: GCF_014467075.1. NCBI lineage: Bacteria > Bacillati > Bacillota > Clostridia > Lachnospirales > Lachnospiraceae > Anaerostipes > Anaerostipes caccae. The sequence goes on from NZ_AP023027.1 coordinate 1,939,832, forward strand.
CGATAACAGCCGTGACTCCCGGGAGCCCAAGCAGCCTCTCATGGTCCTTTTTCGGCCCTATGGCTATGATCTTTCCTGCTCCAGCCCTCCTGGCCGCTTCAATTCCCGCATCTGCATCCTCAAAGACGACACATTCCCCGGGGCAAAGGCCGATCCTTTCCATGGCCATCAGGTAAATATCCGGCTCGGGCTTGCCCTTAAAGGTTCCGTCGTCATAGACAATGTGTTCTGCCGGAATCCAGTGGGTAAGATGCATATGCTTCATATAAAATCTTACATTTCCAATGGCTGACGCCGTGGCTATGGCAAAAGGCACCGCATGTTCTTTGAGCTTGGTAAGAAATTCCGGAAGCCCTTCTGTAAAATTGATCCCCTTCGGATCATTGAGACACATTTCCCTGTAAATATCTTCTTTTTCCTCTGTCAGGTCATAAATCTCCTGTTCTGTGAGATCAGGATTTAAAGCCATTTTTAAAAACTCTCCTCCGTTGATCCCATGGATCATTTTGTGAAGCTGTCTGACCGTATACTTCCCATCTGCATGTCTCTGGAAAAATTCAAACCACGCGGCTTCCTGTTTGTCCCCATCAATATACATCGTTCCGTTAAAATCGAATACAATCCCTTTTAAGTTCATCTTTTCCTCCTGTCTTTTCCTCTTTTCTGTTCGTACATTCTCCGGTCTGCCAGCGAAAGCAGCTCTTCTGCCGTCTCCGCTTCACTGCACTGTGCCACTCCAAAACTTATGGACATAATGAATGGAAAATTCTTATCACTGCTGTACTGCTTCAGTTTCTCCCCGGTATCTTTCAATAAATCCGTCACCTGGCTGCGATTTTTCTCAGAAAATAACAAGAGAAATTCATCGCCGCCGTACCGGAACACATAGTCTTCATCCCGAGCCGCGGCAGTCAGAACTGAAGCAGTGGTCTTCAGATAACGGTCGCCTTCCTGATGTCCGAATTTGTCATTGGCTGTTTTCAGATGGTCCAGATCCACAAAGCAAAGACAATAATCCTTAGAGGCCGCAGAATATTTTTCCAAAACCTGTCCGGCCAAATGCCGGTTATAACATCCGGTCAGTGCATCCACATAGGCCAGTGTCCAAAGTCTCTCTTCTTCTTCCTTATCTGTCAGCATGGTTGTCCATTCTTCCCTCATCTTTCTCCTGTAAAGATTAAGCCTGCTCATTCTCATCGTATAGACAATACAAATATTCAGGCCTATAAATGCAAAAACAGCGGACTTTATACCCCAAAACTTCAGAAATACGGAATTTGAAGGGACATAGTAGCCAAGCAGATTCAGGACGAGATATACATACAGGACAAACTGAATCCCAACGTGAAACCTCAGACTGGAGCGGTCCCTAAGGATGATGCAGAGCCTTTCGTAAAGCTGACTCTGTCTGAAGAAGTAAAACAGAAATCCTGTGATTACAAAGCCGAGAAAAATAGGATATTCCTTTATATTTCCCGGCAGCTTGGTCTGGTTGTCAAAGGATGTCAGGGGCCTGTTTAACAGCAGTGCAAAGATACATCGCAGACAGATGTTCCACGCCAGACCCGGTATGATTCCGAAGTAAGCAAGCATCGCACTTTTATCGAATCCTACATGGTAAAAGATCCGTATCTGCAGCAGAAAGAAAAAGAAAAAAATGGTCCAGTTGACGATCAGGTGCAGATCCAGAAAACTGGCCGCAACAAACCATGCATAATTTAGCACAAAGGTAAGGATAACAACAGACCTTCTTTTTTCCCTGCATTCCAGTACACAGTCAGCAAAGGAGAAAAACTCATAATGATAAAAAAAGTAAGATACTGCGACTGCAGCCATCAGGACTAATTGTTTGGGCATACAGTATCACGCTCCTCTTTCCTGTTATGTTTGTCTGAGTACATGGCCTGGTCCGCCTCTTTAATCAATTCTTCCGGTGTTTTCTGACCGGACACGGCACCGAAACTAAAGTGTATCGGGAGCCGGTCCTTCTCCGGATGTTCCATCTCTTTTCTTATTTTTTCCATCTTGTCCTTCGTTTCTTCAGAACCGATTCCCGGAAAGACAGCTAAAAACTCATCCCCTCCGATTCTGATCAGCAGTTCATCTTTTTTGAGATTCTTTTTCATTTCTTCTGCAAACGTTTTTAAATAGACATCTCCAACGGAATGTCCTTTGCTGTCATTGATCTCTTTCAGTCCGTCCAGATCCATATACACCGCAGTCAGCAGCTTATTTTGCTTCAGAAAGGATTTAAGGAGCTCTATTCCGTATCCGCGGACATAGGCCCCTGTCAGACTGTCGGTCTTTGCCATCCTGGTCATTTGTTCCTCCCGGAGCAGTTTTCTGGCTTTTGCCTCCTCCATCTTCCGGTATCTCTCTTCCAAATACTGCTCCCGCACAATGAGATAATTATGGCGCATAAATAAAAATGTAAGCAGCAGAATCAGAGCATTGCCGCTGATCATGAGAGCCGGTACAAAAACATTATCTGAAAAGAACGATGCCAGGATACTGTCGATCATTTCATAGACGAGACAGCTCCAGAGAAACAACAAAAATATTTTTGATTTCTTATAGTCAGTGTGTTCTTCCTTCACATTTTTACCGCTAAAGTATCTGATCCATATAATATAAAATATACAGAGCACGATCTTTGCAGTCAAGTATCCCGATGCTTTCACGGAACTCTGAAGATTTATATTCCTGACACTTCCGCGGCCAATAGAAGCCGCTCCCAGAAACATGAGATAAAAGGACGAGAGATGAAGATATCCTATCATAGAAAAAGTTTGAATCATCTTGCCATTGATGTGTACACGCAGATAAGGCAGGTACCAGAGCAGAAAATATAAAAGCAGGCTCAAGTATACGGGTACTTCAGACAATACAGTCACGCCGGACCATACAAGGCTGGCAGCCCCGCAGAAAATCAGAGCCGATTTGTGTTCTTTCCACAGATATCCGACAGATTCCATGGCTTTTACTCTTAAAATTTCCTGTGCCGCGGATACACCAATCAGCAGAAGGAATAACTCTGTTTGTATCATCTCTTTGCCTTTCGTTTTTATTTGTATTATTATACACTATTTTGCTCCGTAATGTCTCACTTTTACTTAATCATAGGACAAAAAAGTACAGCCGCAGTACCGGCTGTACTTTATCTTCATCTATTCTGCTGATTACTCATATAAAGGATATTTTGCCGTCAATTCTTTTACAAGCTGTTTTGCTTCTTCAAGCTTCTGATCTAAAAGAGTGAGGCGGATTGCCCTGGCAATCACCGCCATATCCTCTTCTTTCAATCCTCTGGTCGTCACTGCAGGTGTTCCGAGACGGAGTCCTGATGTGACGAATGGAGATTTTGGATCGTTCGGCACTGTATTTTTATTACAGGTGATATGGACGGAATCCAAAACTTTTTCCGCTTCTTTTCCGGTCAGGTCATATTTTTTAAGATCCACCAGCATTAAATGATTATCTGTACCGCCGGATACAATATCAAATCCCTCTTCTATGAGAGCTTTTGCCAGGGCTTCCGCATTTCTAACCACCTGTTTACCGTACTCTTTAAAATCATCGGAAAGCGCTTCTTTGAAGCACACGGCTTTTCCGGCAATCACATGCATCAGCGGACCGCCCTGGATACCCGGGAAGATGGCTTTGTTAAAGTTGTATTTTTCATTAATCTCATTACTGCACATGATCATACCGCCGCGGGGACCTCTCAGAGTCTTATGGGTAGTCGTAGTCGTCACATGGGCATATGGAATCGGGCTCTGATGTACCCCTGCCGCAACAAGGCCTGCGATATGCGCCATGTCCACCATAAGAACGGCTCCGACTTCGTCTGCAATCTCACGGAACTTCTTAAAGTCAATGGATCTTGCATAAGCGCTTGCCCCTGCAATGATCAGTTTCGGGCTGCACTCCTTTGCTATGCGGAGCACCTCATCATAGTCGAGGAATCCCTCGTCATTGACACCGTAAGGCACGCAGTTGTAATATTTCCCTGACATGTTGACCGGACTTCCGTGGGATAAATGTCCGCCGTGGTCCAGGCTCATTCCCATATAGGTATCCCCTGGATTTAAGACCGCAAAAAATACTGCCATATTCGCCTGTGCACCTGAGTGCGGCTGAACATTGACATACTCACAGCCAAACAGTTCTTTGGCACGTTCTCTTGCCAGATTCTCCACTACATCCACAAACTCACAGCCGCCGTAATATCTCTTTCCGGGATATCCTTCCGCATATTTGTTAGTCAGGTGGCTGCCCATGGCTGCCATGACTGCCTTTGAAACTAAGTTCTCAGAAGCAATCAGTTCCAGATTGTTTCTCTGTCTGGACAGCTCGTCCTGCATTGCATCGGCAACTTCAGGATCATAATTCTTAACTTCACTAAAATCGAACATCTTCGTGTCCTCCTGTTATATATTGATGATGTTAATCTTGGAATTGTTCTTTCAGTGCTTCCACTGCTGTTTCCACACGGCTTTCTCTGATCAGGACCGTGATCTTGATCTCAGAAGTATAGATCATATGGATGTTGACGCCTTTGTTATAAAGAGCTTCAAACATTTTCGATGCCGCCCCTGAGTTGGACATCATTCCTGCGCCCACAATGGATACGATACCCACGTTTTTGTCAGAAACAATCTCTTTATAAGAGCCTTCCTGAAAGGTTTCTTTTAAGGTCTCCACCGCCGCATCCGCATCAGATTTTTTCACAACAAAGGAGATGTCTTTGCTGTCTTTTCTCCCTATGGACTGCAGAATCAGTTCTACATTGATCCCCTTGTCCGCGATGGCGGTAAACAGTTTCGCCGCGATTCCCGGTTCGTGCTTCAGCCCTTTGATCGCCACCTGTGCAACATCTGTGTTTGACAACACGCCGCTAAATAACATTTTCTCCATAATCTGCTTCTCCTTATTCCTCGTTCGTATCGTTTTCTTTCAAATCTATTCCAAGCTCATCAAGCTGCTCTGTGTCCACCCCTCCCGGTGCCTGTGTCATGAGGCAGGAAGCGTCCTTTACTTTCGGGAATGCAATGACGTCACGGATACTGTCCTCCCCTGTCATCCACATGACAAGACGGTCCAGGCCGTAAGCAAGACCTGCATGAGGCGGCACTCCGTACTGGAAAGCCTCCAGGAGGAATCCGAATCTTTCATTGGCATCCTCCTCGCTGAATCCAAGAGCCTTAAACATGGCTTTCTGGATATCATTGCGGTGAATCCTCACGGATCCCCCTCCGAGCTCTGTGCCGTTTAAAACAATATCGTAAGCTTTCGCCCTGACTCTTCCGGGCTCTGTCTCAATGTACTCTAAATCCTCTTCCATCGGCATGGTAAACGGATGATGCATCGCCGTATAGCGGTTCTGTTCTTCGTTCCACTCCAGCAGAGGAAATTCTGTGACCCATAAGAAATTATATAAGGACTCATCGATCATCTCATATTTTTTTCCGATCTCCAGACGAAGGTTTCCGAGGACATCATAGACGACAGAGTCTTTGTCGGCCGCAAACAGAAGCAGATCTCCGGGTTTCCCCCGCATCGCATCGATAAGCGCCGTCATTTCTTCCTCTTTCATAAACTTGGCAAAAGAAGATTTTACGCTTCCATCCTGCTTCAGCTGGATATAGGCGAGTCCCTTTGCCCCGAACTCTTTGGCAAAGTCTACAAAAGCATCGATCTTCTTGCGTCCCAGATCCCCGAGGCCTTCTGCGTTCAGTCCCCGCACGGAGCCTCCGTTTTCCAATGCTCCTTTAAAGACCATGAAATCACAGTCTTTCACTGTTTCCGATACGTTAATGAGTTCCATTCCAAACCTTGTATCCGGCTTGTCGGAACCGAACCGGTCCATGGCTTCCTGATAAGTGAGACGCTTCATCGGGATCTGCACATCCACGTCCAGCACTTCTTTAAACACTTTCTTTAACAGGCGCTCGTTGACATCGATCACGTCATCTACATCGACGAAAGAAAGCTCCATGTCGATCTGTGTAAACTCCGGCTGCCGGTCCGCCCTTAAATCCTCATCTCTGAAACACTTTGCGATCTGATAGTAACGGTCTACTCCTGAACACATCAAAAGCTGCTTAAACAGCTGCGGTGACTGGGGAAGTCCGTAAAAATTTCCCGGATGCACACGGCTCGGCACGAGATAATCCCTGGCCCCCTCCGGCGTGCTTTTCCCGAGGATCGGCGTCTCAATCTCCAAAAATCCTTCTTCTGCTAAAAAGTCTCTTGCCGCTTTTGTTACCTGGCTCCTCACGAGGAGATTCTTTTGAAGGTTCGGTCTTCTCAAATCCAGGTAGCGGTATTTGAGCCGCAGTTCGTCTTTTACGGTCTGTTCCGCATCCACAGGAAACGGCGGCGTTTTTGACTCTGACAGGATTCTTAAGTCTGTCACTTTAATCTCGATATCCCCTGTCTTTAAATTCTCATTGACAGCGGCGCTTCGTTTTTGCACTTCCCCTGCCGCCGCGATCACATATTCATTTCTCAGGGAATTGGCTTTTTCATAATCTTCACCTGACAATGTATCTTCATCAAAGACCAGCTGCAATAATCCTGAACGGTCTCTTAAGTCTACAAATATAAGACTTCCCAAATTTCTTCTCTTCTGTACCCATCCCATGACGGTTACTTTCTCGCCGATATTTTCACGGCCCACTTCTGTACACCGGTGGCTCCGTGATAACCCGGCCATTGACTCTGCCATGCTGCTTCCTCCTTACATATATTAAACCTGTCTGTCATTATAGCATAAGGGATGGCAGGATTTCAATGAAACTTGCAGGTTTTATAGACATTGCATCATTTTTGCATTATAATGGTAATTACACAAAAAAGGAGGCAAGTAACATGAGTGAATATGCAATTGTTGCACCAGAAGATTTTGACCAGAGTGCCTTCCGTCTCATAGGGAAGGACTGGATGCTGGTAACCGCCAAAAATGAAGAAGGCAGAATTAATACGATGACCGCATCATGGGGTGGATTCGGAGTCATGTGGGGCAAGGACGTGGCAGTATCTGTGATCCGTCCGCAGCGCTATACGAAAGAATTTATCGATAACTCTGAAACTTTCTCGCTGTCATTCTATGATGAAGCATTTAAGAAAGACCTGACGTATCTCGGAAGTGTGTCAGGACGGACCGAAGATAAAATTTCAAAGACAAGACTTACACCGACCGATGCCAACGGCATCCCTTACTTTGAGGAAGCAAAAATTGTTCTGATCTGCAGAAAGCTGTACAGTCAGCCGATGGACCCGGAAGGATTTATAGGAGACGCAAAAGCACTGGATGCTCAGTGGTATGCGGATAAAGACTACCATACTCTCTACGTGGCAGAGATCGAGCAGATTCTCGTAAAACAGGATTAATACCATAAAAACCGGCGGAGACACATGTTCTCCGCCGGTTTTTTATGAAACAGTCTATATGAAATTTATACCTGGCATACTTTGTGAGGATTCAGAATATTTTTCGGGTCGAAGGCTGCTTTGATCCCCCTCATGATATTCATTGTTTCTTCTTCTAAAGACTCATTAAGATATGGCTTCTTGGCATATCCTATGCCGTGTTCCCCGGACACCTGACCGCTTAATTCATTCGCTTTCCGGTATATTTTATCCATGGCCAGTGTCATCCGCTCCTGCCATTGTTCCTCAGTCAGATCGTCCTTCAAAATATAAGCATGGAGATTTCCGTCCCCCGCATGGCCAAAGCTCTTGATCCTGATATCCACTTCGCTGTGAAGATTGTGCATATACTCCACCATCTCACTGATCTTATTTCTTGGAACGACAACATCCACCTCATCCATATAGGTGGTAGATCCTTTGATCGCTTCCAGAAATGCACCTCTGGCTTTCCAGATGGATTCGTCCCGCTCTTCTGTATCAGAGATCAGCACATCCAGCGCGCCCTGACTCAAACAGAGTTTTGCGACTTTATCGTAGTCCGCTTCGATCTCCTCGGCCGAATTTCCGTCGAATTTCAGAAGAAGGTATGCGTCTGCCTGATGGTCCGGGAACTTTTTGCCCAGATATTCTTCAGCATCTTCAATAACCTCTCTCTGCATGAATTCGATTGCGGTAGGAATCGCTTTGGACTTGATGATTTCCGGCACCGTCTGTATCGCCGAGTTGAGATTTTTAAACGGTATCAGAAGACTGATCGCTTTTTTCGGAAGCGGAAGCAGTTTAAGAACTGCTTTCGTGATAATTCCCAGTGTTCCCTCAGACCCTACCATCAGATCCTTCATCGCATAACCGGAACTGTTCTTTACGATTTTCCCTCCGAATTCTACAATCTTTCCGTTGGGCAGAACCACTTCCAGTCCCCGGACATAATCTCTCGTAACTCCATATTTTACTGCCCGCATTCCACCGGCGTTTGTACTGATATTTCCTCCTATCGTTGCAGATTTCTCACCCGGGTCCGGCGGATAGAAAAAGTCATGGTCCTCCACAAATGCTGACAGCTCCATCAGGAGCACTCCAGGCTCCACGGTTACCGTCAGATTTTCTTCGTCCAGTTCAAGGATCTGATTCATCAGGCTGGTATCCATCATAATCCCGTGTTCTATTGCCACAGAAGATCCCACAAGCCCTGTGCCCGCTCCCCTTGGAGTGACCGGAATCGTGTGTTCATATGCATAGGACATGATCTTTGAAATCTCTTCTGCATTTGCTGCCTTCACTACGACGTCAGGATAGCTCTGGGTACCGCTCAGCTCATCATGGCTGTATTCTTCATTTATATTTTCTCCGAATAAAATACGTTCGTCATCACCGATTACCTGCTTTATGTATCTAAGATCTTTTTCATCTAATCTTTTATATCCCATAGCTATGCCCCCTGACTCTCTTTAATTTTTTCAATGAACTGAGGAATGACCTCATATAAATCTCCCACCAGACCGTAATGGGCTACCTTGAAAATAGAAGCTTTCTCATCCTTATTAATGGCAATGATCTGGTCTGAATGATCCATGCCGGCAACAAACTGAATAGCGCCGGATACCCCGCAGGTGATGATCAGTTTCGGCCGGACGGTACGGCCGCTTAAGCCTACCTGCCGTTTTGCGTCCAGCCAGCCGTTCTCTGCCACAGGCCTTGTACATGCCACCTGCCCGCCAAGAAGGTCTGCCAATTCTTCCAGCATCAAAAGATCCTCTTCTTTTTTAACACCGCGTCCCGCAACCACAAGTACATCGGCAGATTCTATGAACTTTTCCTTTTCTTTCAGCACAATATCAAGAACTTCAACATTTGTCTTGAGTTTGCCCTTTTCAATGGAACATTCTACAATTTCACCCTGTTCTTCCTCCATCCGTTCCGGAGCATTCATCACTTTATAGCGGACGGTTGCCATCTGGGGACGGTGATTGGGTGTTGTGATATGTGCCATAATATTTCCGCCGAAGGCAGGCCGTATCTGGGACAGGTCTGTATTTTCATTCATCTCAAGGATCGTACAGTCCGCTGTAAGCCCGGTTTTCATTCTGGCTGCTACTCTTGGGGCCAGCTGTCTTCCGACCGTTGTTGCACCTACTAAGACAGCGGATGGATGTTGTTTTTGTATAAAGTCTTCAAAGACTGACGTATACGGTTCTATTTTAAAACGGCTCAGCTCCGGGTCATCATACAGAAATACCTGATCGACTCCATAATGCAGCAGTTCTCTGCTCTCTTCTTTAATATCGCTTCCAATGAACAATGCGTACACAGGATGAGAAATCTTTCTGGCCAGTTCTTTTGCCTTTCCGATCAGTTCATAAGTCACCGGATGTATTTTGCCGTCCACATGGTCAACATATACTACGATTCCATTCCATAAGGATTTATCAATCTCCTCTGCCTTCTGGTCTTCCACATAAGTGACGGCTCCTTCCGGTCCCTTCTTTACACACAGTCTGCACATCTTACAGGCCGAATTGATCTCCAGTTTTCCGTCTTTTTCTTCCATTGCCCCAAACGGACAAATTTTCATCAGTTCACTGAGATCTGTTATTTTTTCCTGATTGATTTCTAACTTTGCCATATGTAATTCCTCCTATACAAATTTCAGTTCTTTCACTTTTTGAAAGAGTTTTTCTGAAAGGATACTGCCTTCCTCGTTCCAGAGTTCCCTATGGTGGTTCGTTTCCGGAGGGAAAATCTTCTGAACCTGTGTGGGTGAACCATTCAGTCCGTAATGAGTCTCATCTCTGTCGTCCATGTCATCCAGGCTGAGCATAGTGATTTCCGTATCTGCTTTCTCGGTTTTTCTCACGTAAGAAGGAAGTCTTGGCTGGAAAATGTCTTTATCCACTGCCAGAAGACAGGGATAGGCAATCCTTGTGATCTCAATGTCGTCCGGCATATCCATCTCAACTGTAATATTTTGTCCGTCTGCCTCGGTGATTTTTCTTACATTTGATACACTCGGGATACCAAGCCATTCGGAGATCTCCGGTCCAACCTGGGCTGTATCACCGTCTGTGGTCTGTTTCCCGCACAGAATCAGGTCAAAATCTCCCATCTTTTTGATCCCCTGAGCCAGGGTATAGCTTGTGGCCAGCACATCGGCTCCCCCGAATCTCCGGTCGGAAATCAAAGTTCCGTGATCGGCTCCCATCGCATAGGCTTCCCTTATCACCTGAGCCGCCTGAGGAGGTCCCATTGTGATCACACTGACTTCCCCTCCCAGTTCTTCCTTTAACCGCATGGCTGTCTCCAACGCGTAGAGATCATAGGGATTCATTTTGGACGCTGCCCCGTTTCTTTTCAGGACTCCCGTTTTTGGATCAACCTCTACCTTATTGGACTCCGGCACCTGTTTGATACAAACTAAAATATTCATATCTGCTTTTCCTCCTGCTTTCACGATTGGTCCTACCAATCGTCTGAAAAATAATTGGAAATGAAACATCATTTCCAGGTTCCCTGTTCTCTATATTGGCCCTACCAATTTATCTTTATTATAACTTCTTTTGTATTATCCGTCCAGCTTTTTTTTTAATCTTATGACTTTTTCGTCATAATGCACAAGTTTATCTCGTTTTCATGCGCTCCAGCGTGCTGTTGATGATGTCAAAGTGATCCTCGATTGCTTTTCTTCCGCCTTCCAGGTCTTTTTCAATCATACATTTTGCAATTTCTTTATGTGCCTGCTGCAGCTTTTCCTTGTTGTCATCCTTGAAGATCTCTCTCCGCATATCTGTGATATAAGTATCCAGCACATCGGATAATGCCTGTAAAATATCTATAATCAGGACATTGTGGGAAGCCTTTGCTATCGCATAATGAATCTTTTTATCCCAGATCACGCATTCTTCCTCAGTTTTGCCCCGGTCCAGATTCAGTATATACTCGCCAATCTTCTGAATCTCCTCTTTGCTGATGTTGTCCACGGCAAGCACAAAGGCCTGCATCTCCAGCGCGAAACGCAGCTGTGTGATGGAGCCATAGTCAAGTTTGTGCAGAATGAACATCATGGACATTGATTCTACAAGGTTTTTTTCAAAATTACAGGAAACATAATTTCCCGCTCCCTGCTGGCTGGATATAAACCCCATCATCTCCAGCATATGGATCGCCTCACGCACAGAATTTCTGCTGACGCCCAGCTGTTCCGAGATTTCCCTCTCGGGAGGTAATTTTTCACCGATCGTCAAATCATGATTGATGATCTGTTTCTTAATATGTTCAATCACTTTTTCGTAAGCTTTTGTCTGCTGCATCTCTATCCCTCTTTCTTTAAAACCGTTTGGAGAGAATTATACCGTCCAGGTTTCATCAAATCAAGGGAATTTCTATTATTTCCAGCTTTTTCGCTGTTTTTTTCATAAAAGAGGATTACCTTCTGTCCCGGATAACTCCGAAACAGAAGGTGCATTAAGATGGTCAATATGCATTAAGCATAGAAACACGCTGATTTATTCTGCTTCCTTTTTCTTCCTGATCTCTTCGATCATAACCGGAAGCACGTTTACTGCATTTCCTACGATGCCGATGTTGGCCACTTCAAAAATAGGCGCATCTTCATCTTTGTTGATAGCTACTATATAATCGGAATTCATGATTCCGGAGACATGCTGTGTCGCGCCGGAAATACCGCACGCGATATAAAGCTTCGGCGCTACGATTTTTCCTGACTGCCCTACCTGGTGTACCCTGGAGATCCATCCGTCTTCGATGGCCGGCCTTGTGGCCCCAACCACTCCGCCGAGCAGATCAGCCAGTTCTTTGACCAGGGCAAAGTTATCCTTGCTGCCCATTCCCCGTCCGCCGGAGACAATGACTTCTGCCTCTTCCAAATTGACAGCCTCAGAAATTTCTTTGACTGCATCTTTTATATTCAGCCGGACTTTTTCATCCGTAACCGGGACTTTTTTCTCTGTGATCGTTCCTTTTTGGGCTTCTTCTGTTTTTTTAAAGGCGCCGGAACGCAGCACCGCAATCTGCGGCACGGATGTTTCCATTACCACATCCTGAAGTACCGTTCCTCCATAAAGCGGGCAGGTATAGACTATTTTTCCATCCTCTGTCCTTAGATCCATGACGTCAGAAACACATCCAGTCTTTAATCTGGCAGCCAGTCTTGGAGCAAGATCCTTGCCGTCCTGAGTTCCTCCTACCAGCACTGCAACAGGCTTCTCTTCTTTGATTACTGATTCCATTACGTTGGTAAAATAGTCCAGATGAAAGCTTTCATATTGAGGGTCTTCAATTAAGATCACTTCATCGGCACCGGATTCGGCAGCTTTTTGGGCGGCTGTCCGAATTCCGTCTCCGATCAGAACTGCTCTGACCTTCCCGCCCGTGTTTTCAGCGATTTTTCTGGCAGGAGAGAGCATTTCCAAACCGACCTTTACCGGACTTTTGTCCGCAGTCTCAATATAAACCACGATATCCTTATATTCTGTCATATTCATTGCAAACTCCTCCTTAGAATACTTTCGCATCCGCCATCATGGCAACTGCTTTAAATGCTGAATCCTGCGCTGTCTCTTCCTGGATCTTGATTCCGGCCTCTTTTTTCGGCGGTTCATACAGTTTAAGAGTTTTTACAAAGGCCCCGTCCTCCCCTGTTTTTTCGAGTTCCAGCATAGACAGATCTTCTGCCTTGATCGTACCGATCGGCTTTTTCCGGGCTGCCATCTTATTTTTAATCGTCGGATATCTCGGGTCATAATCCGGTTTTGTAACAGTCAGAACACACGGAGACGCTGTCTCGATAAGACGGTAGCCTTCTTCCGTCTCCTGTTTGGCGCACACCTGTCCTTCTTCGAATTCGACCCCGATCACGTTGGTGATAACACCGGTGCCCAGCAGTTCGGAGAGTTCTGCTCCCACCTGTCCCAGGGCAGCGTCGGTAGCCTCTTTCCCGCAGAAGATCAGATCAAACTTCTTTCCGGTGTCTTCCTCAATCTTTTTGGCGGCACACATCAGGATATGGCTGATTCCCCTGGAATCCGAACCGTCAAACCGGTCATCCCGTACCAAATATGCATGGTCTGCTCCTACTGCGAGACAGTTTTTTAATGAATTTCTGGCTTCCTCACCGCCGATGCACAGGACGGTGATCTCCCCTTCCCCGGCTTCCTTCAGGCGTGCAGCCATCTCCAGCGCATAGGTGTCAAACGCATTGACTACAGGTGTGATGTTTGCAAGATCCGGCTTCCCTTCTGCTGTCAAATGTACTTCCACAGAATCATCCGGCACCTGTTTCACACATACTAAAATTTCCATAATCTTCACTCCTTTGTCCGGTCAATTTCTTATCTGCCGATGGTATTGTTCGCAATGACGATTCTCTGGATTTCATTGCTTCCCTCGAAAATCTGAAAGATCTTCGCGTCACGGAGAAGTTTTTCTACCGGATATTCTCTGCTGTATCCGTATCCGCCGAACATCTGAATGGCTTCTGATGCCACTTCCATGGCAATATCACTGGCGTAGCATTTTGCAATAGCTGCTTCCTTAGAATGAGAAAGTCCAAGATCCATCCTTGTCAGTGCATGGGCAACCATCTGGCGGGCTGTCTCTGTCTTGATCGCCATATCCGCAATCTTAAACTGCAGTGCCTGATTTTTGATGATCGGTTTTCCAAACTGGATTCTTTCTTTTCCGTAGGCAATAGCCTCATTGATGCCCCTCTGTGCGATTCCTGCTGCGACACATCCCATCCATGCCCTGGCCTGGTCAAGAGTCTTCATAGCAATGCCAAAACCTTTTCCTTCCGCTCCGATCAGGTTTTTGGCCGGAATCCGGCAGTCTTCCAAAACCACATCGCAGGTATTCGATGTACGAATTCCCATCTTATCTTCTTCATTGCCAGTGCTCAGTCCCGGTGTTCCTGCATCTACAAGGAACATGGAGATGCCTTTTACACCTTTGCTTTTATCGGTCATAGCCGTAATACAGTAGAAGGAAGCGATTCCGCCGTTTGTGATAAAGCATTTTCTTCCATTCAGTATGTATTCGTCTCCGTCTTTCACTGCAGTTGTTGTACCTGCTCCTGCATCGGAACCTGCTCCAGGCTCAGTAAGGCAGAATGCTCCGAATCCGCCCTCGATGATCTGATCACAGACATGCTTTTTTTGTTCTTCGTTCCCTGCGATTAAAACCGGTTTTGTTCCCAGCCCGCTGGCAGAAATCGTGGTGGCAAATCCTGCGTCCGCGATAGCCATCTCCTCGATCAGCGCAGCCACATCCACTCTGGAAAGTCCGGGTCCGCCGTATTCTTCCGGAACCTCAAGAGAATGAAGCTGCATCTCAATCGCTTTATCATAGATCTCCTTCGGCCATTCTCCTGAACGGTCAAATTCTTTACACTGTTCTTTGACTTCATTCTCACAAAACTCTCTTACGTCCTGCAGTAAATCGTTTGCTTCTTCTGAAATTAAATATGCCATAATTGATTTCTCCTTTTAAATTGATCAATGGTTTGTATTTTCCTTACAGCTTGTAACAGACTTTGCCCGGATTCAGGATCATATTCGGATCAAAAACAGTTTTTACGCCTTCCATGATACGCATGCTGACCGGTCCCACAGATTCTGCCAGATAGTCGAGCTTTCCGTGTCCGATGCCGTGTTCTCCGGAGATCAGTCCTCCGAATTCCGTGGCTTTTTCGTATACTTTTTTCATAAATACTGATACTTGCTTTCTGAATTCCTCCTCCTGCATGTCATTGCTGCATGTATAAATATGCAGATTTCCGTCCCCGGCATGACCAAAACTTTTTACCCGGAAATCTGCTTCCGCTTCCAGTGATTTTGTGTAGGTCAGGAACTCTGCGATTTTATTTGTGGGCACTACCACATCACATTCATCCAAAAGTACAGTATCCGCCTCAATGGCCTCTAAAAGAGCGCTTCTCACAGCCCACGCGTCACGTTTCAGTGCCGGTGTATCGGCTACCAGAACATCAATGGCTCCCGCCTCCAAGACAATCTCAGAGGCTGCCTCTATGATATCTTCCAGCTGTTCTTCCGAATCTCCGTCAAAGGTAGCCAGCAGATACGCACCGACTTCCACGCCTTCCATTTCTTTTGGATAAACCTTCTTTCCCAGAAATTTCTCCGTATCCATGACGACATCTTTTTCCATGAACTCCAGAGCCTGCGGATGCAGATGGTTCATGAAAAACTGAGGCACTGTTGCAATGCAGTCTTCCAATGTTTCATAAGGAATGATCAGGCTGATGACCGCTTTGGGCTGAGGAATCAATTTCAGCGTCAGCTCTGTGATGACTCCCAATGTCCCTTCCGATCCGATCATCAGATTCAGCAGGCTGTATCCGGAACTGGTTTTAGAAACTGTCGCCCCCAATTTGACAATCTCACCTGTGGGAAGAACGACGGTCATCGCCCTGACATAATCTCTCGTCGTACCGTATTTTACTGCCCTCATGCCGCCGGCATTGGTTGCTACATTTCCGCCTACGGTCGCAAATTTTTCTCCCGGGTCCGGCGGATACAAAAGCCCCTGTTTTTCTGCATCTTCCGCCAGGTCATTTAACAGAACTCCGGGCTGTATGGTCACGACAAAATTTTCTTTATCATAGCCGAGGATCTTGTTCATCTTTGTGATGGACAGTATGATTCCTCCATGGATGCTGACAGCTCCTCCCACCAGCCCGGTTCTGGCCCCGCTTGGCGTCACAGGAATTTTGTGTTCATTACAAAGCTTCATTACCGCTGCAGCTTCTTCTGTCGTCAGTGGTTCTACTACCGCTTCGGGTTTTGCCTTTCCGTAGATTGACATTTCGTCATGGGTAAAATCATCATTGATCTCGTCTCCCGTATAGACACGTCTGGGTGTAATCTCATTCAGACGGTCAATGATCTCCTGTGTCACTCTGCCATATTCATATTCGCTCATCTTCTCCTCCTCTAAAAAATCTCAGTTTCTATTTCTTACAATCACTGCTACGCCGTCCGGTATTACAGTGATCTTACTGTTTTCTCTGCCCAAATATTCATCGGCCATGCGGATCGCATCTTCTACGCTGTCAGCATAGTCCATCTGCATCTCCTCTACCATATCCTTCGGAGCCTGTGTCACCAGGATAACTTTATACTTTAACAGGATACGGCATAAGATCTGGGACTCCCATTGATCAGGCACAGTAGAGTTCCTGTCTGTAGCCAGGAATCTCTGCATGATCTTTTCCTTATCTTTTTCTTTTGCAAAAGTATCATACAACTCCTTACCACCATGTCCGTCAATACAGCTTGCAGCCATAATAATCACTCCGCCCGGCTGGCAGGTGGCTTCCGCCGCCGTCATGCCCTTGACTGACTGATAAATATTCTGATCCAGAGGGTATCCCCCATTGGTGGATATGACAATATCGGAAGGTACTGCGTCCACTCCTGAAAGCTGATCCACGAACCGGCATCCCTTTTCATGAGCTTTTTCATAATGTCCGGCAAATGCCTCGATCACCTTTTTATTTTCATCCAGCACAACGTTTATGATAAAAGCAAGTTTTGCCTTTCCGGCCGCGTAGATCATATCTCTGTGAATAGGGTTTCCTTCAAGAATTCCAGTTCTGGCATGGGGATCATCAATAAACTCCGAGCAGTGGTTGGCCAGTACTGTTGTTCTGCTGGAGACTCCCGGCAGCACGCTCTTTCTTCCTCCGGAAAAACCTGCAAAAAAGTGAGGTTCAATGAATCCTTCCGAGATCAGAAGATCGGCTTCCCAGGCGATTTTATTGATCAGAAGTTCCCCTCCGGACGGAAGTTTCCCCAGACTTACCATATCTTCCTGTTTTCCGCTTTCATGCACCACGAATCTAATGTCCGGGTGATCCACTGTTTCTTCTCCAAATTTTGAGATCAGTTCTTCCCTTGTGGTAGGACGGTGAAACCCTGTGGCGATTAAAACTGTCACCTTTGCGCCGGGATTTCCCTGCTTGATCTCCTCCAAAACAGCCGGCATGATCACCTTGCTCGGAACCGGACGGGTATGGTCGCTGGCAATCATCACAATATTGTCTTTTCCCCTGACCAGCTCTTTAAGCCTCGGTGTTCCCACCGGATGCAGCAGGGCATCTTTTACCAGTTCTTCTTCCTCCATTTTGGCCTGATAGTCATGAGCTTTTGATAAGAGGATTCCCGCCAGCCGTTCCTCCGGGATCTCAATCGTTAATTTCCCTTTTCCATAGGGAAGGTTTATCGTTTTCATAAGTCACCTCCGTAGAATGTCTTAAATAAATCTAAGTCCCAAAAATGCGATCACTCCGTATAGTACGATAAACAGAATGAAGTATTTCATGGACCCGTTCAGTATGCTGCTCTCTTTTCCCACTGTTCCCGTGGCTGCCACAGCAATGGCAATGCTCTGGGGTGAGATGATCTTTCCCGCCGTGGATCCTACTGTATTGGCCGCAGCCAGCCAGACATCGTTCATTCCAAGTGTATGGGCTGTCTGGACCTGCAGGCCGGTGAACAGGACACTTGAGGATGTAGCACTTCCTGTCACGAAGGTTCCGATCGAACCGATCAGCGGTGCCACCAATGGATAAAAAGAGCCGGTGACCGCCACTATCAGTGCTGCAATGTCACTGATCATCCCGCTGTATCCCATGACTTTTGCTGTTGCCAGAACGGATACGATCGTAAGCACTGTCTTGGACATCTGTATCAGGGTGTCTTTCAATACCATTCCGATTTCTTTCCAGGATGCCCCCTGTGCTTTTCCTCCGATCAGCGCTGCCAGGAAGATCAGGACACCCGGTGTTGCCAGCCATGTAAAGGTATATGGGACGGCTCCGGCACCTGTATAGATCTGAACAGAACTCTTTACGCTCGCCAGCGGATCGTGGACAGCAGGGACGAGACTGGAAGTGATCAGGAGAAACAGGAGGATCAGCAGAAACGGAAGCCATGCGAGAACTGCCTTTTTTAATCCAAGAGGCTTACTGCCGGAATGCTCCGAGTCATCAAGATCTTTCAAAATGTATTCCGGGTCTTCTTTTTTCTTTAAAAGCTTTGCCGCCAGGATTGTAATGACCATACTGCATACAGAGCCGATCACCGCCGGGAGTTCAGCGCCTACAAACTTTGCAGTGAGGTATTCCGGAATGATAAATCCCAGTCCGGAGAGCAGTGTGATCATGCCGATCCCCTTCAGGCCTTTGACAGATCCCCCTGTCATGATCATCATCAGAAACGGTGTCAGGACTACCAGGACTGCAAGCTGCATAACTACGGCAACTGCCACGCCTCTGGGATCCAGGCCGCTCACGGAAGCCGCCGTGATTGTCGGAATACCGATCGAACCGAACGCCGTAGGCGTTGCATTGGCAACCAGACAGACCGTTGCAGCGAAGATCGGGCTGATACCAAGTCCGCATAAGATACTGGCCGGAATCGCAACTGCCGTTCCAAAGCCGGCCATCCCTTCCATGAATCCTCCAAATCCCCATGCAATGATCAGGATCAGAATCCGTTTGTCTCTGGATACGCTGGTCAGCATCCGTTTAATTAAATCCATATTTTTTGTATGTACCGTCAGGTTGTAAGTGAAAATGGCCGCGATGATGACGAGACAGATCGGCCAGATTCCCATGGCCGCTCCTTCCAAAGTTCCGGTAAGAGCATCGACAAGCGGCATTTTCCAAAGAAGCAGTGCAAGAACTAGTGTGATCGCAAGTGAAATAGGACAGGCTTTGTATCCGGGCATTTTAAGGCCGCTTAAGGCAAGCATCAGCCAAAGGATAGGAAGCAAAGCCAAAATAAATTTTATGAACATCACAAGCAGAATCTCCTTTCTGTTCAGGACGACGAGTTACACTCCAAATAAATTGGTTCTACCAATCCCCTTGTTGCCCCTTATGGTAGGACCAATTTTATCGTTTGTCAAGCCCATTTGCATGAACAAGTCTCATGATACTCTATATTTTTTGTGCAAAACGCTGAAATTTATATTATTTTTCTGATTGATCCTATTCGCTGAAACAGGTCTGCATCTGCTTCACAGAACATTCCATTTTTTATAAATTTCATGAAATCTCACAAAAATAAAAAGCTTCTCTGATCTCAAATAATCAGAGAAGCTTTTGCCTCTGTGCACTATAAAACGATTGTCCTTATAATGCATTTTTTATATCGTCCAAAGAGATTTCTATCTCTTCTCCGGATTCCATGTTTTTCAGTCTTCCTTTATTTTCTTTTAATTCATTCTCGCCAATAATGATCGTGTTTTGTGCCCGGAGCTTATTTGCATATTTCATCTGTGCCTTTACTCCTCGTCCAAGGTAGTCTGTCTCCACCTTAAATCCTTCCATGCGCAGACCGGAAACGATCTCATAGGCTCTTGCCTTAGCTTCTTTTCCGAGAATTCCCACATAGAGGTTCAGTGGTCTTCCCGCCGGAAGTTCTGCTCCCTCCTCTTCGAGGAAAAATAAGATACGCTCTACTCCCATGCCGAATCCCACCGAAGGCATAGACGCTTTCCCGTCGATCTCATGGACTAAGTTGTCATATCTTCCTCCGCCGCACAGAGTAAACCCTTCTCCGTTTACAAACTCAAACACGGTCTTTGTATAATAATCGAGCCCGCGGACAATCCCTGTGTCCACTTCATAAGGGATATTCAGGCTGTCCAGGAGGCTTTTCAGCTCTTCAAAATGTTCTCTGCACTCTTCGTCCAGATAGTCGATCGTTCTCGGTGCATCCTTGATAATCTCTTTGCAGGAAGGGACCTTGCAGTCGATGACTCTCAGAGGATTCTTCTCCATCCTCTCCCGGCAGGTTGGACAAAGTTTGTCCTCATGTCTGTGAAGATATGCAAGAAGAGCTTCGTTGTAATCTTTTCTGCAGTTTGAACATCCGATGCTGTTGATGTGAAGTTTCGCATCACTGAGCCCAATCTTATTGATAAACGTTGTTACCAGTGTGATCAGTTCCACTTCTGCCAGAGGACTTTCTGCCCCTACAAACTCAATCCCGAACTGGTGGTGCTGTCTGAGTCTTCCGCTCTGTGGTTTTTCATATCGGAAAGCCGGGGTAATATAAAACATCTTTACCGGCTGTGGTTCGTTCTGCATTCCGTGTTCCAGATAAGCGCGGATGGCACCCGCAGTTCCCTCCGGTTTTAAGGTGATGCTCCGGTTTCCTTTATCTTCAAAAGTATACATCTCTTTCTGGACCACATCCGTTGTCTCTCCCACGCTTCGCTGAAACAGTACGGTATGCTCAAAAACAGGGGTAATGATTTCATGAATATTATATGTCTCACACAGGTCTTTGAACACATTCTCCAGATATGTCCGTTTCTGCATCTCCTCCCCGAACCAGTCCTTCGTCCCTCTCGGTGCTTGTGTTATCATTCGCAGTTCCTCCTTTTATTGTATCTGTATCGTGCAGATTACTCTTTTCTAATATTCTAAGCATTTCTTTCGAAAATGCAACCCGCTGAAATGCGAGAAACACTTTCATGTCAAAATTCTTTACTTCCTCGATCATGACTTCCAGAGCGGTTTCTACAGAGAATCCCTCCCGGTAATCCCGGTTGGCGATCAGGGCCCCAAAAATATCGCAGACATGCATGATCCTGCCCACCAGCGGGATCTCATCTCTCTTTAGATTGCTCGGATATCCTGTGCCGTCATAATGTTCATGATGGTACAAAACCGCATCCAGCACAATATTATCATAGCCGTGTTCGACCAGAATCGAATGGCCGATCGTAGAATGCATGCGCAGGTAGCGTGTCTCATCTACTGCAAGAATCTGTTCTTCCTTTTCATTCATGTAAAAATTCAGCCGGACTTTTCCGATGTCATGCAGCAGGCCCGCCACTGCCAGATCATAGCAGACTGCCTCATCCAGTCCTAATTCTTTTCCCACGTTATATGCGAGGTTGCTCACAACGATCCCATGTTCGATGGAATCGTCCAGACTGACCTGAATCGGAGTCTCTACATCCCGGGATTCATATTTCATCGGCATATCATAACACCACCTAACACATACTTTTTAGTAATTTATCTTTCCGTAAAATCATTTCTTCGATCCGTTCCGTATACTGTCTGACATCCTTCAGGTTTTCCACCCTCTGGATGTTTCTTCTGCCGCCGACAATCTTAGATGAAGCGCCGGCACCTGCTGCAATAATATCATGCAGTTCCTCCATAATCAGTATATTATAAAGGCATTCTTTTTCTTCCAAAGAAAAGCCTGTATTTTCAAAATTTCCGGGAATATTTTTCTGCCGGTACATGTAATAAGGTTCCATTCCCAGATCAAAGCATGCCCGCTGTGCAAACCGGATCATTTCGTCATCGGCACCGCAAGAAAACTGATCCCTCATTTGATTCAGGGGAGCGCTTCTCTTGATCGCCAGCGCGTGGACCGTGATGCTGTCAGGCTCCAGTTCCCCAAGAGCCTTAAAGGTTGTCTCAAGTTCCCGGATTCCTTCTCCAGGAAGTCCGCAGATCGTGTCCATGTTAATGTTGTCAAATCCTGCTTTTCTGGCAGCATGAAAGCTGTCAGCCACATCCTCCGCCGTATGGTTTCTCCCAATCTTTCTCAGTGTATCATTGTTCATCGTCTGGGGATTGATACTGATCCTTGTAACTCCGTTTTCCGAGAGTACGGAAAGTTTTTCCGCGGTGATGCTGTCGGGTCTTCCGGCCTCCACCGTAATCTCACGGACCCTGCCAAAATCAAAGCATCGTTTAAGCTCTCCAAACAGACGCTCAAGCTGCTCTGGAGAAAGGGTAGTAGGTGTTCCCCCTCCCACATACAGGCTGATCATCTCCCTGTCCCTGTACTGCTCTCCTATATAGTGGATCTCCCGGATCAGGGCGTCTAGGTAATGATCTGCATACTCCCTGTATGCCGAAATCGGATACGACGTAAAAGAACAGTACAGGCATGTGCTTGGACAAAACGGAATCCCCACATACAGACTGTATCCGCTTTCATAGGTGATATTTTTCAGCAGTTCTGTCTCTTTTATTCCCACAGATACACAAAGATCTGCCTTTTCTTCGCTGACCAGATAATCCCGGCACAGTTTCGCTTGCATATCTGCCCTGGATTTCCCCCGCAGGCAGTCCTCAAACACAAGCTTTGTGGGACGGATGCCGTTTAATGTTCCCCAGGGCAGTTCTTTTTGAAAATAACAGGACAGCAGACGGTACAGAGCCGCCTTCAGGCTGTTTTTGAAGTTCCTCTTGTCCCTGAAGTCTCCTCTGACTTTCTCGGAAATGACAGATTCCCCGGTCCTCAGTTCCAGAAGTGTTTCCTCCTCATCGCAGAAGACCCTGCATATAAAATCATAGATAGAATTGTCATCTCCTTCCGAAGACAATTCTATCTTTTCTCCAATGCAGAATGCCAGAATCAGGCTTCTGATATCGTATTCATACAGGGTTTCGTTCTGAATCAGTCCGATCATGGCTGCATAAGAAACGGATTCGTCCGTTTTTCAAGTCCAATGGTCGTGCTGTTCATATGTCCCGGATACACTTCCGTCTCATCCGGCAGAACGAATAGTTTTTCCCGGATGCCTGACAGCAGTGCATCTGTATCTCCGGTAGGAAAATCTGTCCGCCCGATGCTCTGGCGAAACAGAGTATCTCCCGCAATCAGCCACCCCTGTTCTTTGAAATAATAGCAGACTCCGCCTTTTGTATGTCCTGGCACATGAATACAGTGTATCTCCGTGTCTAAAAGATCCAAAATCTGGCCATCTTTTACGAGATGATCAGCATCCATAGAAACAGGCTCCCCAAACATAGAAGTCAGATTCAGGGAGGGCTCTCTCAGTACATCTTCCTCATCCTCATGCAGATAAACCGGCAGCCCCGGCTTTTGCTCCTGCAGATAAGGAAGAGCCATCACGTGGTCAAAATGTCCGTGTGTCAGAAGGACTGCCGTGAGCTCAAGCCCCTCTTTTTCAAGCATTTCCATCACCCGGTATCCTTCGTCTCCCGGATCAAATACAAGCGCTTCTTTCGTCTGGCGGTTGCCGGCGATATAACAGTTTGTCTGCATCTGTCCAAGACCTGCTCCGATCAAAATAATATTTTCGTTCATGTCTGAAAAACTATCCTACCTTTCTCTCTATGTCTACCACACCTTCAATATTGCGTATCCTTGCGATCACTTGATTTAACTGGGCAACTCCGTTGATGTCAAAGGACATGCTGAGGGTAGCCCTTCCTTTTTTGGAATTTGAAACATTCATCGTCAGAATGTCGATGTCCAGCTCCAAAAACACTTTGGATACATCTGCAAGCATTCCCTTCCGGTTGTTTGCATAAATCGAAATTTCCGTGGTATAGGTCTGTCCGGAGCCCTCAGATCCTTCCTGCCATTCTGCCTCGATCAGGCGGGAGCGGTCGGTCTCTGACATGCTTAATAAGTTTACACAGTCTGTCCTGTGAATGGATACTCCCCGTCCCCTTGTGACGAATCCGACGATCTCATCTCCGGGAACCGGATTGCAGCATTTGGAAAACCGCACTGCCACGTCGTCCACCCCTTTGACAACGATTCCGCCCTTCTGTTTCTCTTCCGGACGCCGTTCCCTGACATGTTCTGCCGCCTCCAAAACCTGTTCATCTGTAATCTTCTGTTTCTGCTCTTTATTGAACTCCTCCGCCAGCTTATTGACAACCTGGCCCTCTTTCAGTCCGCCGTGTCCCACGGCTGCGCACACAGACTCCCAGTCTTTAAATCCATATTTGAGCTGTACTTTTTTAATGTATTCCGGCTTTAAGTAGCTTGACAGTTCAATTCTCTTGCCCCTGCAGTACTTCTCAAGCATCTCCTTGCCTTTGACAATATTTTCTTCTTTAAACTGAGTCTTAAACCATTGATTGATCTTGCTCTTAGCCTGGGTGGATTTCACGATATTTAACCAGTCCCTGCTGGGGCCCTTGGAGTTCTGTGAGGTAATCACCTCCACCCGGTCTCCGTTCTGGAGATGGTATTCAAACGGCACCTGCCTGCCGTTGACCCTGGCTCCTACCATCGTATTTCCTACCGCACTGTGAATACTGTAAGCAAAATCAATCGGTGTGGAGCCGTTGGCAAGACTCTTTACATCCCCGTTTGGGGTAAAACAGTAAACCTGCTCCGCAAACAGGTCCAGATTCGTCTTGAGGAGAGACAAAAACTCTTTATTATCGTCCATGTCCTGCTGCCACTCGAGGATCTCCCGAAGCCAACTCAGCTTTTCCTCTTCTTTGTTGACGCCCACGCTGCTGCTTTTTTCTTTGTACTTCCAATGGGCGGCAATACCGTATTCAGCGATCCTGTGCATCTCAAATGTCCGGATCTGGATTTCAAAAGGATGTCCTTCCGGCCCGATCAGCGTCGTATGGAGCGACTGGTACATATTCTGTTTTGGCATGGCGATATAGTCCTTGAATCTCCCGGGAATAGGCTTATACATCTCATGAATTACTCCCAGAGCCGCATAACAGTCCTTGACCGTATCCACTTTGATCCGCACCGCAAACAGATCGTAAATCTGATCCAGAGTCTTATTCTGATTCACCATTTTCTTATAAATGCTGAAAAAATGCTTCACCCGCCCGTCGATCTCCGCCTTGATGCCGCTCCGCTCAATATGACCGCTGACTTCATCGACGATCTCTTTGATGTAAGCTTCCCTGCGTACCTTCTGGGAGTCCAGGGAATGTTCCAGTTCCTTGTAGACATCCGGCTTCAGATATCTCAAAGACAAATCGTCCAGTTCCACCTTGATCTTGGAAATACCAAGCCTGTGGGCGATAGGCGCATAGATGTCCATAGTCTCTCTGGACTTTTCCTTCTGCTTTTCAGGCTTCATAAACTGCATGGTGCGCATGTTGTGCAGACGGTCTGCCAGTTTGATCAGTATGACCCTGATGTCCTTGGCCATGGCAAGGAACATCTTCCGTAAATTCTCCGCCTGTACTTCGATCTTGTCCTTGGAATAACTTAACTGGCCCAACTTCGTGACACCGTCCACAAGCTGGGCAACCTCCACCCCAAACTCCCGGACTACGTCTTCATATGTCACGTCTGTGTCTTCCACCACATCGTGCAGCAAACCGGCAATGATCGTCTCCCGGTCCAGTTCCAGTTCGGCCAGGATAATGGCGACACAAATAGGATGAATAATATAGGGTTCCCCGGACTTCCTCTTCTGGTCCTTATGGGCTTCAAAAGCCATATCGTAGGCCCTGCTCACCATCTCTATATCTTCATCGCTGTACAGGCTCTTCATCGTCTCCATCAGCTGCTGACGGAGTTCATCGGGAGCCGTAAAACTCTTGGGATTGCTGATATCTTTTTTTACACGGTTTATTTTTGTTTTACTGTTTTGCTCCATTGGCAGCCACTCCAGATTAATTATTTTTTAACTTTGATTCACAGTAAATGCATCTGTAAACCTTATTTTCTCTGTCCACAAGTTTGAATGTATGATCGATCTCCTGCTCTGTGGAAGTAATGCACCTCGGATTTTTGCATCTTGCAATGTTGGTGATGACCTCCGGAAGCCCGACCTTATGTTTAGATTTCAGCTTTCCGTCCTCAATGATGCATACGGTGGCATTGGGGTCTACATATCCCAGCACATCCAGATCGATATCAAAGTTATTGGAAATCTTGATGATGTCTTTCTTGCCAAGTTTATTGCTCTTGGCATTCTGAATGATCGCGATACTGCAGTCCAGTTTGTCAAGTCCCAGCTGATAGTAAATATCCATGCCTTTTCCGGCTGTGATATGGTCTAAAACGATTCCGTTCTTTATACTGTCTATGTTCATGCCGTAACCCCCAATAAATCCATGATCAGTGCCATCCTCACGTGTTTGCCGTTCAGTGCCTGTCTGAAATAGCAGGCTCTCGGGTCCTCGTCCACTTTGACAGAAATCTCATTGACTCTCGGCAGCGGGTGCAGGATGGACAGGTCTTCTTTTGCCTTCTTTAACTTCTCAGGGTCCAGAATGTAGCTGTCCTTTAATCGGACATAATCGGCCTCGTTAAAAAATCGTTCTCTCTGAACTCTGGTCATATATATGATATCCAGTTCCGGCATGACTTCTTCCATCTTCCTGACTTCACGGAACGGAATATTCTTCTTTTCAAATACGTCTTTTTTCAGATATTCCGGTATCTGAAGCTCCTCCGGAGAGATCATGATGAAACTGATATCCTCATACCTTGAAAGGGCTTTGATCAGAGAGTGCACGGTGCGCCCGAACTTCAAGTCCCCGCAGAATCCGATGGTCAGATTTTTAAGTCTTCCTTTTTCCCTCCTTATGGTCAGAAGGTCGGTGAGTGTCTGGGTCGGATGGTTGTGTCCTCCGTCCCCTGCATTGATGATCGGGATGTCCACATGTCTGGAAGCGACATACGGAGCTCCCTCCTTCGGATGGCGCATAGCGATGATATCTGCGTAGCAGGCCACAGTCCGCGCTGTGTCGGCGATACTTTCTCCTTTTGCTGCTGAGGAAGAATTAGCAGAAGAAAAGCCAAGTACACTGCCTCCTAACTCCAGCATAGCCGCTTCAAAACTGAGCCTTGTCCTGGTACTTGGTTCAAAAAATAGTGTTGCCAGCTTCTTATATCTGCATACTTCCCTGTACTTCTCCGGCATGGAAGAAATATCATCCGCAAGATTCAAAAGCCTGTCGACGTCATCCACAGACAAATCCATCGGATCGATTAAATGTTTCATAGAAAGTACCTCCTAATCGTTATATTATAATAATTCTACATTTATAGACCAATAGTGTCAATGAATTACTTATATTTTAGCAGGCCTTTTTCCAGCAGTTCCGAAGGACGGTAAGAAAGTTTTGCCTTCCGGAGTCCTTCTTCCCCCAAATCTTCCTCTCTGTTGATAAACTGATAATCCATGGCTTCGTGCAGAATAAACTGCTGATTGATCATCGGGTAGGCTCCCTGTATCTCTCCGAACGCCTTCTCAAAATGAACAACAAAGGTATCTTCTGTTGTTCCCTCCCCTATGGCAAACGCAATAATCTTTCCGTCACTTCTCAGCACCCCGCCCTTTAAGTCAAGGTCTTTATAATACATCAGAGCATTCTTGGCAGCACAGATCTCTTCATGCTTGTCGGCGTCTTCTGCTTTGGTAGCCTCGTTTGCCATCTTCCATTCCATGAGCATGGTCAGGGCTTCC